>CALWLJ010000039.1 GCA_944381495.1 uncultured Mediterraneibacter sp. | reverse complement strand
ACCTCTTCTATTTCTTTCTGCCGCATGTTCCTGCTTCTCCGTCCTCACATGCAGCTCGATTCCGCCGCTATGCGGCTTCTTCTCGCTGTATGGCTGCCGCCATATGCAACAAACCATTCTGCTGTTCACAGGCAAGCCTGTGATGGCTGACCGTTTTGTTGCGCATGTTCCTGCTTCTCCGTCCTCACATGCAGCTCGATTCCGCCGCTATGCGGCTCCTTCTCGCTGTATGGCTGCCGCCATATGCAACAAACCATTCTGCTGTTCACAGGCAAGCCTGTGACAGCCGACTGTTTTGTTGCGCATGTTCGGACTAGCTGATTACAAAGAGCGGCTGGCCGAACTCTACTGCCTGTCCGTTCTCCACAAGAATCTCTTTTACTGTTCCTGAGTAATCGCTCTCGATCTCATTCATCAGTTTCATTGCCTCAACAATTGCCAGTACCTGTCCTTCTTTCACGCTGTCGCCGACTTTAACGAAGGGCTCTGCGTCCTCTGCCGGTGCGGCATAGAACGTTCCCACCAGAGGAGATTTCACGACATTGCCCGCTGTCTCCGGTGCGCTTTCTTCAGCAGATGCAGCTGTCTCCTGAACAGAAACCTGTGCTGCTGCAGGAGCTGCCGCTGCTGTGCTGACTGCAGCCGGCATCACTGCCGGAGCCGCCGGAACAACTGTCTGGACAGCCGGTCCCTGAACCTGTACGATCTTATCTCCGGTCTTCTTCAAAGACAGCTTCACGCCGCCTTCCTCGTATTTGAATTCTGTCAGCGTGGAAGCTGACACTGCCTCGATGAGCTGTAATACCTGTTCTACTTTCATTCTGGGCACCTCTAATCTTCAAATTTCTTAACCAACAGTGTTGCGTTATGTCCGCCGAATCCAAGAGAATTGGTCAGCACGTAGTTTACATCCTTCTCAACAGGAGCACCCACTGCATAGTTCAGATCACACTCCGGATCCACATTCTCGGTTCCCATTGTCTGATGGATAAATCCGTCCATAATACTCTTCACGCAGACAACAAACTCCACGCCGCCGGCTGCGCCCAGCAGATGTCCGATCATAGACTTCGTAGAGTTGATCACAACATCTTTTGCAGCATCTCCAAGAGCTACCTTAATTGCTTTTGTCTCGAAAAGGTCATTGTGGTGCGTGCTTGTTCCGTGAGCATTGATATAATCGATCTGTTCCGGTTCCACGCCTGCTTCCTGCATAGCCAGCTTCATAGCCATACCGGCGCCTTCACCGTCCTCTGCCGGAGAAGTAATATGATAAGCATCTGCAGTTGCGCCATATCCCACAAGCTCAGCGTAGATCTGAGCGCCTCTTGCCTTTGCGTGCTCCAGCTCCTCCAGAACCACAATACCAGCACCCTCGCCAAGAACAAATCCATCTCTGTCCTTGTCAAACGGGCGGGAAGCATGCTCAGGATCATTTGTCGTAGACAGTGCTGTCAGAGAAGTAAATCCCGCAATACCCGTCGGGCAGATTGCCGCCTCTGTGCCACCTGCAACCATCACATCAGCATCACCATACTGGATCGCACGAAACGCATCCCCGATACAATGCGTACCAGACGCACACGCCGTAACAACATTCGTACATTTTCCCTTCAGCCCAAGCTGAATAGAAATATTACCCGCAGCCATATTAGAAATCATCAGCGGAACCATCAGCGGATTCACCTTGTTCGGTCCCTTCGTAAGGATCTTCTCATAATTCGTCTCCACACACTGAAGGCTTCCAATACCAGAACCAACAATCACACCAACCCTGAACGGATCCTCCTTCGTCATATCAATCCCGGCATCCTCAAAAGCCTCCTTCGCCGCAGCAACCGCATACTGCGAAAACGGCTCCATCCTCTTCGCCGCCTTAAAATCCATACGCTCCTTAGCAACAAAGCCCTTAACCTCGGCCGCAATCTTCACCTTAAAATCCGAAGCATCAAACTTCGTAATCGGCCCGATACCAACCTTGCCTTCCCTAATACCAGCCCAGAACTCATCCACCGTATTCCCAATCGGCGTCACAGCCCCAAGCCCGGTAACCACAACTCTTCTCTTCATAAAACAATCCCTTTCATAAAAATCAATCTCATAATCCACAACAGCCATTCCAAGCACGCAGGCGCCGGCCGTCCCTGCGCCCCATCCCCCGCTTCCATTCCTAAGCAGGCAGGCGCCAGCCGTCCCTGCGTCCCATCCCCCGCTTCCATTCCTAAGCAGGCAGGCGCCAGCCGTCCCTGCGCCCCATCCCCCGCTTCCATTCCTAAGCAGGCAGGCGCCAGCCGTCCCTGCGCCCCATTCGACAGCTCCCCGTAAGACCAAGTTCCCTTTTTGCGATATCGGAGCCGGAGCGGTCCGCGTTGTCACTAAGGACCGTAGAGGAACGCCGGCACTTAGGCCGCGTCCTTTGCGGCCTTACGTACCGCTGCGTTCCGGCCCGAGCGAAAGCGCGTCCGCAGTGACAACGCAGACTGCCCCGGCGGACCCCCGCAAAAAGGCCCCCTGGTCTTACATCGCCATTCCGCCATCTACATTGAGTACCTGCCCGGTAATATACCTCGCTTCATCCGACGCCAGGAACGCCACCGCATTTGCAATATCCTCTGTCTCCCCGAAGGCTCCCAGCGGGATCTGTGCAACCGCGCCTTCCTTCACTTTGTCAGAAAGAACAGCTGTCATCTCTGTATTGATAAATCCCGGAGCAACTGCATTTACCGTGATTCCGCGGCTTGCCAGCTCTCTGGCAGCGGACTTGGTCAGTCCGATCACGCCCGCCTTGGATGCGGAGTAGTTTGCCTGTCCCGCATTTCCAAGTACACCGGATACAGAAGCCATGTTGACAATCCGTCCGCCTCTCTGCTTGATCATCTGCCGTGCAACAAAACGGATACAGTTGAAAGTTCCCTTCAGATTCGTATCCAGCACTGCGTCGAAATCTTCTTCCGACATCTTCATCAGCAGGCCGTCTCTTGTGATCCCGGCATTATTTACCAGAATATCCACTCTTCCAAATGTAGCGATGATCTCTTTAAACATCTCTTCGCAGGCATGGAAGTCAGACACGTTGCACTGTCTGATCTCAGCGGTTCCGCCTGCTGCCTCTATCTCTCTTTTCACTTCCTCAGCGCGCTCCTGCGAACCATTGTAGTTCACGATCACTGTCGCGCCCTCGGACGCAAGTTTCAGAGCTACGGCGCGTCCGATTCCTCTGGATGCGCCTGTTACTACAGCAACCTTTCCATTTAACATAATTCACTTACCACCTTATCTACGTCTTCCCATACAGCAACATTGTAAACCTTCACATCCCGGTTGATCTTGCGCATGAATCCTGCCAGAGTTCTTCCCGGTCCGATCTCTACAAATGTATCCACGCCGTCTGCGATCATGTTCTCCACGCTCTGCTGCCAGCGTACGGAAGATGCCACCTGTTTTGCCAGAAGAGCCTTCGTCTCGCTGATGTCCGTCACGTACTCAGCGGTAACATTTGTTACATAGGGAACGTTCAGCGGAGAAAGCTTCACATTTGTCAGGACCTGTCCCAGCTCTCTTCCAGCCTCCTCCAGCATAGGAGAATGGAACGGACCGCTTACGTTCAGCGGCATTACTCTCTTTGCGCCGGCTTCCTTCAGTGCTTCGGATGCCTTCTCAACGCTTTCCTTCCAGCCCGTAATAACAATCTGGCCAGGACAGTTGTAATTTGCGATAGTCACTCCGTCGATCTCGTTTACAACCTTTTCGATTGCCTCTCCGGTCATACCCAGCACAGCTGCCATGGAGCCCTTGCCTCCCGGCACTGCATTCTGCATAAGGATTCCACGCTTTCTCACCGTAGTAATAGCGTCCTCTGTGGTCATTCCGCCTGCGGAAGCGATAGCGCAGTATTCGCCAAGGCTTAAGCCTGCTGTCACATCCGGATTCAGTCCTCTTTCTCTCAACACATGTTCCATTGCCAGGCAGACAGTCACAAGCGCAGCCTGTGTGTACTCTGTCTGATCCAGCTTATCATTTTCTTCAAAGCATAACGCTTTCATATCTATATCCAGCAGCTCAGTCGCCTTGTCGATGACTTTGCGTGCTGTTTCACTCTGTTCATAAAAATCCTTGCCCATTCCGGCTTTCTGTGCTCCCTGTCCCGGGAACATAAATGCGATCTTACTCATAGAATCCTTTGCCTCCGATCAGATCATCCGTCTCTTTCACCAGTTTCTGGATCAGATCATGGCATGACATCTTCTCCTTTACCATACCGGCGATCTGTCCCGCCATAACGCTTCCGGTCTTCACATCACCGTCAACGACTGCTCTTCTCAGTCCGCCCAGTGTGAGAAGTTCCAGTTCCTCGAAGGAAGCGCCTTCCTGCTCTTTCTTCAGATACTCTTTTGTCATCTGGTTTCTCAGAGCTCTGACCGGATGTCCTGTAGATCTTCCTGTTACACGGGAATCAATATCCCTTGCCTTGATGATCATATCCTTATAATTTTCATGAACCTGAGATTCATTCGTAACCACAAAGTGAGTTCCCATCTGCACACCCTGAGCGCCCAGCATAAATGCTGCCGCGATTCCTCTTCCGTCTGCGATACCGCCTGCCGCGATAACCGGGATGCTCACTGCATCCACAACCTGAGGTACGAGTACCATAGTCGTGTTCTCTCCGATATGTCCGCCGGCTTCTGTTCCCTCAGCCACAAGAGCGTCCGCTCCGCATCTCTCCATACGCTTTGCAAGCGCTACAGATGCAATGACCGGGATAACCTTGACTCCGGCTTCCTTCCACATCTTCATATATTTCTCCGGGGATCCGGCGCCTGTCGTAACAACCTTCACGCCTTCCTCCACGATCACTTTTGCCACATCGTCCGCATAAGGACTCATAAGCATGATATTTACGCCAAATGGCTTGTCGGTCAGCTTCTTTGCCTCCCTGATCTGATCACGCACCCAGTCTGCCGGAGCACTTGCTGCGCCAATCAGCCCGAGACCGCCGGCTTCGGATACGGCGGCTGCAAGATGATATTCAGCAACCCATGCCATTCCTCCCTGAATAATCGGATATTCAATTCCTAATAGTTCGGTTACCTTTGTCTTCATACTAACAACCTTTCTTTCTAAAAAATATATTGTGCAATCATGTTCAGTATCAAAAATATGTTTCTTTCATTTGCATTTCAGTCACATCCGCCTGTCTGTCTGCGACAACCCGGATGTGACTGAATCAGCTGGTTTCTCTGTTTATTTGTGAGCTTCCAGATATTTTACAACATCACCGATAGTAGCGATCTGCTCCAGATCCTCGGAAGGAATCTCTACTTCGAACTCCTCCTCGAATGCCATAACCATCTCGAACAGGTCGAGAGAATCTGCGCCCAGATCATCTTTGAAGTTTGTCTCCTCTGTCAGTGTGTCAACATCTGCGTTTAATGAGTCTGCTACGATTTCTTTGATTTTCTCTAACATGGTTTTCTTTTCCTTTCTCTTTGAAAATACTTTTTCCCCAGCGGGGAGAACTCTCCGTTCCGGAGAATATTATATTGTAATCCGGCCCTGCCGGGAATTACCTTTTTAATTTTTTTTCCTTTTTTATCAATCCGGCATCCGAATGCTACCACTCGATCAGGCTTGCCCCCCAGGACAGCCCTGCGCCGAATCCTGCCATAATGATCTTCTGGCCTCTCTGAAGAAGTCCCTTCCGGTTCATCTCATCCAGAAGGATAGGAATACTTGCCGCGGATGTGTTTCCATATTCATCCATATCCATGGGGAACTTCGAGATATCCGCCTTCAGCCTCTTTGCTGCCGCTTCCACGATTCTCCGGTTTGCCTGATGGAGAATGAAATGATCGATCTCTTCCAGGCCGATCCCCTCTGCCTCCAGCAGTTCTTCTATGATTTCCGGTACTTTGCGCACCGCAAATTTGAAAACATCCTGTCCATCCATCTGGATGTAGGACTCTTTGTCATCCTGAGTCTTGTCCCATCCTTTCCGATGGCGGCTCAGACAGGTCAGCGCCTTGCCCTTCTTTCCATCTGAATGGGCGGCTGTTCTGCACAGCCCGTTCTCTTCCGCCCGGATAACAACAGCGCCGGCGCCGTCTCCGAACAACACGCATGTACTCCGGTCTGTCCAGTCTACCATATTGGACATGCTCTCCGCTCCGATCACAAGAGCGGTCCTGCACATTCCTGCCGCTATGTAAGCCTGAGCTGTGTTAAAGGCAAATACAAATCCAGTACATGCCGCATTGAGATCAAAGCCCGCTGCATTCACAGCGCCCACAGCCCTCTGGACCTCACAGGCCGCACATGGCATGATGACCTCCGAAGAAGATGTGGCAAAAAGGATCAGATCGATCTCTTCCGCCGGGATCCCGCTGTTCTCAATGGCCCGCTCTGCTGCCTGCACAGCCATGGAAACGGTGGTCTCCTCTTCAATAATATGTCTCCTGACAACACCTGTCCTCTCGCGGATCCACTCATCACTTGTATCCACGATCCTGGCCATGTCGTTGTTGTCCATTGTGCGCTGCGGCACACAGGAGCCCGTCCCGCAAATTCTTCCTACCATAATATTTATTCTCCAACTCAATTACTTTGACATTTAAATACTTTGACCCTCAAAGTATATCATACTGTATTCAATTGTCAATAGATTTCCATTAATATTTCTGTAACATTTTCCGACATATTTTGTCATAAATTAGTGCTTGCAAAAAGTTCTCTGATATGGTAACATATAAGTCGTCGCTAAAGGTGGCGGCTTATTATTATGTATGTATTTTGGCCCCGTGGTCAAGCGGTTAAGACATCGCCCTTTCACGGCGGTAACACGGGTTCGATTCCCGTCGGGGTCAGTTATTTGATTTGCCGATGTGGCTCAATTCTTTAAGATTGACCACGTCAATCGCAGGCAGAGCCTGATTACAAATCAGCTGTTCTGCCGAAAGCAATTCCATATGCCGATGTGGCTCAATTGGCAGAGCAGCTGATTTGTAATCAGCAGGTTATCGGTTCGAGTCCGATCATCGGCTTTGTTCCTGAGGGAACAGTTTCATTTTGGACCTTTAGCTCAGTTGGTTAGAGCAACCGGCTCATAACCGGTCGGTCCTGGGTTCGAGTCCCCGAAGGTC
>CALWLJ010000038.1 GCA_944381495.1 uncultured Mediterraneibacter sp. | reverse complement strand
GGACAATACAATTATACATATCTGGTTCTTATCAAAGAAGATTTTTCCCCATAGACACAGAAAATTTTACGCCCTCGATTAAACTATCTAATTGAATTAAAATCTTCAGCTAATTTGCGGAGAAAGATAGTTACCTTCAGACAGAGGGCATCTCTACAGTTCTTATTTTCAAGAACCTCATGTTGTTTTTTAGACTTCCTATAGATAATTTTTCAACTCTGTGTCTGGTACACTTTTCATATGTCAGGAAGAAAACTATATCACAGAAACAGCAAAGGTGAGTAATCTGAATCCCTTCCGCTATCTGAAATACGTCCTGACTGTGATGAAGGACCATCAGGAAGATGCGGATTACCGTTTTATGGAAGACCTGCTTCCATGGTCTGGGCAGCTGCCGGAGCAAAACAAAAACAACAAATGTGTGAACCGTCCGCCGGGAACGGAGGTCAAAAAATACGCTGGTACTTATGATTTACCGTGTACAATAAATTAGAGATTAAGATTTCATTAAAGAACTGCTTTTACAATTCACTGAAGACAAGTAGATGATATGGCATGAATGGAGGAAAAAGGATGCTTGAGTATTTGCCGTGGTCAAAAAAGGTATTAGCCGAAAATCTTCAAATATATTCAGAAGGACGCTTTTTGTGCCTGGATATTGAACTGGGGGGAGAGTGCAATTATCACTGCGTTTATTGCGATTCGCCGGATCGGGGTAAATGCTGTACGTTACTTACAGGCATTACAAATATAGAAAAGCAAATAAAGAATATTATCCATTATATTCTGGTAAAAAAGAAAGCTTTTCTGATTTCAGCGAATCAGCTGGCATCAGGAGGGCTTTTTATATACTATTTTTTAAGGAGAGAAGTAATATGAGCATATTTGAGAACAAAACCCTGTTGATTACCGGTGGTACCGGTTCTTTCGGAAACGCAGTCTTAAACCGTTTCCTCGACACAGACATCAAAGAAATCCGCATCTTCTCCCGTGACGAGAAGAAGCAAGATGACATGCGCCACGAATACCAGGCAAAGTACCCGGAGGCCAGCAACAAGATCAAGTTTTACATAGGAGACGTCCGGGATCTCCAATCCGTGAAGAACGCCATGCACGGTGTGGATTATATTTTCCACGCAGCGGCATTGAAGCAGGTTCCGTCCTGTGAGTTCTTCCCTATTGAGGCGGTGAAGACTAACGTATTAGGAACAGAAAACGTACTGACTGCAGCTATTGAAGCAGGTGTGCGGAAGGTGATCTGCCTTTCCACGGACAAGGCTGCTTATCCCGTGAATGCCATGGGAACTTCCAAGGCCATGATGGAGAAAGTGATCGTGGCCAAGTCCAGGACCGTTTCCCCGGAAAAGACAAGCATCTGCTGTACCCGGTACGGAAACGTCATGTGTTCCAGAGGATCGGTCATTCCGCTGTGGATCGAGCAGATCAAAAACGGACACCCCATTACAGTTACAGAACCGACAATGACAAGATTCATCATGAGCCTGGAAGAGGCGGTGGAGCTTGTCATTTTTGCTTTCCAGCATGCAGAGTCCGGTGATATTATGGTACAGAAGGCTCCCGCCTGCACTATCGAAGTACAGGCTCAGGCAGTGAAGGAACTGTTCCATTCAGAGGATGAGATCAAGGTCATTGGTATCCGCCACGGGGAGAAGATGTACGAGACCCTTCTGACCAACGAAGAGTGCGCCAATGCCATCGATATGGGAAATTTCTACCGTGTTCCCTGTGATAAGAGAGACCTGAATTATGACAAATATTTCAAAGACGGGGACGTGGAGAGAAATCCGCTGACTGAGTTTAATTCCAACAATACAGAACTCCTGAACGTGGAGCAGGTGAAGGAAAAGCTTCTGACCCTTTCCTATATCCGGGATGAGCTGGCAGAGTGGGAGAGCCGATAATAAATCTGTTAAAATAGTTTGACTTCATACAGAGTTTAGCAATAAGAACTGCTATACAACATTCCGATTTAAAAACTATATCATACGCTTTAAAGCGTCGTATTCCATTTGAAAAAGATTCAGAGTACAGATTCGCTGTTTGGGATGCAGGAACTGTAAGGCTGTGTAAAAAATCAGTGAAGAAATAGAAATTTTACTTGCGTTTTTCATTATTTCAGAGTAATATATGTGTAAAGTTAAAATGTGTATGGATAATAAAGCCGTAGTAATGGACGATGAAAGCAGATATGATGTAGAGAGTAGCTGTCGGAGAGGAGTGTAAGGAAGATGAGAAAGAAACTTCCTATCGGGATTGAAAATTTTGGGGAATTCTTCTCAGAGAATTTCTATTATGTAGATAAAACTCTGTTTATTAAGGAACTGCTGCAAAACTGGGGAAAGGTGAACCTCTTTACCCGACCGAGACGTTTTGGCAAGTCTCTGAATATGAGCATGCTGAAATATTTTTTTGAGATCGGGACTGATTCGGCGCTGTTTGACGGCTTACGGATTGCGCAGGAGCGGGAACTGTGTGAAGAATACATGGGAAAGTTCCCTGTGATTTCTATCAGCCTGAAAGGTGTGGACGGACGGAGCTTTGAGTCGGCGTCTGTGGCATTACGAACGGTGATAGGGGATGAAGCCAGACGTTTTGACTACTTGAAGTCCAGCGCCAGATTATCGGAGGATGACAAAGAAGCTTATGTACAGCTGACTGCGGTGGGAATCACAGAGGGCGGGATTTATACTATGACAGAAGGTATGGCGGCAGCAAGCCTGAAAACTCTTTCCCAACTCCTCGCAAAACACCACGGCCAGAAGGTCATTCTGTTGATTGATGAGTATGACGTTCCATTGGATAAGGCGTTTCAGGGAGGATATTATGATGAGATGGTAAACCTGATCCGTAATCTGCTGGGTAACGCTCTGAAAACCAACGACAGCCTTTATTTCGCTGTCCTTACCGGATGCCTGCGGATTTCTAAGGAAAGCATCTTTACCGGACTCAACAATTTGAAAGTACACACGATCTCGGATTTCAGGTATGATGAGTACTTCGGATTTACGAATGCAGATGTGGATGAACTGTTGGGATTCTATGGCCTTTCATCCTGTAAAGATGTGATCCGGGACTGGTATGATGGGTATCGTTTTGGAGATACAGACGTATATTGCCCCTGGGATGTGATTAATTACTGTGATGAACTGCTGGCGGCTCCTGATGCTCCTCCAAAAAACTACTGGGCCAATACAAGCGGGAATGACCTCATTCTTCGGCTTCTTGAAAAAGCAGACCAGACAACCAAAGATGAAGTTGAAGAAGTGCTAAATGGAGGGAAAATAACAAAAAGGGTCAGACAGGAACTGACATACCGGGATATCGATGATAGTGTTGAAAATGTATGGAGTGTGTTGTATGCCACAGGTTATTTGACCGGGAAGCATGTAGATCAGGCAGATGCAGATATATTCACCCTGTGGATCCCGAATGGTGAGATCCGTAAATTGTTCTATGAATTGGTTCAGGATTGGTTCCGGGAAGTAACACGGGCGGATTCAACCAGGATCAACCGGTTCTGTGCGGCATTTCCGGCAGAAGATGTGGATGTGATTCAGGAGATGCTTGGCGATTATCTGTGGGATTCTATCAGCGTAAGAGACACGGCTGTGCGCAGAAACATGAAAGAGAATTTTTATCACGGTATGCTTCTCGGACTTCTGCGCAGTCAGGGAAGCTGGCTGGTCAGATCCAATGCGGAGACTGGGGAAGGCTACAGCGACATTTCAATCCAGACGCCGGACCGGATCGGTATCGTGATCGAGCTGAAGTATGCAGATGACGGCAATCTGGAAGTAGCCTGCAGGGAGGCGTTAAAGCAGATTAAAGAGAAGAAGTATGCGGAAGGGCTGAGGCGGCGCGGTACGAAGAAGATCATCAAATACGGGATCGCATTTTGTGAAAAAGAATGTATGGTGGTGATGGCATAAAATATTGAAGAAAGCTTTTCTGATCTCAGTGAGACAGCTGACGTCGGGAAGGCTTTTCATTTTCAGGAGAAAAACAGGAGGAACATAAGAAATGAAGATACTGATCACCGGAGCCAAAGGCTTCGTCGGAAAGAACCTGGTGGAGGCATTGAAGAACATCCGTGACGGGAAGGATCGGGTACATAAGATCAATGGGCTGGAGAATCCCTCTGACCTTGAGATCTGTTCCTATGATATTGACTCCACTCCGGAGGAACTGGACGCCTTCTGTGCGGATGCGGATTTCGTCTATAATCTGGCGGGAGTCAACAGACCGAAGGATCCGGAGGAGTTTATGGCAGGCAACTTCGGCTTTGCCTCCACTCTTCTGGATACGTTGAAAAAGCATGGGAACAAAGCGCCCATCATGCTCTCCAGCAGTATCCAGGCAAGCCTGGAGGGGCGTTTTGCCGGAAGTGAGTACGGGAAGAGCAAACTGGCCGGGGAGGAGCTGTTCCGGAAATACAGTGAGGAGACCGGGGCAAAGGTACTGATTTACCGTTTCCCGAACCTGTTTGGGAAGTGGTGCAGACCCAATTATAATTCTGCGGTTGCTACCTTCAGCAACAACATTGCCAATGGCCTGCCTATTCAGGTCAATGACCGGAGCACGGAACTGGAACTCCTCTATATCGACGACCTGATCGAGGAGATGCTGCTTGCTTTGAACGGGGAAGAGCACAGGGATGAGAAGGG
Source organism: uncultured Mediterraneibacter sp. (assembly GCA_944381495.1). Lineage (GTDB taxonomy): Bacteria > Bacillota > Clostridia > Lachnospirales > Lachnospiraceae > Mediterraneibacter. Next base: position 4,917 of record CALWLJ010000038.1, on the reverse strand, counting down.
CTTCTGTTACTGCCCGGTAACATTCCATGTGACACTGGGACGGATCGTGGATTTGCTTTATTCCTTTAAGGAGAGCCGCGGTGACCTGTCAGTCCCGGATATGAGCGACGGCTTTACAAAGCGTCTCTATGCTAACTATCTGTCCTATCTTCCAACAGACGGATTTGCCTATAAGCTGAAGATGAACAAGGATGACCGGGGCAGCTTTACCGAGATCCTGCGCACTGCGGACCGGGGACAGGTCTCTGTCAATATCAGCAAGCCGGGCATCACCAAGGGCCAGCACTGGCACCACACGAAGAATGAGAAGTTTGTGGTTGTGTCCGGACATGGCCTGATCCAGCTGCGGAAGATCGGAGCGGATGAGAACGGGGAGCCTTACCCGGTAGTGAACTACGAGGTGAACGGGGAAGAGATCACTGTAGTAGATATGATCCCCGGCTATACCCACAATATCATCAACCTGTCGGATACGGAAAATCTGGTGACGGTCATGTGGGCCAATGAGCCTTTTGATCCGGAGCATCCGGATACATTTGCGGAGCAGGTATAGAAAATTAATATCAAACATAGCTGAAAGCCGACGTAACAGAGATATAGCGGGAAAAAGAAGGAGGAAGTAGAGAGGCTGATTATATGCAGGAAAGATTAGGAAGAACAGAGCAGACCGTACTGGATCTGCTTGCAAACGAACTGTTTCATGCAGACAGGCGGATTTCAGATGATGTCAGCTGGCAGGAAGTATTTGCAGAATGCAGGAAACAGACAGTTCTGGTTCATGGATTTAAAGCTGCCGACAGGAGCGGGCTTCTGCCAAATGAACTTAGAGCAATCTGGAAGAAACTTGCGATTGCAGCTACATACAACAATTTTCAGGTCGTCTTTTCCCATCAGCATCTGGCGGAAATGATGGACTCAGCAGGAATTCCATATGTGATCCTGAAAGGATGTGCCTCGGCCCGGTATTATCCGGAGCCGCTGGACCGGCAGATGGGAGATGTGGATTTCCTGGTGGATCCGGGGGATCTGGAAGCGGCAGGGGAAGCCTTGAAGAAAGAGAAGTTCCAGCCCTGGGAGGAGGAACATATCTGCCATGTTGTGTACCGGAACGGACGGGAACATATGGAGATGCACTTTGAGCCTGCCGGGATGCCGAACGGAAAGGCCGGGGATATCGCCCGAGAATATTTCCGTGATGTAATGGAGCAGGCGGAAGAGGCAGAAGTTGAAGGAAAGAAGGTTATGATGCCTTCAGCCTTTCATCATGGACTGGTTCTCCTGCTTCATACTGCCCACCACATGCTGGGAGAAGGAGTTGGGCTGCGGCATCTGTGCGACTGGGCAGTATTTGCCGCCTCCTTTCCGGAGAAAGAGTTCCGTGAAATATTTGAGAAGAGGCTGAAAAGGATCGGTTTGTGGAAATTTGCCTGCATTCTGACCAGGACAGCAGAGGAGTATCTGGGATGTCCGGCAGGAAACTGGGCCGATGAAGTGGAAGCTGACGTGACAGAGGCAGTGATCCGGGATATATTTACCGGAGGAAATTTCGGAACGAAGCAGGAAGGACGAGTCTATGAGACATATCTGATCTCTGATCGTGGAAAGGATGGAGTAGGCCGCAGTTCTATGGCCGCACAGTTCTGTGCTTCTGTCAATAAGATGGTGTGTACCCACTGGCCGAAAGCCAAGAGATATAAAGTGCTCCTGCCGATTGGATGGGCCTTTTTTGGAATACGCTATCTGGTGCGGATACTTCTGGGGAAGAGACCGCCGCTTCATCCGATGAAAATACAAAAAGAGGCTGCGCTGCGAAAGGATATCTACCGGGAATTCGGATTGTATGATATCTGATGCTGAAGAAAAGTGTGACATAGCGGTTTGATTTGAATAAAAAGCGGGCATGTAAAGGCAACTTGACGAATGGTGCAGGCTGAATAGCTGTTATGTGTGTAAAAAAGATAATTTTTTTCTGGTAATATTGTTTTATATGTGCTAAGATACATACAAAGCATTATGTTTCCATCATAATTGATTCTAAAGCGGCGGACGCCGCATCCCAAATTCTGACTCATTTAGGAAAATCTCAATGCTTTTGATTCCCTGTTAACGGCAAAGAGATTTTATGAATGAGACATGTGAACAGCATGGAGTCTCTTTGCATCAAGTATATAAAAGGAGACTGCCAATGGTAAATAACAGTAATGTATCAGCAATGCCGCCTGTTAACCGGACTTATAAGTCCAGCCTGTTTATTATGCTGTTCGAGGACAGAAACAATTTGTTGGAATTGTATAATGCAATGAGTGGAAAGCACTATACGGATCCGGATCTTCTGGAGATCAATACACTGGAGAACGCTATTTATATGACGATCAAAAATGATGTTTCATTTCTGATTGATGGAAGAATTTCTCTGTATGAGCACCAGTCCACACTGAATCCTAATCTGCCTTTGAGATTCCTGTTCTATATCTCTCATCTGTATTCCAGGATTACGAAGGATGAGAATCTGTATGGAACAGCGAAGATACCGCTCCCACCGCCAGAGTTTGTGATTTTCTATAATGGAAAAGAGAAAGCCCCTGAACGACAGATCAGAAGATTGTCAGATCTTTATAGGGGGAAAGAGCAGCATGTGAAACTGGAACTGGAAGCGGTGATGCTGAATATTTCAGGCAATAATAACCAGAAGCTGAAAGAAGCATGCAGAGCTCTCGGGGATTATGCCGTTTATACGGATAAGATCCGTAAGTATGTAGAGGAGACAGAATTGGAAGAGGCTGTAGAGCGGGCAATCCGTGAGTGCATACAAGAAGATATATTAAAGGATTTTCTGGAGAAACACCGCGCGGAGGCGAAAGAAATGAGTATATTTGAGTATGATCAGGAGAAGCATATGAGACAGGAGCGGGAAGCAGCATGGGAGGCAGGTAGAAACAGTGGTCTGGAAGAGGGAAAAATGCAGACACTGCAGGCTCTGGTGTGCAAGAAGCTGGATAAAGGAAGATCAATCGCAGAGATTGCCGCAGATCTGGAAGAGACGGAAGAATGTATCAGAAAGATTATTGATGAAATAAAGTAAGTGGATTCGTATTGTATAAAAAATGAAGAGTTATATCGTTGTGTGAGCAGCGGATTGGAGAGATTATGAAAACAGATTATACAGATATTAGATTCAAAGATAATGGGAAGCTGAAGCTTCTGATCATTGTGGGCACCCGGCCGGAAATTATCCGCCTCAGCGCGGTGATCACCAAATGCCGGAAATATTTTGACTGTATCCTGGCACATACGGGTCAGAATTATGATTATAACCTGAACGGGGTCTTTTTCAAGGATCTGAAGCTGGCGGATCCCGAGGTTTATATGGATGCAGTGGGAGATGATCTGGGAGAGACAGTAGGAAATATCATCAACTGTGCCTATAAGCTGATGAGCCAGATCCGGCCGGACGCCCTGCTGATCCTGGGGGATACCAATTCCTGTCTGTCGGCAATTGCAGCAAAGAGACTACATATACCGATCTTTCATATGGAGGCAGGTAACCGCTGCAAGGACGAATGTCTGCCCGAGGAGACAAACCGCCGGATCGTGGATATCATTTCTGATGTGAATCTTGCATACAGTGAACATGCCAGAAAGTATCTTCATGAGTGCGGCCTGCCAAAGGAGCGGACCTACGTGACGGGAAGCCCCATGGCGGAAGTCCTTCATCAGAATCTGGAAGAGATTGAGAAGTCAGATATTCTGGAGAAGCTGGGGCTGGAGCCGGGCAGATATATGCTGCTTTCTGCCCACAGGGAGGAGAATATTGATACGGAGAAGAACTTTACATCTCTGTTCACAGCGATTAACTGCTTGGCGGAGAAGTACGATATGCCGATCCTTTATTCCTGCCATCCCCGTTCCAGAAAGCGTCTGGAATCGTCCGGATTCAAGTTGGATCCAAGGGTCATGCAGCACGAGCCTCTTGGATTCCATGATTACAACCATCTGCAGATGAATGCCTTTGCAGTTGTATCTGATTCCGGAACTTTGCCGGAGGAGAGCTCCTTCTTTACATCCGTGGGACATCCTTTCCCGGCAGTATGTATCCGTACATCTACAGAGCGTCCGGAAGCTCTGGACAAAGGGTGTTTCATTCTGGCCGGAATCGATGAGAAGTCCCTGCTCCAGGCTGTGGATACGGCGGTAGAGATGAACCAGGACGGAGATCTGGGAATTCCGGTGCCTGATTATGTGGAGGAAAATGTAAGTACAAAGGTAGTGAAGATCATCCAGAGCTATACCGGGGTGGTAAACAAGATGGTCTGGAGGAAAGACAGTTTCTAAATATGAAACAATATAATGGCATCGTTATTGAATACTACAAATGATGGTGCCGTTATATTTTTTACTACGAAACATTAGGTTGACATAAAAAGGAAATTCTAAATTCTATTTTTAACATTTATTCCTCTTGCATCTGTACTCTTTCCGTACTATAATGACGAAAAGCATTATTTTTCTATATGTGTCATACAGATGACCAGTTCTGATATCTAAACCTGAACATTTATCTGCCGGAGAAGCATGAATGCTCCGGCGTCAAACAGAAATCTCAATGCTTTGGATTCCATTACAACAGCAGAGAGATTTCCGTTAAGGTCAGCGGATACAGGTCATCGGTTGATGACAGCCATAGGTATTCCGGAACAGCACGATACATACTGGTGTGATTTGCAAGGCTGACGGCATAGTGCTTTATTTATCTATTAATGATAAAAGGCAGAACGAAATCTCCTGCACCACAGAAGAAGGAGGTTGATCTATGCCGAAGAAAGTAACACCCGCTGAGAACAGTAAGCGCTTTATAATCGCACGGATAGCAAATTCGCAACTTTTGTGAGATACTTCAGATACTTGGAGTAATTCACT
>CALWLJ010000037.1 GCA_944381495.1 uncultured Mediterraneibacter sp. | reverse complement strand
ACTGTGAACACTTGGTGAGGTTCTTTCGAACCTAGTGTGAACGTACATCTGGACACTTAACGAGGTTTTTTCGAGTTTAGTGGCCAGGATGCACTGTGAACACTTGGTGAGGTTCTTTCGAACCTAGCACAGTGAACGTACATCTAGACACTTAACGAGTTTTTTTATTTTTGTAATGGAAAGGATTGATTTGTAGATGTGGATTGCTGATAAATGGAAGGATTATGAGGTTATTGACTGTTCGAAGGGGGAGAAGCTGGAGCGCTGGGGGGATTATATCCTGGTTCGTCCGGATCCTCAGGTCATCTGGGATACGCCCAGGAAAAATCCGGGATGGAAACACATGAACGGACACTATCACCGCAGTAAAAAAGGCGGCGGGGAATGGGAGTTTTTCCGTCTGCCCCAGCAATGGCAGATTCACTATAAGGAGCTGACTTTTAACCTGAAACCCTTCAGCTTCAAACATACAGGTCTGTTTCCTGAACAGGCGACCAACTGGGACTGGTTTTCGGAGAAGATCCGTCACGCCGGACGTCCTGTAAAGGTTCTGAACCTGTTTGCCTACACAGGCGGAGCAACCCTTGCAGCTGCATCTGCAGGAGCTCATGTTACCCACGTAGACGCTTCCAAAGGGATGGTTGGATGGGCCAAAGAGAATGCCGTTTCCTCCGGACTGAAGGACGCTCCTATCCGATGGCTGGTAGACGACTGCGTGAAGTTTGTAGAACGAGAGATCAGAAGGGGCAACACCTATGATGCCATTATCATGGATCCGCCTTCTTATGGAAGGGGCCCAAAGGGCGAGATCTGGAAGATCGAGGACATGATCCATCCACTCATTAAATTATGCACAAAGATCCTGTCAAAAGACGCTCTATTCTTCCTTGTAAATTCATACACGACCGGTCTGGCTCCGGCGGTACTGACTTATATGATCGCTACAGAGCTGAAACCATGGAACGGACAGGTAGAGTCTCATGAAATCGGGTTGCCTGTAACCGAATCAGGACTTGTCCTGCCCTGCGGAGCTTCCGGGCGATGGGAGCGCTGATATATCCTGCCGGCGAAAGCTGAGCCGGATCCCACACTCAGAATCCGCCGGAATGTATCCAGAATATGATTTTTAAATGAGGAGGGGTTAAACATGAACCTCAAATATACGAAACAGAAGTCCGAATCTGCCTTATCCGGCCAGTCTGTATCTGCCGGACCCAGGCCGTCAAAGCCGGCTGTTCCCAAGACCAGAACCGCCGCGGAGTACTTTATTTACTTTATGCTGTATTCTATCATTGGCTGGATTTACGAAGTCTTCCTTGAAGTTGTTATTTACCGATGGGGCTTTTCCAACCGTGGCGTCCTGTTCGGACCATATTGTGTCATCTATGGTTTCGGAGCTCTGATACTGATCTTTTCCCTGTCATGGCTTCAAAAGAAGCGCATCTATATTGGGAAGATCCTGATCACACCGATTCTCGTCTTCATCGGTATTGTCCTGGTCACTACGGTAGTCGAGCTGATCGGCAGCTATATTATGGAGTTTACCCGGGGAGAATGGCTGTGGGATTACACCCGCTTTGCCTTTAATTTCGAAGGCAGGATCGCGCTCAATCCCAGTATCCGTTTCGGTATCGGCGGCATGATCTTTCTGTACGGTCTGCAGCCTCTGTTCCGGAAATTCTGCGGCATTTATACCGACAGAGTGATCTATACTGTCAGTTCTGTCCTTGCAGTGATTCTGCTTGCTGATGTTATATTTACATTTATTCTGTAAAAAGAGGCTGTCGATTAATACCGATTTTTAGTCTCCAATCTACAGAGAAGAGACACTCCCACAAAATCCGGGCTTTTTAAGGTACAAATTCTCTATATGGATTGTCTCTTCTCTTTTTCTTTCCTCACCCCTTACAGTTGGAATACAATTTGCGGACTGATACCATAACAGCATCCCATGCCAAATCCGATGCAAAGGAAAACTTCCTTTGGTAGGCCATCCAAAGTTCCTGCATGACAGGACTGTTTTCCACTTCGTCAAAGACTTCAGCAGCTTTTTTAAGATACTGCTCCGTTCCTCGCTTCCTGCATGTAGCCAACAAAGCGTCATGGAGAACATGCGGGTCTAAAGTATTTCCATACAATTGTTGCAGAATAGAGATGTCGTAAAAATCTCTCATTCGAGTGTTGGTGGTAGTCCGGGTAATGATAGTCTCCAGCTTTTCTGCCAGCACAGTTTCCAAGTTATAAGCCTACACATCAATCGACCGATCTTCCAGCATTAGTTTAAAGCTGTACCGAACCTCTTTGGGAGTAATGGCATCCCCTGTGGAGATGTCAATTTTCATCGGAGTTTTCACACCATCAAAGAGCGTTGTCATCGTGACCCGGATACCGGGATACTCAGCCTCGTCCATAATCTCTGAGATACTTTTTACCTGGAAGGTAACACCGTCATCAATCGGAACGGCGATGATCTCGGCTATCATATTTTCCACGTCCTCCACATTGACATTGGTCCCTTTAACGGTCGCGTCCATGTCCATCGTGGAGCGGGCATCTAGCCCTACCATTGCCGCCACCAGCATACCGCCTTTAAGGATAAATTTATCTCGATACGCTGAAAGTGAAATGCGTTCCAGGAACCGCTCCATCATATAGTTTCGCATCAAAATTTGTGCATTCGAAGCATTCTTTCTGGACAGGTTACGTATCAAATCTTTTAGCTGATGCGCTGTCTTTATCATAATAGTGCCTCCAAGTACTGCCGTAAAATTTTCTCGACTCGAAACAACTTTGCATAGTGCATTAACATTTGAAGGTTCTTATCCTTCCGTCTGGCATAAACTTTCAATGCCCCCTGGAAGGTTTGCATCTCAATACGGTGCCGACTGCGAAGCAGGTCACAAATCGTCCGTTCCATATCATAGACCGGCACATCATGACCGAATGGCGTCTGCATCGTAATCAATCCGAGCTCATGCAGTTCAGCCTTAATCGTAAAGGCCTGTACACCTTCCTTCTTCAACTTAGTCGGGTTATATCCGGTCTTAACCGTAACTGTATATTGCAGGGGTTCTCGATCCGTCAGGTCATGGAAGAGCAGTGCCGTTTCATGTGAAAAGATAACCTGAGAAAAACGAAGATGTAGCAAAAACATCGCATCTACCCATGTATCTTTTGAAAGATATATTCCATGTGCCACACGCTCCAAATCCCGTGAACGCACATAATTATAAAAAACAGGTTTTGAAATTCCGGCAGACACAGCCTGCTCGGTGAGCAGCATCCCATCTTGAGTTTCTAGCAGATAATCCAACTGTTTAAATAAAAGGTTGTTCATTCTTTCACCGTCTTTACTTTTGTACTAATATTATAATTAATATTAGTACAAAAGTAAAGGCGGGTCTATCCGGATAAAACAAACAGGAGCTACCCATTTGTCTGATATGCCCCTGTTTTATCTTTCTTATGTTTTTATCTTACCTGTATTCTTCTCAGGATCTCACCGATTGGCGCCGCAATGGTCAGCTCCGCCCTCACTGCCCGCCCGGTCTCGGACTTATTGATTACTACAAGATGCTTTCCCCGAAAATAATCGATAAATCCTGCTGCCGGATAAACCACCAGAGATGTCCCGCCGATGATCAGCGTATCCGCATTGGAAATTGCCCGGACGGCACCCTCTATGGTAGCGCTATCAAGCCCTTCCTCATAGAGCACCACATCCGGCTTGATGATTCCGCCGCACTCACACCTGGGAATTCCTTCCGCGTCCTTCACATATTCTGCACTATAGAACTTTCCACAATCCATACAGTAGTTTCGGTGAATACTCCCGTGAAGTTCATATACGGTCCTGCTGCCTGCCGCCTGATGAAGTCCGTCGATATTCTGTGTAACGACCGCTGTCAGTTTTCCCGCCTGTTCCAGTTCCGCCAACTTCAGGTGTGCCGGATTTGGCTTCGCATCCAATATCATCATCTTATCCTTATAGAATTCATAAAACGCCTCCGGATACCGCATAAAGAAACTGTGGCTCACCACCTGCTCCGGCGAATATTTATACGCCTGGTGATAGATACCGTCCGCACTCCGGAAATCAGGAATACCGCTCTCTGTCGATACCCCGGCACCTCCGAAAAATACGATCCTGCTGCTGTCATCTATAATGCTCTGCAGCTGTTCCGTTTCACGTTCGTACATATGATCCGCTCCTCTCTGATCCCGCAGTCTGTATATGACACACGGCTTCTCAAAAATGCTAATTTACTCCTTCAGATTTCCTTCCTCCACATGCCTGTGGAATATCTCCTGCATCTTCTCCCACACGATCCGGGATGTTTCCGGGATCCGCTCGTTCCGTTTACACGGCTGGGCTCTGTGTACTCCATGCTCCGCCCAGCTCTTTCCGCCGGATGCGTCGTTCAGAAGGATCGGCTGAAAATTATCCAGCAGATGGGCGTATTTGGCCTCCGCTGTCTCATAGGCCTCGAACTCCTCCCAGAGCTCGCGGAAATACATGCCTTGATCCGACGGGAGCAGGCCGAAGATACGGTCCGCGGCTTTCGTCTCTCTCTCCTGTTTTGTCTTTGCGCCTTCTGTATCATAGGCGTAAGTATCACCTGCGTCGATCTCCACCAGATCATGGATCAACACCATGATCATTACTTTCGTCAGATCCACATCTTCATTGATATGCTCCTTCAGAAGCACAGCCATCAGGGCAAGATGCCAGGAATGTTCCGCATCGTTTTCTTTGCGTTTTCCATCCGCAAGGTAGGTCTGCCGGATGATGTTCTTTACCTTGTCTACTTCCACGATAAAACGGATCTGCTGCTCCAGCCGTGCTTTTTCTTCTGCTATCTTTTCACTTTTTATATTTGCTTCCATGGCAAGCCTCCTACAAGTTCATGATACCAAAAACACCTCCCGCCGCAGATTCATCTCCGCGCACAGAAGGTGCTCATGTACATTCAGCATATGACGTCCTGTTCTTACAGATCCACCTCTCCGGTCGTGTCGCCGTTGATCACATAATATGCCTTGGACTCTTCCGGTTTCAGATAAATCTTGACATCTTTCATATCGCCTACTTTGTTCTTCAGGACTTTTGTCCAGATTTCTTTTACTTTCTGAAGGATTTCTTTCTCAGAATACTCTTTTCCATAGAACTGCAGGTACATCTCTGTTTTCAGCTCAGCTTTCTTAGCGGCTGTCTTCTTTGCCGCCGGTTTCTTAGCTGCCGTCTTTCTTGCCGGTGCTTTCTTAGCTGCTGCTTTCTCTTCTGACTCAGCCGGAGCGTCTACGAGAACGCCTGCCTTTGTCTCCAGTTTCTTTGTTGTGTCTTTCTTTGTCTCAATTGCTTTTGCAGCTTCTGTATCTTTCTTCGCTGTCTTATCTACCGTAGTCTTCTCCGCTGCTTTTGTCGTTGAAGTTGTCTTTCTTGCTGCCATACTTGTTCCCTCCTAAAATAATACACCCAAGTATTTTCCCGCGCTGACCGTTCCTGTCTTGTCAGCGCCGAGTTAAAATCTGATATACTTTATCTCACAGTTCCAACGAGATTGTACCGCATTTTTTCAAAAACGTCAAATTTTTCTCTGATAACCTCTGAAAAAGTCTGATAATCCATTCAGAGTTTTTAAAAGGACAGGGATCTCATCTTCATTCAGACTGTTGATCACCGCTTCCGTCATCTGCCTGTGATAATCTTTATGATGATCATAAGCCTTCACGCCTTTCGGTGTAAGGCCGATGAACACCACCCTGCGGTCCTCATCGCTGCGTCTTCTGACCACATACTTTTTATTAACCAGGCTGTTGACTGCGGTCGTGAGAGAACCGGCGGTGATTCCCAGCTTTTTTGCCACTGCTGACATAGTATTTTTCCCCGAAAGTCCGATGGCCTCGATGATATGCATATCATTATTTGTAATGTCTTTAAATTCTTCCGTTATGATGGCATCTTCTTCCTGTTTTAATATTTCGTTAAAAAGATTAACCAGCACGTCATTGATAGTCTTATATGCATCCATCAGGTCTTCTCCTTTCTGTCAGGCAAACAGTGCCTGGATCACTTCTCTGACTGTCTCGATCTTTTCTGCTTTATACGCCTTTGCTCCGCAGAAAAGAAGCCCCTTTTCTATATTGCCCTTCACAGCATCGATCAGTCCGTCTGTAATGCAATACGGAATATCCGCAGGACTGCATTTTGCCAGGCAGCCATGACATGGACTGTGGGGAATCTTCTCTCCTCCCATGACACGTTCCATAAAGGAATTCATGATCGCCCTTCCCGGCATTCCCACAGGACTTTTCACGATTCGGATATCTTCTTTTGAAGCATGGATATATGCCTCCTTGTAACGGATATCTGCGTCACACTCCTCAGTAGTCACAAACCGGGTTGCAACCTGAACACCGTCCGCCCCCAGGGCCATGACCTGTTTCACGTCGCTGCTGTCATAAATTCCTCCGGCAACAACAACAGGAATTTCAACTCCGTATTTTTCTGCATATTTTCCGACAGTCCCGATGATCTTTCTGATCTCTTCCCCATAAGACTGAGGTGTATATGCCTCGATTTCTTCTTTTTTGAATCCCAGATGACCTCCAGCCTGAGGTCCTTCAATTACAACCAGATCGGCTGTCCGCTTATATTTTCTGTCCCAGTATTTCAAGATTACATTTGCCGACTTGTCTGTAGAAACAATTGGCGCGATCTTGGTACTGCTGCCCTCTGTCAGAGCAGGCAGATCTGTAGGCAGTCCCGCGCCCGAGATCACAATATCCGCTCCCGCTTTCACTGCCGCCCTGATATGAGCTGCATGCTCTCTCAGCGCTGTCATCACATTGAATCCGATAATCCCATCCGGCGAGATGGCTCTGGCCTTTTTCATCTCACTTTCAATCGCACGCAGATTTGCCTCCGCGGGATTCCGGTCAAAGTCCGGCTCCCTGTATCCGATCTGTGCGCTGGATATAATCCCTACGCCGCCTTCCCGGGCAACCGTTCCTGCCAGTCTTCCAAGGCTGATCCCGACTCCCATTCCTCCCTGAATCAGGGGGACTCTGGTGATCTTGTCACCAATCTTCAGATTTTTCATACTCTATAGCCTCAATAAAATAATATTGGTTCTGCTGACACCCTGTTCTCCGTATGTTCCCTCTACATATGACGGAATCTCTCATACCGTTTCGCCGTCAGCTCGTCAGAGGACAGCCTCATATACTTTTCAAGGAAATCAGCAATATCTGTTTCCAGCTCCGCACATACAGGCTCCATGTTTTCATCACAGAAGTTCTCTGGTTCCGCGATCACCTGCTCCACGATACCAAGCCGTTTCAGATCCGGCGCCGTCAGCTTCATTACCTCTGCAGCCTCACTTGCTCTCTTGCTGTCCTTCCAGAGGATACTTGCAAATCCTTCCGGAGACAGAACAGAATAAATAGAGTTCTCCAGCATCCACACTTCATCCGCCACAGCCATGGCAAGCGCGCCGCCGCTTCCACCTTCTCCGATCACAACAGAGAGTACCGGTACCTTCAGTCCGGACAGTTCGAACAGATTTCTGGCAATTGCTTCTCCCTGTCCTCTCTCCTCTGCTTCAAGTCCGCAGAAAGCTCCCGGCGTGTCCACAAAGCAGATTACTGGACGTCCGAACTTCTCAGCCTGCTTCATCAGACGAAGCGCCTTCCGGTATCCGTCCGGTGACGGCATGGAGAAATTCCGGTCCAGATTTTCCTTCGTTGTCTTTCCCTTTGCCTGAGCGATCACGGTCACCGGCATGCCATGAAAATACGCGATGCCGCCTACAATGGCATGATCATCTTTAAAATATCTGTCGCCATGAAACTCCATGAAATCTGTAAAGAGCGCGTCAATATAATCCGTTCCTACAGGGCGGTCTTTCTTCCTGGAAAGCTGAACTCTGTCCCATGCACTCAGGCTTTCATCATGCTGTGCTTTCACATGACCTTCCTGAGCCCATTTCATTTCTCTGTCCATAAGAGATACATCCCCGCTCTTCCTGTGCATGGTCAGGATCTGGGTCAGCACATCCTTCATTTCCTCACGCTCTACGATCCGGTCTACGAAGCCATGATCCAGCAGGAACTCCGAACGCTGGAATCCTTTCGGCAGCTTCTGACCGATAGTCTGCTCGATAACACGGGGGCCTGCAAATCCAATCAGGGCTTTGGGTTCTGCAAGGATGATATCGCCTAACATGGCAAAGCTTGCTGTAACGCCTCCAGTAGTCGGATCTGTCAGTACAGAGATATAAAGCTGTCCAGCGTCACTATGACGCTTCAAAGCCGCCGAAGTCTTGGCCATCTGCATCAGAGAAACAATTCCCTCCTGCATACGTGCTCCTCCGGAACAGGCAAAAAGGATCACCGGAAGCTTCTCCTCTGTAGCGCGCTCAATAGCCCGGGTGATCTTCTCGCCCACGATCCAGCCCATGCTCGCCATAAGGAATCTGCCGTCACAGACGCCGATAACCGCAGGATTTCCGTTGATCATGATCTTCCCGGTGACAACAGCTTCATTCAGTTTTGTCCTCTCCTTCAGACTTTTTACCTTCTCTTCGTAACCCTTAAAATCCAGCGGATTGACAAATTCCATCTCCTTATCCCACTCTTCAAAAGAACCCTCATCCGCCAGCATCTCGATCCTTCTGTAGGCATGTACACGGAAATAACCATGACATTTCGGGCAGATATAATACCCGTTCTTCACATCTTCCGCAATAATGGCGGCTCCGCACTTATTGCATTTTCTGAGAAGTCCCTCCGGGACCTCCGGACGGGCATTTCTCAGTGAGATATAATGATCCCTTTTGCTTGTTTTCTTAAACATATTCTGTAGTTTCATCAAAAATTACCTCCTGAACCCTCTGACCCGAAATTTCCTGTCCGGTGTATGCCGGATCACTTGTCATCAGCTGCTTCTTTCTGCATCTTTTCAATAAATTCGATATCAATATTTCCAGACTCGAAATCTGGATGATGCAGGATTTCATACTGATAGTCTACATTTGTGTCGATTCCCTCTATGATCACTTCACCAAGAGCGCTGCGCATCTTGCGGATTGCCTCGGATCTGTTCTTTGCATGTACGATCAGTTTCGCCAGCATGGAATCATAGTAAGGCGGCACGGTATAACCGCTGTAGATCGCGGCATCGATACGCACTCCCTTTCCTCCCGGAAGATACATATCCGTAATGGTTCCAGGCGAAGGCCGGAAGTTCTTTTCCGGATTCTCCGCATTGATCCTGCACTCGATGGCATGTCCTGTGATATGCACATCTTCCTGCTTATAGCTCAACGGTCTGCCGTCCGCGATACGGATCTGCTCTTTGACCAGATCGATGCCCGTCACCCATTCGGTAACAGGATGCTCCACCTGAATCCTGGTATTCATCTCCATGAAATAGAAATTTCCGTTCTTCTCAAGGAGGAACTCAATGGTCCCCGCATTGGTGTAGTGAGCCGCCTTCGCAGCCTTCACTGCAGCCTCTCCCATCTTCTCCCTAAGTTCGGGCGTCAAAGCGATAGAAGGGGACTCCTCGATCATCTTCTGGTGGTTCCTCTGGATGGAGCAGTCACGCTCTCCCAGATGGATCACATTTCCATGCTTGTCCGCCAGGATCTGGAACTCAATATGACGGGGGTGCTGCACGAAATGCTCGATGTACATGGTATTATCACCAAATGCCATCTGCGCTTCCTTCTGTGCAGTCTTGAAGCTGTTCTCAAACTCCTCCGGAGTCTCAGCCACACGCATTCCCTTTCCGCCGCCGCCAAGAGCAGCCTTAACGATGACCGGATATCCGATCTCCGCAGCGATCTTCGCGCCTTCCTCAGCATCATAGATGGGATCCTTACTGCCGGGGATAACCGGAACTCCTGCCGCCATCATCGTGTTTCTTGCCTCAGATTTATTTCCCAGTTTACGGATTACTTCCGAATCCGGTCCGATAAATGTGATATTGCACTGTTCACAGAGCTCCGCGAACCTGCTGTTCTCGGAGAGGAAACCGAATCCGGGGTGGATCGCGTCCGCACCCGAGACAAGCGTAGCGCTGATAATGTTCTGCATATTCAGATAGCTCTCGGAAGAGGGAGCCGGTCCGATGCAGATCGCCTCATCCGCCAGCTGCGTGTGGAGAGCTTCTCTGTCCGCCTCGGAATAAACAGCAACCGTCTCAATGCCCATTTCCCGGCACGCCCGTATGATCCGGACAGCGATCTCTCCGCGGTTTGCGATTAAAACCTTTCCTATCATTTTATCCTTACTCCCCTACCATAAATGTCAGCTCGGCAGTAACCACTACCTTGCCGTCCACGTAAGCGGTTGCCTGTCCGACACCTACAGGTCCCTTACTCTTAATGATCTTTGTCTCCAGCTTCAGTGTGTCTCCCGGAAATACCATTCCTTTGAAACGGCATTTCTGAACACCGCCAAAGAATGCGATCTTGCCCTTGTTCTCCGGCATACTCAGGATCGCAACAGCTCCCGTCTGAGCCAGTGCCTCAAGGATAAGCACGCCCGGCATCACTGCCTTCTGTGGGAAATGTCCTCTGAAAAAGTCTTCTCTGTATGTTACTGCCTTGTATCCCACAGCATACTGTCCCGGCTCATAATCCTCGATCTTATCGATGAGGAGGAAGGGATGTCTGTGAGGGATGATCTCCTGGATCTGTTCTACATTTAAACTGTTCATATCCGTCTATACCTCTTCTATTTCTTTCTGCCGCATGTTCCTGCTTCTCCGTCCTCACATGCAGCTCGATTCCGCCGCTATGCGGCT
>CALWLJ010000036.1 GCA_944381495.1 uncultured Mediterraneibacter sp. | reverse complement strand
ATTCCTCCTTAGCTCAGTCGGTAGAGCATTCGGCTGTTAACCGAAGTGTCGTTGGTTCAAGTCCAACAGGGGGAGTTAGCAAGGCCTGTAAATTTAATTTTTACGGGCTTTTTATTATTTGCATCTACAATTTTATTTAGGGATACGTCAGCAGATCTGGAATCTCCACGCTTGACAAGCATAAGCGTTTTACCATAGAGATTTTCTATGGCGAAACGCTTTTTCTATCTCCTTCCAAAGCCTGAAATACAGTTAAAGCAAACGGAATACAGCAGAAAGGATAAGTAAAATGAAAAAATATCAAAAACTGTTTGACGCATACGTGGAGCGTATTTTCAATGCAGGGGGATTGGCTCAGGCGGTGAATATAGGTTATACTATGGTTGATGCAGCAGAATGTTAGAATGTTATTCATAGGTTTTCGGAGATTGCAGATAAAAAGCAGAAATAGGAAAGGCTGGTGGTTCTTTGCTTTTACGACAGATGAAATATTTTGTGGCCGTTGTAGATTGCAACAGCTTTACGGAGGCTGCAGAGCAGTGTTATATTTCCCAGTCCGCAATTTCTCAACAGATTCGGGCACTGGAAAAAGAACTGGGAGTGGAGTTGCTCCACAGAGAAAACCGGAAATTTACCCTTACATCTGCCGGTGAATATTTTTACAGACAGAGCAAGGGAATACTGGATGAGGTGGAGGATATCCGCCATGAAACCATACGGATTGGCCAGGATCATGAACTGCAGCTTCGCATCGGATATCTGCGGTGCTACAGCGGACAGGAACTTCATCAGGCAGTAGCAGAGTTCTCTCAGCTTTATCCGGAAGTTTCCATCAGTATTGTAAATGGAACTCACGAAGAATTATATAATCAGCTTCGGTCCGGAGAAGTAGATGTCATATTGAGCGATCAGAGAAGGGCATTTTCCAGCCAGTACGAGAATTATCAGCTGCTGCAGTGTGGATGTTATGCGGAGCTTTCTGTAAGAAACCGGCTCAGCAGCCAGGATGCCGTAGAACTTGATAGTCTGAAACGGACTCCTTGTATATTAATCTCATCCAGAGAACAGCAGAATACAGAACAGGATTATTTCCAGAATACCCTTGGGTTCGGAGGAAAATTTCTGTTTGCAGAAAATCTGGAAGAAGGGCGGTTAATGGTGGCGGGGAACCGCGGCTTTCTCCCTGTTGAAAGCGTGGGAACACTTCCGCCTGCCGGGGCTGCTATCAAAAGACTGCCTATTATGCAGAGCGGACAACCGCTTCGGAGAAATTACTGTGTGTTCTGGTTGAAAGAGTATACCAATTATTATATAGAAGAATTTGCACTGACGTTGAAAAAACTACTTCACAACAATTTGGAATAGATTGATATAGGAGCGCAAGAGCTTCAAAATAGTCTGCAGGAGGAAGATTATCCGATCAGAGAGTATCTGAAGGATGTGGCGGCGGAGTTTGAGGCCGACAGCAATTTTCCGACGAAGAAATAAGGATTTCGCGCAGCGCCTCCGTAATATCACCGTCCACTCCGATAGACCTGTCGGAAATCTCATTCGGGATATAGATTTCCCCTTTATTAAATGTGATGTAGACTGCATTCGGCTCTGATGCAGTAAGCTGCATCAACGGCTCCTTGATCATGCGGTTCCTCCAACCCACTCCAAACTCCAGAATAACCAGGTTTTTCCCGCGATATTTTCGGACAAAGTTCTGATAATCCTGCATTTTGTTCTGGAACTGCCTGGTCTGGAAAAACAGCTGACTGTCTGCGAAGTTGACGGTCACCGGGCTGCCGCATCTGGGACAGCGTGGAATCAGCTCAGATGGAACGAGCCCGTTCTTCTCGGCTTTCGCCATGCGGAGGATGTCCTCACGGTTCTCGTAAACATCCTCGCAGCAATCAGAAGCACAGCGGGACTGGGTCATCCTGCCTTCCATCTCGAAGACTTGTTCTCTGGAAAAACCGGCGGGGATGAAATGATCCTCTGTGTTGGATGTCACAACAAAGCAGTCTCTGCTGCTGACCAGAGCATGGAGATCTTTCATCATCTGGCTCGGCTCTTCCTGATAGCATTTCCGGCTGATCAGCCGGCTTGAGAAAGCCCATTTTGCTTCCACGCTGGGAAAATGATAGAAGGATCCTTCGAGAATACTGTGTATGCCATAGCTGCTTCTGAAGTCACTGAAATTTTCCTGAAACCAGTTATCGTCCGCAAAAATATTATAGCCCTCGGAGATGGACAGACCATTGCTGGCTCCGATCAGTATGGCGTCCGCGTTTTCGATGTGTTCTTTGATTTTCTGATATAATTCTTTCATTTTTCTTCTGTTTCACTCCTGACAAGAATAACCGCGTCCCGCAGCACCGAAGCGATATCTTCTTTGATAGAGATTCCTTTTCCGCTCAGCGCCTGAGGCAGGATGGCGTCCTTTGGATTGATAGTAATGTAATATGCCTGTGGAAGACTATAAGTCAGATTCCAGAAAGGCTCCTGGATAAACATGGGAGTCATACGTCCTACACCGAGTTCCAGAAAGAGGATTTTCTTCTCTTTGTTTTCTTCCAAAAATTCATTGATCTTCCTGTATTCGTCTTTGTATTTCTTACCTTCCAGAAACGTATAGCCACGTACCCACGGTTCCATCTCGGCGCCGCATTTCGGGCATCTGGGGATCATTTCAGAGGGAATGCACAGATTCTCATCAATGGTATCGTTCATGGCGTAAATCATTTCTTTGTTATAATAGATTTCGTCATGACATCGGCGGCTGCACTGGAAATAGCGGGAATCCCCCTGAATGGCGCTCAGTTTTTCATCCGGAACTACGCGGGTGAACTGAAAGTCCTGGTTTGTAGTCATGATATGGTAGTTCCTGTCTTTAATCAGTTCCATCAGGTCATAGTAAGGTTTCCCTGTTTCGCATTCATATTCCATATATCCCATGCGCGCAAGGAAGGCCCAGTGGGCTTCCGGTGAGGGATAGCGGTAGTAAAATCCATTGAACGCACCTCTATAGCCGTATTTCCTTCCGAATTCGCCGAGATATTTTTCGAAAATCTCGTCATTCTGATAAAAAAAGTTATAACCGCAGGCAGCGGACATTCCCGCTGCTGCACCCACCAGGATGGCGTCTGCGTTCGCTATCTTATCTACAAGGATTTTAATATTCTGAAAACGGATATTATTGACGGCTGCTTTTTGTTCTGTATAGCCGACTGTATTTTGTCCTGTAAGCATCATTGACTTCCTTTCTTTTTGATGTTATTATTAAAATTACATGACGAATTATATCATGATTATTTTATAAATTACAAGTTGCGAAATTAAATTTTTAAAATGAGAGGTAACAGTTCAGGCATCAGGAATGGTGCGGGCTGAACTGTTACAGATGAGGTGAAGCTATGAAATATTCGACGAAACTGAGCGACACGATCCATCTCCTTGTTTTTCTTTATCTGGCAGACGGAAACCGGATGACAAGCGCGAGGATTGCGGAGAGTGTAAAGACGAACCCGGCTTATATCCGGCAGCTCATGTCCGCCTTAAAAAAAGGAGGGCTTATTACTTCCGACCGGGGGCAGGCAAATCCCACTCTGATAAGAGAAACAGATCAGATTACAATGCTGGATATCTACCGTGCAGTAGAAGGGGAGAAGCCATTGTTACATCTGGATATCCACACCAATCCGGAGTGCGGTGTTGGTGTAAATATCCAGCTTTCCATCGGAGATTTTTACCGGGAAGTACAGGATGCGGCGGAAAAGAAGATGCAGGAGATCACGCTTAAGGATATTATTGAGCGTTATTATGAGAAAGTGGAGACTGCGGGATTGAAAGCGGCGATTTGGGCTGACGGGATGACAGATCAGACAACATTGGGATAAACAGGAGGAGATCAGAATGGAACAAAAGAAGAAAATCGGTCTGGTGGTAGAAGGAGGCGGCATGAAGTGCGCATATAATGCGGGAATTCTGGATGCGTTCCTGGATTATGGGATCACTTTTGATTATTGCATCGGAGTATCCGGCGGCGCCGGAAATGTGGCGTCCTATGTGGCAGGACAGAGAGGGCGCAATCTTCGCTTTTTTACGGATCACATTCATTCTCCAAATTATTTCGGGATAAAAAGCCTGCTGAAAACAGGAAATCTGTTCGGATTACAGTATATTTACGGAGAACTGACCAATTCTGCGGGAAAGGATCCTCTGGATTTTGCGGCGATCATGAAGAATCCGGTTAAATATGAAGTGGTGGCGACGAATGCACTGACCGGAGAGGCTGAGTATTTCGGAAAAGAAGATATGAAACAGGACGATTACCGACCTATCATGGCGTCCAGTGCAATCCCGGCGGCTTGCCGCCCGGTGGAAATTAACGGTATTCCCTATTATGACGGAGGAATTGCCGATGCTATTCCGGTGCGTCATGCGTTAGAGCAGGGGTGTGATTGTCTGGTGGTGATCTTGTCCAAACAGCGGGATTATGTAAGAAAACCTCAGGGAATGCGGTTCTTATATTCCCGCCTCTGCCGGAAATACCCGAAGATCATAGAGGCAATCGATCAGAGACATATTACATATGCAGAAACTCAGAAAGAGGTATTTGATCTGGAAAAGCAAGGAAAAGCATTTATCTTTGCGCCCAGCGAGCCAGTCAAAGTGGGAACTTACTCTATGGATGAAGAGACAGAGCGAAAGCTGTATGATCTGGGATTGAAAGATTTTGCGAATCAGCAGGAAGTGCTGCAACAATTTATGAGGTGAAATAATTATGGTTGTTTGTATCAAAGACCAGATTCAGAATATGAATCTGGTAATCGGTTGTACCATTGGGTGCAGCTACTGTTATGCCAGAAATAATGTACGCCGTTTTCATATGACGGAGGATTTTTCCAGACCGGAATATTTCCCCGGTAAGCTGCGGCTGATGGACAGAAAACGCCCGCAGAATCTGCTTCTTACAGGGATGAGTGATTTCTCGGACTGGAAGCCGGAGTGGAGAGAAGAAGTCTTTGAGAGAATTACGCAGAATCCGCAGCATCAGTATATCTTTCTCACGAAACGGCCAGAGAAGATCCGGTTTTCTACAGAGCTTGATAATGTCTGGTTCGGGGTAACGGTGACGTCTGCAAAAGAGAAGGGGCGGATCCAGGCGATGCGTGAGAATATCAGAGGAAAACATTATCAAGTTAGCTTTGAGCCTATGTTTGACGATATCGGGAAAGTGGACCTTACCGGAATCGAGTGGATCGTGGTTGGCACGGAAACCGGGCGGAGAAAAGGAAAGTCCGTATCAAAACCAGAATGGGTGTGGAACCTGACAGAACATGCACACAGCTGTGATATGCCCGTGTTTATGAAAGAAGATCTTCTTCCTGTCATGGGAGAAGAGCAGATGATCCAGGAACTGCCGAGGGTATTTTATGATGTTTTGGAGGAGCAGCGGATATGGAAGAAAAAGTAACGAAGAATAACATTCTGATTCGTGAAGTAGAAACAAAGAATATTATGACAAAGTCCACCTTGCCGGTAGGTGGGTATTCCGTAAATCCGTATGTGGGATGCACACATGGTTGTAAATACTGCTATGCATCATTTATGAAACGGTTTACAGGACATACTGAACCATGGGGAACTTTCCTTGATGTAAAACGTTGGCCGGCGCTCAAAAATCCGCGTAAATATATGGGGCAGAGAGTGGTTATCGGTTCGGTGACCGATGGGTATAATCCTCAGGAAGAGCAGTTTGGAAATACCCGCCGTATCCTGGAACAGCTGAAGGGAAGTGGCGCAGAGATACTTATCTGCACCAAATCGGACTTGGTTATCCGGGATCTTGATCTGTTGAAAACACTGGGAAAAGTTACGGTATCCTGGTCTATAAATACATTGGACGAACAGTTCCGGGCGGATATGGATCAGGCGGTCAGCATAAAACGGCGTCTTGCGGCGATGAAGAAAGTCTATGATGCCGGAATCCGAACTGTCTGTTTCATCTCTCCTGTATTTCCGGGAATCACAGATTTTGAAGCAATTTTTGAAAGAGTCAGAAATCAGTGTGATCTGGTGTGGCTGGAAAATCTTAACTTGCGCGGTGGGTTTAAAAAAGATATCATGAATTACATTCAAGAAAAATATCCGGATCTCCTGCCTCTTTATGATACTATCTATAATAAAAAGGATTGGAGTTATTTCAAGATGCTTGAGCAGAAAGCGGAGCAGCTGGCAAGACAGAATGACTGTCCATTTGCAGATAATGAGCTGCCTTACGGGCGTGCAAAGAAAGGTTATCCGGCAATCGTTGACTATTTTTATCATGAAGAAGTCAGGGGAACGGAGAATACAGGAAAACGACGACGAAGTTGATAGAGTTAAGATAACGCAGATAGAGGAATTGCAGAAATGGTTATTGGTATTATAGAAGACGACGCACTGCTGAATCAGGCGCTGGAGATTGTTCTTAAGAAAGAAGGATATGATACAGTCTGCGCGCAGTCGAAGGAAGAGGCGCTGGCACTGACAGAGGGAAGAGTGGATCTTCTGATTGTGGATATCGGGCTTCCGGATGGGAATGGTATTGCCCTTTATCAGGAAATAAGGAAGGCGAGGGAGATTCCGGCTATCTTCCTGACGGCCAGAGATGAGGAAAAGGATATGCTGGACGCTTATCAGGCAGGGGCCCAGGACTATGTTGTAAAGCCCTTTTCCATGAAGGTCCTGCTGAAGCGGATCCAGGTGGTGCTTGGACGCAGCGGCAGTGAAGCGTTCCTTTCCTGCGGGGAGCTCCTGTTATATCCAAGGAGGCGGCAGGTGTATGTAAGCGGACAGGAGATCTCGCTGACGGCAAAGGAATATCAGCTTCTGGAATATTTTATGCGGAATCAGGATCAGGTGCTGACGAAAGAAAATATCCTGGAGAATATCTGGGGACTGGACGGGGAATTTGTTGTGGATAATACAGTCAGTGTGACGATCAACCGGCTGAGAAAGAAAATCGAGCCGGATCCGGGAACGCCCAGATACATTAAGAATGTATTCGGCCTCGGGTACCGGATGGGGGAACAGGAGAAATGAATGCTGTAATAATCATGCTGGTATTAGGCATCTGCATAGGTGTAGCCGTAGGCTCGGGGATCATGTTCCGGATCCAGAGGAAAATGCGTACGCGGGAGCTGGAACGGATCGTGCACCTGACCGAGGATATCAAGAACGGCAAAAGGATCCGTGCGTCAGCGCCCGGCGAGGAGCTGCTGTTGTCCCGGATCGAACTTGATCTGGTGCGGGTGCAGGAAATCCTGGAGGGCAGGAAGTCTGAAGCGGAAAAGAGCCGTAATGAGATCCAGAAGCTGATCTCCGAGATCGCCCACCAGATGCGCACGCCTCTGACCAATATTGAGACTTATACGGAGATCATCCGGGAAGAGGCGGGAAACGACGGGCAGATGGACGTGTATCTGTCCGCGCTGGAGGAGAGCGAGAGAAAGCTGGATTTTCTTGTGGAGAGCTTTGTGAAGATGTCCAGGCTTGAGCAGCACGTGATCCAGATAAGGAAAGAAAGGGCGGATCTGGTAAAGACGGTGAGGGATGCGCTGGGACAGGTCCAGAGCCGGGCGGAGAGGAAAAACATCTGCTTTGATATTCATTTTCCGGAGCAGGCTGTCTGCAGCCATGATGCAAACTGGCTTGGCGAAGCCGTCTATAATATGCTGGACAACGGGGTAAAGTACAGCAGTCCGGGCGGCAGAATAGACGTTTCTGTTTCTGTAAATGATATGTTTTATAAAATCCGTGTCAGAGACTACGGGATCGGAATCGATGCCGGAGAGGAAAGCATGATCTTCCGGAGATTCTACCGGGGAAAGCGTGTGACCGGTCAGGAGGGATTCGGCATCGGCCTGTATCTGGCAAGGGAGATCGTAAATCTGCACGGCGGTTTTATGCTGGCCAGGCGGATGGAGCAGGGACTCCTGATGGAGATCAATCTGCCGGTATAAGGGGGGATACGTCCCCCTCTTTTTTGATTTACGGGAAAGTTATTTTGCCCCTGTTGTCTGATGGCGGCAGGTCTGTTAGGAGTTTGTTAGATTTACTCTGTATAATAGAAAAAGGCCGGCAGGGGTATGTCTTCACGCTGATTCTGGTGAGAAGGATATATTTTGCGGCTGCCGGCTGAAATCTAAGCAGGAGACGTATGGCATATGGAAATGGTAAAAGCGGTTAATCTGAAGAAATATTACATTACAGATACCTATGAAGTGCATGCACTGGACGGTGTGTCTCTGTCTGTGGGGGAAGGGGAGTTCCTGGCGATCATCGGGACTTCCGGCAGCGGAAAGACGACGCTGCTGAACATGCTGGGCGGACTGGACGTGCCTACATCAGGAGGAGTGTGGATCCGGGGAAACAGTCTGAAGGATATGGAAGGGGAAGAGAGAACCGTTTTCCGCAGACGAAATATCGGGATTGTCTTTCAGCAGTATAATCTGATCCCGGTGCTCAGTGTGTACGAGAATATTGTGCTTCCCCTGCGTCTGGACGGGGCGGAGATTGACCAGGCGCTGTTGGAGGAAATCTCTGTTATGCTGGGAATACAGGACAAGATGGAGCGTCTGCCGGAGACTCTGTCCGGCGGCCAGCAGCAGAGAGTGGCTATTGCAAGAGCGCTTCTGACAAAGCCTGCGGTGCTGCTGTGCGATGAGCCCACGGGAAATCTGGACTCGGCTGCCAGTATGGAGGTGACAGGATTGCTCAGATCCTGTGCGGAGAGATTCCGGCAGACGGTACTTGTCGTGACCCATCAGGAAGAAGTGGCTCAGATGGCGGACCGGATCATCCGGATGGAAGATGGACGGATCTGCGGCAGCCCGGCGGACATGGAGACAATACTGGATGAGATACCGGATGAGATACCGGGGCCTGTGGCTGAGGGCAGCAGGCAGACGGGGATGACAGACACAGGGGCAGGGAGGAGCAGACGATGACAGGAAAAGGGTTTACTCCGAACAATAACGGATCTGTGATCCGGATGCTTTCCTTGAAACTTGGAGCATATAATAAGGGCCGGAACCGGATCCTTATGGCTGCTGTGATCCTGTGTGTCGTTACACTGACCATGGTGTTCGGCACAGTATACGGCAGGTTACGGGCAGAGTATCTGAAGTCCATAAGAGAAGAAGGAACAGCGGCATCTGCCCGTATTGAAAATGGGGATCTGGATCAGTATCATCAGGTACGCTCTCTCGGATATGTCAGATATGCCGGCAGAAGTGTAACTGTTGGAGCGGCATATGAACAGTCGGAAACCGGATCCGGCGAGAAAGCGGTGTGCTCCATCCGCTGGTTGGATGAGGAGGCATGGGATCATATCGTCAGTCCGGCGTATACAGATATTCACGGGGAATTCCCCAGTGAAGTACAGGAGATCATGCTGTCAGAACGGACATTGAAAGCACTGAATATAGACAGCCCCCAGCTGGGAGATGAGATCAGGCTGAATGTGTCTGTGGGATTGTTCCGGACTGTGCAGGAGACATTTACCCTCTGTGGATGGTTTACAGAGTACGGGGATGCTGCCTCAGATTCGGCGCCTGCCTATATTTCTCAGACAAAGCTGGAAGAATGGGGGCTGGATCCCGGAGAGAAAGCAGATATCCTGATCTGTCCGTCAGGCAGTCTTCAGTGGAGGGAGACAGAGGATCGACTTTATCGGGATATAGAGCTGGATGGGGGACAGAGGATCTCTGTCTGGAATTCTGCGGCATATGATGCGGTCAGCGGACTGGCAGGAGGATACGGGATGGCGGCTGTCGGAGCCCTGGTAATCTTATGCGGAATGTTCTTCCTGATTTATAATGTGATGCAGATATCCATGATGGAAGATGTCCGGCAGATGGGACTGCTGAATATCGTGGGAACCACGGAAAAGCAGATCCGGAAGGTATATTACGGTCAGATCCGGTGGATCCTGATCCCGGGGATTCTGGCAGGGACAGTTCTGTCTGTCCTTCTGCTTCAGCTGGTTATTCCGGCAATACTTGGCAGGCAATATCTGGACGGGTTCGGCGGAGCCGGGGAACTGCGGATCTTCCGGCCGGAGATCCTGGCGGTTTCGGTGATATTTACCGCGGTATTAACGCTCGGTACGTCTGCGGCTATTATAAGGCGTGCAGTGAACCGCTCCTGCGTGGAAAGCATACATTATACCGGACTGAAAGCGGAGAAGAGAAGAAGAAAAGTCCGGACAAAGTCCGTAAAAAGGAAAAAGAAAAATGGACAGAGCGCCGGCTCGGAAATCCGGTATATGGCGTGGAAAAATCTGACCAGAAGCAGAGGCAAATTTATTCTTACAGTGCTCTCACTGTTCCTGGGGATCGAGGCTCTGCTTGGCGCTGCGGTGATCACAGAGGGCAGCGACTATGTTCATGTGATCGAGGAACGCCCGGACTTCCTGATTGCCGGGGAGTTCAGCAGCGGAGGACAGGAGTCCGGCTATAGAAAAGAATACAGAAGCCGGGACGCCGGAGAGGATCCTATGCTCACAGAAGGGAGAAATCTGGAACTGCTTTATGATAATGAGTACGATGAGTTCTCCCCTATTTCCCGGGAAGTCAGAGAACAGCTGCTGGCCCTGGACGGGGTGGACCGGGAGAATTCTTATGTCATGGAAGGCGCCTATATGTATTCTGTGCTTTCTGAAAAGGCTGTCCGGCCCTTTGTCAATGGACAGGAGTTCTTGTCGCTGGCAGACGGCGGAATATCCGGGGAGAGCGGAGAAGATGCAGGACAGAGTCGAGAAGGTAAAACTCAAAGCGTAGAAGGTACGGCCCAGAGCGGAGAAGAAGGATCTGCCGGGACAGGTATGATCGAGGGAGCTCTGCCGGATGTGATACAGATCCTTACGGATGAAGAGACAGAGGAACTTGTGGCATATGTGGAGAAGAACAGCCTTTCTGCGGACATGGAAAATTTCCTGGAAGGAAATGGAGTGATCATTCTCCATGACCATGCCCTTTCTCCGGAACAGCAGGAGATGGCGGATGAGGCAGTAGGAGAGCCGGTATATTTCCGGACGCTTGCGTCAGAAGAGGACAGGATCCGGTGGAACCGGATGACAGATGAGGAAAGGAAAACAGGGGAAACGGACGGAGGCTTCGGAGAAAGACAGTCGGAGAAAATGGAGATCTGCGGATATCTGGACAACCGGGCGGAAGGATTTCCTGATATCCGTCAGACCTGGCATGGTGCGGAAGGAGATTTCTATTATCTGATCAGTGAGAAAGGCTTTCGGAAACTGCCGACAGAGAAGAAGACGCTGTATATGGAGATCAATATGGATGCGGGAATCGGTGTCAATGACGAACAGGAGAGACATATTGAAAATGAGATAGAAAGCATCATATCAGAGGAAAATCAGAGACGTGCGCAGATCACGGATACCGGAATCGAAAGCGGAACCGCAGAAGCAGGAATCTTCTGTATCAGCAAGTCGGCTCTGATGCAGGAGACTGCCGGTTATATCAGAGGGAACCGGATTGTCCTGGGAGGGATCAGTGCGGTACTGCTCCTTTGCGGACTTGCCAACTACTTTAATGTGATGGTCACGGGAATCTTTGCAAGGAGGCGGGAATTCCAGATTATGGAAAGCGTCGGAATGACCGGGAAACAGAGGCGCCAGATGCTGCTCGCGGAAGGAGTATATTACTGTCTGATCGTGCTTCTGCTGATGCTGACTGCCGGAAATGTGATCCTGGCAGTAATTCGCACCTATATGGAAGGCAGATTATCCTACTTTGTATTTTCCTATCCGTTCCTGTGGGCGGCTCTGGCAGCGGCCGGACTGGCGGGGATATGCCTGTGTATCCCCGCGGCAGTATGCAGGCGGTTCAGGCCTGCCCGGCAGAAGCGTCTGTCTCGGACCGTTTCACAAGGATGGAGAAAGCGATCATAATGACCAGAGCGGCAGCGGAACACAGCATCCCTCCGCGGATACCTGTGTACTCTGCTACAGCACCGGTGATATAAGGCATCAGGATAGCTCCGATTCCTCCGACAGGGAGCAGCACGCCCACACTGGCGTTGCTCATGGAGCGGTTGGCTGTGGCGATGAACAGCACCCATACGATCCCGCCGCCTGCGGCCAGGAGGAGCAGAGGCAGCTGCCAAAAGTCAAAGCCGCCGAAGGCCAGATAGAGGAAGCGCACAGGCCGGTAAAGAGCATGACCAGAGAAGCGTTTCAGATTGTTTTTGATGTCAACATATACTGTAGTCCTCTTTTCTTTTGCAAATATTGTTCAAAGTCTTATATGAGATTTATACTTTGGATTTGGGAATGAACTCAATCTTCAGAAATTCCCTTAAAAAACTTAAGAACTTATCCCATTCATTAATGTTTTCCATGGGTATTTTAAATCTGCTAACTTCACACTTTTTTACTTTACTGGCAATATCCTGCTGAATTTCATCTCTGTATTTACGATATTGCTCCAGTCTATCTGTAGCAGATCCGTGTTCTTTCCATTTTAGTGCTTTGTAATATTTTTCTATGTATGTTTTTAAAGCCTGTTCAGCCAGTTCAAACTCTTCTGAAATATTTCTTGTATTCAGGTAAGGGGGATATGGTGTAATATAGCGCAGATAATCTTTTACAACAGCTTCCCGTATTTCATCTTTGTCTTTCTTACCGGTACAAGCATAAAAAAACCATTTATTACAGTTTGTTAGTATAACTTTATCGATAACCTGGATATATCTGGCGATTTCATCAATGGGATGCATTTTAAACTCGAGTGTATCTTTTCCCTCAACTTCCTTGGAAGCAGGACATTTAACTTCAACAGCTATTTTTATACATGGTGGCTCAGTGTTCTGATTGGCATGCTTATATCCAGTGGCGATGATTATATCCGGGGAAGTCCCTTCTATAGTTTTATCTTCATCAGCAGGGAATGTGTAATATTTTTTCGTGTGAATATCAGTCTTCGATGTCCAAGAAACGTCTACGATTTGATAACCGGGGTAAACACATTCTAATAATGGCTGAATGACCCGTGTCTGATAAACCATTTCAACTGGACTTTCTTCTGTTATTGCCTGTATTCGTGCTCTATAATTTTCTAAAGTTAATATTTCAGTATCCATTTGTTCTCCATTCGTATAATCGGGATTTTTTCAGTTCTCACTGATCCTAGTATAATTATATTTCCTGGAATACACAATCAAAAATTGATCGATCATTAGCCTATAAGAAATCTTGTGAGTCTATTCTTTTCGTTTTATAATATCAGCTATAGAACACCTGCTAATTGAAAAGAAATAATAGCGGATTAATTTTTATGAAAAGATGGGAGCGTATAATGAAATACAGAATACTTGGGAAGACGGGATTATCGGTCAGTGAGATTGGTCTGGGAGCTGAATGGCTGGAGCGTCATAATGCCTGGGAGGTAAAGGAAATTATCGATCACTGTGAGGAGGCTGGCATTAATATTTTAGATTGCTGGATGTCGGAACCGAATGTACGTTCAAATATCGGTGCGGCCATTGCGGGGAAACGGGAACGGTGGATCATCCAGGGGCATATTGGCTCTACCTGGCAGAATGGACAGTATGTGCGCACCCGTCAGCTGGACAAGGTACGAGAAGCATTTAAGGATCTGCTGATCCGGCTGGGCACGGATTATATCGACCTGGGAATGATTCATTTTGTGGATGAGATTCGGGAATTTCATGAGATCATGGATGGAGAATTTCTGGAATATGTCTGCCAACTGAAAAAGGACGGAGTGATCCGTCATATCGGTATGAGTACACACAATCCCCAGGTGGCGAAGCTGGCGGCTCCAAGTCGTTTTCATATGTCTCTGCAAATATTTTGCCGGAAATGGAATTCACTGAAAAGAAAAAAGACTAAAACAATGATGTCTTAGTCTTTTTATCTGATGCCGCAGACCGGAATCGAACCGGTACGGGTATCACTACCCACGGGATTTTAAGTCCCGGGCGTCTGCCAGTTCCGCCACTGCGGCAGCTATAAAATGTGCATTCTCTTATCTCTAAGAGAAACGACCCAGAAGAGACTCGAACTCTCGACCTCCGCCGTGACAGGGCGGCGCTCTAACCAACTGAGCCACTGGGCCATTTTAATAATAATTATAAAGTATGAAGCACCGGATACCGGACACTTTATACGAAGTGGACCTTCGGGGACTCGAACCCAGGACCGACCGGTTATGAGCCGGTTGCTCTAACCAACTGAGCTAAAGGTCC
>CALWLJ010000035.1 GCA_944381495.1 uncultured Mediterraneibacter sp. | reverse complement strand
ATAAGATTGACATTCTCATAGTTCGCTGTGATTTCACGCAGGCTGTACAATCCGGTTCCTCTCCCGCTGCCTTTGGTGGAGTAACCATCCTCATATATCTTCGAAATATCAACATCTTGATCTGCCGTATTGTCCAGAATGATGTGTACTCCATCTGCCTGCGCCGATATCACCAAAGAAATATCACTTTTTACCTGCTCAACTGCCTCGATAGCATTATCAAGCAGGATTCCCAATGCCCTGCTCAGATCCAAAGGCTTCATACCAGTCTCTTCAACAGGATACATAACTTCCATCTGGAAATCAATTCCCTTTTTCTGTATCTCCGTGATCTTCTTGTACAACAGAGACTTCACTTCACTGATTCGGATGTTTGCCATCTGTACGGTCAGGTTCATCTTCCTGTCTATATTTTCATCAAACTCGTCGATCAGGCCATGAATGTTCTTTTCAATTTCCTGTATATTACCTTCCCGGCTCTGGAGATACAGGGACGACATCATATTCTTATAGTCATGTCAGAAGGAACGCATACTGCTCTGTATGCTCTCCAGTTCCTGAATATACATTTCCTGCTGTTCCAGCATTTCCGCCTGTGTCTGATGAGCCTTCTCCTGAAGCATTTTGATCCGTATCTGATGGATCAACACCAGACCTGCCAGACAGAATACTAGCATAAAAAGCGAGGTGTTTGCATTAGACGTCATCTCCAATCTTGTAACAAGTTCTCCGGCAGATATCACAAGCAGCATAATAATGGAAAACAAGAGGAGCTTTCCCCAGCTTTGAAATCCCGGTCTGATATATTCAGCAATCGCATGAAGAGAATATCTACGATCCAGAAATAATACAAAGTAAATTTCACCCCCACACACTACTGCCTGCAGGATACTACAAACAATGAGACCTTTTATATTCGAATAAGAACTTGTAATGCCCAGATTATAGGCAACACCTCATTCAGGATCCCTACGATGCACAAATTGGGGAGTGTCATAATATAATACGCAAGTTCGGAATACCAGATTATCCTATTATGTTCTTCATTCCATTTCACGATAAGGAGTAGAAGACTATGTAAAATTATGTTAAACAGATTAAACATCAATTATGGGAATCCGGTCAACAGGACGAACTGTATCGAAATGAAATATAAAGGCAAGGAAAGAATCAGTGATCCACCTGTATAGAGAACAATATTCTTCCATGCAGGTTTCTCGCCGAGCAATATATAGAAAATATAAATTACGGCTGCAGTCCCACATATTGATGCGGTATTGAAGCTAAAAATTCCAGCAAAAATATTCGAATCATACACCCTCCCTGCGGCAATTGCGCCACCTCTGCTATTGTATCAGAAGTTTTTTGACAACGCTACTACTCCTTACAAAATCAGAGTACAGCACAAACAATTAGCAAAGCCGATAACTGCATCTTCAAATCTGCATGTTATCGGCATTATGTCTGTACATCTGCTTTTTAAGTTATGATTGTATTTCACTATTATTAGATCAACAGCTGCTAACGACATCTTTCTTCTGCGGATATACACGGATAAAGGCATACCCGCTATATAGGTGAACATTCTTTGAAAATGATAAGAAGAGCAACATGCAATTTGTCCAAGTTTTTTATATTCAATTTCACCTGTGAGATTCTCTTCGATATGTCGAATCGCCTCATTTAACCGTTCAATCCATATTTCATCTCCTTGATAATTATATTTTATCAGTATATTAAGAAGAATTTCCTCTCTTTTTCTGCACGAAAAGGAGAGGTTATGAATGACACAGTAAACCTACCGTCAATGTAGAAAAACCACCGTACAGGTTTTCCCATACGGCGGCAGTTTTCATTTTCCGAACAAGTCGCTGTGCGAACCGGTTCGGGACAGTGTCAGCACCAGCACGTTATCCTCGATACGATAGATGAGCAGCCAATCCGGAAGAATATGACATTCCCGGTGCCCCACCCAATCGCCGGACAGATCATGATCTCTGTTTTTCTCCGGCAGAGGTTCCCCCTTTGCCAGCAGCGCCACTACCTGTTCCAATAATTCAATCTTCAGGCCTCGTCTGATTGCACGCTTGTAGTCTTTCTTAAAGGCAGTTGTGTATTTGACAGTATACTTTGTTTTTCTCATTTTTTCAGATCTGCAAACAACTCGTCAAGATCATTGTAGCCCTTTACAGACGGGTCTTTTGCAATCCTTTCCGCTTCCAGCATGGCGGCTATCGTTTCTTTGTTGGGCTGCTCCAGCTTCACCTCAAAAGGAATTCCGCCTTCACGAAGCGACTGGCGTACAAAAATATTAAACGCCGTGGATAAATTCATGCCAAGTTCAGCAAATAAAGCGTCAGCCTGTGCCTTCAAATCCGAATCCATGCGGATACTGATGTTTGTGCTCTTTCCAGCCATATCATCAACCCCTTTCTTCTGGCAACTTCATTATATGAGATTTGCACGAAGAATTCAATATTATGCACGAAGAATTTCCGATTACTTAATTAAGAGCAAACACTGTTTGCATACAAAATGTTCGTCTATGTCATCCTTTTACATATTTCATCAGATCCACCACCCGGTCTGCTTTCCGAGCCAGCTCCATATTGTGGGTTACCATTATCACGGTTTTCTTATACCTCACACAGAGATCCCTCAGCAGTAAGAACACCCTTTCAGCTGACTCTTCATCCAGCGCGCCAGTCGGTTCGTCGGCAAGGATCAGCTTCCCTGGCTTCAGCAGAGTTCTCGCCAGCGCCACTCTCTGCTGCTCCCCGCCTGACATGGTATTGACAACGGCATTTCTCATTTTAGGCAGGCCGACTTCGTGCAGCATACGGTTGATCCGGATTTCTTTTTCTTTCTGTGAAATTCTTACAAAATGCATCGCCAGCATTAGATTCTGATAAACTGTCATGTCCCCGACTAATGCAGACGACTGGAAAAGATAGTTGACTGTATTACGCCGCAGCATAGTGGCTTTCCTGCTGTTGATACCCGGTATCTCCTTCCCGAAAATCCTGACCTTTCCATTGCTAAAGTCTTCCAATAAACCTATCATATTCAGCAGCGTTGATTTTCCACATCCGGACGGACCGGTCAGAGCAGTCATTTCTCCCTCCCTGATTCTCATATTTATATGATCAAATATCACTCTGTCGCCATATTTTTTGCTAACATCTGTAATCTCTACTGCATTCATATACTCACTCTCCCTTGAACGATTTTAATAACTGCTTTAATTCACAGCGCGACATATACATTACAAAGATGCACATTTGCAGAACCGCGGTCAGCAGGATCAGAAGCAGTCCAAACTTTGACCGTATCACTGTCATTATTATCAATTCCAATATAAGCACTATAGTAAGGAGCAGGATCGGTCCCCTGTACATCTCCCATGTTCCATATCCAAGAAACTTTTTGACATTAATCTTCTCCTGATTTGCGATCCGAAAGACAGCAGCCAGAGTAATAAGAAGTCCTGCAAGGATCAAAAACAGGACCAGAAATCCTCCGCCAAACCACAGGACTGTCATACCAAGCTGTTTCTGTAATCCGTCAATATATACCTGAACCGCTGAAAATACCAGGTTGTTGTCTTCCAGATCAAACTGTGTGAGGTACTCTGCGGATGTATACTGTTTCATCGTATCTTCATCCACAAATTTCAGATATCCATTCAGCCCACTCACCCTCAGTCCTTCGGTTTCCGTGTACTTCAAATTCTCCGGTACTGCAATCATGATAACCGGTACCGCTGTTGTCAGCGCTTCATCCGGTTCCGCTGACCAGGTAAATGATTCTCTCACAGGCTTATATTGTCCGAACTGAAATTTCTTTTCTCTTGTAAATGCAGTCTCAATATCTCCGGCGCTGATGCTTTTTGTATCTCTTTCTTCCAGCCATTGTTCTACAATTGCTGCCTGATCGGAAGATAACGTATCAGGAAGAA
The DNA here is from genome assembly GCA_944381495.1 of uncultured Mediterraneibacter sp. Classification (GTDB taxonomy): domain Bacteria; phylum Bacillota; class Clostridia; order Lachnospirales; family Lachnospiraceae; genus Mediterraneibacter. The sequence continues at coordinate 11,719 of CALWLJ010000035.1, read as the reverse complement.
GATAGACTCGGGCTCCGTCTTTTGCTGTTCGGAGCAGTTCTGGACTCACTGAGATTTCCAATTCTTCCAGATAGCCTGGTGACACAGTATACAGCCAGAGCGGTTCTTCCGGTACAACTCCATATACCCCGCTGCTTTTCCATGTGTCCAGAATATCCTTTCCGTAGTATTCTGTGTGGATCATCCATACCCCTGAGTTATCTGCCATAGATGTATACCAGTCATAAAGATCCTGATCCAGTTTGGTTGAACTCCCGGTAAAAGACTCTGCGTCTTCACCTGTTCCGATCGTGTTCAAAATATAATAATCCGATACCTCTTCCCATCTTCCAGAAAGCTTTGCATTTTCGGTCAGTTCATTCATCGGCTGATCGATATATGCGCCGCAGAATGCAAGTCCGGCGCTCACCGCCAGATATGCGGCAATTCCAAGGATATATAATGTTTTCTTGGGTATCCTGCCATGGATCGCGTCCAATGCTTGTGTCATCAGGATCACAGAAGCAGCGAGCATCAGTTCCAGCCCTGTTGCCGTCAGATTGATCAGTGCCGCTGCAAGAAAGCATCCGAGCAGCGTCGCGGAAAAGATTTCCCAGCCTGACAGAAGCCAGCCGAACAGGACGAGGGCCGGTACCACAGCTGCTGAAACCACAAGAAACTGTGCAAGCACCTCTTTTGCGAAATCTAAAGCTGACCACCCAAGCAAAGCCATCTTCCCTTGATCCGGAAGTCTTTTCATTACAATTGTCAGGAAAAATACAACATTCAGGAATCCCTGTGCGAAAAGGAGAACTGTCAGGGCCGTCATTAGAAAACCGCTGTCATTGATACTCCCTCCGCTATCCTGCGTCAATTGTTCGACGGACTGCCCGCTTGCCGCAGACAGATCCGCCAGAAAATTTGCTGTCTGCTCCTCTGTTTCCAGTCCCTGTATATAATAATTTCCGCTGACTGTACCGCTGTCCGTCACAAGCTGAGGCAGCTGTTTTATCACAACATTTTCATAGAACCGGAATGTTGGAATGCCTGCAGCCATATGAACGCTCCCATCCTCAAGCCCAAGTGTGCTTTCCGTATCTTCAGCGTTCAGCAGCATATGAACCATCTCTTCTGTCAGGATCTGTGTATTCAGGAATTGTAGCGAAACATTTGCTGTTGATACATCCCCATATATGCCGAATCTCCATCCTCCAAAAGCCCCGTCATCCGAAAGAATTGTATCGCGGCGTGCGATATAAAGCCGATCACTTTGTGCATGGTCCAGTAAAGTTTGAAGCGTATCTTCCTGCCTGTCATCAGGGATATCTTCCAGATTTATTTTGAGTGCATAGCTCGTTTCCGGATAATTCCCCCACGTCTGTATATAAGCTTGATTTAAAAGAAAGATTGAAAATACGATGCACAACATTCCCTGCATAATAATCAGAAACGCACCCACATATCTGCCCCGTCCGACAAAGTCCGGTTTCTTCATCGCTCATCCCTCCTGCTAAAAATAGAAATATAAAACTCCCTGTATTGATAAGCCAATTATATCAATACAGGGAGTATAATATTTGCGTTTCTCCTTGCGTCATTCTGATGTTTTGCTGATCAGATTCTTACGATTTTCTTACAGAGTACCTTTCATCTCATCGGAATCATAAAGAATTTGTTCCGCAGTCTGCCGGTAGCTCTATCTCATATCCAATAATACCACTGTCACTGTATGCCCGGGCAGTTCCCTGATGTGCTCCGATTAATTCTTTTGCTATTGCAAGACCAATTCCAGCACCATCTCTTTCAACTTTTTTTGTTGAATCAGTACGATAAAAACGGTCAAAAACATGTTCCAGTATTTCCGGCGGGATTGTTTCCCCGCTGCCCTCTATGCAGATTTTTACTGTTGCTATCCCCTGTTTTACCTTCAGTCCTATTTCAGCCTTTAAGGAGCTGTAGCTTGAAATACTCTGGATCAGATTACTCAGAGCACGTCCTAACTTGTCCGGATCACAGATGATCTCAACCCCATCCGGAATCTCTAGTCTCCAGTCCTGCCCCCTCTCGTTTAAAAACGGCTGAAATTCAAAGGCAATCTGATTCAACATCCTGCTGAGATTCACCGATACTTTATTCAATACCAAAGAATGCGTATTGAATCGTGTTATTTCAAAGAACTCATTGATCATATCCTCAAGCTGCTCGCTTCTTTCCCTGGCAATACCCACATATCTCTCAAATGACTCTGTTTGCAGATCCGGGTCGTCTTCGATCAGTCTCAGATATCCAATGATACTTGTCAGAGGAGTCCGAAGATCATGCGCAAGATAGACCAGCAGATCATCTTTTCTGCGTTCTGCCTCTTCCGCCGCCTTTCTATTCCGGAGTGCATCTTCTCTGACAGCATTCATTTCATCCTGTATACTTTCCAATTCATTAGCAAGGAGGATCGGCGCTTCTGTGGGATGAGTCAATTCCCTCGCAGCCTCTGTAACATCATCCAGATAGCTCAACGGGCGGAGCATAAAACGGTATGTAATATAACAGCATCCTAAAATGGAAAACAGAAAAAAAGCAAAATACATTAAAGCTACAAGAACGGATTTTACAGCCGGCAGGCCAAGGTCATAGTAAATGCCGGAAGCTTCTGCAAGGATTACGATCAAAAGGAAAAGAAGCATTAGTCCGATCTCATAACAGAACAGAGTTCCGATAAATCTCACAGCAATCCGGCGTGCCATTCTATTATGAAGATATTTGCTGTCATTTTGTATTTTATCCTGCCCTCTCCGCAGCATTCCTGTCACCCCTTTCCCGCTGCTTTCATTAATGAGCCAATATCATTTCATCATATTTCTTTCGCATACCTGTTAAGAGCCTCGCACGGCCCATATTCATATTCTGATTATACCAGATTTCATCTGTGAACACTACGATAACCTCATCAGCTGGTCATGATCATTCAGACATATATGTCTTTGGGCGCAGTCATCTACATACGGATCATGAGTAACGACTACAACTGTCTTGCCCTGTCTGTTCAGAGCTTTTAGTATATCTAACACATAATCCCTGTTCTTTTCATCGAGACTCCCTGTCGGCTCGTCCGCAAATATTAACTGCGGCGACTTCGCAATTACTTTTGCCAGCGCAACTCTCTGCTGCTCGCCGCCACTTAACGTGTAAATCTTCCGCTTCTCGTATCCGGCTAATCCTACCTGCCCGAGAGCTTCCGATATTCTTTTTCTTCGCTCTGCGCCGCTGATCTTACAGAACCTTACCGCAAGTTTCATATTATCCATAACAGTTTCTGTGTCAATCAGTCCGTAATTCTGGAATAGATAAGAGATTTTATGGCGCCGCAGCTCGACTGCCTGCCGGGATGAAAATTTCAGGTTTCTCCGGCCAAACAATATGATATTTCCCCGATCCGGCTGCTCCAGAAGTCCCATCATATTCAATAATGTTGTCTTTCCAGCCCCGCTCTCACCGGTGATAGACAGGAACTCTCCCTTTTCAACCTTAAGAGAAAAATCTTGAAAAAGTACCCTGTCTCCATATTTCTTTGTTATACCTGATAAAATAATATCTGCCATTATTCTGCTCCTTTCACGATCTGATATAGATTTTGGTGTGCATTTTTCCTGCAGATCATATAAGTGATTATAATTTCAGCAAGAAATGCTACAATCAGGATGTACTGGTTTAGAGTAACCTGCATCATGAGGCTCAATACAGAGACGGCAATCACTGCCGTACAATAATACAGAACCGTCACAATCAGATGCCCTCGGATGCAGGATAATACGGTACTCCCTTCAATCAGGCTGGCTGCAATCCGTTTCCGGTAGTTTTCACAGAACAATCTGGCGCTAAAAAGGATCAGTCCGATCAGTCCCGCCAACAGAATCACGGATTGTCCCCCATACAGTACGAGCATAGAAGACTGCTGCCGGATTGTGTCGGTAAAAGTATCCGAAACTGATGGAGTATCTATTGTTACAGGTGCTATCCCAGTCTCTCTTAATAGCGGGAGTAGCTTCTGATACGGATCGCTCCCCGGTACATTAAGAATATAAGAACCTGACGAGCAGTAGCTCAATACAAAAATCCCCTCTAAATCATCTTCGCCGACGACAAGGATAACAGGGGAATCCAGCTCGCCGTTGCCGCCTGTTCCAATATTGGCATTGTAAGAATAGATATGGCTGTTTCCGTCATCATAAGTAATAAAATTGGGTTGCTTTCCATATGCACTCTCCACATATTCCCTGTATCGACTCTCAACGTTGCTTTTCGATGCCGGGATGAGCACGTTGAATGCACTGCTCGATAGCATAGATCCAGTGATCTGTTTTCCGGTTCCGTCATAGATCGGATTGAAATCCAGATAGTTTCTGTTTACTGTGACCGAATCCTGTCCATAAGCCTCCTCCGGCGTTTCTCCACTGATCAAGTCATACTCATAATTGGATGCATCAATCAAAATCCCATGATACCGCTCCACAGTTGCTGCATAAAATTCTTTATAGTTTTCTTCCAGTCCATGCGAAGACGCATTATTTGTATTCACAGGAACCGTTACATACCCTGCTATTTTACCTGCAAGATACTGAGATGTCTGAACCGTATTGTAAGCCGTAAAAGCATTTCGCACTGCAATCGACAAAAAGAAAACCATAAAAATAACAAAGACACATTTGGCAAGTACGGACGTTACATAAATTCCCCGTCTGGGTACCCTGCCTTTTACGTGCTCCGCGCTTTTCTGAAGCAGAATGAGGAAAGCCGCGGCAAAAATTCCGAACAGTAAGACCATCACCCCAAATGCTAAGTATTGAACACTATAACAGAAATATTGAAAGAATGCTTTGGGATAGAGCCGCAAAGCAATACCATCGTGTATGACAGCTATAACAACAAAACAGATGCCTAATGCAGGGATGGTTGCCTTTATCTCATCCCACAGAATATCCGGCACGGCACATCCATCCATTTTCTTCAGTACATTCTTTTTCCCATTGGAAAGTGTATAAAATACTATACTTGCAATCAGCATAAAAGCCGGCACAAGCCCGAACAATGTAACCGAAAATTTCCCTGAAATATAAGCTCCATTTCCTGGAGTGACCGTGAATCCTTCTTTTTCAAGCACTTCCACGCTTTCTGCCAGACGTGTACTCTTCACATAACAGGTCATACCTGACAGATCGTACCTCTCTGCATCCTCCCATGGATAAATGCTGATATCCTGCAGCAGATCAGATTCGAAAAGCTGATAAACATTATACCCTTCTGGCTGCATGGTAGAGATACATTCCCCTGTCTCAATCCGCTTCATATCTTCCCCCGAACTTATCTCCAGAAAATCATCCGTATGATTTGTCTTATAGTACATATATTCGGGTTTTCCATCACCTTCTGAGATATGCCGATACATGATGTCTATATCATGTCTGCCTAAAGTATCTCTGATTCCTGCCAGGAAATCCTTATTTGACATTCCTTCCGGTTGTTCAATTAGAATCGTTTCTTTGTCCTTTTCCACGCTTTCAACAGCATCCAGCGAAAAGTTCACACACGACAATGCTGACAACACAACGAACAGCATACTAAAACAAAAAATCATCAATTTCTTCATCCCGCACCTCCGATATTCCTGTCTCTATAAGTATTCTTGATGTTTATGGCAAAAAAATCTCTGTCCTGATATATTCATTATATCGGAACAGAGATTCTGTTATATGCGGGATTTCTTTTGGAGTCCTTATATTTTTCTGATCAAATTCATACGATTTTCTTACAGTCGCTGGGGAGGCAGATCGTAAACGTAATGACATCCTGTTTACTGGAAGCACAGATCGTTCCTTGATGCAGTTCTGTCACCTCTTTTGCTATGGCCAGTCCGAGCCCTGCCCCTCCCGTATCAGATGAACGGGCTGAATCCAGACGATAAAAACGGTCGAATATCCGGTCCATCTTTTCTTTCGGGATTTCCGGTCCCCTGTTCTGCAGAGAAATCTGGATTTTATCATGCTCTCCAGTCAAAGTAAAAACAAGATCTGTATTTTCATAACTGTAATTCACTGCATTGCGGATGAGATTGTCAACGGCGCGCTCCAGTTTGTCTTTATCGCAGACGATCCAAACATCCTCCTGTATATGCAGCTGCCAGTTCAGTCTCTTATCAGCCAACACCGGTATAAAATCCTTTGCAATATGTGACAGCATTCCACTTATATTGACAGGTGCAGGATCCAGAACCAGTCCTTCACTGCTGAAACGGGTAATATCATAAAACTCTCCAAGTAATTCTTCCAGCCGTTCTGCTTTTTCCCTGGCGATACCGGTATATTTCAACGCCAGATTTCTCGGAATATCTGGTTCGTCTTCGATCAGGCGCAGATAACCAAGTATACTGGTCAGCGGCGTACGAAGGTCGTGAGCCAGGCAGACCAGCTGGTCATCCCGTTTCCTTTCGGAACTGTGGGCGTTATTCATATCCATCAGTGCCTGCTCACGTGCAGTATTCAGTTCATCTTCTATACTCTTCAGATTCTGCGGCAGTACAATAGGCTCTTCTGTCGGATGCGCCAGCTTCTTAGAAGCCTCGGAAACATCGTCCAGATATTCCAGCGGCCTGCGGATAAAGCGATATGCAATGTAACTGCATCCTACAAAAGACACGATCAACATAACCGGGATCATAAATGGCTTAAATGCATTGAAAAGAAACGTCCGGTCCAGTCCGGTCACACCCATTATAATCAGGAAGAACAGGTTCAGCAGAATATACCCCAACTCAAAAGCACAGACTGCACCTATGAACTGAGCGGATGTCTTTCTTGCGATTTTCCTGTGCCGGATCCTGCCGGGCAGATCTGTTCCTGTTTCTATCTTATTCAATCTTATATCCAACTCCCCAAACAGTTTTGATATATTTCGGCTTTCTCGGCGGCTCATGCATCTTCTCCCGCAGCCGGGCAATATGAGCCATCACAGTATTGTTGCTGCTTTCTAAATACTTTTCTCCCCATACTGCTTCGAAAAGTTCCTCTGACGATACAACCTGTCCCCTCCTTTTACAGAGATACCAGAGAATGCTGAACTCAAATGGCGTCAGAGACAGCTCCTTTCCATCCAGCATACACTTGTGGCTCAGTTCGCAGATGTACAATCCACGTATCTCATATTCTTCCGGTCCGGCCTTCGCCTGTCCTCCTGTATTGTACTGCTTATACCGGCGGAGCTGGGTCTTTACCCGTGCAACGACCTCAAGAGGGTTAAAAGGCTTTGTAATGTAATCATCTGCTCCAAGCGTCAGTCCCTGTATCTTGTCAATATCCGTGTCCTTTGCAGTCAGCATGATCACAGGGAAGAAATATTTTTCCCTGATCCTGCTCAGAAGCGTGAAACCATCTATTCCCGGCATCATCACATCAAGGATCGCCAGACTGACCTGCTGCGATTGCACACACTCCAACGCCTCCTGCGGGTCATAATACATCCATACATCATAACCCTCGTTTTTCAGATACAGACCAAGCAGATCTGCGATCTCTTTCTCGTCGTCCACGATCAAAACAGTTTCTCCAGCCATTGCATTACCCCCGAGTATTTATCATTACCACTGTATTTTACTTCCATTTATATGAAAAAACAAGATTGTAACGGCTCTTGCGCACTTCCGCCAGATATGCTATATCGACAAAACGTAAATACGAATGTCAGCAATGCAATTTAAACACAACATCCACCGAAAATATATTCTCTTCCAGCTCCGCCCGGATCCTGCCTCCCATCCGCTCAGTCAGCCCTCTGGCGATAGACAGCCCCAGCCCGGCTGAGGTATGTGTTCTGGCGGAATCCGCCTTGTAAAATCTGCTGAACACCTGATCCATATCGATCTCCTCCGGATGCTCCGTATCATTGGAGCAGCGGAACACGGCTTCCCCATCTGCACAATACAATTCCAATACAATCTTCTCTTTCCCGTGGACCAGCGCATTCCGGATCAGGTTCTGAAGGGTCCGCCGCACAGCTTCCTCATTCCCCTGTATATAGAGATGCCCTTCACAAAAGTCCACTTCCGGCTCAATCCCCCTCTGCTGGAAATCATCATAAAATGAAAACACCGTATCATATACGATTTTGGCAAAATCCATCTGTTCCAGCTCCATCTTGTATTCCCCATCCTGCAGCCGTGTATAAGTAAACAGTTCCTCCAGCATATCCTTCAGGCTGGAAATCCGGGTCTGGATGATATGAATATACTTCTTCTGCTCCTCTTCCGAAGAGCTCTGCTGCAGCAGCTGAAAATATCCGTCCAGCGAAGTGAGCGGTGTGCGGATATCATGGGACAGACTGGTGATCGTCTCCTTCAGGCGGCTCTCGCTGTTCCTTGTGTCCTGCCGGATCTCACGGGCCCGGTCAAGCACCTCATTGATCTCATCGATCAGGGCATCGATCTCCGGAAGGGGCAGATCTGACGTCAGCCTCAGATTTGTTTTATTTTCTTTCAGAAAGTCCAGCTGCCGGCAGATCTTCCTGATCTGCCGGCGGTAGGATACAATGATCAATAACAATATTACAGCAGCTGCTGATGCGGCTGACGCCCAGATAAACATATGCATCTCTCCTGTCTTATGCCATAGGGCATATTTATCTTACATCTCTTTTCTTCAGGATCAACATGGCAAATACCGTGGACAGGATGAGGAAAACAGCTCCCACAACAACTGCCCGGATCAGTATTTCGGCAGAAGCATCTATGCCTGCCATATTTATATTTCCTTCCAGCACATAGCTATTGATATCAAACTTCCAGGAAGAACTGATCTGCCCCACGGCTCTGTTTATGATGGAATAAACAGGAGTCAGAACACGCAGTATCATAAAGATCCCGGCTGTCATGCTGAACGCTGAGCTCTTCGTCAGAATCGTCAGGAAGAGGATCAGTGCCGCGAATCCCATATTTAGCAGATACTGGATTCCGAGAAGACGCAGGATATCTGATACCGAACCAAAAGAAACCCTGTCTCCCCAGAAGATCATTCCAGAAGCCACAACAACTGCCGCAAAAATCAGAATCATCAGCAGAATCTGTACTGCCATTGCGGCCAGCTGAGACAATACAAGCATTCCTCTGTCCGGCAGCTGTCCTGCAACATTCTTGATATAACCGTTCTTCTGCGCAGCGTTGGCGAAGATCGCTGCAAAAATCACAACGAGAAGAGTAACAATCCCGCTTTTTATCTCTATACTAAGGAGATCTCCTGCGTCGATATCGCCGTATATCCAATGAGGATCCGATTCTGCGGAAATTCCCAGCTGCAGTTCCTGACTAGCTGCCGCTTCCTCTTCCTCAGTTTCATCCAACATTTCCTCAGCATACTGAGGATCTTCCGCCATTAATTCGATATCTATATTTGTAGCAGCAATACAAAACACAGCCACTCCAACTGTAAGGAGCAGGATCACCCAGGTTGAAACAGAATGAAACATTCGGTACAGGTCCATTTTGATCAGATTAAACATTGTCAGCACCTCCCGTAAGATTCAGATAATAGTCCTCCAAAGCCTCATTTTTCACAGTGATCCCCATCGTCCGGATACCTTTTTCGGCCAGCTTCATGGTGATCTCGCCGCTGTCATTCAGCCGCTCAAAAATGTGGATCGTATCTGCATCGATCACCTTATATTTTCTGATTCCCATCTCATCCAGCACAGTACAGGACTTCCGGGTATCGTCAGTCTTCAGCTCGATCCGCTCGCTGCACCTTGCCAGCAGTTCTTCCCTTGTCAGCTCCTGCAGCAGGACGCCGTCATGGATGATCCCGTAATGGGTGGCGATCTTTGAGAGCTCCTCCAGGATATGACTGGATATGATAAAAGTAATATTCCGCTCTCTGTTCAGCCGGAAGAGCGTGTCCCGAACTTCTGCGATTCCCTGTGGATCCAGTCCATTGATCGGCTCATCGAGGATCACCAGGTCCGGATTTCCTACAAGGGCAAGGGCGATCCCAAGCCGCTGCTTCATACCCATAGAAAAGTTCTTTACTTTCTTTTTTCCGGTGCTTGACAATCCTACAATTTCCAGCAGTTCCTCAATCTCATTTTTCCTGCGGACGCCCATTGCCAGACATTTAATCTTCAGATTATCTGCCGCAGTCATATTTGGATAAACACCGGGTGATTCGATCAGAGTTCCCACCCGTGACAGACACCGGTACGCATCCTTTTCCTTCTTCCCGAACAGGGTAAAATCTCCTTCCGTCGGAGTCGCCAGACCACTGATCATCTTCAGCAGTGTGGTCTTTCCCGCGCCGTTGCGGCCGATCAGTCCGTAGATGTCGCCCTGACGGATATGAATATTTACCGAATTTACGGCTTTATGCCTGCCGTACTGTTTAGTCAGGCCGTTTGTGCTAAGTAAGTATTCCATAATTCATGCCTCCTTTGCTTTACAGTCTACATTTTATCTGCCGGATACTAATAAAACGCAAAGCAAAGTTTAAGAAATGTTAAAGCTATTTTTTCAGTCGGAACCCAATCCCCCATACGGTCTCAATGTATTCCTCATCCGTCACTGCCTTCATCTTCTTCCGGATGTTGCTGATATGCACATTGATGGTCTTATCCTCTCCGATGTAAATGTCATCCCAGGCATAATCATAGATGTCCTGCTTGGAGAACACTTTATTGGGATGAGTGACAAGCAGCTCCAGTATTTTAAACTCCTGTTTTGTCAGGTCAAGTGCTTTTCCATTCAAGGATGCTTCAAATGAGTCTGTCCGAAGCTTCAGTTCTTTATATGTCAGCACATCAGACTTCGGATCTGTCTCACCGGAGAACCTCCGGATCTGCACGCCGACCCGTGCAAGAAACTCCTGAATATCAAAAGGCTTCGTCATATAATCCTCCGCGCCGGAGGTAAGGAGTTCCACCTTGCTGTCAATGCTGTCCTTTGCCGACACGACCATGACCGGGATATTCTGCTTCTCTTTGATCTGAGGAAGCAGTTCTTCCCCGTTCAGCCCCGGCAGCATCAGATCCAGCACAACCAGAGAAAAGGTCTCTCTCTCAATATAAAGCAGTCCCTCTGTTCCTGAGAATGCCTGAGTACAGGTATATCCCGCTTTCCTGAGAGCTTCTGCCATCATGTTATTAATGTCAGTGTCATCCTCAATAATTAATATTTTTCCCATATCAATCTCCTTAGCCAGTCATCTTATCTGACATTCATATTTCATTATCCCGAATATTTTCTGAGTGCCTCTGAACATAAAGAAAACCTCTCTTTCAAACGCAATATTATTCTACTACGCAAGAAAGAGAGGCTCAAGTTTTTCTTCGTCACTCTGGATTTTCCTTATATATTCCGTCCCTGATACTGTACAGTCACAACATGCACCGTTTTATTTATTTCGTCAATTCTGAAAATGGCAATATAATTGTCTATAAGCAATTGACGGTATTCTTTTCCAGCATAGCGTCCTTCAGTCCGTTCTTGATGCGACTGTGGAAAAGTGTCTAATTTCTTTAATGCTGCCCATAATCGGTCAGTCTGCCTTTTCGCATTTTCCGGTGATAATTTCTCCAAAGCAATATAGGAAAAAATATCATCTATTTCCCGGAAAGCTCGTGGACTCAATTTGACTTTATATTTATCCATAGTATTTTCTATTTAATTTCTCAAATGCTTCATCGAGATCAATAGAAACGCCACCTTCTTCCATTT
>CALWLJ010000034.1 GCA_944381495.1 uncultured Mediterraneibacter sp. | reverse complement strand
GGTTCGGAATAGTGTAGTGCTGGCGGTCTATCTCTTGTTTTCGGTTGCTTGCTTCCTTACCGTACATGAGCATTATCTGCCAGCTTATATCCTATAACGATCAGGATAACGCTGATCACCGACTTAAACAAGCCGACTGCCGTCGCCAGCGAGTACTGCAGATTCTCAAGACCTGCACGGTATACCCAGGTGTCGATGATATCACCTGTAGAATAAACAAGCGGATTATACAGATTGTAGATCTGATCAAAACCTGCGTTGAGCACGTTTCCAAGTGACAGGATTGCCAGGAGCGCGACCGTCGTCCTTATTCCCGGAAGCGTCACATGCCAGATACGTTTGAACCTTCCTGCGCCGTCTACCGCCGCAGCCTCATAAAGACTCTGATCCACCCCGAGTATTGCTGCCAGGTAAACTACCGTATTGTACCCGAATCCTTTCCAAATATCTGTGCCGATTACCAGAGGCTGGAACAGTGACGGCTCCCCGAAGAAATTGATCGGATTTCCGCCGAACACCTCGATCAGCTGATTAATTGGTCCTGTATATCCAAAGATGTTCAGAACAATCTTTGCCAGGATAACCCAGGACAGGAAATAAGGCAGATACACGATAGTCTGGATCGGCCGTTTGATTCGCTTAATGCAGAGTTCATTAAGCAGAAGTGCGAAGAGCAGCGGAATGATGATATTTCCGATAATCTTTCCGACCGCGATCACAACGGTATTGCACAGCACCTGTTTGACATCGCTCATCTGAAACATATACACAAAATTATCAAGCCCGACAAACTCAGAATGCAGGATGCCCTTGCCCGGATTATAGTCCTGGAATGCCATGACGATGCCAAACATCGGGACTATACTGAAGAAAAACAGCCATAAGAGCGCCGGGGTCAACATAATGTAGTAATGTTTCACAAATCGTTTGATATACACATTAAGACCTCCCTTCCTTTTTTTGTTTTTAGTTTAGCTTCTGCGCTCTTATCCTGCCAGATGATATTGTTTCTGATTTACCAAATGTTTTTTAAGTTTAAAAAAAATGTCCGATGAAAATCAGACATTTTTTCTCTCTTTTCGATATTCGGAAGGGTTACACCCGTACTCCCTTGCAAATACTCTTGCAAAATAGTGGAAATTGTCATATCCAAGTTCGGTGGCGATCTGGGTAATGGTCTTCTTTCCCTCCTCTATCCGCTCAGCCGCGGCTTTCATTTTCCTGTGTATCACATACTGATGGAATGTTTCTCCTGTCATTTCTTTAAATCTTGTGCTGAAATAACTCCTGCTCATCCCGATCCTCTCAGCCGCATCTTCAGAGTGCAGCTCCTCTCCGATGTGCTCATCCACATATAGGATAACAGCAGCGAACGCACAGATATCGTTTTTCTGCGGCGTGTCATGGCACACTTCATAAATATGTTCCCGCCAGCGGCGCACCCAGTCCAGCATCTCCTCAACCGTATTCAGCGACGGGAACTCACCCTCCCCGCCTGACAGGATCTGAAGATTGTGAAAACTCTTTACAAAAATCCTTTCAGCACTCCGCAGACTGATTCCCTTTGTCTCCCGGCAGAGATCTTCAAATTCTTTCTCATTGAAGATCCATCCGGTGTACATCCATCTTCTGCTCAGTTCCCTGAGTTTTTCCCGGTCTTCCCCGTCTGCCTGCCCCTCTCTGCTTGTCTGCCTGTACTTTGCGCTGACCCGCTCCAGTATCTGTTCACACTCTTCCGGGGAAAAACTGATCTTTGAGATATAGTCCAACGCGCCCATGCGGATCGCAGTCTGTGCATAACTGAAATCTTCATACACAGAAAAAATCACAAACTTAATATCCGGGAATTCTTCTTTACACATCTGCATCAATTCCAGTCCATCGATCTCCGGCATATCAATATCCGTAAACACGATGTCCACCGGATGAGTACGGAGAAATTCCAGAGCCTTTCTCCCGTTCTGTACGTCTCCCGCCACCCTGAATCCATACTTTTCCCAGTTCATAATGGCGATCAGACCTTTTCTGGCAAGTTTGTCATCATCAACGATCAATACGTTCATCTGCCTGTCCCCCCTTATCTTCTGCAAATGCGTCCTTTCCCTTTTGTTCTGTCTGGTCCCGGACAGGAAGGAGGATCGTAATCTTAGTTCCGATCCCTTTTCTGCTGTTTACAAACAGACTCGTCTGCCCATCATAAAATGATTCCAGCATAGCCTTCACGTAGCGGAGCCCGATGCCCCTGTTCTTATCCTTCCGGCATTCCCAGTCATAATCAAACGGCTGGTTGATCTCATCGATTTCCTCCTGGGTCAGTCCCTTTCCGCTGTCAGAAATGGTCACGACAGCCACATGTCTCGCCGTATCTTCAAAGACCTGGATGCTGATCTTCTCATCGTCCCCAAGGCCATAGCGGATCGCGTTTTCCACAAGCGGCTGAAAAAGCATACGGACCGTCGGCTGATCAAGATAATCGCCGTCTTCGACATTCATCTCAATAACAAAATCATACCGCATCTGCTGAAGGGCGATATATTCCCTGACGATCTCCAGCTCTGTCCGCAGCGTTGTCTGACTGCCTTCCTTGCCCAGATTATAGGAAAGAAGCTTCTTTAATCTCTGTACAAACTCACTGATGTCTCTCTGACGGCTCATCTGTGCCATCCACTGGATTGAATTCAGCGTATTGAGAAGAAAGTGCGGGTTAATCTGATAGAGCAGTTTCTCATACTCCGTCTTCTGTATGTTCTTCTCCTTTTCTACCATATTGCTGATGAGATTCTCGATCTGACGCTTCATCTGTTCTACTTCCCGCATAAGACTGTCGAACTCCGCAATATCCGACTCTTCATGTACCGCCTGAAGAGCGCCGTCTCCAATCTGGACCATCTGCTTTCGAAATTGATTCAACGGCCGGCAAATCATACGATAAAGATAGAAAACAGACAGGGCGAAGATCAAAAATGCCACAACTATGATGAACGTCATCCTCATTCTCCACTGGTTGATCTCATTCTGATACATGTCGTCTGGCAGCGCCACTGCATTAATGTATCCCATCTGGCTTCGGTATGCCATAATTTTATACCCTTCTTTTGTCTGGACTTCATATTGCCCCTTCGCGAGTGCCGTAGAAAAGAGTTTCTGTCCTTGTATAATGACAGAATTTGTACTATACCGTGCAATCCCGTTTTCATCCGTCTGGATATAAGTGTAGGGGCGTCCGGCCTTATTTATTTCTTCCGGAGTCCTCATATCTACCTCAATCTCTGCATATATATCCAGCTTTTTCCCGTTTCCGAAGACCACCTCTCTCATGACGGAAAAGACCGGTTCTTCGCCGATCCCAAGAAAAGACGAATGGGCCGCCTGTATGACATTTCCCGCACACTCCACAACCTCAGGCAGTGAAGCATGGCTTCCGTCCAGCGCCCTGACATTCATGCCACTGATAAGTTCCTTCTTCTCCTCCCTGTCATAATACGTGACACCTACCAGTTTTGTGTTGACATAACCAAGTCCTGCCATCTCTTCCCTGAGTGACCGCTGTTCAATAAACCTGTCAAAATTATCCGTTGCTCCGAGATAACTGTCCGTCACATTTCCGACCAGCCCTCCCGGACCCATGTAGTTCATAATACTGAGCATATCATAATAGGCGGCGTCGGTATTCCGCGTGATCTGATCCAGATACATCTTCATATTATCCTCTATACTGTCATTCTGTATCATTCTCAGCGCCATATAAGAGACGATTCCCGCAGCCAGAAGGCTAGTCATCGCACACAGCATCAGTATGCCAAGCATCTTCGTTCTCAATGTCTTTTTCTTTTTTACTCGACCTGTACCCATATGCCTGTTTCCTTCCTCATCTGCATTACAAAAGAAAGACTGCCCCCGGCAGTATACCGCCGACGCGCAGTCTGTATTCTCTGTACATAAAACTTCTGACGAACGCCTGACATCAGATATCAGCCACAATAACCCTTTACCCGAACGCCGGCTGTTGTTTAATTTTGCATAGTATAATATCACACGGTCTGAATAATGTAAAGCCGTTTTCAGCCGGTATGCCCTCACCGACATCTGATATGCGGGAGTTTGACAGTTGCATAATCAAAAAAGTGTTTGCAGGCCACAGAAAGCCTGTACAATTTTTGTCAAATTTTTCGTTTTATTATTTAGTGATATATAAAGAGATGATTGCTATGCGTGTTACTACATCTAAATCAAAAATTAGATACTCTGGAATATGCCGTATACCAGGAGGAAATCGAACGACTTGCTCTTGTATTTCCAGTTCATTATACGTTATAATTTCCATGACTAAGGAGGTGGCGGTTTTGACAAAAATAGCAACTTTATTATGTACTCTCTTCTATGTATTCTTCGTCAGTCCTGTCCATGTCCAGGCGGCGGAAGTTACCGGCAGTACCGCAGAATCGGCAGTACCCGTATGGCTTTGTATCCCTTTCGCGGGGCTGCTGCTCTGTATCGCCGTGATGCCGCTCGTAAAAGGGGCGTGGTGGGACGCTCATAAGCCTCTTGTGGTGATCCTGTGGATACTGGCCACGGTAATTCCCTTTGCCATCCTTTACGGAGCAGGGGAAATGGCTGAAACCGTGCTGGACTGTACGGTGAATGATTATGTGACCTTTATCGTTCTGCTGTTCGGCCTGTTCTGTGTATCCGGCAACATCACCATGGAGGGAGACTTTGCGGGCTCTCCGCGGGTAAATGTAGGGCTTCTGGCACTGGGGACCTTTCTGGCAAGCTGTATCGGAACTACCGGAGCCAGCATGCTGATGGTCCGCCCGGTACTGAAAATGAACACCTGGAGGAAGAGAAAAGCTCATATTATGATTTTCTTTATTTTCATGGTTTCCAATATGGGCGGAATTCTGACTCCCATTGGAGATCCTCCGCTGCTGATGGGCTTTATGCGGGGTGTTCCATTTTTCTGGAGTCTGCATCTGTTTCCGGTACTTCTGTTCAACATGGTCGTTCTTCTCTTTGTTTTTTATCATGTGGACAAACGAATGTACCGCAAAGATATCGCTGAGGGCAGAAAGCCGGATATCAGCAAGCCGGGAACCCAGTTCCGCATCGACGGACTGCACAATCTCATCTTTCTGCTGATGATTGTAATCGCCGTTATTTTAAGCGGGGTGCTGCCGGGTATGAACGCCTTCCAGGATAACGCCGGAAATGTTCTCGGCATACATATTTTCAGAGATGTGATTCTGAGTATTCCATCCCTGATTGAAATTGTAATCATCCTCGCGGCGGCAGCCTTGTCCTTTTGGACGACGCCCAAAGACATCCGGACAAGAAACCACTTTACATGGGGAGCTATTCAGGAGGTGGCGGTACTATTTATCGGCATTTTCATCACCATGCAGCCGGCGCTGATGCTATTAAGACAGGTAGGGCCCAATCTTGGACTGGATCAGCCTTATCAGTTCTTTTGGGCAACAGGAGCCTTATCCAGCTTTCTTGATAATACGCCGACTTACCTGGTGTTTCTTACCACAGCGGGCGCCGTCGGATTTACCAACGGAATTTCCACCAGCCTGGGCACTGTTCCGGTACATCTTCTGTCCGCGATTTCCTGCGGCGCCGTGTTTATGGGTGCGAATACGTATATCGGAAACGCCCCCAACTTCATGGTAAAATCCATTTCCGATGAAAACGGCGTCCACATGCCGTCCTTCTTTGGATACATGCTGTGGTCACTGGGCTTTTTAATCCCGCTGTTCTTGTTGGACACATTGATATTCTTTTTGTAAGGAGGGCAGACAGACATGCAGGAAAATCAGAAAAAATGTATGGAACTTGCCAACCGCATCTATGATCTGGACGCAAAGGTTTATAAATGTGTGGGATCTGCTCTTGGCCGTACCTTTACCGGCAACAGGGAAAGTACTGTGCAGAATCTGTGTATGATGATGCTTACAAAACCGGACGGCCATCTTCTCAGAAGCGAGCTGGCACTGATCGGAAATATGGCGCGCACTATTCCGGATAAAGAAGAAAAGCGCCGGATGCTGACAGAATATGACCGTATTTTGAAGGAAATCGAAAATCTTCCCGACAGCTTCGGCAAGGTAGACATTGTCGATCTGGCACGGGCGGAACTGAATCCTACCGCCAGGCGAAAGCTTTCCAAAAACGACCATCTGGTCATCTGTATCAGCCGCACTCAGGGAAGTGCCGGAAATGATATCGGCTTTGAACTGGCAGACGAACTGCATATCAATTATTACGACGTGGAAATTTTCAACCGGGTTCTGAACCGCCTGGAAGCAGAAAAAGGATCTGTCACTGATGCGGAAACCGATCATATCACAGACTTTGATAAATACCGGAAAAGGTCCTTCCGTCTAAAAACCTGGTTCCGTGAATTTAACCGCTACCATGGGCTTCCCAGGCAGGACGCCATATTTTTCAATATGAGTGATCTGATCTGTAATCTGGCCCGGACAGAGGACTGTGTGATTATGGGACGATGCGCAGATTCGATTCTTTCCAATAATCATATTCCTCACATCAGTCTGTTTATCAGCGCGCCCTTTTCACTTCGCGTTCAGCGGATCATAGCGTCTAAAAATATGGAGTTCCGGCAGGCAGTCCGCTTTTTAAAGCATATGGACCGGCAGCATAAAAAATACTACGATTTTTATACAGACGGACACTGGGGACGACCGGAAAGCTATGACCTGTGCATTAACAGCGCCAATTACGGCATCCGGGAGACCATTGATCTGATTGAACGAATGATTGATCAGAAAAGGAAATAAAGATTGGAAATGAACATCAGGGAACGAGCCGGGGCTATTCATTCTGCAGCCCCGGCTCGTTCCCTGTCATAAACTATAAGCGGTTTTTCACATCCAGATTCATTCCCTCACGTCCATCATATTCATATACTGCGCTGACCAGCATCTGTGCTGTCTTCTCACAAGCCATTTCGGATCCTTGTCACTGTTTTTGACTTTTTCAAGATCACCGAAAACGCACTGGGCAAAGGTTCGCGTTTCTGCAAAGAAAGGATTGTCATCTGTTCGCTTTTCAATGCCTTCCGTGAGCAGAGCGCTTGAGAGTGGAAACATTTTTCTTGTAATTTCCACCAGCTCTTTGCCAATAAATTCTCCATAATAATTATGTCCGGCTTCCTGCTCTTCATAGAACATATTATCTCCGGACGGCATGACCACCGCCAGATTCTTTTCCTCCGCCCATCTCTGAACAGATAAGAGACTGAGACATAAAATTTACCTGTATAATAGCCATAATTACTCCCACCTTTCTTTACCCTGCTCATACAGATTTGTCATTTTATCAACCTGTATTCACTCCGCTTCTGCTCATCTTCCGTTCTCATAAAATAGTTGCCACTGTCGTTTCACATAAAGAAAAAGGGCACTTTTTGGAAGTTTTCCTTACAAAAAGTGCCCAAAAGTCAAACAGTAATTAATATATAAGTCCTTATATTTCTTTTTATAATACTTAGCGGTCGCTACATTTTTTCCGGCAAATCCCATCTCAATCTCTCCATTTCTGCTTTACAGTATATTTGAACAAATAGTTCCTTCACTTATAGAAAGGGAATAGCGGGATTTTACAGGGACTGTGATTTATTTTTGTAATAAAAAACCAACTATAAGCCTCTGATAATATTCAGATAATCTTGTCTTTGATCTACAACCGCATAAACAATCACTCTTTTTATCTCATCATCCACTTTATAAAACACAAGTTTTTTCTCTAAAATCAATACCCTATATCCCTGTTGTCTCAGAATATGGTATCTAGGAATAGTACCAATATCTGGATTTTCTCCCAGATGCAGGATGCTTTCTTCTAATTCATCCAGTTTCTGTAATGCAATCTCCGCCCCAAAATTCTCATTAATATAAAGGATGATCTTACGAATCTGCTCATCTGCAGTATCTGTACGGACAACTCTATACTTCATATTATTTCTCCTTCAATATCTGCCGCAGATCCTGGAAAGTATTTTCTATCGGCTCAACCCTTCCACTTTTTACATCATCTTCTGCCGCCGACAACATTTCCAGAAGTTCAATCCTTGATTTCATCCTTTTGTATTCTTCATAGGAAAGTGATACGGTATCTCCCCGTCCGTTAACTGTAATGATAACAGCTTCATTGTTTTCCCGGCACTGTCTTGATATTTCACTGTAATGGTTTCTCAGATCTGCAGATGGCCGAATTGATTCCTGTATCGAAAACATAGGTATACCTCCCATCAAATTTATAGTCGTATTATATCATAATATGACTATATCTTCAATTAATAACAGGAATATTATCGCCTACACCAAGTTCCAGAAACAAGATACGCATATTCTGGTGCTTGCGGAGAAAAATCTGATACCGATCTGTCTCCTCATGCCATCCCTCATCCTCCACAAATTTATTGTCCGAGCACAGGTTTATGGTCAACAATTTCCCACAATGCAGGCAAACAAGCAGAAGCTATGTGGGAATCCGTATTCCTTTCTGCTGTTCCGCCATACTGCGGATGATTTCTTCCTTCTCAAAGATTTCCTGAGGCCACTACTGCTGTTTATGCGTGAGGAATAAAAAAGAGCACTCCTTGAAAGTTTTTTCTTTCAAAAAGTGCCCAAATCAGAAGGTCATTTCTTACCTTTAGTACAGCTTCGCTCCCGCCGGGATCTGATCATCTACCATCAGCAGATTCAGTCCCTCACATCCATCATACTCATATACTGCGCTGATCAGCATACCTCAGGAATCAATGCCCATCATCTTTCTCGGCGGCAGATTCGTGATGGCGATACATGTCTTTCCAACCAGCTCTTCCGGCTCGTAATACTCGTGGATACCGCTTAAGATTACGCGGTCTGTGCCTGATCCGTCGTCAAGGACGAACTTCAGGAGTTTCTTGCTCTTCGGCACTGCCTCACACTCTTTGACCTTCACCACACGGAAGTCAGATTTGCTGAAGGTGTCGAAATCAACAAACTCCTCGAACAGCGGCTCGATCTTCACTTTGGAGAGATCCAGTTTTACCGCCGGTGTCTCAGCAGCCTGGGCCTGTACATCCTGTGCCGGTGCGGAAGACTGCGCCGCATTGTTTGCTTCGTTCTTTGCCGCTCCCTGTGACTTCATGGTCGGGAAATATTTCAAAATCACTTCGTGATCACTTATTTCCCACTGCCTGAATTCATTGTAACGTATTTCAGGAACTCATAACCCTATACAATTCTTCATGTTCTTTTTCATTTTGTTGTCAATTTGCTGTAATACCAAAGCAGTGCTGTCAAACTCGAATTCATGAGTCCTTCTTAAAAGATAACTAAATTAGCTGCTAAATTCTCGAATGTTTCCTGCTTTTTCTCCTCCGTTGCTTCTGCGTAGATGTCCATCGTGGTCTCTATGTTCTTATGTCCCATGATGGCCTGGATAACTTTCAGGTTCGTTTCACGTTCGCAAAGTCTTGTGCAGAATGTATGTCTCAGATAATGGCAGGAGAAATCGGGAAGAATGATTGGTTCCCTTCTCTCTTTCTTAGCTCTGAACACCTCATCAGCATTATACTGATTTAATATGCGCTTGATCGTATGATTAACAGTCTGGGGATTCGGTACATTGCCAAAACGGTTACAGAAAACAAATCCCGTCATTCCATCAATTTCACTTTCATTAAAACCATTTTCTTCCTACTCTTCGCGGAGCAGCTCGAATGCGTCTTTTACAATTTCAAGCATAGGGATTGTTCTGATTCCCACTTCCGTCTTAGGCAGTGATACTCGAAGCATGCATTTTTTACTGTCTCTGGTCTGATATACCGCCTTTTAATATGAAATTATTCCGATAAGGGGATATCGAAACTCTTTCCAGAAAGCGCTCCATAATAAAATTACGGATCAGCATTTGTGCGGTCTGATTATCACCATGAGAAATATTTCTCACTTTATCTTTTAACTGTTTTGATGTATGGATCATGCCAGCACCTCCACATATTTCATAACCTCGTCACGTATTCCCAACTTTTCTGCATAGCGAACCAGAACCTGTAACCTTCTGCTTGAGTCTGTCATATATTCTTTCATTGCAGTCTGAAACATCTGCACATCCATCTTTTTCCGATTAATTACCGCATCACAAATGGCCCGTTCCTTATCATAGACTACAATCTGATTCCCATATCCAGATTTAGCGACAGTTTCTCCCAATTCGTACAAGTCTTCCTTTAGCGATCTTACCTGAATTTTCTTTTTTCTCAAATGAACCGCATTATACCCCTGAGGAACAGTCACTTCAATTCTGCCGTATTCCCGATCTGTAAGCCCGTGGATATAGAGTGCTGTTTCTCCGGAAAAAATAATCTTAGGATTCATTTTCTGCAGCAGATACAGTTCATCCGGCCAGACATCCGGCGCTGCATAAATTCCATGAGCTACTCTTTCGTATCCATTTTCCTTTACATATTTTGATAGATAAGTTTTAGAAATCTTATGGCTGAGTACCTCTGCCGTAAATAAATACCCGTTATTCTCATCTGACAATTTTCTTAAAATATCTTTTTTCATAATAATGCCTCATTTACTTTTGTGTCGTAATTATATATCATCACGACACAAAAGCAAACCATCCGTAATATTTAAATTGAATCAGCATATTGAAGATACTTAGGACCCCATTCCTCTGCATATTCTCTGAATTGACACGGGGCTTTCACACTTGTTTGTAATTGTATGTTATAAGAAAGAACTTCTGCCCGGAATTCAGTTCCTTGTGATAACAAAAGCTATCACAGCAAATATGATCAGTGCAGGAAATGCTATATAAAATAATCCCGCTATGATCAATCCGATCAGGATCACGGGCCATAAAATCGTCAGGATAATCTTGGATATCCCCAGGCCGCCTTCACAGCATTTCATTTCACGCTGCAGCTCACACATAGAATTCCCTTCCGTCATCCAGTCTGAGGCATGACAGTCTCCCTCCTTCATTCCTCCGCTCATTTCCCGTATCAACATCAATATATTTTTCACCATGATAAATAGTGGCTCTTCCATGTTCCGGCAGCAGTAACGTGGGATAATGCCCGACTATAATTTTCTTGTCAAACCTGATAATTGCCGGCAGATAATGTATATCATTGGAAAACAGATATCTTTCCTGATCCGCCGCCACAGCCTGATCGACAGAAGCTTTAATGTCAATCAGACCTGTCACAGAATCCAGTACATCATAATCCGCATTATATCCCGAATGAGTAAGAAAATATTTCTCTCCATTAACTGTAAGGATTTTGTAAACCGGAAGACTCTTCAAAAATGCCAGATAACCTTCCTTTTCATTTTCTGACAGTTGATGCACCTCTTCCCGGGTGACAGATCCGCCGCACGCATCCCATAGCTCAGCGTTTATAGTTCCTTGAAGATATCTTTCAAAAAGATATTCATGATTGCCTTTTATTAAAATCATATTTTCTGAACTTCGAATAAAATCGAGCAGCCGAAGATTTTCCTCCCCTTTATCAACAACATCTCCGAGGATGTATAAATTATCACCAGATGAAAATTTAATTTTAGTGAGCATTTTATAAAAAGACTGATAATCGCCGTGTACATCACTCATGAGATAAATCATACAACATTCCCCTTTTCTTATCTGTCATGTCATTTCCATTACGTCTTCTCTGAAAAAGTATCCCAAAGCAGTTTATTCAAGGCCTCATCTCTGTCAAAATCTGCTTGGATATTACCATATCCATAATTTCTGACTCTGTCAATACGTTTCTGCTTAAATGAAAAGGGCACTCTTTGGAAGATAAGCCCCCAAAAAGTGCCCAAATAATCAGATTTCCTTTATAACCCTCTAACGATGTTCAGATAATCCTGCCTTTGATCCACCACCGCATAAATAATCACTCTTTTTCTCTCATCATCGATTTTATAAAACACAAGGTTTTTCTCTAATATCAATATCCTGTATCCTTGTTGTCTAAGAACATGATACCTGGGAATTGTTCCAATATCCGGATTATCTCCTAAAAGCAGAATACTTTCTTCCAACTCATCTAATTTCTGCAGCGCAGTCTCCGATCCAAAATTTTCATTGATATAAAGGATGATCTTACGAATCTGTTCATCTGCTGTATCCGTACGAACAACTGTATACTTCATATCATTTCTCCTTCAATATCTGTCTCAGATCCTGAAAGGTATTTTCAATCGGTTCAACCCTTCCATTTTTAACATCGTCTTCTGCTGTCGACAGAATTTCCAGAAGTTCTATCCTGGACTTCATCCTTTTATATTCTTCATAAGAGAGAGAAACTGTATCTCCCCGGCCATTCACAGTGATAATAACTGCCTCATTATTTTCCCTGCACTGTTTTGATATCTCACTATAATGATTTCTTAAATCTGCTGACGGACGAATGGACTCCTGTAGTGAAAACATAGACATACCTCCAATAATTTATAGTCATATTATATCGTGTTATGACTATATCCACAACCAACTTTTACTTATTTTGATGTATGGATGTTTAGCAGATACGTTTTAGAAATTTTATAGATGAGCACCTCCGGGACATAGATACGGGTGGGTTCTTGAGTTCGGCCAGTTGGAGGGTGAGGATGATATTATCCGGGCCTTGTCACAGGGCGAAAAACTCGTTCATAATATTGCGGAAGGGGATAATCGTCATCGCGGCTCAAACGCTCTCAATAGAGTAACCTTTACTCTTCAGCGCCTCTATCGCAGCTTCAAAATCATCCGTCTTCACCAGAATATAATCGGTATTATAAGTGGAGATGGCAAAGATCCCGATACCTTTCCCTGCCAGCACAGCGGATATTCCGGACAGAATTCCGATCATGCCAAAGTCCAGCGTTCCCTGAATACGAAACATCTTCCATCCATCTTCGCGCTCTGTTGTGTTTTCCGGTACATATGCTGTCTGACAGACAAGCGAATTCTCTTCATCCGTCTTTTCAACAAAGCAGAAATTCCAGGTCAGATCAATACCGGAATAATCGATTACCTTACAAACAGACATCTCTGTATCTAATGGAATAATGTGGATTGCTGTTTTTTCCATCAGTCTTTCTTCCTTTTGGATCTGTCCTAAAAGCTTCCCCGCTATGCCGGGACATTTTCCACGAAACCGTTTGACTATTTCCTCATAGGGAATCCAGATGTCGGCAGCCTCAATTCTGTCATACAGATATTCAATAACTATATCAAATTCTTCTTTCCGCGGCATCCTGCCGTTTTCCCGATAAAACCGGCGGAGCTCATCCCTAAGCCATCGATTGATTTTTTCTTTCTGAGCCATCTTCAGATTAGAATATTTTTTATCGATCTGAAGCAGCCTGCCGTCGACCATCTTATGATTTTTCCTTGACATGATCCGTCTTACCTTCTTTCATTGCCGGCTCACTCCGCTCATATCCTGATAAAAGTCGTGACCTTCTGCAACTGCGGTCTTGACTTTTATGTGTCGGAGGAAAACCGGGTAACAGTGATCCGTTTCCCAAGCCAGCCTTATCTGCTCAGGATTAATTTTACCGCTTCAATCAGATCCTCGCTGACCCCATCCACCTCATCCATGGTAATAATTCCATCATAGTAATTTTCACACCTCCTCGTATACTGCATATTATATTTTTGTATGACAGTATGTCAATAGGAAATATCTTATCGGAGTCCTTCTCAGAAACTGATCAATATTCTCTGCTTCTACACCTTTTCTTACATATCACATATAAAAAAGCCCCTTTCCATAGAGTAGACAGGGAATAATATTGTTCCCTTCTCTTCTCCATAAGAAAGAGGCTTATTTCACAAGTGAACTGCACGAATCGTATGTAAGCATCAACGCCATTGCCGCAGCAAGCATCTGGATTGATATTTTCTTTATAGCTGGTCTCCTGCCGATGTTTTTAATATACTAATGCGGTGAATGTGAATTGAATCAGTTTCCATTCTCCGCCCTGTTTATGGAAAACCTCCGTTGTAGCAAAATGATGAGTCGTAGGCTTTCCGTCAAGCAGCAGGCAATAATCAACGTCGCTGATCACGATTGCCGTATCACCAAAGTCTTTCACTTCCTGCTGCCTGAGTACAACTTCTGTGGGCTGGAAGACTTTCTCGGCAAATGCGTTCATTTCCTTATCCAGATCACAGTTCCCTCCGATATGCACAAAATAACAGGCGGGATCACAGACAGAGCATCATTTCCACATCTGCAGCCTCCAGCCCTTTCCAGAATTTCTTTGATAAATTTAATACTTGTTCCATTTTTGACTCCTCCTATAATTGGTTCATTGATTTCTATTGCAAATCATGGCTCGAATGACACATACCATGATCTTTGCCAGTTATTACTCCGGGCGTTCGTTTTCCCACTGGTTATTCGCCTCCACGATCTCACAGAGACTGATATTCTCGTTTCGGTATCTGGCATGGGGATTCTTTTCCGGCATCTTCAAACGGATCGCCATCATCGGGCAGGAATGGATGCAGGCCATACAGCTGATACACCCCTCACTGTTCCAGACACTCTTTTGCCCCTCCAAGTGGAAACATCTTTTCGGACAGACCTTTGCGCAGATCCCGCAGCCAACGCATTCTTCTGTAATCTCATAAAGATCATGGCCTGCGCCGGAGCCCATCTGGGCAATATGAGCCAGAAATGTCTTATGCACATTCCGATCATCCTCTGTGACCGGAGAAATGTAGGCTTTCTTCTGAGAAATGTCTGCCCGGATATGACGGATCTGTTCCTCCACTTTTTTGTCCATCGCTTTCTGCTCCTCCATGTCAAACCCCGGCAGGAAATTATCCACCATCAGGATCACATTGATATAGGCAGGGTGAATCCCGAGACTTTCCACATATTCCTTTGCCAGCTCTGCCGCGCCGCCGTGCCGGTTGCCATAGGTGAGCAGAATATAGAAGTAGTCCGTCTCAAACCGGGAAACCCTCAAAAATTCCTTAACCAGTTCCGGCATCTCATGACCAAATACCGGACACACGATACCGATTTTATCTGCAGTATATATTTCTTTCTGATCATGGATTGCCTGTGCAATACTGATTCTGTTGTCATCCATCTGTTTGGCCACATACAGACTGTTTCCCGTTGCAGTAAACTAGAATACCATTTAATCTTTCACATCCTTTCCTTGTTTCTGGCCGAATGGCCCTAAAGGTATCCCCGAACAGTTTCAGGTGTTGATATGTCCATTGTGGGAGATCGATGTCGGAATCTTGTAGGATCATATGTAAAATTCAATCCAATTAGCGGCAATACTATTGAATTCCATTATAAAAAAATTTGAGCGCGAGAATCTCTTGAAATAGCCAGCTTTATATTTTCTCCCGACATTCTATTGAGGTCACAACTGTGGCCTCTTTTTTATTCTTTTTTTGAAATCACCTTGTATTCTCTATTACCTAGTTTGTGATAAGTGAGAGGGTTTGAAATTTCAAAGAGCAAGATCCACCCCGTAATACGAAAGCCAGTTTTCTGTCTTTTGTATTATCCGTGGTTGGGCTCTTGATGGGGATTCCGTTTCCCCATACCCTCGGCAATTCCGGTACATTTTTTAATACAAAGCAATGAAAAATGTGTTACGCAAGGCCTGGTACATTCAGAAAAGGGCTGTGGGAGGAAAAAATCACGGACAGCCTGAATTATCTCTTTTTATTAGCCGCAGTCA
>CALWLJ010000033.1 GCA_944381495.1 uncultured Mediterraneibacter sp. | reverse complement strand
AAGAATTGTCATATCTGTAATTCTTACCAAAAAGGAGCCATTTTTTACCAAAGCCACAAAGTTTTTTACACTACCACCCAAGCCGGAATAAAGCCGCTTTTAACAGCGTTTCTGACTGATCTGATATTAGACCAGGCTGTGCAATAAAATGGTACTTTGTTCCGGCTTAGTATTTCTTTCGTAAGCGTACTTGTCAGTACAGAGGCAATCCCTTGTCGTCTGTATTTCGGCAGAACATCCACACCGATCTGCCACATATCTTTGCAATCTGCGGAACAGGCGGCTAATCCAACCAGTGTGTTTCCATCATATGCACCGACTCCAAGTACATCCAAATGCTTACGCTCTTTGCAAAGCGCGTTGCTCCATTCCGGCAGATACAACTCCCGAAAATCTTCCTGTTTCAATATGCGTGTTTTATAAGCGCAAGAAAGATCTGGTATCCTGCTTGTGTCCGGCAGATAATATTCTGCCATAAAACATATTTTATGCCCTTTCTTGATTAGGCGTTCATTTAACCAATGCATATTCGGTGTTTCGAAACAGTGATAAAATTCAAATTTTCCTATATATTCGGTTATAAGATCAAAAGTTTCGTTTATTGAAGCCGCTACGATATTGTTTCCATAGGAAACCAGGTTGCAGGTAATCGGTTCCTTCAGATATTTGCGGGCGTCCTTCCCTATTTTTAGAGGGGAAACAACATTTCTATTTTTCTTAAAGTCTTCCGCGTAGCAGCCCATGTCTTCTGCGGACTGCCTCATAGCGATTTCCAGCATTTCACGATTTGTCATAAGTTTCTCTCCATATTATATCGGTTCAGTAAATTCTATCACTTCATTATATCAAGCTGCAGGTGTGACGGCTAGTGCAAGGTACATAATTCCGCTGCTTTTCGAAAAAAATGACAGAATTATGTATCTTACACTAGCCGTCACGTTAGCGACTTGGTACAATAAAGGAAAATCAGCCCAACAGATTGAACGCAGACAAGCATTCCTCCGCTTCAAGTCGCGTAGCGACCTGCGTTCATGAGCATGTAGCAAAGCGGAATGCGAATGTCCGCTTTACATTTGTCTGAAATGTAGATACAGCTGAAATATGTAATTCAAGGAGAAAATAAGTGAAAAGATTTGATCCGGAAGCCGAGCAGATAATGATTGATCGCTTTGGAAAGGATACAATTATCGCTTTGGCAACGACAGAACAAGAGACGCCTTATGTGCGGTATGTAAATGCTTATTATGAAAATGGTGCATTTTATATCATTACTTACGCACTCTCAAATAAGATGCAGCATATAAAAAATAATTCTGTCGTTGCAATTGCAGGCGATTGGTTCACGGCACATGGGAAAGGCGTTAGTTTGGGATGGATTAAAAAAGAAGAGAATCATACGATTACAGAGAAATTAAAAGATGTTTTTTCTGAATGGATTGATAATGGTCATACGGATTTTGACGATGAAAACACCATTATTCTGCGTGTGGATCTAACAGATGCAGTGTTACTCTCGCATGGCACAAGATATGAGCTGTAAGTTTTCAAAGATGACAGGACTATTTGCGTATAATGTAACAGATGCAGGAACTTTTGTGTATGATACGGTGTCAAAGCAATAAATCATGTAAGATATTTAGTAGAGGAGTGGAAAGATATTGTTTCGATTATCACCAATAAAATTTTGGAGAAATATCTCAGTCATAATATTTTTGACAGCAATATTTTTTACATTAGTCGGTACTTTCTTCATTCACGGTGATTTGGCCGTACATTGGAATGATGCGGGAGTTCCGAATAATTCTTCGGGGAAATGGATTTTATGGGCTATGCTATTGCTGACATTTTTATCTATGTTTACGCATAGCAGCGTTTCCAAAAAGCGTCCCGGACAAAACCCGTTAAGTGCAGAGATGGCAGGCGCTTTTTCGTCTGGGCTGGCAGCCACGTGGACTATAGCAATTATAATAATGGTAACATATAATTTCTATCCGATGACAGCCATCCCCGCTATCGGTGCAATAGCTGTTGTTCTCTGCTATATTCTGTTTGCTGTAATCGGTTATATCCGGGACAGGAGAAATGTTAAATCTTAATTTGGGAGGGATTTATGAAACGAGAGTTAGGAATTGCACGCTGTGGACTTGCCTGCTGTTTGTGTTCTGAGAATGAGACTTGTACCGGTTGCGATTCGGGCAAATGTCCTGATAAAGACTGGTGTGAAAACAGGAAATGCTCAATTTCTAAAAGAATCGGGCATTGTTATGAGTGCAGCGAAAAATGCAGAAAAGGATTATTAAGTAAAATTAAACCGTATGCATTTACAGAATTTGCCAGAAGGTACGGTGAAGAATGCCTTTTGGACTGTCTTGAGAGAAATGAGAAGAATGGAGTAATTTATCACCGTGAAGGAATAAATGGTGATTATGATGATTTTGATGATGTGGAGGCACTGATAAAATATATAAGAACCGGATATAGATAAATCGGAATTTAAAGAAAAATCAGGTCGACAGAATGAAATTTTTCGAGGTGTTTAGTTGTGAATGAAAGAGAAAGAATAATCCGTTTATGGTTTGATATGTGGCTGCAAAAAAAAGATTTGGGTATATCCGAAACGTTTTCAGATGATTCCGTTTACATTGAAAGTTGGGGGCCGGAATACCATGGAGCTGCTAAGATCAAACTTTGGTTTGATGAATGGAATACTCGCGGTACCGTTCTTCAATGGGATATAAAACAGTTCTTTCACAAAGAAAATAAAACCATAGTCGAATGGTACTTCAAAAATCAAATGGAAAACGGAAAGGTTGAAGCATTTGATGGTGTTTCTCTTATTGAGTGGACAGGTGATAACAAAATCTTGTTTCTCAAAGAGTTTGGCTGTAATATCAATAACTATGATCCTTATCAATACGGGGATAAGCCTCAATTTAGAGATGAAAAAGTGAGTTGGTTTTAATGTGCTGGCAACCAATTGAAATTTATGGAAGAGGTATTTTATGTGCAACAAAAAGGAATTACAATTCAGTATTTTTCTTATTTATAATCTGGCGGAAAAATGGCAGAAAGAGCCTGCTGAAGTTTATAAGATTTTAAATGAAACTCATATATTAGACGATTACATTTTCGTATGTTATGATACTCTGCATACATTAGGAACGGAATATCTTGTTGAAGATATTACAGAGTATGCAAGGGAAAAGGGTGTTGCTGTATGATTTTATTTCATGGTACAACTGAAATTATAGAGAAACCGAATGTATCATTTTCAAAAAGCTATTTGGATTTTGGAAAAGGATTTTATTTAACTACTTATCAGAAACAGGCAGAAAAATGGGCATTACGTAAAGCTTTGAGAAAACAGAAATCTGCAATTGTGAATGTATATGAATTATCCGATGATCTAGAAAAATATAATGTTTTACAGTTCAAACATGAGAATGAAAAATGGCTGGACTTTGTATGCGCCTGCCGAAAAGGAGATAATATTTATAAGAACTACGATATTATAATAGGTGCTGTGGCAAATGATGATGTTTTTAACTAATGTCAAGCAAGAATTCCCCTAACCTCTGCAGGTGGCGTGATGAATTGCTATTATTATTTGAATATTTTGATTTTTTTGACTATAAAAAGAACACTTGTTCTACCTGCGAAGATGTATTATAATATAATCAGTCGAAAAGAGAAAGGGCTGATTATATTGAGAGAAATGGATCGTAATGCTCATTCAGTTTTTCTTCATTATCATCTCGTAATGGTGGTAAAGTATCACAGAAAAGTGATTGATGATCAGATTTCTGACCGCGCAAAGAATATTTTTGAGTATATTTCACCAAAGTACGGAATTGTTTTGGAAGAATGGAATCATGATCAGGATCATGTCAATCTGGAGCCAGAGCTTTTGTCTGATGACTGCGGGAGGAGCACCGATTGAAGTAATAAGGTCTTACATAGAGAGTCAGGGGGAAAAGGATGAACAGAGCATACAAGTTTCGGATCTATCCGACCAGGGAGCAGGAGATTCTGATCCATAAGACATTTGGCTGCTGCAGGTTTGTCTATAACCACATGCTGGCAGATAAGAAGCAGGCATATGAAGAAACAAAAAAGACGATAAAGATCACCCCTGCAGTCTATAAAAAGGAATATCCCTGGCTGAAAGAGGTCGATTCCCTTGCGCTTGCTAATGAACAGCTTCATCTGGAACGTGCATACCGGAAATTCTTCAAGGAATCAAAGATCGGATTTCCAAAGTTCAAGTCTAAACACGGCAGCCGTAAGAGTTATACCACTAATGTAGTGAATGGGAACATCCGTATATCGGAGGGAAAACTGCGCTTACCGAAGGTCGGAACAGTTAAGATCCGTCTGCACAGAGAAATCCCTGCTGGCTGGACTTTGAAATCGGTGACAGTTTCCATGGATCCATCGGGTAAATATCATGCCAGCCTTCTGTTTGCGTTTGAATCCTGTGAAAACCAAGCAGGAACAGTCCAGGAGGAGAAGGTGCTGGGTATTGATTATGCAATGCATGGGATGGCAGTCCTTTCTACAGGAGAAAAGTGTGAGAATCCGGGATACTATCGTCAGGCACAGAAAAGGCTGACCAGGGAACAATGAAAGCTGTCGCATTGCCGAAAAGGCAGCCGGAACTATCAGAAGCAGAAGCGGAAGGTGGCAAGATGTCATGAAAAGGTCAGAAATCAACGGAAGGATTACCATCACAAGCTCAGCTTCAGACTGGCAGAAGAATATGACGCTGTGGCAGTGGAGGATCTGGATCTGAAAGCAATGAGCCGGGGGCTGAACTTCGGGAAAAGCGTCATGGATAATGGGTATGGAAATTTCCTAAATATGCTTTCCTACAAATTGGAACAACGGGGGAAGGTACTCGTAAAGACAGACCGGTTCTATCCATCCAGCAAGAAATGCAGCAAATGCGGAAAGGTAAAAGAAACACTGGCATTATCCGAGCGGACCTATCATTGCAGATGTGGAAATCATATGGACAGGGATGTGAACGCGGCGATCAATATCCGGGAGGAAGGAAAACGATTATTATGCGCATAACTGCGCAGAAAAAGATGCCCGTATCCGGGCGATAAATAAAAAAGAACCGCCGGACCGGCGGGGATAGCCTGCTGATACTTAGCCCATAGGGGCTATTGAACAGGAAGCCCCACTTCAAACCGTCAGGTTAAGTGGTGGGAGCAGGTCACTTGAGAATGAACCGGAGTTGTTTTCAAAATTGAATTAATATTCACATTTAGATACGTTATGGAGAACCATATCACAAGTAAGTGCGGTTTTTTGCATTTGGGTATGATATAGTGTGAAGTAATGAATCAAATAAAACGTTTGAAAAGAGAGTGGACAAATAGTGTTTCACTCTTTTTTCGTGGGTTTTTTCGTAGTATCGAGAAATGAAATGACAGGGGAATAAACGAATGGTATAATGAAGAAAAATTGGTCGGCTGATTGGAATTGGTAAGGGAGATAAGCTTGTGAAAAAATTAAGTGAAGACACTGAAAAAAATGTCGGAACGATTTGGAAAAGATACCATTATTGCATTAGCAACAGTAGAAAATGAGGTGCCTTTTGTACGTTATGTAAATGCGTATTATGAGAATGGGGCATTTTATATTATTACATATGCACTTTCAAATAAAATGAGGCATATGGAAAGCAACTCTACTGTTGCAATAGCTGGTGAATGGTTCACGGCACATGGAAAGAGTATAAATTTGGGATATTTCGGGAAAGAGGAAAATTATCGGATTGCCGAGAAATTAAAAAAAAGTATTTTCTGAGTGGATTGACAATGGATATAATAATTTTGATGATGAGAATACTATAATTTTATGCGTAGAATTAACCGATGGACTGTTACTTTCACATGGAACAAGGTATGAGTTTTAGTTTTCAGTTTTCGGTTTGTATGACAAATCCTAATTGAAAATATTCTCAATGGGATATAATATAAACAATAAGTAGCGTA
Organism: uncultured Mediterraneibacter sp.; assembly: GCA_944381495.1. GTDB lineage: Bacteria > Bacillota > Clostridia > Lachnospirales > Lachnospiraceae > Mediterraneibacter. The sequence continues at coordinate 13,859 of CALWLJ010000033.1, read as the reverse complement.
TAAGAAGTAGGGAGGATTGATAATATGATGTATCCTTTTATGACGCTGAACGATGAGACAGAAATTGTTCATTCTGATATGCAGAATGATGGAAGAGTAAAAGTGCATATTGAGAGACCAGACGAAAAATATGGATTTAAACATGCTGCATGCTGGCTCCCCGATTACACATGGGAAGATATTTACCATTTTTCGGAAGAAGAGATCAAGCAATTCGAAGAGATAATAAGATCAACTGCTCATCTTATTATTGAATTCTCTCAGGGAGGGGGCTTTGAGAATGCCTCAAATCTTTAGAATTATTGTTGATTTTTATTGGACCGCACTTGGATACGTTGTGGAGAACCACAACATAGACTAAACATGAGAGGACAATTATATGCCAAAGCTGATTATACTCAGAGGAAATTCTGGCAGCGGCAAGTCAACTGTTGCGAAAAAATTACAAAAAATATTAGGGCAGAATACCATGATTATTTCACAAGATGAAATAAGACGAAATATGCTTAATGTCAATGACGGAAAAGATACGCCTGCATTACCGCTTATGAAAGAACTTTTGATATATGGCAGTAAACACAGTGAAGTCGTGATATTGGAAGGCATTATGAATGCAGATTGGTATAAACCATTATTTGAACTTTGTGTGCAATTATATGGCAAAGATTTATATGCCTATTATTTTGATCTGCCCTTTGAGGAAACCTTAAAACGGCATATGACAAGAGCTAAGTGCCAGGAATTTGGTGAGGAATCTATGCGCAGATGGTGGCGTGAAAAAGATTATTCAGAGATACTGAATGAAATCCCTATCACTTCTGAAAAAGATTTAGACAGTATTGTTAAAGACATCTGTAATTCTGTTCTAAACAAAACCTGAGTGCATGGCAGAGCAAATTCTTGATATATAAAAAAGCCGAAATTTGGAGACTGAACAACATGACAACTGAAAAAACAAAATACAGAACAATGCCGATCGATCGTGAGGACATGCTTGCTCTCACCAGAAGAATGACCGTAAAGCGCACATCCATCACCAGGATTGCCGGAGCCTACCTGGATCCGGAGGAATATGTGGACGGTACTTTCAATACCCGTTTCCTCAAGCTGTCCGGCCCGGACAAGACAAAGAATCTTGAACTTGCCAAGACGATCCCTTTTGCGCCAACCAACCGGAACCTGAAGCGGTATGTGATACCGGAAGAAGCCAGAGGGAAGGAGAGCCTATGGCAGCTCCTTATGGGCGCCCGGTCCTCCGGACTGGAAAATGACGCTCTGCTGGATATTTTTTATGATATGATCGGAGAAAGGTATCAACCGGGTTATGAATATGGAGTCTTCCTGTTCCATGACCGATACGATATCCCGGCAAAGGCGGCAGATCATGAAAGGCTTGGGGAGTCCGAGCAGGTTTTCGAATACCTGATCTGTGCGGTCTGCCCGGTCAGCGGGGACTACGAGGCAGGGGAACCGGCCTGGGGATTCCTGTTTCCGGCGTACGCAGAGGGAGGAGCGCTGACCGGCTGTGTGGACATTTATCAGGCGGATGACAGGCGGCCCTGCAGGGAGTTGACGGAGCTGCTCCTGGGAGGAAAGTAGGATGGGATATACGATACTGATCGCGGACGATGACCTGGAGCTGGTCCGGATGCTGAAGACCTTTTTTGAACTGAGAAAATATAAGGTGATCACAGCACAGGACGGAGCGGAGACAGTGAAAATGGCGGAGCGGGATCCGGACATTATCCTTCTGGATATTAACATGCCCCGGGTGGACGGTCTGGAAGTGTGCCGGAGGATTCGGGATAAGGTGAGCTGTCCCATCCTGTTTCTCACTGCCAGAGTGGAGGAACAGGACCGGGTAAACGGACTTATGTCCGGAGGAGACGATTACATTCTCAAGCCGTTCAGCCTAAAGGAGCTGGAAGCAAGGATCATCGCCCATCTGAAACGGGAGGAGCGCCGCCAAGGAAAGTCTGAATATCGATTCCAGGGAGAGCTGTATGTTGATTATACGGCGAAAAAGGTTCAGATCGGCGGCAAAGAGCTGGAGCTGACCAGACTGGAATACGGGATCGTGGAGTTCCTGTCCATGAATCCGGGGCTTGTGTTTGACAAAGAGAGGATCTACGAGAAGGTCTGCGGATACGACGGAGAGGGTGACAGCCGTGTGATCACAGAGCTGGTCAGGCGGATCCGGAAGAAAATGAAAGAGTACACGGAAACAGAGTATATTGAGACAGTCTGGGGGATGGGATATCGATGGGTAAAGTAAAGAAATGGATCAGAAATCTCTCAGTCCGGAAGACCATCATCCTGTATCTGTCGGTGAGCCTTCTGGTCTGCTTCCTTCTGTCTGCTATTATAGGACATGCCGCTTCTGACATCCAGGAGTATATCTGGGGAAAATACACGGATGACAAAGACTTTGAAACAGTTCTTGAGATTGAAAACCAGGGGTATCTGGCCCAGATCCCACGGCCGGCAGGCTCAGAGATGAGCCGTCTGGATCATACTATATCTGAGACCTGCGATTTCCTGCAGACCTATGCAGTACTGATCCTGTCTTTCGCAGGCAGCTGTGTGGCGGTATTCCTGTTTTACAGGGATAAGCTGAAGAAGCCGCTTAGGGAACTGGAACAGGCTTCCGGCAGGATCGCGGGAAATGATCTGGACTTTCGGATTACCTATGAAAATGAAGATGAGATGGGGCATCTGTGCCGGGAGTTTGAGAAGATGAGGGGCCAGCTGGCGGAGAATAACCGGCAGATGTGGCGTATGATCGAGGATGAGAGAGCACTGCGGGCGGCTATTGCCCACGATATCCGGTCGCCGCTGTCCGTGCTGAAAGGCTATCAGGAAATGCTCATGGACTACCTGCCTGACGGGACCATCGATCAGGAACAGGCGGAGGAAATGCTGCAGGAAAGTATGAAGCAGATCAGCCGTATGGACACGTTTATCGATACCATGCGGAAAATGAACAGTCTGGAGCAGAGAGAACTGCGGGCAGATGAGATTACGAAAGACCAGTTGGAAACAGATATCCGGGCTGAGATGGATATCCTTGGAAAGAAGAAAAGAATCTGCCTGTCTGTACAGGGAGAAAAAGTAATCTTCCGTGGAGACCGGGAAGTGATCCTGGAAGTCCTGGAAAATCTTCTGTCAAATGCACTGCGCTATGCCAGGGAGCAGATTGATGTGACTGTATCTCTCTCGGCGCAGGAGCTGTCCCTTTCTGTCCGGGACGACGGAATCGGATTTCAGGAGGAAAGTGAGAAGATCACCAGCGCCTTCCATCAGCAAAATATAAAGGACAGCCTGACACACACCGGGATGGGAATGTATATCAGCAGGCTGTATTGTGAAAAGCACGGAGGACGGCTGATTCTGGAAAATGAGGAGTCAGGCGGCGCCTCGGTAACTGCAGTATTTCGCCGGATCGCTTAAGCGGTCCGGTTTTCTTTATTTCTGGGAGCGATAAACCAGGCAGACATGCCTGCATGTACATTTGTCTATAAAGATTATTTCTGTTGTCTTTTTGTTGTGATTTACCTCTTACAATGATGTCAGAAAAGGAAAAGAGGTGACAAACAACATGAAAGCAATCATAAAAAGAGAGATCCTCAACTATCTGAAAAGGCCGTTGTTCTGGCTGGGATTGGCGGTCGTGATCTACGGTGTATTCCAGCAGCTGGAGCCATATCTGTCCATTCATTACATCTCATCAGCAGAAGAGGTGGAGAATGACTATCCGGATATCGTTTATGAAGGAGAAGTTTATGAGGGATATGTCCCTTCTGATGATGAAGAGCGGCATAAGATCTGGGAAGAGAAGATCAGAGAGGAATTGACCGGAGAGCTTGGTCTAAGCAGCGATGAAGCAGAAGCTGCTGTCGGGAAAATACGTGGAATGGAAATCAGTGACGCCTGCCGGTATCTGGAGGAAAAGTACGGCTATTATAATGCAGAGTATGTCTGGGAGGACGCCGCGTATCACAAGGGCACACCGGAAGAGATCAATTCCTATATAGCAGGCAAGCTGGATGAACATCCGTTTTCCTATTACTTTTCCAGGAAATTTGCGGACTTTGCCGGACTGTTCATGGGATTTGCCGCGACGGTCCTGCTGGCCTTCCTCTTCATGCAGGATATGAGGAAAAACACCTATGAACTGCTCCATACCAAACCAGTCAGCGCCGGTCAATATGTGATCGGGAAAACAGCAGGAGGATTTCTGGTCTGTCTGATCATACTGGGGATCCTGAACCTGGTATTCTGGACAGCCTGTCTGATATATACGAAAGACAGCGGTTTTGAAGTACGGCTGACAGACTTTCTCATTGCCACTGCGCTTTATATCCTGCCGAATATGCTGATGATCGTATGTGTGTATACTCTTATCTCCCTTTTGTTTAAGAATCCGCTGCCTGCGGTGCCGGTGCTGATCCTTTATATGATCTACTCCAACATGGGCGGACGGAATGCAGAGGGCGTATATGGCTATTATGGGAGGCCGCTGGCTATCATGGTACGGTTCCCGGGCATGTTCTTCGATACTGCGCCGCCTCCCATGGTACTTGCAAACCAGTGCTGTCTGCTGATTGCTTCGGTGGCAGTGATACTGACCGGAATACAACTCTGGAGGAGGCGGAGAATATGATGAAGAAAGAAGCAAAGATCAGTCTGCCGGTATATAAACTGGTATATGCGTTTTGTTTTACTGTGGTTCTGAGCCTGATTCGGGGAGTGGTTTTTACTTATGAGGTCGGGATCGCCATGGAAGCGCCTATGGCTGTTCTTGCCCTGGTCTTCTGTGCAGATACTTATACCCAGGAGATTACATCCGGGCGGTCTGAGGTCCTCAGGCTGTGTCCCATGAGAAAACGGCTCTGTTCCGTTCTGGAAAGGATGGGCATCCAGGAGGGGGTTCTGTTTCTTCTCTCCGCTGCCGGATATGGTTTCTTCTGCCTGTTCCAGGCCCCTATGCCTTTTTATAAGGCAGGAGAGGGCGGGGAGACAGAAGGAAAGCTGTTCCTTACATTTCTGGGAGCTGTGGCTGTAACGCTGCTGTTCTGGGGGATGCTCTCCAATCTGCTGTCCTGTCTGTTCCGGAATATGTGGGCGGGGATCGGCTGCGGCATTGTTCTGTGGCTTGTGACCAACTCTTCATTCGGAAAACAGGTGCTGGGCTCCTGGAACTTGTTTTCCTATACATTCCGGGATGTGACAGACAGCGGTGATCTGACATGGGTGCAGGGGAAAATATTGTGTCTGGCACTTTGTATCATTATGGCGGCGCTGATGCCGAAACTGATCAGGAAGAGAGGGTGACATATATGAGTATCAAGATCAAAGATCTGACAGTAACATTTAAGAATAAAGTGACGGCCATCGATCACGCAGACCTGGAGATTCCCGGCGGGATCTATGGCCTGCTGGGAGAGAACGGCGCCGGGAAGACTACGCTGATGCGGGTACTGACTACTGTCCTGACTCCGGCGGAAGGTACCGTGGTCATAGATGGAGTGCTGTACAGCGAGGAAAATTATCCGAAGATACAGAAGAAGATCGGCTACCTGCCTCAGGAGATCGATCTGTATCCCGGGCTGACGCTCCAGGAGTGCCTGGAATATATGGGAGATCTGGCCGGTGTGCCGCGGGATCAATGCAGAGAGCGGATCCGGTATTATCTGGAGAAGACCAGTCTGACAGAGCACAGGAAGAAAAAGATGCGGCAGCTGTCCGGCGGTATGAAACGGAGAGCCGGACTGGTGCAGGCGCTGTTGAATGAACCAGAGTTTCTCATCGTGGATGAGCCTACCACCGGACTGGACCCGGAGGAGCGGATCCGCATCCGGAACCTGCTGGTGGACTTTTCCGAGAACCGCACCGTCCTTTTCTCTACTCATGTAGTGGAAGACCTGGCGGCTGTCTGCAGTCAGCTGGCGGTCATGAAGAAGGGCAGGTTCCTGTACGCCGGAAGTATGAAAGAGCTGGTCCGTAAAGCGAAGGGACACGTATGGATCTGCAGGGCAGAGGACGAGATAGAGGCACGGCAGATTGAGAGGAGATATCATATCTCATCCAAACAACTGTCCGAGGACGGTGTGCAGATCCGTGTTATCAGTGAACAGAGACCGGACGCGGACTGCATGCCGGCGGAGCCAACGCTGGAAGATGCGTATATCTATGTGTCAGGAAGAGACGCTTAAAGGAACATAGCCGGATAAAAGAATGCGCTGGAAACGGATCTGGAGTGACCAGATCTGCAATAGTCGAATTTGTAATAGCCGGATCATAAGGGCGGGAGATAGCCCAGCTTGATAGCCTTCGTTACGGCTTCGACCGTGGACGACACCTGCAGCTTATCAAAGGTATGCTGCAGGTGATTGGAGACGGTCCGCTCACTGAGAAACAGCATATCTGCGATTTCTTTTCTTTTCGTTCCTTCGGAGACAAGTCTGAGGATCTTCTGCTCGGTTTCCGTCAATTCTTCCAGAGTCAGAGATTCCTTCGGGAAACGGGTTTTCCCGTTGGCGACAGCGCGAAGAATCCGGATCAGTTCTTCCGGAGCAATATCCTTGTTTACAAAAGCTTTTGCACCGAGCCTTCTGGCTTCCTGCCTGTAAAGGGGCAGATCATAGCCGGACAGGATCACGATATTCAGGGAAGGATGATCCATGAGCAGGCGCCGGGAAAGCAGCAGGCCGTCCTGCTCGTACATTTTTCCAAGATTGATATCCATAAGAAGAACATCGGGAAGCTCTGGGGTGAAATAGGATTCCAGATTTTTGACGTCATTTGCAATTCTGAATTCTTCTATGTCCTCATGATCTGATAAAGCTATTTCCAGGCTTTTTGCAAAAAGAGTATGGTCATCGACTAATAAAATCTTCATAGGATCTGTCTCCTTCCATTGGAATTGTGATCTCTGCCGTCGTTCCCTGACCGGAGGCAGACTGTATATGCATCCTTCCGCCCAGCAGTTCGGTCTGTTCCTGAATGGAAGCAAGACCGTGACCGGGAGATATTTCTGTATCAAATCCGATGCCGTCGTCATGGATCCGGAGGGTGATCATCCCTTTTTCTTCATCCAGAAATACCCGGATCAGAAAAGCATCCGCATATTTCAAAGCATTCTGTATGAGTTCACGGATCATGCGGAAGACCAGCGCATAATACGGATCTACAAGGAACATGTCATCCCTGCATGTAAGCCGGATCTCAGTTTGAGACCGCCCGGACAGTTCGGCAAGCATGCTTTTCAGATTCTCTTTCATTGTCAGATTTTTCAGCAGGACAGGGTGGCAGTCTTGCATATATGTCCTTATAGAATGATGAGCCCGGGGCAGTTGATGCTCATAACGGTAAAACGGCTGCTGTAACTTTGCGCCAGCTTTTCATAGAGTGCATCAGACAGAATAAGAGTGCCTGTGCTGTTGGCAAAGCCGATGGGATTGTTTGTTGTAACGGCGCTGACCCGGACGTCGGTTGTTCCCTGCTCTGGGATTTCAAGGTGATAGACTGCATTCAGGTCAGATTGTTCCCGGTCGGGATGGTATTTGACAAGGATACATTCATTGTCTGCGGGGGCAGTCAATGCAGAGCCGTTATTATCATCTTCCCGTTTATCTCTCTTCGTATCAGTGTCCTGATCCTGTATAAGAGCCGTAAAGTCTGTCCAGCTGATACATTCAAATCCTGGTTCCCGCCCCTTTTCAATGCCTGTGTTATATTCTTCCGGCATCTGTTCGGAAGAAGCCTTCACATGGATTACAGTTGTCTGATACGCGTGGAAACTGTCCTGACCGACTGTTTCTTCCAGAGCATTCAGTACATTCTCATTTTGTTCCTCATCCGTGACCCGGTATTCCATTGCGGAAGGGATGATCCGCTTTGCAGCCTGATAAGGATACCACATTGACAAAGTAGTGGAGCCGAATACTGCTAACGTACCGGCGGCCAGAAGAACAAGCAGGATCAGAGATCCCGCATTGGAGCGGATCCGGTGCATGAATTTGGGAACCATGATGATCGTATTTTCCTGCCAGAAGATCTTCGGATTCTTTTTTATCAGGCGGCATACCCAGGGCAGAGCGGCACAGATAAAAAGGACAGTACCGATAACTACACTGAGCATGGTCAGCAGCGCCACGGGGGAAAATCCGATGTGATACCAGACAGACTCTTCCCCCCGGATCATATCCATTGCCAGTCCGTATCCGGCAAGCAGGAAGAAGATACCGGCTGCCGCTGCGGCAGGGCAGATGCGCAGCGGCTTCTCCCCTTTTCCTCTCCATCCTCACCAGGTCGAGAAGCGATGTCCTGTGGAGAAGTAGACTGTTGGACAGCAGAAGGACCGCCAGGACAGCTGCAGTAAAGATCAGGTTCAGAAGAACAGCTTCCGGATTGATCAGCGGCGCCGAGCCTTCCACGGTCAGTCCAAGGAGCCGGATGATCCCGGCTGTGATTCCTTTGTGAAGGAGGCTTCCGGTGATGACGGCAGTCAGAAATCCCGCGGCGCATACCATGATGTTCTCGGCAGACAGGAGCAGCAGGATGGAAGTCTTCCGGTACCCAAGGAGAATGTAGATCCCCAGCTCTTTCAGTCTCCGCCGGAGGAAAAACTGATTGGAGTAAAACATATAAAAGATTACAAATGCCATCAGAAATACAGCTACAGTCCGGCACATCGTCTCCACCCGCCCGTCGGATGACATCTTCTCCATGATCACTTCATTCAATGAGAACGAGGTAAAGCAGAAGAGGATCATCAGAACAAAAGATACGGAAAACAGATACAGTGAGTAAAATGAGAAGTTTCGCTTCAGGTTCTTATATGCAATGGCAAACAGATTCATAGTATCCCGGCTCCTTTCATCGAAGTTCGTCCTGGCGGGCGGATTCCATCATGATCTCTTCATAAAAGTCCCGGCGCTTCCGGCCGCATCGTTTCAGCTCCGAGAGGATCCGTCCTTGAAATATAAAATACGGTCTGTATAGCTGGCGGCGTATGGATCATGGGTCACCATAAGGATGGTAGATCCCAGATTCCTGTTTGTCTCAGAAAGTGCGGTAAGCAGCTCGGTTGCCGAGGCTGAGTCCAGAGCTCCGGTTGGCTCGTCGGCAAAGATAAGAGGCGGCATCTTGACCATGGCTCTTGCCGCTGCAGCCCGCTGCTGCTGCCCGCCGGAAAGCTTGGAAGGATATTTGTCAAGCTGAGATTCGATTCCGAAAGCGTTGGCAAGGGCATTCACTCGTGATCGAATCCTGCCTGCGGGAACATGCAGCAGAGTCAAAGGAACTGATATATTCTCTCGTATAGTGAGACTGTCCAGCAGAAAATATTCCTGAAAAATAAATCCCAGCTGCTTTTTTCGGAAGTCGGCGGCCTCTGCCTGGCTGAGCTTCTGTATCTGTATATTTTCCATGGATATGTCCCCTTCTGTAGGCTTATCTATGGTGGAGAGTACATTCAGAAGTGTTGTCTTCCCGGATCCGGATGCTCCCATGATGCCGAGAAACTCTCCCTGGCTCACATGAAATGAGACGTGATCCAGAGCGGGGGAAGGCTGATTAGGGTAATGTTTGGTAATGTTGTTTACATGAAGTATTGATTTCATTGATTTGCACTCCTTTCCTGATGATGGGAAGTATAGCAGGATGGAAAAGAAAAGGATTGAGTAATTTACGCAGATGTGCAATGGAAATGTAAAATCATACTATTGTAAAACAATATACTATGTGATACGATGTACTATGTGAAGGAGGGGTTATATGAATCTGGATAAATGGAAATCTCAGATTATCCGCGGAACTTTAGAATATTGTATCCTGCTTATGTTAAGCCAAAAAACCTGCTACGGATATGAAATCCTTCAAAGATTAAATGCCTATCCCATTATAGCTTCATCAGAAAGCACGGTATATCCGCTGCTGAGAAGATTACAGAAAGAAGGATATTTGCAGTCGGAATGGAGGGACTCAGCAGAAGGTCTTCCGCCGAGAAAGTATTATTCATTAACAACAGAAGGAAAGGATTGTGTCGTAATGATGACAGAAGAGTGGAGCAATCTGCTGGATGCTATTACAAGTTTAAAGGGGGAAGAATCATGAACGTGAAACTTGAAAAATATCTGAATGCAGTTGATAAGCATCTGAGACCACTGCCGGTTTCTGAGAGATCAGATATTGTCAGGGAAATCAGAGGTTCGGTCATCGAAATGGAAAATGAAGGTGTATCAGAAGATCAGATCCTTGAAAGACTGGGAAATCCGAAAGAGATGGCAAAAGCTTATCTTGGGAGTCTGCTTGAGAAAAAAGAAAGCTCCGGGTGGAACAAAATTCTTATCATATGTGCATTTTATAGTATGGTTGGCCTTACCGGTATGATCATTATTCCGGTTTTGGCAGTTATTGCACCGGTATTCATAGTCTGTGGAGTAACAACTCCTTTCATTGCCTTTATAAAAATGATAGATTATATTTTCAGCCTAGGACTGCCTGTTGTAGGGAACATAAGAATCTTTCTGGGCGGAATAACAGAGCTGAATGCTGTTGCAGAGTTTATCTGCAGTTCTTATGATAGGACCGCTCCTTTTTCTGGCAGGAAGGGGATGCTGGCGGCTTCTGGTTTCATACTGTAGAAAAGTAAGTTCAAAGAGGCGAGAGCTGTTAGGTTAAAGAACGCAGGGAGATGCTTTTTCAAAAAGCATCTCCCTGAATTAATGTATGGATATCTTTCCAATTTATTGTTAAGAGCATTATATATTTGATTCATTTACAAAGATATTTTCATAGTCTTGGAGTTGATGATATACTGCATCTACAAAAACGTTTGTTCCGCTTACACGATAAAGCATAATATATTTATGATGTATAAAATTAATTGAACGATAACCAAGCGCTTTTAATTGTGGATGCTGACAATATGCAAGACTTCCGGCAATGTTTGACAAACGTTCTCTGGTTTCTAAAGCATCTAGCCATACATTATAGGCTGCCTGTTCGTTTAAAAGTGTATCGTTGATATAATTAATATAACTGTTGAGTTGAGACAGCGCTTTAGGTGATATGTTTACATTATAAGAATCCATGTTGTTTACCTATTTCGTTGAGAGCATCTTCCATATCAATTCCTTTTCCTTCGCTGAATTGTTTGCGAGATTCACTGAGGTCTGACAAAATATCATCAGAGTTAAGTGATACAAAAGGATTGGCAGGTTTTTCAGAAGTAAAAAGTTGCTGTGTAAATTTGAAAACCTTTAAACGCGCATCTTCTGGCATTGCTTCAAGCATAGAAACAGTTGCATCTAATGTACTCATGGATAAACCACCTTTCGCATTAATAAAATATTTTACATATTCACAAGTAAATTATACACAAAGAATAATATTTACGCAATGAAAATAAGTATATCATCTTTAGGATCAATTCTCTGATATGTTCCTCAAGGAGTTTTTCTTTTATCATAGAACATTTGCCAGTGCTTTCAAGGCAAACCCCGTATTTCTTGTATTATCTCTCGTTGTCTGCTTGTTCACTATCGGGTTTACGCCTGGAATACAGGAACCGAAAATGCGATTTGCACCATAGATGTATAAGTCTATGGCCTAATTTCTCAACCGTATCAACCCGATGTAAAATAATTCCGATCTCAATAGATTGACATTCTCGATATTCGAGAATATAATAAAAATAGAAATACTCGATAATCGAGAATAGGAGGGTGCCTATGCCGAGAGCAAAATTTCAAACGCTGACAGAGCAGATGTTCTATATTCTTCTCTGCCTGAAGGAAGAGTGTTATGGAATGGATATTCTTGACCGGGTGCCTGCCATGACTGAGAACCGGGTGCGTGTGGGGTCGGGGACACTGTACAATCTTCTGGAGCAGTTCCTGGACGCCGGCTTTATCCGGGAGACAAAGATAGAAGGGCGGCGCCGGAGCTATATTCTCACCGAGAAAGGCAGAGAGATGCTGAAAAGGGAATATGACCGTATCATTGCACAGGCGGCGGATTACCGTCTGATCTTTGGAGAGGAGGAGGGACTGTGAGAAATTCGAAACGAAAGTTTGAACTGTTTTCATTTTATGACAGGAGAGGGATCGAGCGGCATCTGGAGAGGATGGCGGAGAAGGGATGGATGATCGAGCAGATCGGCACATATTCCTGGAAATACCGGCGTATCCCGCCTCAGAAGCTCCATTTCTGCGTGACATTCCATCCGGATGCATCGGAATATGAGCCGGAGCCGTCAGAAGAGCAGAAGGAGTTTCAGGAATTCTGCGGACATACCGGCTGGATCCTGGCAGTGTCCCGGGCACAGATGCTGATCTTCTATAATGAGCAGGAGGACCCTGTCCCCATTGAGACGGAGCCGCAGACTGAGATTGACGGCATCCACAAAGGAATGAAGAAAATGTATATCCGTCCATACGTGATCCTGCTTGCAGTGGCATTGATTGGTCTTGGTATTCTCTTTTACTGGTCCTGGCATCATCTGGAGGATGCAGTGACTGATCCGGGGATCCTGTTTCTTGGATTTGACCTGATTTCTCTTTTTGTCCTATGCCTGGTGGAAATGGTCGGGTACTATCTGTGGCGGTACCGGGCAGGAAAGGCGGCTGCACAGGGAGAATTCCTGGAGCCTGGCGGAATCGCTACATGGCTCCAGCGGATCCTGCTGATCGTGCTCTTAGCAGGATTTGCCGGTTATCTTGTCTGTATGGCGGCAGATTCTGCTGCAGACATGGCAAGAGTCGTTCTGACATTTGGCGCATATCTTATCGGCACTGGGCTGATCAATGGCTTAAGAAATTATCTGCGAGGCAGACAGGTATCCTCATCATGCAACAAGATCCTTTCACTAGTAGCATCGTTTGCTTTCTATTTCGTTATATTTTCAGGTATTACTGCCGGCACGATCTGGCTGTCAGACAGCTGGATCACAGGTTCGGATCGTGAGACATACCAATACGAAGGACAGACATTTACCGCGTATCACGATGAATTGCCGCTGACCGTATCGGATCTGCTGGGAATCTCGGATGAGGGATACAGCATGCGCAAGGTCAGCCGGATCACTCCTCTGGCTGAAAAAGATGTAGTTTACCAATATCCCCGGCTTGACGCAGAGAATAGCGATGATATGCCAGGACTGGACTACCGGGTAAGCCGGTTCCGGATCCCTTCGCTGTATGAGGTCTGCAGGGATCAATTCATCGAAAACACTCAGAACGGGGAGAAAGGAAATGAAACAGGCTATCTGGATTCTTATGAACCGTCAGATGCAGCGCCCTGGCACGCGGAAGAGGCATACAGGCATCAGTGGATTGAAGGGTACGCAGATGAATACGTGCTTTTCTATGGAGACCGGATTATATGGATCCGCTTCGACTGGGAGCCTGACGAGGAGCAGATGAAGACTGTGGCGGAGAAGCTGGCAGAATATAATTGACATAGATCAGAGTTTGGTGTTGGGATGACGAGTGAATGGTAACATTTAATGTACATTCCATAAATAATGCAATGTACTTTTGAACATAATTATGCTATAATCATGTCGGGAGAAAGGAGCTGATACTATGCCAGTTATTATGCCGATCAAAGACCTTCGCAATACAAGTGAAATATCTGATATGGCTCATAAAATTCAGGAACCGATTTTTATAACCAAAAACGGATATAGTGATTTAGTTGTTATGAGCAGTGAATTATACGATAAATTTGCCAAAATTAACCGCATCGATCAGGCAATCTATGAATCCGAGATAGAAATGGAAGAAGGTGGCGTTTCTATTGATCTCGATGAAGCATTTGAGAAATTAAATAGAAAATACTATGGATAAATA
>CALWLJ010000032.1 GCA_944381495.1 uncultured Mediterraneibacter sp. | reverse complement strand
CCGCGCTGGACAAGCAGAACGCCCCCATGATTGCAGGCGGTATCACGCCCCGGCAGACCAAGTTTGAAACGAACAAACCTGTCCCTGGACGCGGCGAAGATATTTATCGCCATGATCCCGGTACTGATCGTATATCCATTCTTGCAGAAATATTTTGTATCCGGCATTACTCTGGGATCGGTAAAAGGATAGTAGCGATACGGGAAAGTGTTCGGTGAAAATAGAGAACAGTAAAAAAAGAAAAGGAGAAAATGGATTATGAAATTAAAAAGAGTAATCGCTATAGCGTGCACTGCAGCTATGACGGCGTCTTTGATCTCAGGCTGTGGCGGTTCGTCTGACGAAGGGCAGAAAGAAGCGGTCAAGGAAGCAGAAGGAACAGCAAAGGAAGATCTGCCTCTGGCAAAATATCCGGAGACAGTTACAGTACATCTGGGCGGGAAAATGAATCCGAATGCGAAGATCCCGGAAGGAATGTCGTTTGAAGACAACTCCTATACAAGACTGTTGAAAGATGACCTGAACATTGAGGTAGTATACGACTGGGTTGCATCCATGTCAGACTATGATGAAAAAATGAGTCTCTGCATCGGAAGTAATACAGTTCCGGAAATCATGAATGTAAATGCAACTCAGTACAGAGCTCTTCTAAAATACGATATGATACAGCCGCTGGATGACTATTTTGATGATTATGCATCTGACGCCCTGAAGAGTTATGTAGAATCCGGCGGTGATGAGCTGATGGACTGTATCACAAACGATGACGGTGAGATTATGGCAATCCCTGCACCGAACCTGACTGCAGGCGGCGTGAACGAGATGTGGATCCGTCAGGACTGGCTGGATGCTCTTGGACTGGAAGCACCCCGTACATGGGACGAGCTGGCACAAGTGGCAAACGCATTTGTTACAGAGGATCCGGATGGAAACGGAGAGGACGACACGATTGGTATTCTTGGACCAGGAAATGCGGATCATATGAATGCAGTCGGCGGTAACCAGTTCGGACTTGACCCGCTGTTCAGCTGCTATCAGTCTTATCCGCAGTACTGGCTGGAAGGCGAGGACGGAAAAGTAGAGTATGGTTCCATTCAGCCGGAGACAAAGACTGCACTGGAAAATATCTCAAAACTTTATGCTGATGGAGCTATCGATCCTGAGATGCTCGTCAGAAGCGACAGCAAGGAACCTCTTCTTGCCGGAAAAGTTGGAATCTTTTTTGGACCGTGGTGGTGTGCATATACATTTGCAGATACAACTCTGTCAGGTTCAGCAGACTGGAGAGCATATTTTACACCTCTTTCAGAGGATGGAAAATATTATACTCATATGGCAGAGCCGACAACACAGTATGTTGTGGCAAGCAAGGATTGCAAAAATCCGGAAGCTGCGTTTAAGATCATTAACTACCTGATTGCAAATGAGCAGAAGTGGGTAGAAGAAGGCGTAACATCTACTGAGATGGGAACGGCAGATTTCTATCCGCTGTACAATACGTATGACAATGCGGATGAGATTGAGACATCCTATGAAGTGCTGACACAATACCTTGCGGGGAAGATAGGCATAGACGATGTAGATTTTTCAACACATAAACTGCTGAAGAACGATATGGAAGCAATTAAGGAACTTAAGAAAGAGCCTTACGATGACTTCAGTCTGAAATACTGGAACTTGGATAGTGACCTGGCAAAGGGCAACCTGCCCCGTCTGGTAGCAATCATGGTAGGCGACGCGCCGCTTGTCAATGAGGAGTATGTTCCGATTTACAATGTTTACAACGGACAGACAGAAACCATGGAAGCGAAGTGGGCAAATCTGAAGAAGATGGAAGAAGAAACTTTCGCGAAGATTATCATGGGTAAAGCTGATATCAGTGAGTTTGATACCTTCGTAGAGAACTGGAAGAGCCAGGGCGGCGATCAGATCCTGAAGGAAATCAACGAGGAACTGGGCAAATAAGGAATTAAAATAGGGCGGCGGTCAGGCCGCCCTAAATATTGAGGTGCTTCGATGAAAGAGAATAAAATCGTATATGGCCTGATCGGCTTCGGCGGCATGGGGAAATGGCACACCGAGATTTTGGAAAATGTGCCGGAGATCGAGCTCGCCGGGATTTATGACATTAAAGAAGAAAAAAGAAAACTTGCAGAAGAAGCAGGATTTCATACATATGAGACAGAAGAAGCCATGCTTGCAGATGAGAGTATAGATGTGATTCTTGTGGCAACACCGAATGACACACACAGACCGATCGCACTGCGCGCCATGGAGGCAGGGAAAAATGTCATTGTAGAGAAACCCGCTACTCTCTCTCTGAAGGAACTTACAGAACTGGAGGACATGGCCCGAAAGACAGGCCGGTTCCTGACGGTACACCAGAACAGACGATGGGATGAAGATCTCCTGACAGTCCGGGAGATACTGAAGGATCAGACGATGGGAGAGATTTTCCGCATAGAGAGCCGGGTACATGGCTCCCGTGGAATACCGGGAGACTGGAGAAAAGAAAAAGCACACGGCGGCGGAATGGTGTTGGACTGGGGAGTACATCTCTTTGATCAGATCTTTCGTCTGACCGGGGAACGCAGGCTGAAGACGGTATATGCCACTCTGACCAATGTGACAAATCAGGAGGTGGACGACGGGTTTACTGCTGTTCTCCGGTTTGAAGGCGGCCTGGAAGTTCTTGTGGAAGTAGGTACGAATAACTTTATTTCTCTGCCCCGCTGGTACGTTCTGGGAGAAAACGGAAGTGCCGTTGTTGAGGATTGGGATCTGTCAGGAAAGATCGTAAAGGCTTTCTCAGAAGATGAGAAAGAAATTGTTCCGGTGCGGACGGCAGCAGGGCTTACGAAGACAATGGCTCCAAGAAGAGAGGATACGATCCGTGTGGAAGAACTCCCGAGAGTGCCCGGGGATATCGCCGATTTCCATCGCAATGTCGCTGCAGTGCTTTTAAGAGGAGAAAAACCGGCAGTGAAGCTTCCGGAGGTAAAAAGAGTAATGCGTCTGATGGAGACCGTGTTCGAGTCTGCCGAAAAGAATCAGGTTATGGAATTTGAATGATGAAAGGAGAAAGTGAACAATGAAACAGATTAAGATCGGAACATGCATCCAGGGACCAAGGGCAGAAGAGTGGTTATCGGGATTTCTGGGAAAGGGATTTGAGACATTTTCTCTGAATTTTCATATGTCTCTGGAAGGGACAGATCTGGAACAGCTTGCCGGAAAGACAGAAAAACTGCTGGAAGGCAGACCGGAGCGCATCAGCACGATCGGATTTTACTGCAATCCAATCCAGTATCCGGAGCACAGGAAGACGCTGGAACAGGTTATCAGAACAGCAGACAGATTCGGAGCTGATCATGTAAGCACTTTTGCAGGGGCATTTGAGGGCCGCCCTGTAGAGGAATCTTTCACCGAGTTTGGTAAAGTATTCAGGGAACTTGCGGACCTGGCGAAAGAGAATGGCGTCAAATTAGGAATAGAGAATTGTCTTATGGACGGAACTTGGGAAAAAGCCACATGCAATATCGGTTTTCATCCACGTGCATGGGAAGCAATGTTTGAAGAGGTGAAACAGGACAATTTCGGTCTGGAATGGGAACCGACCCACCAGATGGTACAGCTTATAGATCCGGTTTCTCAGCTCAGGAAATGGTGCCATAAAATTGTGCACGTACACGGCAAGGATGCAACTATCGATTGGAATGCTGTCCGTCATGGAGGCATTTCGGGGGCAGAGACTTTTGTATGGCACAGAATGCCGGGATTTGGCGATACAAACTGGAGAGATATTATTTCTATCCTGAGGGCAAATGGATATGAAGATGATATCTGTATCGAAGGATATCATGATCCGATTTACTCGGGAGAGTGGGAGATGACAGGACAGCTCCATGCTCTCCGTTATCTGAAATGGTGCCGGGGCGGCGATTATGAACCGGTTCCATGGGAAGTATAACCGGAGAATAATGACGGAGTTAAGGTAAAAATATTGACGAAAGGATACTCCTGCGCAGAGGCCGGGAGGAAGAAGGAGACAGAAATGAAACTTGGATTTATTACATCAATTCTCGAAGATTTTACTTATGAAGAGATGATCGACTTCGCCTCAGAGCATGGATTTGAGTGCGTAGAGGCGGCAAGCTGGAAGAAGGAAAAAGCAGAACGCAGATATGCCGGAGTAAGCCATGTTGATGCGGAGAGGGTTCTTGGCGATGACAGCTATGCCGCCCATATTTCCGGATATGCGAAAGAAAAGAACGTAGAAATTTCGGCCCTGGCCTATTATCCTAACGTGATGGATGCAGATCGGAACAAGAGCGAAGCTGCGGCAGAGCATTTAAAAAATGTCATTCTCGCCAGCGCAAAATTGAATGTGAACATGGTGACTACATTTATCGGGAGAGACCAGACAAAGACTGTGGAAAAGAATCTTCTTTTAGTAAAGAAAGTATGGAAACCGATCATCCGGCTGGCTGAAGAAAACGGCGTAAAAATAGCAATAGAAAACTGTCCGATGCTGTTTGGACCAGATCAGTGGCCGGGCGGACAGAATCTTATGACGACTCCGGCAGTGTGGAGAAAAGTTTTTGAGATTTTGGACAGCGACTGCCTGGGCATTAATTACGACCCGTCGCATTTTGTATGGCAGATGATAGACCCGATCCGTCCGATCTATGAATTCAAAGACAAGATATTCCACGTGCACTATAAGGATATCAAGCTGTATCCGGAACGTCTGAATGACTGCGGCATTATGGCGTATCCTCTTGATTTCATGTCCCCGAAGATTCCCGGCCTTGGAGATGTGGACTGGGGCAGATATGTATCCGCACTTACGGACATCGGTTACAATGGTTATTCATGCATTGAGATTGAGGACAAGGCGTTTGAAAGTTCAAGGGAAATGATTGAAAAAGCACTTGTTCTGAGCCAGAGATATTTGAGACAGTATGTGATTTAGAAAATAATATCAGAAAACATAAATGGAGGAAATAGCGATGAAAAAATTACGTGCAGGTATCGTAGGATGTGGGGGGATTGCCAATGCAAAGCATCTCCCGGCAATGGAAAAGTGCGGACTCTATGAAGTCGCCGCATTCTGTGACATAATCCCGGAGCGGGCACAGGAGACAAAGGAAAAGTTCGGCAGCAGTGACGCAAAGGTATTCACTGATTACAGGGAACTGGTAAAGGAAGATCTGGATGTGGTATATGTGACGACACCAAACAGATCTCATGCCGAAATTTCCATCGCTGCCATGGAGGCGGGCAAGGACGTTATGTGCGAAAAGCCGATGGCAAGAACCTATGCGGAAACGGAGAAAATGCTGGAGACGGCAAAAAGGACAGGGCGAGTACTTAATATCGCATACCAGAACAGGTATCGCTCGGACAGCACCTACCTGAAAGAAATGTGCAAAAACGGAGAGATGGGAGATATCTATTTTGCAAAGGCGCATGCGCTCAGAAGGAGAGCGGTGCCTACATGGGGTGTATTCCTTAATAAAGAAGAACAGGGTGGCGGTCCGCTGATCGATATCGGAACGCATGCTCTTGATCTGACACTCTGGATGATGGACAACTATGAAGTGGCCTCTGTGACCGGGGCGGTGTTCCACAAACTGTCTCAGCAGACAGATCAGGGAAATGCATTCGGGAACTGGAATCCGGAGCAGTTTAAAGTAGAAGACTCGGCGTTCGGGTTCATCCGGATGAAGAATGGGGCTCTGATAGAACTGGAATCAGCCTGGGCTTTAAATACGCTGGATGTGGACGAGGCAAAAACAAGCATATGTGGAACGAAGGCCGGAGCTGATATGAAAGATGGACTTCGCATCAACCGGATCCATCATAATACCCAGACTGTAGAGATACCGGATCTGTCAGGCGGCGGAGTGGCTTTCTTTGCAGGCGAAGAAAAATCTGCGGCAGATGTAGAACAGGAACTTTTCTACCATATTGTTGTTGACGGACAGGAACAGATCGTAAAACCGGAACAGGCGGCGGTAGTAACCCGCATTCTTGAGGCAGTGTACCGTTCGGCTGAGAGTGGAGAGACAATTTACTTTGATTGAGGGAAAACGAGATTATGGAAGAAAGAAAACTAAAACAGCTGCTGTCTGAGATGTCGCTTCGCGAAAAGATCGGACAGATGATACAGCTGACCGGAATTTACTTTGATGAGGATGCAGTTCTTACCGGGGCGGTGGGGGAAGGCCAGCCGCCTCAGTGGGTGATCCGGTACGCCGGTTCAGTACTTGGTATGATAGGGGCGGAAAAGCTCAGGATGATCCAGAAAAAATATATGGAAGCACATCCTCACCATATTCCGCTGCTTTTTATGGCGGATGTCATACACGGGTGCAGGACCATAGCCCCAATCCCTCTTGGACAGGCATGTTCCTTTCATCCGGAACTGGTTGAAAAGATGGCGGGGCATGCCGCGGCAGAGTCTGCTTCTGAAGGGATTAAGGCTACGTTTTCTCCGATGATGGATGTGTCCAGAGATCCGAGATGGGGAAGGATAATGGAATCTTTCGGGGAAGATCCTTTCCTGAGCGGAGTCATGGGCACAGTAATGCTCAGGGGATATCAGAAGGGAAAAGGTAATGGCCAGAAAGGAAGCGGAGAAATACCGGAGTCCGGCATTGCCGGCTGCTTAAAACATTTTGCCGGTTATGGAGCGGTGAATGCGGGGCGAGAATACAATGATGTGGAAATATCTCAGAGAACATTTCGTGAGCAGTATCTCAAACCGTTTCGCATGGCGATGCATGCAGATCCGGCGATGGTGATGACTGCTTTTAATGCAGTTGACCGCAGACCGGTCAGCGGAAACAAAGAGTTGCTCGAAGATATTCTCAGGAAAGAAATGGGGTTCAGTGGCACTGTAATCTCCGATTGGGGGTCCGTGGGACAGCTGGAGGAACAGAATGTGGTGTCAGGCCAGGAAGAAGCTGCAGATGCGGCAGTCCATGCAGGGGTTGACATCGATATGATGAGCCCGGCATATATGTTTCATCTGGAAGAACTGGTTGAAGAAGGCCGTGTCCCTGTTTCGCTGATAGACAGAAGTGCATGGAATGTGCTGGTGATGAAGAACAGGCTCGGGTTGTTTGAGGATCCGTTTGCTGGAATGGAGGGAGAAGAACAGCTGTCTGCGGAGGCAAAGAAGACTGCACTTGCCCTGGCATGTGAGAGTTCAGTTCTTCTGAAAAATGATGACCTGCTTCCGCTGAAACCGGAACAGAAGGTGTTCTGGGCCGGCCCTTATGTGGAGTCGACAGAACTGCTGAGCAGATGGGCAATCTTCGGCTGTCACGACGATGTGGAGACGATCGGCGAAGTTCTGAGAGACCGGAAGCTGCCGGTCAGGTTAATTCCAGGCTGTGAGATACTCACAGAAGAAGAAAGACGGCTGTGGCAGGCTGATAACTGCCGGATTCAGAGCGAAGAAGAACAGGATAAAGAAATTTCGGGATTGTGCGGAGACCAATATGTAGCACTTGAAGAAATCGGACCTGAGGATACAGTGGTACTTGTGCTTGGAGAACATGAAGCGCAGTCCGGTGAGGCAGCGAGCAGGGCATTTCTTGATCTTCCGGAAGGGCAGCAGAAGTTTTTTGACGCATTAGCTGAGCGCACCTCCCATATCGTAACGGTCATCATGTCAGGACGTCCGCTGGATATACGGAAAATAGTAGAAAAGTCCCAGGCTGTCCTCCTTGCCTGGAGACCGGGAACGATGGGAGCCGAGGCTGTCGTCCGTCTGGTGTACGGAGAAGAGACGCCTTCCGGCAAACTCTCAGTGAGCATACCGTGGTGTGTGGGACAGGTACCTGTCAGCTACTGGGATGTAAAGACCGGACACCGGATGACGGAGACAGATCCGGAGAACCGCTTCACGAGCCGGTATATGGATATTCCGAATGAGCCGCTTTATCCGTTTGGATTTGGTCTCTCTTACACGGAATTTACCATTACGCCTCCTGTACTTGAGAAACAGGAAAGAGAAGATAAGATCGGAATATTATGTAAGGTAAAAAATGTGGGAGAAGTGCCGGGAGCTGAAGTTGTACAGTGTTATGTTGAGACGCTCTGTGCTCCGGTCGTACGGCCGGCCAGAGAACTTATCAGGTTCCGGAAAATTTTCCTGCAGCCTGGTGAAGAACAGGAAGTGAAATTTACGATTGACCGGAAAGAACTGGCTTTTTACGGAGCGGATATGGAACTCATAGACGGAGGCGTCCCGCTTCGGATTACCGTCGGGAACAGCAGCAGGTCAGAAGCAGGGAATATCAGTCTTCAGTTGGACAGGAAATCGTAATATAGTAAATAGCAGAGATTTTTCTATAGATAAGACTGGGTAAAAAGCTTAACAAGAAGCTTTTTGCCCAGTTTTTATATAGTATCTAATTGATGGCTTATTACCCGGGAATGGAAAGCGGAGATTATTTACAGCGATGTAAACTCGTCCGGCAAACTTCCATTTATAGTGCCTCATAAAGCTGTTTCCCCAAAGTACCCTTTTCATTTCAGCAGTCAGATAGTGCCAGAGACAGAACTATTTATTGAATCAGAATGAGTCTCCTGCTATAATGATGCAGGAAAGGCACCGGAAAATTTGTACGGAAAAGAAGGTGAGAAAATTATGCTGACACTTATATTTTTAATATTGCTGTTGTGGATCTTTATTAAACTGCTGGTCTTTGGTGTGAAGGCGGCCTGGGGGATATCCAAGATTATTCTGACGATTTTATGGCCTGTGATTCTGATTGGATTGGTTATAGCGGGATTATTTTACATAGCATTTCCTGCTCTTATTATATTTGCTGTGATTGCTTTTGTGATAACCAGGAAATAGACAGCGGGATTGGACCTAAGTGTAAATTATGAAGAAACTGACTTTTAAACAGATCATTATTATAGCGAGTATGCTGTTCGGCATGTTCTTCGGAGCGGGAAATCTGATCTTTCCTGCCTCTATGGGGCAGCTGGCAGGCAGCAATATCTGGCAGGCGTCCGCCGGGTTTCTGATTACGGGCGTAGGACTGCCGCTCCTTGCAGTGGCGGCGCTGGGGATCAGCCGGGAGGACGGGCTGCTGGGGCTGAGCAGCAGAGTGGGAAAAAGGTACGGGCTTTTCTTTACATGTGTGCTTTATCTGACTATTGGCCCGTTTTTCGCCATTCCGAGATGTGCCAGCGTGTCATATACGGTTGGAATCGAGAGGATCATTCCGGGAACGGGACAGTCTGTGGGACTGCCGGTGTTTTCTCTGCTGTTCTTTGCGTTGGTGCTGTTCTTCTCCCTGAGACCGGGGGAGATTTTGACCTGGATTGGAAAGGTGCTGAATCCTCTATTCCTGCTGCTAATGGCAGTGCTTATCGTGAGAGCGCTGATATCTCCGCTGGGAAGTATTGGAGAGATCGAGCCCTCTGGAACGTATATGAGTGGAGCTTTTTCAACAGGGCTGCTGGAAGGGTATAATACGATGGATGCTCTGGCCGGACTGGCTTTCGGCATTATTGTGGTAGATGTGATCCGGGGGCTTGGCGTGGAAGAGCCGGGAGAAGTAGCAGAAAATACGGTGAAGGCTGGCGTATTCAGTTCTCTTCTCATGGGCCTGATCTACGTTCTGGTGACCGTAGTCGGGGCTCAGAGCAGAGGAACATTCGAAGCTGCGGCCAATGGCGGGGAGGCGCTGGCACAGATTGCGGAACATTATTTCGGCAGTGCAGGCGCTGTGATCCTGGCGGTAACAGTGACTGTGGCATGTCTGAAGACTGCGGTCGGGCTGATCACCAGCTGCGGAGAAACCTTTGTGAAGATATTTCCCGGAGGACCGTCCTATCATGTATGGGCAGTGATCTTCTGTATCCTGTCTTTCCTGATCGCCAACCTGGGGCTGAACGCGATCATCGGCTGGTCCATGCCGGTGCTCATGTTCCTCTATCCGCTGGCTATCGTACTGATCCTGTTGACTCTGGGCGGGCGGCTGTTTGGAAACAGCAGGAAAGTGCTGCGGTGGACCATCGGATTTACAGCAGCCGCAGCGGTCTTTGATTTCCTCCGGGCGCTGCCGGAAGGAGCAAGAAGTATTTTCCATGTCAACGGCGTGGTGGAACTGGCGGGCAGGATCCTGCCTCTGTCGGACAGCGGGTTCGGCTGGGTGTGTCCTGCGGCGGCGGGGCTGATGATCGGTCTGGTTACGTACTGGATGGAAAGAAAGAAGAAAACGGCGTGACTGATTTTTTGAAGAAACTCTCCTTCTCTGTGAAATCTGCAGAGAAGGAGAGTTTTTTAGCGGAAACTTTTATACTTTATCTGGCGGAGAAATATTTCTTCCGGATAATGATTACTGCAGTCAGAAGTACAAGGGATACTATAGCAGAACCTGCGGCAAATCCTGCATTCAGATCGTCTCCGGTCTTGGCGGCAGGTGAATTGGTATTGACCTTCCCTGGACTTTTACTTCCGGTATTTATAGCAGAGCTGTTTCCTCCGCTATTACCATTCCCTTTATCCGGATCAGATGTTCCGGGCTTGTCTGTGGCAGGGGGAACATCGCCGGGATCCTCAGCTCCGGGAGTGTCCGTGCCGGGAATCGTTGAATCTGCTTTCCAGAAGAAGTTTTCTGCTGCGTATGCATAGATCAACTGCCATGTCTCCCAGTCATGCGCGCCGGGAACCTGAAGGTGATCGTGCTTAATGCCGAGTTCGGTAAGGACATTGCTGTATTCCGTTACAGATGGAAGGCCAAAGTCCCATTCGCCGGCAGCGGTAAATACATGTACTTTATCTTTGGCATTAGCAAGTATAGACTTTACGTCTTCAGTCAGACCGCCAGTATTGGCTGCGCTCCAGATGCCATAATAGGAGAATTCATCAATATGATTCATATACATGTTGCTTGTAGTGATTCCGCCCATGGAAAGTCCTGCAAATGCGCGGCCTTCTGCCGTATCACATACATTATATTTGCTCTCAATGAGCTCCATGATCAGTTCCTGCTCATCCCAGATCTTGTCATAATCCCATCCCAGATCCTGATTGTTCATAGTTACCACGACATAGGGTTCAATCTTGTCTTCTGCAGCCAGATTATCCATGATGTTGGCAACAGCGCCTTCATTCATCCAACGGAGTTCGTTCCCTGTCTGGTCTCCGGAAGCGCCATGTGACAGGTAGAGAATTTTGTAAGGCTCTGCCCGGTCTGCGTCATATCCATAAGGCAGATATACGGCAAGCCCCCTCTGATCGCCGGCTGCTCCCGTGTAGGCGATGGTCTCTACTGTACCGGTACGGCCGTCTGTGCGGGGAAGCTCAACAGAGCGGTCTGCATAGTCGCCGGTCCCCATAGTCTCAGAATTATAAGGAATGTAGACCATGCTGGAGAGGCTGTGGATGCCGGTCGCGGAGTTCACCAGTGTAGGGTTGCTGGGATCGTCCAGCCGGGACAGCTGGTTGCCGTCACTGTCGGTAACACGGAAGTTGTAGACAAAAGCGCCGCTGGAGAGAGGAACTCTTACACCCCAGAGGCCGTCCTCGAACTGGGTCATTTCTGCATAGTAGGTCGTGTCGCCGTTCCCGCCGGCAGGATACATGCCGGGAACAAACTCGTCTGGTGTGTGTGCCGTGGAAGGATCCAGAGCGCCGGCAGTCTGTTCGTCATATTTGAAAAGATACATACAGTCGCTGTAAAGTTCAACTTTGGTAATATCTCCGTTCAGTCCGCTGTAGCTGTCTTCTTCATCATAGACAAAAGTAGCAGTATAGCCGGTGGGAGATTCCGGATCGGCTTCTACAGTAACGCCTTTGTCGTATTTGCTGTAATCGAATGGATCGGCCGGTTGCTGATCATCGGTATCTGCTTTCCAGAAGAAGTTTTCTGCTGCGTATGCATAGATCAGCTGCCATGTTTCCCAGTCATGCGCGCCGGGAACCTGAAGGTATCCGTGTTCTATCCCCATATCAGTAAGAATGCCGCTGTATTCGCTGACTGGTCCGAGGAGGTAGTCCCATTCGCCGGCGGCAAGGAACAGGTGAGGTTGCTTTTCCAGGGAAGAGAGTTTATCTTTTACCTCGTCAGTCATGCCGTCAACATTGGCATAGCTCCATATACCGAAATAGGAGAAGTCTTCCGGATGGTTCATGTACATGTTGCTTGTAGTAAAGCCGCCCATGGAAAGTCCTGCAAATGCGCGGCCTTCTGCCGTATCACATACATTATATTTGTTCTCAATAAGATCCATGATCAGTTCCTGTTCAGCCCAGATCTTGTCATAATCCCAGCCCAGATCCTGATTGTTCATGGTTACCACAACATAGGGCTCAATCTTGCCTTCCGCGGCAAGATTATCCATGATATTGGCAACAGCGCCTTCGTTCATCCAGCGGAGTTCGTTTCCTGTCTGGTCTCCGGAAGCGCCATGGGACAGATAGAGAATCTTGTAAGGCTCTGTCCGGTCAGCGTCATATCCATAAGGCAGGTATACGGCAAGTCCCCGCTGATCACCGGCAGCTCCTGTGTAGGCGATCGTCTCTACTGTACCGGTCCTGCCGTCTGTGCGTGGCAGCTCAACAGAGCGGTCCGCATAGTCTCCGGTTCCCATAGTCTCAGAATTGTAAGGAACGTAAACCAGGCTGGAGAGGCTGTGGATGCCTGTTGCGGAGTTGACAAGTGTCGGGTTGCTGGGATCGTCCAGTCGGGAGAGCTGATTGCCGTCGCTGTCAGTGACGCGGAAATTGTAGACAAAAGCGCCGCTGGAGAGAGGAACTCTTACACCCCAGAGGCCGTCTTCGAACTGGGTCATCTCTGCATAGTAGGTCGTGTCGCCGTTCCCGCCGGCAGGATACATGCCGGGAACAAACTCGTCTGGTGTGTGTGCCATGGAAGGATCCAGAGCACCGGCAGTCTGTTCGTCATATTTGAAAAGATACATACAGTCGCTGTAAAGTTCAACTTTGGTAATATCTCCGTTCAGTCCGCTGTAGCTGTCTTCTTCATCATAGACAAAAGTAGCAGTATAGCCGGTGGGAGATTCCGGATCGGCTTCCACGGTAACTCCTTTGTTGTACCCGCTGTAGTCAAAAATTGCTGAATCCGTAGTTTCATTTTCTTGTGTCCCTCCCCCGGGATCAGGAGCGGCGGCTACCTGTAGCGGCAGTGCGCCCAGGAGCATTGACAGTGACAGGACAGCTGCTAGACAACTTCGTTTTTTCATGTTACATTTCCTCCTTATTTGTAGATTGTTACATATAATTATATGTAATAAAATGCCTAATCAGATAATGTTATATTGGTTAAAAATTATAAGATATTGCCAGAAAAAACATTCTATAAACATTAAAAATTGAAAAATAAATAAAAAATATCGGAAAAATTTGAAAAAATACAGTGCAATAAGATAAATGATATATATTGACATTTTAAAATTTTTATACTATATTATTA
This sequence comes from uncultured Mediterraneibacter sp., assembly GCA_944381495.1. Lineage (GTDB taxonomy): Bacteria > Bacillota > Clostridia > Lachnospirales > Lachnospiraceae > Mediterraneibacter. The sequence goes on along the minus strand of CALWLJ010000032.1, from coordinate 7,038 downwards.
AAAACTTAACTATTAAATGCTGAATAATAGCTGAGCTTTTCGCAGTCACACAGGAAATCGGGATATTACATATTTTATCTTATAGAAGTAAGACATATGAAGAAAGAACGGGTGACAGAGAAGTACACATGATACCGATAACCTGCAATATTATAGTATAAAGGGGTGAATCCATGATGAAATGTCAGTTTTGTAATAGAGAGAAGGTTGACAGGGTGTTCTATGTCAACTGGATGGGAACCGTATATCAGGTCCCGGTCTGCGGGGACTGCCTGCAGAAGATGTGGCAGCAGGCCATGGCGTCCGGGCAGACGGAGGAGTTTAAGAAGTATACCGGCTGGTGGCCGGGGAAGCAGGATCCCAGACATCTGGGAGATCATGCATTTCCTGATCTGGCCGTGGATGGACTCCGGAGGAGACGCAGGATCGCTGCGCTCCGTACACGTCTGAATGAAGCGGCGGCTTTGGAGAATTATGAGGAGGCTGCCAGATTGAGGGATGATATTGCGGTGATGGAAAGTGAGGTGTGCAATAATGGAAATAAATCTGAATGCATTCAGTAAGCGGTCTATGCAGATCTTTCAGTCGGCGCTCCGGTTCGTGACACATATGGGACACGGATTTATCGGAAGTGAGCATTTCCTGTGGGCGCTGGCTCAGGATCAGGGATCGGCAGGCCGTGCCCTGAGAAAAAATGGTCTGGATAAGAATCTGATAGAAGAATATTTGCATCAATATGATCTGGATGCCAAGGCAGGCGGCAAATACCGTGCGGTACAGATTTCCGAGGAGGCAGAGCAGGTGATCCATCTGGCAGAACGCCGGGCGGAGAGCCGGGGACGTGAGAAGCTGGAACCGGAGGATCTGCTGAGGGCTATCCTTGATGCAGGAGAGTGTGCGGCATCTCAGCTGCTCCATTCTCTTGAGACGGACCCGGAGGAGATCCGGCGGGATCTGGGAGACCGGACGGTGCCCGCCGAGGCTGTGAAGACAGAACGTGTGTCCGGGGATGGCTCAGCCGGAGACGGAGGCGATCCGGACGGTGAAGAAGAAGGACAGGAAGAAGAAAGCACGCTGGAGAAGTACGGGACGGATGTCACGGAAAAAGCCCGAGAAGGCGCATATGATCCTATGATCGGCAGAGAAGATGTGATTGAGCGGATGATCCAGATCCTGTCGCGGCGGACGAAGAATAATCCTGTGCTGACCGGTGAACCCGGCGTCGGAAAAACTGCCGTGGTGGAAGGGCTGGCACAGAGAATCGCAGAGGGAAGAATTCCTGCGAACCTGAGGGATAAGAGAATTGTGTCCATGGATCTGGTGGGAATGTTGTCAGGCACCAGGTTCCGGGGCGATTTCGAGGAAAGAATGAAGAACTTTATCCAGGAGGCGGAATCAGAAGGGGATGTAATCCTCTTTATCGATGAACTGCATATGATCATGGGCGCCGGCGCAGGATCCAGTGAGACGATGGATGCGGCAAATATCTTAAAGCCGGTACTGGCCAGGGGCGGCCTGCAGGTGATCGGAGCTACCACGCAGAAGGAGTACCGTCAGCATATTGAGAAGGACGCTGCATTTGAGCGCCGGTTCCAGCCGGTTGAGGTAGTGGAACCGGATAAGGAAAATGCAGTAAAAATCCTTACTGGTCTTCGGAAAAAATACGAGGAGTTCCATGGACTGAAGATTACGGATGCAGCTGTGAAGGCGGCAGTAGATCTGTCTGACCGGTATATCCAGGACCGGTTCCTGCCGGACAAGGCAGTGGATCTGATGGACGAAGCTGCCTCCAGAATCAAGACCCGGGGACTGACGACGCCTCCTTATCTGCTTCAGCTGGACGAAGAGGTAAAGCGCACGAAGAAGGCAAAGAAGAAAGCAGCAGATGCCCAGGAGTATGAGCAGGCTGCCGTCCTCCGGGACAAACAGATCGAATTGGAGAAGGAGCTGGATGAGAAGCAGGCTGCATGGCAGAAGGAGCAGTGCAGCACGGTAGACGCGGAGGATATTGCGGAGGTCGTGTCTGCTTGGACGAAGATCCCTGTGACGATGCTTACCGCTGACGAGGCGGAGAATCTCCGTTCCCTGGAGGAGACGCTGCACAAGCGTGTGATCGGACAGGATGAGGCGGTTACAGCAGTGGCGAAGGCCATCCGCCGGGGACGTACCGGCGTGGCGGATCCCGAGCGGCCCATTGGTTCATTTCTCTTCCTTGGTCCCACAGGCGTGGGCAAGACAGAACTATGCCGGGCACTGGCGGAAGTCATGTTCCATGATGAAAATGCCATGATCCGTCTGGATATGTCAGAATATATGGAACAGTACACTGTCTCCAAGCTGATCGGATCTCCGCCGGGCTATGTAGGCTATGACGAGGGCGGTCAGCTGACAGAGATGGTGAGAAAGAAACCATACAGTATCGTTCTGTTTGACGAGATTGAGAAAGCCCATCCTGATGTGTGGAACAGTCTTCTGCAGATCCTGGATGACGGCAGACTGACGGACGCTCAGGGCAGGACGGTAAGCTTCAAGAATACTATTATCGTTATGACCTCCAATATCGGAGCGCGTGAGATCACGGGCAAGAGTTCTCTCGGATTTGCCAAGAACAAGGCGAGCGAGGAAACACGCAGGGATGAAAATATCCGGACCAGAGTCATGGAGGCCGTGAAGCAGACCTTCCGGCCTGAGTTCCTGAACCGTCTGGACGAGATCCTTGTGTTCCATCCGCTGAAGCGGGAAGATGTACGTCGGATCGCAGATATCCAGGTAAGGAAACTCACTGACCGTATGGCGAAACAGGGAATCCGTATGGAAGTGGAAGACAGCGCCATGGAAGTGCTGGCGGAGAAAGGATACGATCCCGCTTACGGCGCAAGGCCGCTGAAGCGGACAATCCAGTCCATGCTGCAGAATGCTGTGGCTGACCGGATCCTTGAGGATAAGCCGGAGGAAACTGACATACTGGTTGTGTCTGGAAACGATGGTAAGGTAGAAGTGAAGGTGGAGAAGGAGTTGGCTGTATAGTTCAATAGCATTTTCCGTTAAAATGTGTCCGGAAGCGGAGCGGATATTTGGTGACACGTATTCTGAGAGTGAGAATGTGGGTGGATCGGTCACTTGTTTTTGAGTGCCTTGATCGCTGGATATTGAGAAACGGTTGACTAATCTCCCACACCTCCCCCTCAGAAAGACTCGTACCGCCGTCCGCTCTGCTTTCCTGTTCTGTCCAAATCGGAAATGCTATCGCCCAAACAGACCAAAACGCAAATTGGCGCGGCTTGGAATTCATACCGATTGTAAGACTTCTCGGCCGCGCCTCTTTTTGTACATTTAAGCATCGAAGTTGGTGCTTGAAACAGTCTTCGGGAAACAGATGTCCTGTCTCCCTTTCAGAAATTCATGGCCGTTCGGCTGCGAAATTCATGTTCAGCTTGATGGAGAAAAATACACTTAAAGGCTACTGTTTATTTGTTTGCAAACGTCCGCTATAACGAAGCTTATTGTCCCGGCGACCACGCTTTCGCTCGGAGCATAGCGCAGCGGACACGTAATGCCGCAAAGGACGCGGCATAAGTGCCGGCGCTCTGCTACGGGTCTTCGTGACAACACAGCGCCTTGACAGCGGCTCCGGGAATAACTAAACAGCCATATTATTTCCGGTCGGAGGAGAGGACGGAATACAGATCGTCCAGATCTGTGAGCAGATCGATCAGCTGCCGCATATTATCCTCACCAAAACGATCGAGTATCTCAGACCATATCTCATCGTATTTTTTCATAGACTGTTCAGCTGCCGCCCGGCCTTCGGGGGTGGCGCTGATGGAAACCTTGCGGCGGTCCTTCGGATCGATCTCGCGGGTTATGTAGTTCTTTTTTTCCAGAGTGTTCAGAATATATGAGATGGCAGGCTTGGAAATATGCAGTTTCTTCTGTATCTTTGGCACATCCAGGTTCATGCATGGGCACTCCTGGCAGCATGTCCCTGCTATACTGTGCAGGATCACCATTTCATTCATCTGCATCTCGCACTCTGCGGAGAGGGCGGATTCCAGCTTCCGGAAATGTATGATCGTTGTAAAAAACTGTTCTCTCAGTTCACTGCTCATATCGTTAACTCCTTAATTAATAAATACTTAATAGAAGTATACATCACCGGAACCGGGATTTCAAGGCAAAACAGGGGGACAACCTATCGAGATTATAGAAAGGTACTGTTCATTTACCTTTTGCTCCTGGCATCATTATTATATATGGAAAGAACAGATAGACGGAACGAAGCGATATAAAACAATGATCGAGAATTGCATCAGATTCTGTTCATAGTGAGGAGCCGTGCGGCGCCGGATGTGACGAAGAAGAGAGAGATCTTCGTCCGTCCTGTGGAGGAGAAAAGCGCAGAAATGCAATTATGAAATTAAAAAATTAAAAAATGAATATACAGACTGGGAAAAAGAGGGTTTGTGAATTATGTCGGTTTGTGCGACAAAGCCAGAAAAATACAGAGTTTAGCACATAAATGTGTCCATTGTGTCAAGAAATTTGGAACAAAAATGAATCAATAGGAAAAAATGGAAAATACGGTTGACATTTTCTGGAAGGCAGTACTAGAATAGTAGTGTTTAAGTAGGGGGAAAGTGCCTGGATCGATGGGATAAGTACATAATGCCTATGGTATTTGGCTTGCATTGTTCGACGGCATTATTCATTAAGGGGTTGGGCTTTTCCGTTATTTAAATGAAAAAATAACCCCGGGTGCGGGAAAAATGTTTAGGAGGAGATAACGATGTATAGGAAGAAGCTGATGAGGGCTTGCCTGATGGGAGCGCTCGTCGTGTCAATGGCTACGTCTAATGTGGCTCCAGTTATGGCTGCTGGCGAGAATGTAAGTGCAGAGACGCAGAAAACTGAAACAGCTAAAGTCGCATTTGTCGAACAAGGAACAGGGACTTCGCTTGGTGGCGGGGACTATACAGTTACTGTTGATGAATGGGGAATGTTTAAACTTTCACAGCTTGAAGAAATAGGAGCTGTGCCAAAGGGATATACTATTCCTGCTGATGGAGATGCCTCTACACGATACGGACAAATTACTGTAGAATGTGTTAAGAAAACGACGGTTACAATTAATGTGTCATATGTCGATGCAAATGGTAAATACATTGGCGGCGGCGACATAAATGTAACACCGGATGATAACAACCACGTTAAGTATGCAGAATTGACAGAAGTGCCGAAAGGTTACGAAGTAAGTCAAAGTGGTGATTTGTTCGTAGAAGATGGCGGTAAATACACGGTTACAGTTAAAAAATCGGCTATTACAATCAATGTATCATATGTCGATGCAAGTGGTAAATACATTGGCGGCGGCGACATAAATGTAACACCGGATGATAACAACCACGTTAAATATGCAGAATTGACAGAAGTGCCGAAAGGTTACGAAGTAAGTCAAAGTGGTGATTTGTTCGTAGAAGATGGCGGTAAATACACGGTTACAGTTAAAAAATCGGCTATTACAATCAATGTATCATATGTCGATGCAAGTGGTAAATACATTGGCGGCGGCGACATAAATGTAACACCGGATGATAACAACCACGTTAAATATGCAGAATTGACAGAAGTGCCGAAAGGTTACGAAGTAAGTCAAAGTGGTGATCTGTTCGTAGAAGATGGCGGTAAATACACGGTTACAGTTAAAAAATCAGCCATTACAATCAATGTATCATATGTCGATACAGATGGTAACTATGTTGGCGGCGGCGACATAAATGTAACACCGGATGATAACAATCACGTTAAGTATGCAGAATTGACAGAAGTGCCGAAAGGTTACGAAGTAAGTCAAAGTGGTGATCTGTTCGTAGAAGATGGCGGTAAATACACGGTTACAGTTAAAAAGACAGAAAGAGAAGCAACTTTTACGGTTACATTTGAAACGACTGATGGAACGACAGTAGCTACAAAGCCAATTACTAAGTCTGGAACAGAAGGAACAGTATTATACTTTGAGCTTGGGAAAGATTTTGATCTTCCAGAGGGTTATCAGCTCGCTTCAGGAGTAGAGCAGATGACAAGCTTTGAATTGTATGCTGGTTCTACTGGAGGAGCTCCCATCACTGTGGAAAAAATTGCAAAGGGAACTAAGATCAACGTAACATTTGTAGACGCAGCAGGCACTAATGTAGGCGGCGGCGATGTATTAGTAGATGCAGATGGCGATGGAATCTTCAACCTGAACGAAGTAAGCAGCATTTTACCGGAAGGTTATAAGCTTGTATTAGGCGGAGACCAGTTCGTATCCGATTACGCAGGCGAAGGCAAGAGCACAGAGCTTACAGTGGAGAAGATCCAGAAGGGTACGATCATCGGTGTTGTATTCGAAGACAGACAGGGCAACAACCTTGGCGGCGGAGATTACGTTGTAGATGAGGATGGCGACGGTATTGCAAATTACTCAGAACTTGATCTGCCTGCAGGATATAAGCTGATCGAGACAGGTGATTTCTTTGTTAAGGATGCGGCTGACGGTATGACAGTTGTTCTTGATAGAGATGGTTCTGCTATCGTTCATGTGGTATTCAAGAGCGAAGGCGGAAAGCAGCTTGGCGGCGGAGACTACTTCGTAGACGCTGACGGCGATGGAGTATTCAATTACTCTGAGCTGACAATTCCGGAAGGATATGAACTGGTTGAGACAGGTGATACATTTGTTGATACAGACAAGACATATGAGATCACACTGCACAAGATCAATGCCGGAACAATCATCAATGCAGTATTCGTTGATGAGAATGGAAACAAAGTTGGCGGCGGAGACTATTTCGTAGATATGGATGATGACGGAATCGCTAACTTCTCAGAACTGGATGTACCGGAAGGATATAAGTTAGTTGTAACAGGCGACTTCTTTGTAGCTGATTACACAGGACAGACTAACGAAATTAAGGTTGAGAAGATCCAGAAGGGAACAATCATCAACGTTGTATTCGAAGACAGACAGGGCAACAACCTTGGCGGCGGAGATTACCTTGT
>CALWLJ010000031.1 GCA_944381495.1 uncultured Mediterraneibacter sp. | reverse complement strand
AAGTGAATTACTCCAAGTATCTGAAGTATCTCACAAAAGTTGCGAATTTGCTATCCGTGCGATTATAAAGCGCTTACAATATATGTTACAATTCCGATACATCAAAATCGCGGACAAGTTTCAATTTCTGAACATCAACGGTCCGTACAGCTGCCACGACAGACAGCATATCTCATTTTTCACGGCTGTTTCAGCCAGAGATACCATATTTTGATGAATAAAATAACAAAGGAGAAACTAAATGGGAAGAGCAGACATTGCAGTCAAAAACTGGCTGAACGACAACGGACGTTTCGCAGATCTTTTCAACGGGTCCGTATTTAACGGCCGGAAGATCATCCTGCCTGACGAGCTGGAAGATCTGGACAGGGAGACAGATATCCTTATCACGGACAAAAAAGACAGGCGGAAGGGCCTTCAGCGTCACAGAGACCTTGTAAAGAGATGGCGGAAAAAGGTAGATCTTGCCGTACTGGCCTGCGAGAGTCAGGATAAGGTTCATTATGCCATGCCGGTACGGAGTATGCTGAACGACAGTCTGACCTACACCGATCAGATCCGTGAAATATGGCGCCAGCATGAAAAGGAAAGAAAAAGGCAAGGAAGCAGCGGAAGGAAGACAGCAGAGCAGAAACTGACTCAGGAGGAGTATCTTTCCCGCTTTCGGAAAAACGACAGGATCTTTCCAGTAATCAATCTTGTATTCTATTATGATCTACAACAGTGGGATGGAGCAAAAGATCTGTATGATATGTTCCATCTGGAAGGAGAACTGGAAGACAGAGAATTCCTTCAAAATTTAATTCCCAACTACCGTATCAATCTGCTGGACGCCGGGAATGTAGAAACCCCGAAAAGATTTCATTCCGATTTACAGCAAATATTCGGGATGCTAAAATGTAGGGGAGATAAGAATGCGATGCGGGAGTACCTGCATCAGAACCGGCAGTATTTTGAGAGAATCGATGTGGAAACCTACCAGGCGGTTCGGGAATTTATGCATTCGGAAAGAGTGATGAAAGATATGACGAACAGCAGAAAGGGGACAAGGATAAATATGTGTAAGGCGCTGGAAGATATATATGAAGAAGGAAGAGAGGAAGGCAGAGAGGAAGGAAAAGAGATTGGCAGACGAGAAGAACAACTCATTCTGATCAGCAACATGCTTCGCAATGGAATGTCAGCCGAAGATATCAAGAAGTACGCAAAAGTTACGGATGAGATGATCGCAGAAGCGCATAGGGAGAAAGATCAGATTTCGATTTCGGAAACGGAGTAGTCATGCAGGAATTTATGCATTCGGAAAGAGTGATGAAAGATATGACGAACAGCAGAAAGGGGACAAGGATAAATATGTGTAAGGCGCTGGAAGATATATATGAAGAAGGGAGAGAGGAAGGCAGACGAGAAACAGCGATAAACCTGTCAGAGCTTGGAGTCCCCGTTGAGACAATCGCCAGTGCGGTCAAGGTCAGTGTAAAAGAAGTGCAGGAGTGGATTGCAGGCAATGCAGGACCTGTATGAGAACAGTAAATTGAAACAAAACAGCAGCGAAGTAGGGCAGCCGCCCGGATGCACGCTTTTCCCCCATCTGCCGAACCTGCAAGAAGCTGTATGAAGCGGATATACCAGACACAAACGTATCTGGAAAGATGGGAAAATGCCCCTATAGAGTAAAAATCTTTAAAAAGTTATATATATCCTGCTTTTTTTATATTTCAGAGAACTTAAAATTGTATTATAATAAACGTTCGGGTAAGTGCGCAGTCGATTCTCATGGGCAGAAAAGAACAGTATTTCCTGGAGCAAATATGCATACCATCCGGATCTGACTGGAGAAATAGATTTATCCTCGTTGATATATGGCAGGAGGTACAGAAATAAGATGCTCTGGCAAAAGATAAGAAGAAAAATCCGCAGCGGTGAATGGAAGGAAATCTGGAAGGAGGTCTGCTGGATCTTCCGGTATATTGTAAAATACAGAAATGCTGTGATCTTCTATATTCTTATTGGTGTGGCGAGTACACTGATCGGTCTGGCGGGGAGTGTTACTTCGAAGTATGCGATCGATGCAGTAACACAGTTCGATATCAGGCTGCTGGTCATGTCGGTGGCGCTGTTTGCGGCCACGGGATTTGGTTCGATCTTTCTTGACGCATTTATGAACCGTATGCTTACGAAGATCAGTCTCAGGATCAACAAAGAGATCCTGGAAGACGTATATTATAAAATACTGGATACCAGGTGGGAGGAAATGAGCAGATACCACAGCGGCGATCTGCTGAACCGTCTGAATTCTGATGTGAGCGCCGTGTCCGGCAGTGTGCTGAGCTGGGTGCCGTCTCTGATCATACGCACGGTTCATTTTCTGGGAAGTCTGTTCATTATTCTGTATTATGATCCGGTGATGGGAGTCCTCGCATTGGGGAGCGCTCCAGTGACAGTTCTCTTTTCGAGGGTACTGTTATACCGGATGCGGGATTTTAATAAGAAGATGCGTCAGGCCAGCAGTGATCTGATGGGGTTTACAAGCGAATCATTCCAGAATATCCAGTCCATCAAATCTTTCCATCTTACAGATCTGTTCCGGAACCGTCTGGACCGTGTGCAGGGCAGCTATATAGAGAATGCTCTGGAATATAACGAATTTTCAGTGAAGACTTCTATTGTCATGTCTTCGTTAAGTCTGATCATATCTTTTCTCTGTATGGGATGGGGCGTGTACCGGCTGTGGACAGGGTATATTACATATGGAACAATGACCATGTTCCTGCAGCTGTCCAGAACACTGGCTTCGGATTTTTCCACGCTGGTTAAGATGGTACCTTCAGCGATTTCTGCGACAACGTCTGCAGGTAGGATCATGGAGGTGACGGATCTGCCCAAGGATGATCATGAAGATGAGGCTGTGATCAGGAAGCTGGAAGCGGAAGCAGACCGCGGACTGGGGATTACTTTGGATAACATCTTCTTTTCTTACAGCAGTGATAAGGATATGGAAAGCGTGGATGATGAGAGAGTACTTGAAGGCTGTTCGCTGCAGGCGGCTCCGGGGGAGATCGTCGCACTGATCGGAAGGTCGGGATGCGGCAAGACTACCCTGCTGAGGATCATCCTCGGGCTGATCAGACAGGAGGCGGGAACGGCAGAAATATGGTCGGGCAGCGGAGTCAGGGCGTCGCTTGGGGCAGGCAGCAGGCATCTGATATCATACGTTCCCCAGGGAAATACACTTTTTTCGGGAACGATCGAAGACAATCTGAAGATGATCGCGCCGGACGCTGACAGGGAAGAGATGGAAGAGGCGCTGAAAATCGCATGTGCGTGGGATTTTGTGCAGAAACTCCCGGGAAAGATGCAGTGCCTGATCGGAGAAAAAGGTACGGGTATTTCCGAAGGCCAGGCACAGAGGATCGCTATTGCAAGAGCAGTATTAAAGAAAGCGCCGATTATATTATTCGATGAGGCTACCTCGGCGCTGGATGAAGAAACGGGAGAGAAGATTCTGGAGAATATTAAGACGACGATGAAAAACTGTACCTGTGTGATGGTATCTCACAGACCGACGTCTCTGAAAATCTGCAGCAAGGTTTATAGACTGGAAAGCTGCCGGCTTACGGAAGAACAGGGGGATATTTATCCCGATATGGGGAGAACACCTTTCTGACCGTATAGATTTATTTTGACATTTATATTATAATAACAAGATAGGTCAAAAAGACATTCGGTAACTGAAAGGGATGAAAAAGATGCTTACGATATTGATCGTGGATGATGAAAAACTGGAGAGAAACGGGATCAAATTTCTTCTGAAGAGGGAGCAGGAGGAGTTTAATATTCTGGAAGCGGGAAATGGGAAGGATGCGCTGGGGGTTCTTGCCACACATCATGTAGATATTCTTTTTTCTGATGTGAAGATGCCTTATATGAATGGTCTGGAGCTCGCCAGACAGGCGCGGGAAACGTATCCGGATATGGAGATTGTTATCTTCAGTGGGTATAATGACTTCTCTTATGCCCGGGAGGCGCTGCGCTATGGAGTAGTAGATTACGTACTGAAACCGGTGGATCCGGATGAGTTTGAGAAAACGCTGGAACGGGTGACAAAGAATATTACCGTCCGCAGAGAAGAAAAGGAAAGGCAGGAGCGCCGGACAGATTATCTCCTGAAGTATTTTCTGATCGAGTATCTCTACAAAGGGAGCGAAGAGAACGAGGAGAGACTGAAGAAATTAATAGTCGGGGACAGTTTCCTGAACCGCACTGCCCGAATGATTCTGGTGGGAGCGGCAAATGGTTTATTTGAGACGGAGGAGGAGCATTTTATCGGCAGTCTTAGGGAACGGCTTCAGAGGGAGTTCTATTATATCAATCTGAATTCCAATGAATCGCTCTTCCTGTTTACAGAAAAATATACGGACTATAAAAATCTGGCGGATTCGATGTACATATTTTTTCAGCAGCAGTATGACAGTGAATGCTATTTTGCTGTCAGCGAGCCGCTGAAGGGCTGGCAGGATATGCCAGAGCAGTTCCGCGTTCTGGAAAATCTGCTGGAAGAACAGTTTTATCAGCCCGGGCAGCATGTATTTCTGGCAGGCGCCGAACAGGAGGCGGGGGCGTATCAGCCGGTGGAGGATGCTGAGATTATGGAACAGATTTCAAAGGATATCCGATATCGGGATATTCCTCATCTGAGGCTGGATTTTCAGAAGCTGGAACAGAAATACAGGCGGGACAAGCAGTTTTCAGAGATGTATGTGAAGTTTGTCTTCTCAGGTATTCTGAAAGAAATCTATGAACAGCTTGCTACTGTAGATGAGAAAACTTTGTCAAAGAAAGTGGAGCGTCTCTATCGGTGCAGGAAGATCAGTGATGTGCTGGATATTGTTTCTGAGGCGGTAGAAGAGTTCGAAACTGTAGCAAAGGAGCAGGAGAACGGTTTCCGGGAAGAGATCACGAAGGTGAAAAGCTATATCCTTCATCACTACGGCGAGAAAAATATCAGCGCAGAGACTCTGGCGGCTCAGGTCTATCTGTCGCCCGGGTATCTGAGCGCCATTTTCAAGGAGGAAACAGGGGTAACTCTGAATCGTTATATACGGGAAGTAAGGATGAGCAAGGCGAAAGAACTCCTGGAAAATACGAATATGAAGATCACACAGATCGCGAAAGAAGTGGGATTCTCTAACAGCTCCTATTTCTGCCGCAGTTTCCGTGAGTATTTCGGCAGTTCACCCGAATCATGCAGGAAAGGAAAGACAGACACAGATGAAGAAACTTCTTCGGATATTTAAGAATCTTAAATTTCGCTATAAACTGACGCTGCTGATTCTGGCCGCAGGGGTTATTCCGGTCTTTATTATTGTAGCCTATACTCAGCATGGAATGATGAGCCTGCTGCGGGAAAATGAACTGGACAATATGCAGAAATCTCTGGATCAGTCAGTGGAGGCTATAGAAAATCAGGAGCAGATATATGAGAATCTGGTAAATTATCTCTCTTACAGCCAGGATCTTCGGGCTGTACTGTCAATCCAGGCAGAGTCAGACTATGAGACGTATCTCAAGTATGTGAATGTAGTGGATCCGCTCCTTCAGATGCCCCAGCTCTATCACAGAGAGATTAAAGGTATCACGCTGTATTCTGAAAATATTTCTGTCGCTCATGGGGATATGCTGCTCCCTCTGGAACGGGCGGAAGGAGAGCCTTGGTACAAAGATCTGGGGGACGACGGGCTGATGCAGTGGTCTGTCACCCGGGGCTCTTCTCAGGAGATAACAGCCTTCCGCAAGTTCTATGACGGTGACGAGATATCGGCAGTGCTGGCTATGACACTGGATTATACATCGGTTCTGGCGCCCTTTTCAAATCAGCTGCTAGATAATACAGGCGGTATCGTACTGGATGCAAAAGGTTCGGTTGTATATGCCAGCTATTCCATGGATGAGAAATACCGCCCGAAGGATTCGGAATCACTGGGGTATATTATGAAAAATTATACCTATTCTGTACGGGATATGGATGGCACAGGGTGGCGATTCTGCATTTATCGTCCCACCCAAATAATCACTAACTCTGCCAACAGTATTATGATGAGAAATGTTCCTCTTGTTGTGCTGTGCGTGATCCTTCTGGTTATCGTAGGCTATGTATTTTCGAGTACGATGGTGACCGGTCTGGAACGTCTTACAGAAAATATGAATCAGATCCATCTGGGATTCCGCAAGGTAACGGTCAGCAGTGATTCAAATGATGAAGTTGGTGTTCTGATTCGGTCCTTCCGAAGGATGATGGATGAGATGAACCGGTTGATTTCAGAGGTATATGAAGCCAAGATCAAACTGCAGAACAGCGAGATGAAAGCGCTTCAGGCGCAGATCAACCCGCATTTCCTGTATAATTCTCTCTCTATCATTAACTGGAAGGCAATTGAAGCGGGAGAAGAAGACATCAGCAAAGTGACACTTGCCCTTTCTACTTATTACCGGACCAGTCTGAACCGTGGAGAGACTATGACCACAGTGGAGAGCGAGGTCAACAATATCCGGGCATACCTCAAGATCCAGCTCATTATGCATGATTACAGTTTCAATGTAGATGAGCAGTATGACAAAGACACTGCGGCCATCGAGATACCGAAACTGATCCTGCAGCCGCTTGTGGAAAATTCTATCGATCATGGGATCGATATGTCAGACCAGCCGGACAGAACACTGAAAATTGTCGTGAGCCAGGATGAAAAATATCTTTTTATGTCTGTCAGTGACAACGGTGTTGGAATGGAGCAGGAGAAGGCAGAACAGATCGTGACTTATCAGTCGTCCGGATATGGGGTCAGAAATGTGAGTGAACGTATCCAGGTATTGTATGGAGAAGAAGGAGGTGTCTCTGTGCAGAGCAGCCCTGGAAAAGGTACGAAAGTGATGATCAGGATTCCCAAGAAAGCAGGAAAAAAGGCATGAGAAAGAAAAGGTTATTAACTGTCGCAGGAATTGGGGCATTGATATTGTGCGCCGGACTGGTATTTGTTTTATCCAGGGGAGGCGGACCGGAGGATAAGCAGACAGCGGAGAGAGAACCTGCCGTGTCTGATGAAACACAGTGGGAAGATGCGGAGCATACGCCTCTTGGGAAATATCCGGAGACAGTGGAATATACTCTTGGAAAAATCGCAGGCGCGAATAATGCGAATCTTCCTGCCGGTGACACATATGAGGATAACGCCTATACAAGATATCTGAAGGATCTGCTGAATATCCAGAATGTAGATGTCTTTGAGCTGGAAGATGACGGCACTTATACGGAAGCGCTTGAGCTGGCAATTTCGGATAAAGATATCCCGGACGTCCTTGTAGTAAACGGACGGGAGAATCTGCAGAGACTGATCGAGGACGGATTGATTGAAGACCTCACCCAGGTTTACGAAGAGTGTACGACAGATGTGATCAAGGAGATGTATGAAAGTTATGGGACAGGGCTGCTGGACTCGGCAACCTTTGACGGAAAGCTGTATGCCTTCCCTAACGCTGCCATTGATGACGGGGAGATGCTTCTCTGGCTGAGGGCAGACTGGATCAGAAAACTGGGACTGAAAGAGCCGCAGTCCATGGAGGAGGCCATGGACATTATCAAGGCGTTTATTGAGAATGATATGTCCGGTGACGGACAGACGGTGGGGCTTGCATGCAGTACGGGACTGATCGCCGGATCCGGTGATACCTATGGAGTTGATGGAATATTTACCAAATTCGGATCGTCTCCGACCAAGTGGATCCTGGATGATGAGGGTCAGGTTGTGTACGGGTCACTTACACAGGAGACAAAGGATGCACTGGAATATTTGAATAGTCTTTATGAAGACGGGATTCTGGACTCCAGATTTCTGCTGAGAAAAACGGAAAATATCGATGATCTTATCAGAAATGGACAGTGCGGCGCCATATTCGGACGCTGGTGGGCGCCAAATAATCCTCTTAGCATTTCCTACGGTGCAGACAGCAGCGCGGACTGGAAACCCTATCTTTTTGCGGAGGATATTGCGGACAGACCTCAGACCTTCGAATCTTACGATGGGTGGATGTATGTAGTGGTGCGGAAAGGATATGAGCATCCGGAAATCGTAGGAAAATATGTCAGCGCCATTTTTGACTATTCCCGTTATGAAGATGACCAGTATGCTGGCGAAGTAAATGAATACTTTGCTATTAATGTGGATCCTACTGCCAGACCTATGAATATCAATGTAGATTATGTGGACGCTTTGTACCGGTGCGGGGACAATCTGGAGAAGGCTCTTTCCGGTGAGATCAGCGTGACAGAGCTGTCCGGACTGGAGAAGTCCTATTATAATACATGCAGTTCCTATCTGAACGGCAATCTGACTACGGCAAACGGGTGGGCGGCATATGCGTCCCGTATCCTGGCGGTCGATGTGCTGAATAAAGCAAAAGCTTATAAACTGCCGCCGGTTTCTATGGGAGATTCGGACGGAGAGATCCCCCAGGAACTTCAGGAGCTGGAACATGAGGCATTCCTTCAGATCATAACAGGCGAGAAACCTCTGGATTACTTTGATACTTTTGTGGTAGAATGGTATGAAAACGGCGGCAGGGAGCTGACGGAGACTGTGAGAGAGTCCTATCAGGAGACTCTGGAGCCGTAAAACCACAGAGAGGAACAGAAGAAATGGACATTAACCAGAGACTGACGGAAGAATTGGACGTGAAGCGCTGGCAGATTGATGCAGCGGTGAAACTGATCGATGAGGGAAATACCATTCCGTTTATTTCAAGATACAGAAAAGAAGTGACCGGCTCGCTCAATGACGAGCAGCTGAGAAAGCTTTATGAGCGGCTGGTTTACCTGCGTAACCTGGAGGAGAAGAAGGAGCAGGTCATCTCCAGCATTGAAGAGCAGGGCAAGATGACAGAGGAGTTGAAAGCCCAGATCCTGGCAGCCGAAACTCAGGTGGCGGTGGATGATCTGTACCGGCCCTACCGGCCGAAGCGCCGCACGCGAGCTACCATTGCAAAGGAAAAGGGACTGGAACCGCTTGCTGCTCTGATCCTGCTGCAGAAGACAAAGGAACCGCTGGAGCAGGCGGCTCAGGCATATGTCTCAGAGGAAAAGGGTGTCGCCTCTGCAGAGGAGGCCATCGCCGGAGCAAAGGATATCATTGCCGAAGGTATCTCGGACAATGCGGACTGCCGAAGCTGGATCCGGAAGATTACCATGAAGAAAGGAAAAGTAGTTTCCACGGCCAAGGATCCGGATGCAGAGTCTGTTTATGAGATGTACTACGAGTTTGAGGAGCCTGCCGCAAAGCTGGCGGGACATCGGATCCTGGCGCTGAACCGGGGAGAGAAGGAGAAGTTCCTGACCGTGAAAGTAGAGGCGCCTGAGGATGAGATCATCAGCTATCTGGAGAGAAAGACCATTCATTCCGATAATCCCTATACGACTCCGGTTCTGAAAGAGGTGGCGGAGGACAGCTATCACCGTCTGATCGCACCGGCTATTGAACGTGAGATCCGTAATGAGCTGACAGAGAAGGCAGAGGCAGGCGCCATTGAAGTGTTTGGCAAGAACCTGCACCAGCTTCTCATGCAGCCGCCCATTACCGGACATGTAGTGCTGGGCTGGGATCCGGCTTTCCGTACGGGCTGTAAGCTGGCTGTTGTGGACCCGACGGGAAAAGTCATCGGAACTACGGTCATCTATCCCACAGCGCCCACAACGCCTCAGAAGATCAAGGCCAGCAAGGACCTGCTGAAGAAGATCATTCCAAAGTATCACATTTCCCTGATCTCTCTTGGGAACGGTACTGCCTCCAGAGAGTCGGAGCAGTTTATCGTGGAGCTGTTAAAAGAGATCCCGGAGAAAGTGCAGTATGTGATCGTAAATGAAGCCGGAGCTTCCGTATATTCTGCCAGCAAGCTGGCCAGCGAGGAATTTCCAAAGTTCGACGTTGGACAGAGGAGCGCCGCGTCCATTGCCAGACGGCTTCAGGATCCTCTGGCGGAGCTGGTGAAGATCGATCCCAAGTCTATCGGAGTGGGGCAGTATCAGCACGATATGAACCAGAAAAAGCTGGGCGAGTCTCTGAACGGTGTGGTAGAGGACTGTGTAAATAAAGTAGGAGTGGATCTGAACACAGCGTCCGCTCCCCTGTTGTCCTATATTTCCGGTATCAGCAGCACCATTGCGAAAAATATCGTAGCTTACCGGGAGGAGAACGGCCGGTTTACGGATCGGAGAGAACTCCTTAAAGTTCCAAAGCTTGGCCCTAAGGCTTTCGAGCAGTGTGCCGGATTCATGCGGATCCAGGGCGGAAAGAATCCTCTGGACGGAACAGGCGTACATCCTGAGTCCTACGATGCGGCGGAGAAACTTCTGAAGAAACAGGGTTTCACACCGGAGGATGTGGCGGAACACAGACTGAACGGTCTGTCCCTGACGATCCACGATTATAAGAAGCTGGCGGAGGAACTGGGGATCGGCGAGATCACCCTGCGGGATATCGTAAAAGAACTGGAGAAACCGGGAAGGGATCCCCGTGATGAGATGCCCAAACCGATCCTGCGCACGGACGTGCTGGATATGAAAGACTTAAAAGAAGGCATGGTGCTCAAGGGAACCGTGCGCAATGTCATTGATTTCGGCGTGTTCGTGGATATCGGCGTCCATCAGGACGGACTGGTGCATATCTCCCAGATCACGGACCGGTATATCAAGCATCCGCTGGAGGCGGTCAGCGTAGGAGACATTGTGGATGTGAAGGTCATGAGCGTGGATCTGAAGAGGAAGAGGATCCAGCTGACCATGCGGGGAATATAGACTATATGGCTGTTTAGTTCAGTTGTTGGCGCGGCTTGGAGCTCTTACCATTCGTAAGACTTCCCGGCCGCGCCTTTGGGTTCCGGCCTGTTTGTCCATTAACTTCCCCCCTGAACAGCCAAGAAAGACATTCATGTATCTTGAAAACGGAATCTGAGTGTGATATAGTTTGAAAAAATAAAATTATAGTTGATATTTTATGAAATAAGGTGATGTAATGTCATTTGCAGCAGAAAAGAGAACGGCGATCATAAAGTATATGTTGGATAAGATACGGGACGGAGACAGGGACTTTGTGAAAAAGACAGGAGAGAATTTCGGTATCTCCGAGACTTCCGTCAGGCGGTATATAAAAGAATGTCAGGAGAAGGGAGTCCTTCTGAAGGATACGGGAACAGCATTCGGCTGGAAACTGTCCACACAGTCAGGACAGTGGGAATTTGAAAATGACGGATATCTGGAAGAAGACAACGTGTTTCGTGATAAGATCGCTCCGTTTCTTAAAGAAGTATCTCCAGAGGCAACGGATATCTGGTATTATGCGTTCGCCGAGATTATGAACAATGCTATTGAACATTCCCGGGGAGACCGGATCCGGGTTTCCGTACAGAAGGATTGTCTCTATACGGAGATCTCGATCGTGGATAATGGAGTCGGTATTTTCCGCAATATTCAGGAGTATGTCCGTGAGAAGCTGGGCGCAAGACTGAGTACAGAGCAGGCTGCTCTGGAACTGTACAAGGGAAAGCTGACTACAGATCCGGATGCCCATTCCGGGGAGGGAATATTTTTTGTATCCAAGATGTTGGATGAATTTGCTGTCTGGTCGGAGAACACAATCTATTCATACAGGTGTGGAGACAGGGACAGGTTTGTCCAGTCACATCTTGTTTCGTATTATACCGGACTGGAGGGAATCGGAACGATGGCTGTAATGAAACTGGATAATGAGTCCAAAAGGACTTCAAGGGAAGTCTTTGATGAATTCGCACCGCTTGAGGAGGGATTTGTCCGGACTTTGATCCCGGTGCGGGAGATGTGTACGCTGAGTAATCCCGTGGCCAGATCTGAGGCCAGAAGGATCCTGCGCAGACTCGATGAATTCCATGAAGTCATATTCGATTTCCAGGGAATCGAATTTATGGGACAGGGATTTGCGGATGAAGTGTTCCGGGTGTTCCAGAACCGGCATCCGGAGATCACTCTGACCGCAGTGAACGCGAACGCGTCAATACAGGGTATGATCCATCATGTGAGAAAAGGCAAGGTGCCTCCACAAAATGTGCCTGAAAAATAAAAAACATACTATATTTTGTGGGTGGAACAATACTTTACCATATGTCAAGTCTTGATATTTATATCTGGGGGTGATACCCTCTTGTTAGTTACTGTTCATCCGCATCACGATATCCAGCCGGAAAGGAACGGTGTTCTAGGCCGCGCCCTCTGCGGCCTTATGTGTCCGCTGTGCTCCACTCCGAGTGAAAACGCGGCCGCCGGGACAACACCGCTCCCCTCTGGCGGACATCAGAGAACGGGGAACAATAATCTAATTCTTTATCAAGCGAAAAGAGGTACAAGGTATGACAGTAGAAGAATGGCTGGGCGAAGACAATAAGCTGGGAACGGACATCTGGACGAAGAAGTACTGCAATGATGGAGAGACCTTTGACGAATGGCTGACACGGATCAGCGGCGGCAACGAGGAGATCGCGGAGTATATCCGGAGCAAGAAGTTTCTGTTCGGGGGACGTATCCTTTCAAATAGGGGGTTGGACCAGAAGGGAAGAAAAGTGACTTACTCCAACTGTTACGTGGTAGATCCGCCTGAGGATAATATCGAAAGTATTTTTGACTGTGCCAAGAAGCTGGCCAGGACTTACAGCTATGGCGGCGGATGTGGTGTGGATATTTCGAAACTGAGCCCCAGAGGAGCGAAGATCAACAACGCGGCAAAGGAGACCAGCGGTTCCGTATCTTTTATGGAGCTGTATTCCCTGGTGACGGCGCTGATCGGCCAGAACGGCAGAAGGGGAGCCCTGATGATCTCCATTGACTGTTCCCATCCGGACGTGGAGGAGTTCATTAATCTGAAGACAGACCTGGAGAAGGTGACAAAGGCAAATATTTCTGTGCGTATCCATGAAGATTTTATGGAGGCAGTGAAGAAGAATGAGGATTATCTTCTTCATTATACCCGGGAGGCCACCGGAGAAGTGATCGAGAGGACGGTCAATGCCCGGGATCTGTTCCGGAGGATCGCGGAGACCAACTGGGACTATGCGGAGCCGGGAGCTCTGTTCTGGGATCGGATCGAGAAATGGAACCTTCTGAGCAATACAAAGGAATTCTCCTATGCAGGAGTAAATCCCTGTGCAGAGGAGCCTCTTCCGGCAGGAGGAAGCTGTCTGCTGGGAAGCATCAACCTGTCAGAGTTTGTGCAGGATCCCTTTACAGACCATGCACAGTTTGATTTCGAGGGACTGAAGCACTGTGTGGAAGTAGCTGTAAATGCCCTGAATGAAGTGCTGGAGGAAGGTCTGCCGCTGCATCCGCTGGAGGAGCAGAGGGAGAGCGTTGCAAAGTGGAGACAGATTGGCCTGGGGATTATGGGGCTTGCGGACTGCCTGATCAAGCTGGGACTGACCTATGGAGAAGAAGATGCGGTTCAGATGTGTGATAATATCGGATTTGCCATGGCAGATTCTGCTATTGCGGCTTCGGCAAAGCTGGCGAAGGAAAAGGGCGCATTCCCGGCATGTCAGATCGAGGAGATCATGTCCACGCCGTATTTTATGGCCAACACTTCAGAACCTACCAGAGAACTTGTGCGCAAATATGGTCTGAGGAACTCTCAGCTCCTGACCATCGCACCGACGGGAACCCTTTCCACCATGCTGGGAATCTCCGGAGGTATTGAGCCGGTTTATGCCAATTACTATGAGCGCAAGACCGAGTCGCTGCACGGCACAGATGTATACTACAAGGTTTATACAAAGATTGTTGAGAGCTATATGAAGCAGCACGGGATCAAAAATGACGCGGATCTGCCGGATTATTTCGTGACGGCGATGACGCTGGGATACCGGCAGAGGATTGATATGCAGTCCATATGGCAGACCCATATCGATGCGTCTATCAGTTCCACGGTAAATGTACCAAACCGTTTCACAGTGGAAGAGACGGAGAACCTGTATCTCTATGCCTATGAGAAGGGGCTGAAAGGGATCACGATCTTCCGGGACGGCTGCAAACGGATCGGAATCCTGAATACCAGCGATAAGAAAGAGACGAAGAAAATTTCAGCAGGCGAGGGACTGAAGCGCGGCGAGATCCTGCTTGTCACCGATGATGTGGTAGGCAAGAAGAGAAAGCTGACTACCGGCTGTGGAAGCCTGCACTGTATCGCTCTCTTTGATCCGCACACAGGGGCGCTTCTGGAGACTTACCTGAGCAAGGGCTCCACCGGCGGATGCAACAACTTTATGGTCGGTCTGTCCCGTATGATCTCTATCAGTGCAAGAGGCGGCATTGATATTGAGACTATCGTGGATCAGCTGAATTCAAGCGGTTCCTGTCCGTCCTACACGGCGAGAAGGGTGACCAGAAAGGATACCAGCAAGGGAGCGTGCTGCCCAATGGCAGTCGGAAATGCCCTGCTTGATATGTACAATGAGATGCAGGAAGAGCTGGCGGAGAAGAACGGCAGCGAGCCGAAGAAGGCCAGCCGTAAAGTCGATAAGGCGCCCAAGCCCAAGGCAGTGAGCGTGGAAAACGAGATGGACCGGATGTTCTGTCCGGAATGCGGAGAACCTCTTGTGTTTGAGGAAGGATGCAATATCTGCAAGAGCTGCGGATGGAGCAAATGTCATTGAGAAGATTTGACATATGATTATTCAGGAAGTCCCACGTCAACGGATTGGTCAATGGATTCGAGTCTGAACGATACAGATAAGGCATAGAGTTTAATGAAATACAGGCATTAGACACTGCGTTATGCCGGCTGTATAATAAAAGAGTAGCAGAAGGCTACGGGCACCCGGGATATAGGATTTTGCAAAAACAGAGGATCAGGAAACTGAGAAATTTTAGTTTCCTGATCCTCTGTCTGTAATGGGGGAAGGGAATATGTGATTACCGGCGGTATCCTTCAATGGTTTATTTTATCTGTCGTGGTGGGGCCCATGATGTCCTTCATGTCCTGTGGAGTCTGTCCCCGAATTTGTCCCCGAACCTGTGCCCGAGCCGGATCCGGTTCCGGATCCTGTGCGCGTGCAGGTATTGTCTCCGGGGCTGTTGCTCTGTCCATTCTGGCTTCCGATGCCCGAGGAGGAAGTCCCGCCATTGTTGTGATCCTCTGAGTATTCTTCGATCAGATCGAAGATCTCATGCATGGTGAGATCTTTTACATCATCGGCAGTAATAGACGGGTCCAGTTCCTGAAGTTTCAGAAAAGCCTCGTATTTTCCGAAGGACATACCGGACTCGTGGGCCGAGTGCATCTCCTCGCTGTCACCGGAATGGCAGTGTATATTTTGCCGGCCATCCACGCAGGATTCTACATGTTCCAGTATTTCACTGTTCTGGGTATCATTATCCCCTGCAACTGTCAGCGACATGACGCCGTCCTTGGAAAGCAGCTCTTCTATAGTATCATCTGCCAGCAGCTGTTCCAACGCATCCTGGTAATTCATAAAACGGATATTCAGAGAATCGGCCAGCTCCTGCCCGTCATCGTTATATCCTTCCACGGAAACGATCCGGTCAAATCGGTTGATCCCCAGCTCCAGGGAAGGATTGATATCTACACTGATGAAAGCGGTTGGAATAAAATACAGCCGGTATCCGCCGAAAAGGAGAACGGCGGCCAGACAGACCGCGGCAGCGGCGAATCTGGGAACTGTAAATATCTTTTTCTTTTCCCTGCCGCTCCGGCTGTAGACCCTGTCGGACAGGTAATCCATGGTACTCTGTTTCAGTTCAGGCTCTGCATGGATCTCGTTGAAAGCATTTTTCCATTTTTCATTCAATGTCCGGCACCTCCTCCAGTCGGTTTTTTAATAGTTGTCTTGCGCGGTTCAGCAAGGTATAAACTGTGTTTACATTTTTCTTAAGAATACTTCCGATCTCGGAAGCAGAATACCCTTCGAAATAATAGAGATATACGGCGTCTTTGTATTTTGCCGGCAATGCAAGGACTGCCTCCAGGATCTCTCTGTGATCCTCCGGTATTTGCCCCGGTTTCTCGATCAGAGAATCCAGGGGAACAGTCCTGCTGTGGAAGAAGCTCTTCAGCAGATCCCGGCAGGCGTTGATCGTAACACGGATGATCCATGCTTTTTCATGCTCGTCGCTGTCAAAGGGTGCAGAATGAAGGACATATTTCAGGAAAACATTCTGAAATACATCTTCGGTATCGGCATAATTTTTCAGATGGACCATGCAGATACGGCGCACCGTATCTCCGTACAGTCCGATAGCCCTTCTGGCCTCCTCTTCACTGCGCATAGATTTCCCTCATTCCCTTTGAAATTTTTATCTGCACTGTTATCTGCGGCAGTGGCCTGCCCCGTAATGATGGCTGGTGTTGCTGCAGTCTTCTGTATAATTCCGGCAGTAATCTCCGGTACAGGTCCTGTCATTTTCTTCTCTGTGGTCGCAGATTCCGTCATGGTCGCTGTCAGTATAACAGTGACCGGTTGTTCCGCAGTATTCACATGTGACAGCTGTTGTATCAGCTGTGGTGTCCGGGACAGAAGAAATATTGTGGTGTCCCGGCCCGAACGCAAATGCGGTCGTTCCTCCGACAATAGCGATTGCTGCTGCGGCAGCGATTCCAGTTATGACTTTTTTCATGTTAAAACCTCCTGTCTGATTCCTGTTATCTGTTAATCTTTTTGGTGTTTCAACATTAATACGATCCATGTGCCGGGAATCATTCACTTTCAGAAAAATTTTTTATCAAATTAAAAATATCCTGAGACAAAAACATCTCAGGATATATGATATCAGTTTCCGCTGCTCATTACCAGTATGTCTCCCTGCCTGATCCTTGTATCGCCCTTGGGGATCACCGTATTTCCGTCTGCCCGTTTGATCAGTACGATCAGGGAATTGCCCAGATCCCGGATATCTTTGACCTGTATGCCGATCCGTCTGTCTCCAGGCTCGATCTTCAGTTCGTCCAGTGCAGTATCCATATCGCCCTGATAGCTCTCGCCGCTCAGGACAAGGACATCGCCTTCCTGAAGGAGGACGTCGCCCCGGGGAACGATTGTCTCGTCTCCGCGCTCGATCATGACGACCAGTACATCACCCATATTCAGATCCCGCAGATGTTTTTCGATATATCGATGTCCCGGACGCAGACGGATCTGGATCAGCTGCATTGCCTGATCATCCTGGTAGTCGCTGAAGGTTTTCATAACGTTCTGGCTGTCATCCACCATATCAAGCTTCCTTGCTGCTGCGGGCAGCAGGAGCCCCTGAAATGCCACAGAGATCACGGCTACGCAGAACACAATATTATATACGTCATATCCGCCGTATCCCGGATTGTTTACGGCGATGATGGCAAACACTGCTGAGGCCGCGCCCCGCAGGCCGGAAAATGCAGTCAGAGCCTGCTGCCTCCAGGAGGAGCGGAAGGGCGTCATCACCAGGAACACCGCGACAGGTCTGGCGATAAATGTAAGCCCGAGAAAGATGAGAAGGGCTGTTCCCAGGATGGGCAGGAGCATGGAAGGAAATACAAGAAGTCCCAGCAAAAAGAAAATAAGCATCTGCGCAAGCCGGTCAATGCTGTCAAAAAAGTGTACCAGAGAGATCCTGGTCTGATACTGAGCATTTCCTACAATGAAACCAAACAGATATACGCTCAGATATCCGTTTCCGCCGATGAGCACAGGAGCCGCGTAGGAAAAAAGCACGAAGGCGATCATGAGGATCGTCTCTATGCCGCCGACCTCCAGTTCCACATGCTTCAGGATTCTTACGGCTAGAAGACCAAGACCAACTCCGAAAATAATGCCAAGCCCGACTTCCTCCAGCACCAGAAGGAGGATATTCTCTCCGTCTCCGGCCATCCAGTTCAGGATGATGATCGTCAGCATATATGCAAAGGGATCATTGCTTCCGCTCTCTACTTCCAGAAGAGAGGCAGTGCCGTCCTTCAGGTTCAGTTTCTGAGATCTTAAGATAGAAAAGACAGAGGCCGCATCCGTAGAACTGAGGACAGCGCCTACCAGAAGTCCTTCCTGCAGGCTCATGCCTGCGACATAGTAACAGAACAGACCGGTCAGACCTGCGGTAATGACAACGCCTGCAGTAGCAAGCAGGATGGATCTGGGGAGAATCGGTCTGGCTTCTTTGAATGAAGTGCCGAAGCCGCCATAGAACATAATAAAGATCAGTGCGGTACAGCAGATTGTTTCTGCCGCATTAAAATCATCAAATGGGATCTTTACCAGACCTTCGCTTCCGAAGAGCATCCCGAGTCCGATAAAGATGAGGACGGCCGGGATTCCGAACCGCTTCAGGAAACGGTTTGTCAGAATACATAAAACGATCACTGCTGAACACATCAAAAGACCTAACGCCATATATAATACCTCCGGGAAAAATGATAAAAGGAAAAACGAAAGAAAAATAAAAGGGAATGGCCGCAGAATATGCGGGACCATCCCCTTTGATTCACTATTTCTGTATACAAGTATACGCTTTTGGAACAAATATTTCAAGAAAAATATGAAAGATTGCGTCTGAGCGGACGATGTATTATAATAAAAAAAGGGCAAAGAAGTTCGAATATGGATTTCTTTGCCCTTTTTCATATCATGCAAGTTGGCAAAGAAGCAGACAACAGCTATCATCACCAGGCAGAGTGAAAGGAGGAACAGGAATGGGAGCATTTGACAGGATACAGTAGCTTATTTTCCACTGCTCAGAGGCAGACATTCCTTTGACGCAGTGGCCCGGATCCGGGATACCACACAGCTGCTTATGGATGTGTATCATGGAGAAGACAGGATGTATGTGCATCCGCTGAAGGTGTGGAACCGGTACTCCCCCCGGATGTTCCTGCCCCACTCCTGCCGCCTGGAGACGCCTGGCGGAGACAACGGCATGACAGAAGAAAAGAATACTTGCCACAGGGGTGTCCGGAAAGAATCGGAATCGTCTGGATCAGAGGAAAAGCCTGCGGTATGCTCCTTGCAAGGAAGATCATATATACAGAGCTGCCGGAGTTCAGACGGTATTTCGAACCCCACGACTCCTACTATATCGGATCGGACGTCTTTTATACATATATTGTATCCAACAACTGCTGGGAGACACGGATCGCCCAGCGGACCGAAGAAGGATATTTTGAAAAAGCGGCGGCGCTGAAAGAAGCTCTGCTCTCTGGCAGCTTTCCGCCGGATATCCGTGAAAAGTTCAGAAAGGTGCTGGAGTATTTCGGACAGAGCCCGATCATCGTCCGGTCATCCAGCTTTCTGGAAGATGGATTTGGAAATGCCTTTGCGGGAAAATACGAATCCGTTTTCTGTGTGAACCAGGGAACGCCGGAAGAGAGACTGGAAGCATTTGAGGAAGGGGTCCGGAGAGTATACGCCAGCACAATGGATATATCCGCTCTGGAGTACCGGAAACAGAGAGGGCTGCAGCACAGCGATGAACAGATGGCCATCCTGGTCCAGCGAGTGTCAGGATCTTATCATGGCCAGCTGTTTTTCCCCACAGCGGCGGGAGTGGGATACAGCTACAGTTCCTACCGGTGGAACAAATATATGGATCCCTCCGCCGGCCTGCTGCGGATCGTGGCGGGTCTGGGAACACGGGCAGTAGACCGCCCGGATCATGATTATCCCAGGCTTGCCAACCTGGACCGTCCGGCCGTCTCCATGTACGGCAGCGCGGCTGACCGGCACCGGTTCTCGCAGAGGGTCATGGATGTTCTGGATACCGGGAGAAATGAGCTGACCGGCGTGGAGATCAGCAGTCTTCTGGACCGTCTGCCGCTCTGGTTTAAGAAAGCGGTCATGGAGAGAGATTATGAGGCGGAAAATGCGTTGAAAAGGATGAACCGCTGGCGTCAGGTCTGGTTTACCACCTGCCAGGGAATCCTGGAGAACCAGGCATTTACAGAGCTGATGCAGAAGATGCTGAAGACGCTGCAGCTGGTATACGGCAATCCGGTGGATATCGAATATACGGTGAACCTGGATGAGGGAGGGGAGTTTGTTGTCAATCTGCTTCAGTGCCGTCCTCTGTATACGGGACAAAAAGGAATTGCAGGAGAGATACCTGTATTGCCGGAAGAGGATACTTTCTTCTGTCTGAAAGACTCGGCCATGGGCAGTTCCGTGAAGGAGAGGATCGATGTTGTGATCCAGATCGACGCAAAGGCCTACTATGAATATCCTTATGCTCTGAAGCCCGGCGCAGCGGAGTCAGTGGGAGCGATAAACGCCTGGTACAGAGATAAGGGGAAAAATATCCTTCTGATGACTCCGGGCAGACCAGCCTGCGCTCCGGCGGGACTGCGGCAGATCGTTACAGGAAACGCAACAGTTCAGCCTGCGCCATTCGGAAAACCGCATGAACGTGCTTATTGTGGCTGCGCCGCTGTTTCCCTTATATACGGGCGTTCCGCTCATGGAACTGCTAAAAGTAGATTGACAAAACAGGTTTATTATTGTAGACTAAAGAAAAAGGTCTATAATAATAAACCTGTTTTTGTGTGCCGCCGTTGAATGGCGGCAGAAAGGAGACTTTCATGGAAGATCTGAAATTATGTGACAGTGAATACCGGTTCATGCTTCTTGTATGGGAGGCGGCGCCGGTCCGCTCCGGAGAACTGGTCCGGCTTGCAAACGATCGTCTTGGCTGGAAGAAGTCTACAACCTATACGGTGATCCGCAAGCTCTCGGACCGGGGATTTCTTAAGAATGAAGATTCCGTGGTCACTGCGATGGTGTCAAAGGATGCATGTCAGGCAGTGGAGACGGATTACTTTGTAGAGAGGACGTTCGGCGGATCTCTTCCAAAGTTCCTTGCCGCATTTCTTGGAAACCGGACCATATCCGAGGAAGAGGCGGAGGAGATCCGTCAGCTGATCGACTCTCACAGTTCTGGGCGTGACTGAACCGCGTCGGAAGAGGAGGGATGGATATGACATGGATCAGCAGCATTTTTCTGAACATATTGAATATGTCTGTGACCGCAGGAATCATCATCCTTGCCGTTCTGGCGGCAAGAGCTTTGCTGAGACGGACATCGAGAAAATACGTGTATGCCCTGTGGATCATTGTGGCCATACGGCTGGTTTGTCCATGGTCGCCGGCCAGTAGACTGAGCCTGTTCAGTCTGGATATATTTCAGCAGACACAGTCTGAGAATGGCAGGCAGGTATGGTACGCTCCGGGAGAAAGCAGTAATATGCCGGCGGGAGCCGAGGCAAACCCGGTGGCTGAGAATAATCCCGGAGCGGAGAATACGGAAAATAGCAGGTATAATGCAGAGGGAGCAGCTGATGCAGGAACATCGGATGGGAATGGTGATGATTCTTACGTGATCCGTCAGGGGACGGACACTAAGAAAGCGGGAAACACTGCTTCGGAAGAACCGCAGGGGACTGGTATTCTTTCAGCTGCTGTACCTTCGGAAACTGAATCGCCGGGAGCGATATCCCCGGTATCTGCGGCGGGATGGGGCTGGCAGGAGATCCTGTCCCTGGTCTGGCTGGCAGGTGCGGCAGTGTTCCTTATATATCAGTCTGTGTGCTGGCGCCGGGTAAGGAAGCTTACGGAACAGGCCGTCTGGTATGAAGACAACATATATGAATGTGAAGGCATCCCGTCTCCTTTTGTCATGGGACTGATCCGGCCCCGGATATATATTCCTTTCCGGCTCAGTGACAGAGAAAAGACCCTCATTCTGCTCCATGAGCGTTGCCACATCCGGCGGGGAGACCATCTGATCCGGCTTTTTGCCACAGCGCTGCTGGCTGTGTACTGGTTCCATCCTCTGGTGTGGATCGCGTTTCACTGTATGACAGCAGATATGGAGATGAGCTGCGATGAGATGGTGATCGAGAGAATGGGAGAGTCCGTGAAAGAAGACTACAGCCGGTGTCTGCTCAGCTTCGCGGTACAGGGCCGCCCGGCGGCAGGAATCGCCGCTTTTGGGGAGTCGGCGGTGAAGTCAAGGATCCGGAACATCCTGTCATACAGAAAGAGAGGAATACTGGCAGGGGCTGCAGCTGTGGTGGTTCTGGCTGTTCTGGCTGTGGCACTGCTCACCAACGGATATGGAGACAGCGTAGAGGGGCCCGGACTGAAAAGCGACGGCAGCAGACAGGTTACCGGCGGAGGCAGTACAGAGTATACTGCCCAGGCCATGGATTACACACTGGATGACAGAACAGAATCCGTGGCTCTTTATAAGGAACTCTGGATGGACGGCGAGATGGTGGATCACCGGGTGTTGGGCGTCTGGGATACGGTCCTGGATAACAGCGTGGAAAAACAAAGAGAAAACCAGGGAGAAAACGGCGAAGCAGACGGCGCAGATAACAGCGGAGAAAGTAGATTCCCCGTCCGGGGCTCTATGGAGATAGGCTGTCAGCTGGAAGGAACGGAATACTTCCAACAGGCGGATATCGGTCTTCTTCTGAAAGATGAAAAAGGAGAAGAATTCGGGCAGATCACAGATACCCTGGACATGTATACATGGGAGGTGGCGGCAGTAGGTGAAAATTACCGCACAGAAGAGGGGAATGGGGAAGAGTATACCGAAAAAGCTCTCTCCAGCGAAGAAGATTTTGTGCTGGCTGCATTCCATCTGGCTCATGCCCGGGAAGACGGAGAAGCAATACTCAACTATATCCCCTGTGAGGAGCTGGATGACAGGGAAAACGGAGATTACCGGCAAAACGGAGGGAAGGATACAAATGACGGCGAACTGATTTACCGCATGGTTGTTTCCGAAAGACCGGCAGAGGAACTGATGGAACAGTATTCTGACAGTCCGGCGGCGGTACAGATGGCGGAAGCCGCTACTCCCGATCTGGGGGACGGAGCTGCGGTGACAAAAGTACTTGACGCTGTCAATGTGGAAGGTCTGGGAACTTACAGCACGGAACTGCTCTCGGAAAACCAGCCCCGTACTCTGGCATTGCATTTTGATGAGGAGCCGGATGATCCGGCGGCATGGAACCGGAGGATGCAAAAAAAGGCGATCCTGATCCTGGCCCTGATCGGAAACGCAGACCGGGTGGAATGGACCCATCCATGCGGCGGAGATACCTGGCGGTGGATGATAGATACAGAGACGGCAGGAATCATGACCGGACTGGATGAGGAAGATATAAAAGGATGTTCAGACGGTACATTCAACTTTAATCTGTTATGGACACTTGCAGCTGATACAGAACGTTCCGGACGTTCTGCCGAAGTACGGTGGAACGGGCATGGATGGGAAACTCTGGACGGGAAAGTATATTCAGACCGGCGTGTACTGGCAGGAGTGCTGCCCAATGCAAGATATGCCGGAATCGTGGAGTGTCTGACCAACGAAGAGAATCTCACCTATGAACAGGCGGCTATGCTTCCGTTATCCAGTACACTGCCCTGGCCATATGATGTGGAGATACTGGGAATGTGGTGACAGACGATATCACTATCTTCAAGGTTAGTATATGCTTTGGTCGGAATCAGCGAAAAGGCAGGGCAGGCTTGGAACAGAGGGACTGATGGAAAATCATTTGCGGCCAAAATGCTGTGCGCTTATTATGATAAAAGCTGTGATTCACGAAATCTCTTTGAAGACTTGGAAATATCAGCCGATGATACGTTTGATAAATATCTGAATAAATATAATGTGATCTTTCTTGATATCACTCAGTTTATTATGATCATTGATGAGTGGGATGCTCTGTTCCGTGAGGCAAAAGATGATACTGTTTTGCAGAAAGAATATATTGATCTTTTGCGGAGCCTTTTTAAGAGCAGTTGGACGGACAGCATTTTTGAAGCAGCTTACATGACAGGTATTCTGCCTATAAAAAGATATGGAAATCAGTCTGCTGTATCGGATTTTCGGGAATATACCATGCTGTCGCCAGGACGTCTGGCCAGCTATATTGGTTTCACTGAACCTGAAGTGAAGGAGCTGTGTAGAAAATACAGTATGGATTTCAAAGAAATGAAGTATTGGTATCATGGTTATTCTTTCAGCCGTTTGAAATCTGTTTACAGTCCTAATTCTGTTATGGAGGCCATAAAGCGTGATGAGTTCGGAAGTTACTGGACGAGGACAGAGACATATGAGGCTCTGAGGATTTATATCGATCTTGATGAGGATGGATTGAGGGAAGCGATTGTCAGTATGCTGGCAGGAGAATGTGTCAGGATTGACGTGGGAACATTCCAAAATGATATGATGAACATCAAGAAAAAGGATGATGTTCTTACGCTTCTGATCCATCTGGGATATCTGGCATATGATTCGGCAGAGGAAACAGCTTATATTCCAAACGAAGAAGTGAAAAAAGAATTTCTCCGGGCGGTTTCTTCCAGCAGACACAAAGAAATGGTGAAATTAATCGGAAATTCTGAACGATTATTGTCAGACACTCTGAAAATGAATGAAGAAGCTGTAGCCAATGGAATCGAGGAAATGCACAAGAGCATTTGCGCGCCCATTCATTATAACAATGAAGAATCGCTCCGTAGCGTTGTGCGTCGTGCTTATATTGCAAGCGATGAAGATTAACCGGATATAAAATAAAGAGGGGCACGTTGCAGAAAAATTATGCTATCTGCGAGGGCGTAAAATTTTCTGTGTCTATGGGAAAAATTCTTCTTTGATAAGAAACAGATATGTATAATTGTCTTGTC
>CALWLJ010000030.1 GCA_944381495.1 uncultured Mediterraneibacter sp. | reverse complement strand
TTGAAGTTGGAGTGTTTTACTTCAACTATAGCTGAATACCCTGTGAAAAGATAGCCATTATTTTATTGAGCGCTTACCATATATTTGCAGCAAAAGCAACACACATTTAATTCAATCGTCGGAGCATAATATAGAAAACACCAATATAAAAATAGCAAAGCTTTTCTTTGAGTATTGTCTCTAAGAAAAACTTTGCTACTGGTAGTATCTTTTCAACATCTAAGTCTTCTGTATTCCTTCTCCATCTCTTCCAGAAAGACTTCTGTCTGGCGGCAGAGATACTCTGGTTTCTTATAACTGCATCCATGTCCCTCTGCAATGGCCAGAGCCCCGCAGATCATGCAGAAAGGCCGTTTCTTACAGTTGCGGCACTCCGGCGGCAGCAGAATCTCATCTGTCTCTTTGGTGATCTTCTGCCACGCTGCATCGAAACCCTCTTCAAAGGGACGGGCAACCGGTTCGTTCATCATGCCGCAAGGAGTCATCCGACCATCCCATGTGATCCAGAATGAAGAGCGGCCTGCCATACAGCCCATTTTTTCATCCGGAATGCGCTCACATTCTTCATCCTGTCCGAGGAATTCGCTTCTGCCTTCATGAAGAGCCTTCAGCCGCGCAGCCATCTCCTCTTTCTCCATGGCACACATCTCTGCCTTCGCTCTGGCACACCCGGCTTCCTCAGGAGTGAACCGGACTTCCTCATTGGGCACACCCTCGCGGGCGCTCCTCACAGGCGGGAACATATATGTAGCGGCATTTACCCGGATTCCTCTGCTTTTTCCAAAGGCATATATAGCTTCCATATCCTGCTGATTGTACGTGGTGAAGCTTGCATTTATATTTACAAAAATCCCCGCCTCCTGAAGCATATCGATTGCCCGGACAGCCGCATCATAGCCTGTGGGATGGCCGCACAGCCTTTTATACGTCTCATTGCCGCCTCCGTAAAGAGTAATGTTTACTTTCATCGGGGGATCCTGTTTCAGCCATTCTACTGTTTCTCTGTCAATCAGCGTGCCGTTTGTATTAATAGAAATCAGCAGACCAAGCTTTTTCAATTCTGTATAAATCTCTCGAAAGTCTTTCCTGAGAAATGGTTCTCCGCCGGTAAGCAGCAGGAACAACATTCCCCGTCTGGCGCAGGTCTGTCCCAGACTGATCCACTCATCCGCCGTATACTCTCTGCCCCGGGCGCGCATCTCCTCTTCAGACATACGGATGTAACACATACGGCAGTTCATATTGCAGCGTGGCGTCAGTTCAAAAGTGCCGCTTACGGGCGTTCGGTTACGCGCTGCTTTCTGGTAAATATATTTGCGCAGCTGCGGCTGCATCGGTGATTTTGCTTCCATAGTTTTTCCCCTTATGCGTATTTCTGCTTTATTGCCCCTGCTGGATCTGAACCGCCATAATCTTGCTGCTCTCCGGATTAAAATGAGCGGCTATAGATTCAACCTCTCCCTTGGCAGGTACGTTTTCAAATGGGGTACGATATGTAATCCCGCCGAGATAAGCTCCGCCCAGCTGGACGTATTTATAGTAGACATAGACTTTATCGTAGGACTCATCCGTCTTATTCTTCAAAGTAATCTTCCCGTCCTCTGTCACCAGATCAAACTTATCTTCCTCTAGCGATGGCTGTTCCATATAGGCTGTAGCGGTTTCACCATAAGTATAGGAATCCTCTTTGCTGTACTCCCGCTTGTTTGCTTCAAGAACAAGGGTGGATGTGCCGGCTGGGAGGTCAGTTACTTTAAAGCTGGCTGTCTCAGTGTCATTTACCTTGAAGGTGATTTCTGCAATCTGCAGCATCTGATCTGAGTTATTCGTGATCAGCATGGCCGCCACATTCGCTGTAGGCTCATCGCTGCCGTCTTCAAGGAAATTGCCGGAGTAGCTGCCGATGGCCTCTACCTTAAGGTTGGGATCGGAGAGAGTAATGGTTGGAGAAGTGCTGCCCGATGAAGTTCCCTCCCCCGAATTGGACTGGGCGTCCGAATCTCCATCCGGTGTTTCACCGTCAGAAGCAGCAGAGCCAGCACCGGAAGCCGTAAATCCTTGTATTTTGTCTATGTCGAGTGTACCCTTATCCGGCTCCACGTAGTCTTTGGAGGATTTCACCTGGATTTCCATATTTTTTAAATCTTCTTGATCTGCAACCTCATGATAACCTTTATCTTCTTCCATGTTATTCCTCAGCACATAAATAATGCATATTATACCAACAGCAATAACAAATAATGCAAGAACAGCAGTAAGGACATTTTTCTGTCTTATCTTTTTTGATTTCTTTGAGTTCTTTTTATGCATACTGTACTTCCTTTCTATTAAATCTGCAAAGTGTCTTTCACAAGATCTACCGCCTCTTTATCTGGACGGCATGCCAGATGATAAATTGGTATATTTTCAACAACATCCAAGATCAAATCTGTCATTGTCTCCATATAAACATGATTCCATGTATTCATTAGCGTCTCTCTGTACAACGATGTGAATGCTTCTTTTCCATTCAGCTGCGCTATATGATTATCTGATGCCTGTGTCAGAACTACAATTCCTGCAACAGGTGCTTTTTCATTCCGATAAATTCCTGAAGACCCTGCATAAGGGGATCCAAAAGCATAATAACCCCCATCTATTTTCCGAATAATGGTGCGGTCGCCATTATAAATTTCCGCATTTTCATACTGGTGCCACAAATCTGCCTGGGTAGATTTTCCAGTTCCCGATGGCGCAGTAAAGAGAATTCCACTTCCATTCCAGGAAACAAAAGAGGAATGCAGCAAAAACGCATGATTTAACAGAAGTCCCTCTTCCAGGGCCAGAAAATCCAATATATTTTCATGTCTGAATAAACTTTTTTCATCCATCCATTCCCGGGGAATATACAGATTGTAGCATCCCGGGTTCTCCGCACATAAAAATGTCTCTTTGCTTTGACCATTGTGAAACAGCTTTTTCATACGGACATATTGGTTTCCTTTTTTTACGACAGAATATTCGCCCTTCGAGACTACCATATCACTATATTTTACTTGCCCACTGACGACTCGATAGAAAAGATCCGGTTTTACACCGTTCCTTTTCCTAAATGGCATAAGGCAGTTCTGTAGCATAATTGATGCAGGTGACT
Source organism: uncultured Mediterraneibacter sp. (assembly GCA_944381495.1). Classification (GTDB taxonomy): domain Bacteria; phylum Bacillota; class Clostridia; order Lachnospirales; family Lachnospiraceae; genus Mediterraneibacter. Next base: position 27,691 of record CALWLJ010000030.1, on the reverse strand, counting down.
CAATTGCGATTGACAGACCTGCAATATCAAGATAATACCAAAACATATATATTCCCTATATAAAATAGTGAGAGCAAAACTGCCCCCACTATTTCAATCATTTATTTGCATCTATTATGATGAAAAAACAACACTCGTAGATGTATGATAACAGATCTTTATTCCACCGCCCAAGTCATAGTCCGCACCTGGCGACGGGTCCCTCATACACTGATACGCTTCATTAAAAACACCGAAAGCTCCTTTTAAATCATTGAGCCAGTTATCGAGATTCATATTGTTGCTAAAACTCGGATCACAGGAAGCGATATACTCGGACAACATAAAGTTCTCCACCATAATCGCCGGCTTCTCATATGTTTTTTTCATAATAGTTTTACCCTCCCTTACCTGTTTACTGTCATCGATGTTGCAAGGAAATCAGCAGACTCACTTCCCTCATCATCAATATAGTGGATCTCAATCGGGAAGTTTCCTACCGCATTAGGAGCTCTGAACCGCAAGTTGTACTTATTACTAAATTCTTTTACTCTCTCTGCGGTTACAGTTATCTCCGTCTTTTTGCCATTATTAGTATAATACATGGTAAATTCCGGATCTTCGCCATTGAATACATCATCAGTTAAAGTCACTGTATATTTATAATTAACCCACTGATTCTTTCTGATTTTATAAGTTCCTGTAAAGTCCACAAATTTGTTTTCGTCGTTCAAATTGCTAGTATCGATATATTTCTCAACAGCATTTGAATACTCCTCATCCAACGGATTGCTCAATGTATAGCCTTTATACTTCAGGTTTGAGAACGAAAGACATGATGTTCCCGGGTGCTTGCTTCCAGCATCTGAATTACCTGAGATAACAACAAGGTAACTGTTATTACCAAGATTAATACAGTCATTCAGATCAATGGTATAATACATGGCTGTAGAGGATGTAACGGTATCTTGCTTAACAAGTTCAGTTCCATTCCATACGTTCAGATCCACGCCGTCACTGACTGGGGCGTCTCCTGACTGGCCATCGATATTCACCAGTTTTGCTTCAATCTGAAGTGTAGAACTGTCACTGCTTGCTCCTTCGGCCACAAGGGCAATTGAGGCATACTCGTCAAGATAAATCTCATTGTTCGGACCGGAATGTAAATACTGCAAGATTGAATTGGTCTGATTAGAACCTGCTGCGTCTGCATTACTGTCTTCTGTCCTTGTATATCCAAGCACCGCAACTTTTCCGTCTTCAATATTGCTGTTATCCATCAGAGCCGCTCTGGAACCCTCGATTGTCTGACCTGTGATCTCAGAACCATACTCATCAACAACTCCAGTCTCCGTGATCGTGCCATTTCCCAGGATCAGATCACTTACCTTTTCAAAGGTAACATTTTTTTCATTTTCAATATAATCCGTGTTTCCTGATGCCCCCATAGGATTGTAGATGCGGATTCCATCAAGGTACACTACAGATGATTTATTCTCGGTCTCCCTTATAGTTAACGTTACTTTATATTTGGCTGTTTCTCCGAGATCTTCGTGAATCACCGGAATCTGATATAAATCACCGTTTGCATAGTAAGTATCTACTGCTCCGAATTTGACATCAGACCATGTTTTACCATCCGCATCATACTTCTGGATCATGTAAATAATACCTGCAGTCTCTGTTGTAGTACGTGCCACTACATCAAATCCTGAACCAGTAAATGTAAATTCTGCTTTTGTATTGTAGCCGTCAGCAGTTAACGCTGTTGAACTTCCTGCGCTGTCAGTTGTTCCTGATGCATATGCATCATCATGACCATACTGCTCAGTCTGTCCGTTGCTCTGAGTAAGCTCAAGTGAAGTTCCTGTTGGAGCACTTGTACCGCTGTAAATGATCTTCACAGCGCTGTCTGTCGACTCAGCATCACTGTTAAAGTTGTCCTCATAGTAAACAACATTTGCCGGCATTACTTCTATCGTACCATTTACTACCGTACCGGTTTCCGGATCTGAATCACTGAACGTAGCGCCGTTTTTCACAATATTAGCTTTATATGTATAATTCTCGGCTTTATCCATAAAGGCTACCGGCTTAAACGTTACAGCCCCTTCAGCAGATCCGTCATCGTTAATCTTAACGTCCTTTGCAGGCGTGATCCTTGTCTGAGAATTACCTTCAGCTCCTTTTACCTCGCCAAGTGTAGCTGAAGTTGCATAATCACTGTTTTTTGCATTATCGTTATAGAATACACCGTCTTGGAATAACCCATCATGATTGCCGTTTGTTTCTGTCAGATCAGATTCCAGACCGTAATCAAAAACATATACTTTATTTGTAGCTTTATAAGTAAATACAGTGATTGTTCCAGTTACAATAGTACCATCTGTTTTTGTGCCGCTATAAGAAACTTCATACTTCATGTCAGCGTTATCTGATTTGAAGTTCACTGTTCCATCACTATTCTTACCTACAGTAATTCCTTCTGCCGGGCTGATGTCGGCAATAGTGATTTTTGCATTATCCGAATCTATAACTGTGTAATTTGTTCCATCTTCTCTTCCGGCTTCGATATAAATAACCTTGTCAAGCTCTTTTGTATTGAAACCGTTGATAAAAGTAACGTTTGCTGCACTATTATTAATCGTACCCGTAACTGTATTATCCTTCTGATCAGATGTGTAATTAGCATTTTCAGGAATACTTTCAACAATCTTATAAGATGCTCCTACCGGGATACCTGCAAATGTTACAGTATCACCAATTTTTAATGTGAACTTACCATCTGCATCTGTGGATTTAGTGTCACCATTCAGTGTATAGTCTAACTCGTATGGCAAATAATTGTAATCATCATTTTCCTCACCATCTAAATCAACCAGAATCTGAAAACTATATTTACCATCTTTCGGAGCTGTCTCACCGTTTTTCCACTGCTTAGTTACTGATACACTTCCGACCTTAGGTTTATTTGTAAAATTAACACCGTAATCATATTTTATAAAATCACTTGTATCCGGAAAATCAAACTTAGCAACAAGATTGTTCATACCACTGTGGGCTGAAGATGCGATTACATTATTATTTGCATTTTTATCATAAACAGTCCACGTAGTATTGTTATAATCATATTCAAAAACTGTTCCTGTGTTCTCTGTAAGCTCTGTTATCTCAAACGATGTGCCGCTTGTAAACGCATTGTCTTCTGATGTAGTATTAATAAACGAATGAGCATAACTCTTGGCTCCCACACCGGAAATAATACTATTTTGGGCTGTTTGAAGCTCAGAATCCTTATTACCTTTTGTCAAAGTATAACCAAGATTTTCTACATTTTCAAATGCACCTTCCGATTCACTGTCTTTTGTCTGAATCTTAAAACTAAAACTATCGTCCTCTGCTTCCTGAACAGCGCTGGCAAGTCCGTCATTTACATCTGTTACATCCAATGATTTACTTAATGATAACCCGGATGGCAACGGATTAATTGTAAATTCAACTTTCATATTGGAGTCATACATACCACGCTCCATATAGAACATTACCAGAGTATGTGTCTGACTGCTGTCTTTGAAACTTTTCGCAAAATCATCATCAACTAACTGGGCAAACGTTTTCACAGAATCACTTGTTGCAACTGTAGATCTTTCCTGTGTTGCAGCGCCATCTTCCCAAACATAGTTGGCTAATCCTTTTTTTTGATAATTTGATATCTCATTGCTGTTTCCGCTAATTACCTGCAAATTATTATTCTCTGCTTTTGCTGCATTTTTAACAGTTGCCGTCAGTTTTTTAAAATCTATCGTACCTTCTGCTTTAGCATGGGCGCCTCCCATATCCAGAACTAAATGTCCGTCAATAAATACCCATACATCGTCATCGCCCGTGAATGAAAATGTAATCGGGTCTCCGTTCTCCGTACCGTCTATTGTCCCGTTTTCATTTACGGTAAAAGGAATCGTAAATTTCGTACCGAATCCATAGTTAACATGATCTCTATTCGTTTCTCCTACGGTGTTAAAGGGATAATATCCACTTGTCCCATCCGTATTCATTGTTTTATGTTGAGTATCTACTGCAACTAGTTTCTTTTCATTAGTATTTTCACTAAGGCGCACTGCATAATCCGTTTCAGAATCATATGAGTATTTTTTCACATCGGAATTTTCATAGGTACTAACCTTAAAAGGGAATTGATAACCTTCATAGTATTTCATAAGACTGTGATCACTATATTTCCAATCATTTGCATCTGCAAGTGTTTTGGAAAAATACGGTAATTCAGTCTGTTTATCAGGCGCTAATAACTTTCCATCGCTGCCTAATTGATTATACACTAACCCCTGAACTGCAGCACTTGTGTTGTGCTCGGCCGTATTAACGTTATTATCATTTTGATTCGACTTCGTTAAAGCAACATTCGCAGTCGTATTCCATCTTGCCAGAGATTTATACTCAGGACTTTTAAGATATTCTCTTCCTACACGATTATTAACAAATAATAATGATCCAAAGTATAAAGGAATATCTTCAGAGTGATTGTATCCCAAATACTGTGAAATTTTACCATTCAGGTAGGAGAATGCAGTTCCTTTATGCTCTGTAAAATTTCCCATCCAGCTTCCCTGATTATTTGTGCTGAAAGTAGCCGTATCTCCTTCATCAACACGGGCATCATTAAAATAATCCACCAAATCTGTATCAACATAGAAAATACCATCTGTCGGTATGTCACCGCCCGTACCGGACGGAGTATAGGTCTCACCCGTCCACAATCCACTAGTCCATCCTGTAACTCTTGCGACATTATCCTCGTCTGCCTCTCTCTCATCAAGTCTTAGAGTAAACGAATCGTTTTTGTTCAAATCTCTAAAAAACTTAATCTGCCACGCATTTTTTTCCAAACTCAGAGAATACCAATGCGCCTTACCTTGAACTGAAGATAACGTTACCGTGCTTTGGCTGTTGTCATTATATGAAATAGTAGCTTTTATATCAGAACCACTATCCCATTGATTATTATTGGACAAAACAATGGATGCATCCAAATAGATTGTCATTCCAGCTGTATTGTTATCACTAGCTGCCTCTACTGTCGTGACACCACTCAACGGCACCAGTCCAATCACCATCACCACTGCCAGCACTACGCTGAGCAATCGTTTCAGTATCTTATTCATAACTTTTCTTTCTCCTTCCTTTCTTCGTTTTTTCGGAAGCGTCCTCTTCTGTAGTTGCTTCCCTGCGCTCTTTATAAGCGCCTGCCTCTTTTTCCTTTCCAATTCCTCCCTTCGCTCCTGATGATCCGGTATATTTCCAGACTGATTCGATTGCATGGACCCGGATTGCGAATACGAATATTTACAAGTACCATTTTTATGTATCATCTTGTTTTTGTCTATTGGACTTTTCCAAGATTCATGTTAATTTTCTTATATATGATGCCAGGGTCAAAAGGTCTGAGCCCACATGAACTTGCTCATAGGTGGGTAAAATGCCTTGGGCCCCGCCCCGGCGTCATACATTGGACGCCCGCCTGCGCGAAGTTCCTGTCTTTTTATATTATCCTGTTGAGGGTTATATCTCCTTTACAAGATACGGTTTTCCCGCAGCTTATCCAGGAATTCTTCTGTATCTTTTCTGGCCGTCTCTTCCGGCACTTCATATTCTTCCAGTATGGAAGCGATCAGTTCCTCTTCCGTGGTCTCCTGCTGCAGTTTTTCCCATATGAAGGCTCCCAGCTCATTTACCGTGATCAGTCCGTTGAACTCCAGCGCCGTCTTTCCGGTAGGAACAATCACATAATCCCCTGCTATCTCTCTTAATATAAAGTCTTTCTCAATCTTCATTCTTCTTTTTCCTTATTTCTTTTTTCCTTTTCTCGCCCTGTTTTCCAGATTTTTCCACTTGAAATTCTCATGACCAGGACATATACTCTGAGTACTGGTCTGCGAAAAGGCACGATATTCAGCCACAGCCTGCGGAAGAACTCCCACCAGAAGTCTCCCTGCTTCATCCACTTTCCTTTTCTGCATACTGAAGTGACAACAGCGGCTATCTGTCCCTCTTTCAGCGGCCCTTCCGTAACATTCTGGGCGTCGCCGATCATGTAATATTCATCCCGGCTCCGGTTGATATGGCGGATCCTGTGCATCACATACTGGCCGCCTGTCCGCTGATACAGTACCATATCGCCCTTCCTCAGCGGACGTGTTATCCGGCTGAGCAGGATCCGGTCCCGACCGTGAACGAGAAATGGAGACATACTGTTCCCTGTGATCGTGACCGGAACGTCCCTCCCACTCCTGACCATTTCCTTTACTGCATCAAGGAAAATCTGTGTATCTACAGTTTTAACCGGCAGATTATCCTGCGTCATCAGCCCTTCACCACCTCTGTACCTCCCATACTGCATCTTATTACAGCATACATATCCCGCAAGCAGTCATTAACAGGGATTAAAGTTTCCTGCCGGTTCCAGTACGACACTGCAAACAGCAGCGTACTCCCCCTTCATTTGCGGACATAAAAACATAGTGGCTTTCAGATCTATGACATATCCTTTCAATACGAAAGACGATATCTCATGATTCTCCAAAAACCACTATGAATAATATCACAATTTGCAGATACAAACAACTATATAGAGAAAAATTCCCCATATGTCTATATTATTAGTTACAGTTCACACCGTACTCAGGAACAGGAATAAGCAGCGTCATGCTTGCATGTAAGAGGCGTATTCCTGTTCCTGAGTGCGACTGGAACTCGTAACCGCTGCCCACATAAGCAGTCTTAGCACGCAGTGCGGAACTGGAGCGCGTCAGCGCGATGAGTGCGCATGTTGACGGCGGTTAGGTGTGAACTGTAACTACCTATTATGCTACCGGGATTTCGCATATTTCCTCACATCACCTTCATCCATCTCCAGTTCTTCAGCAATCTGCGGCACTGTCTTCCCTTTTGTCAGCATCGTATGGATGATCTGCCGCATCGCCTTATCCCAACCGACATCCTGTCCGCTGCGATAGCCATCATCTTTTCCAGTCTGATAGCCTTCATCCTTCCCGGCCCGATAGCCTTCCTTATAGTTTTCTTCTCTCTCCATCTCGATATGCTTCTGTGCGTCATATTCGTAGATGCTCACCTTCATCGCCTCCGCTCGATTCTTCCTCAGAAAATCCTTAAGGATCCCTTCCCGGATGCATTCGGTAATGGCTCGCTCCACCGCTTCTTCCAGCGGCGCCTCCTTTGCGTATTTCCGGACGCGGTCTGTGTATTCCGCATATTCCCGAAGGGTCCGGCAGGTTTCCATCAGTTCCGGATTGTGTCCTTTGTTGATGTTCAGCACGACCGCCTTCAGTTCCAGAGAAGGATCCTCTTCTTTTTTATAGTACATATCTGACAGTCTCAGCACTTCCCGATCTGGCCGTTCTTCCTCTCCATTATAAAAGACAAAGAAATGGGGAGAGGGGATCCTGATTCGCCTGCTGCTGTAGAGATTCATATCCTTCGTAAGGTCGGAAAACTCATCCGCCACATACAGCAGATCCCTCAGGGGCATGTTCGGATTCGGGGTGGACTGATGCTCATACAGATACAGTCTGATCTCAAGAACAATAAAGGAAAGATCGTTCTTGAGTCCCATATAGATGGCGTTCTCCAAAGTGACGATCTTCAGCAGATCCGGATCTGTAAGTTCTGTTCTGCTTATGGCGTTGTACAATTCCAGAAGCTTTCTCTTATCATGGAATAACATGGCAAAGATACTGGACTTGTACTCACGGTTGACGGTGTTCTCAGCTGGTGTTACTTTTTTCGGCATAGATCAACCTCCTTCTTCTGTTGCGCAGGAGATTTCGCCTTGCCTTTCAGTTTCACACGACTGCGCTGATGGAAATGGAACACTCTGCCCTCAGCTCCGCAGCGCAGATTTTTTGATCCTCGCCGCTCCGGATTGTCTGCCCGGATTAACTGTGACTGTCAGCGCCGTTCGACAGTATCCGCTGAATCGAACGGAAATCTCTCTGCTGTTGTAATGGGATACAAAGCATTGAGATTTCTGTTTGACGCCGGAGGTCCTGTACTTCTCCGACAGATAAATGTTCAGCTTCAGATATCAGAACGGACTGTCTGTATGACATATCATATAGAAAAATAATGCTTTCCGTTATTATAATATATAGCATTAAAATGTGCAATAGTAATTCACTTATTTTTCTTAATTTCTCACACCTTTACTTACTGCGAACAACAGCCACTTTTTCCCAATCCTGACACAGTAACAATTCAGCTTCTTTCCGGAGAATGCCTGAATTTAGCCAATAACTGAAAATACCACAAAGAACAATCCTTTCAGATTATTCTCTGTGGTATGTCTTATCATCCTTTCACTGCTCCTGCCACAACGCCTTCGATAATATATCTCTGGCAGAACAGGTAGAAGATAATGATCGGCACTATGGCAAGTACAAGGGTTCCCATCATGGCTCCCATATCAACGGAACCATAGCCGCCCTTCAGATACTGGACTGCCATCGGTATGGTCTTATATTTCCTCTGATCCAGCACAAGAGACGGGAGGAGGTAGTCGTTCCAGATCCACATTGCCTGAAGGATCACGACGGTAATGCATGTAGGCTTGGAGATGGGCATCACGATCCGGAAGAAGGTCTGGATCGGAGTACAGCCGTCGATCATTGCCGCCTCCTCGATCTCCAGAGGAATGGATCTCATAAATCCGGTAAACATAAACACCGACAGTCCTGCACCGAATCCCAGATAGATGACAACGATTCCCCAGGGGTTTCCCAGCTTCAGCATATTTGAGATCTTGGACAGCGTATACATCTCCATCTGGAAGGGCACCACCATGGCGAAGAGGCAGAGGACGTAGATCGTCTTCGTCACCTTTGTCTGTACTCTGCTGATATACCATGCGCACATGGAACAGCACAGTATGATGGCAGCCACGGAAAATACGGTGATAAATACGCTCCAGCCAAATGCCTCGATCAGTCCGGTCTGCTCGATTCCCCGGATATAATTTTCCAGCCCGACGAACATATTGTCTGTGGGGATCTTGAACGGGAATTTGCTGATGTATGCTTTTTTCTTAAATGAATTGATAAATACCAGCACGATCGGATACACGTACAGGAGGCTTATGATCGTAAATATTATCGTCAGTATCCATCCGTGCTTTGCTTTTCTTGTTCCCATTACTGCTGCACCTCCTTAGATCTGGTAAGCCTGTTCTGTATCAGAGCGATCACACTGACGAGGATGAAGAATTCCACCGCCTTCGCCTGTCCGACGCCTTCCCATCCTGCCCGGCCGTAGAATGTCGTATAGATATTCATGGCAAGGAGTTCGGACATTCTGGACGGAGCTCCGTTGGTCAGCGCCAGGTTCTGGTCAAACAGCTTGAATCCATTTGTCAATGTCAGGAAGGTACAGATCGTGATGGAAGGCATTACCATCGGTATGGTCACATTCCGCAGGATCTGGGACGGGCTGGCGCCGTCGATCTTGGCCGCCTCGATGAGCTCTCCCGGAATATTCTGGATTCCTGAGATATAGATGATCATCATATATCCCACCTGCTGCCAGCATACTAGGATCACCAGTCCCCAGAACCCGAACCACTCGGAATAGGTCAGTGTCCGGTCAAAGTTTGCAAGGATTCCATTTAACAGAAGCTGCCATACATAACCGAGCACGATACCGCCGATCAGGTTCGGCATGAAGAATACGGTACGGAAAATATTTGTTCCGCGGATTCCTTTGGTCAGCAGCAGCGCCACTGCAAACGCCAGCACGTTGATAATAATTACTGTTGTGATCGTAAACAGCGCCGTATACCAGAGAGAATGAATGAACTCCGGGTCATCCAGCGTCTTCAGATAGTTCTCAAGTCCGATAAATTCCGCATCCGTAACCGTCGTAAATTTGCAAAAGGAAAGATAGATTCCCAGAAGGAACGGGGCTATGAAGCCGATCACAAACGCGATCATAGTCGGAAGTACAAATATCGGAAAATATTTCTTAATTGCTTTCTGCATTGTCTCTTCCTTTCCTTACAAGAGCCCCGCCATAACTGTCGGAGCTCCTGTCAAATGTTCTATTTAATTGGAGGAATGTAACTATTATAGATGTATAAGTTCATCATATTAAAAAGGAGATAATTTGTTTTATTATTTGCTGTTTCTATTGTTTTGCTGTTATTATGTTTCTGTCTGAATGCTGTCTGATTTATTCGTTTGCCGCCGCGTACTCTGTTGCCCATCCGTCAACAAATGCACTTACAACTGCATCCCAGTTTCCTGTTCCCTGTGCATACTCAAGGAGCGCGCTTCCAAGATTGTTCTTCCAGTTCTCGGAAGGCATCGTAGTGAAGTTCCAGCTTACAGGAGTCTTGCCTGCTTCGTTGTATTCTTCGTTAGCCTGTACGAGCGGGTTAGACGGCAGGTAATCTGCAAATGTTGTAAATGGTGTGACGAATCCCATCTCATTAGCCAGCATGTCGCGTCCTTCGTCACTCTCTACAACCCACTGCATAAAGTCAAGTGTCGCCTGGATGTCTTCTTCGGATGCATTCTTGTTTACACACCAGTAATTCTCAGAACCAGTGCAGAGTCCCTGGTTTTCTTCACCTTCGACTCCGATATAGATCGGAAGCATTCCCAGATCTTCGTCTGCTACTTCATTTCCCTTGATATCGTTGTAAGCCCATGTTCCATTCTGATAGAACACTGCCTCGCCAAGAGCGAACTCTGATGTAGCGTCGTCGCCGGTCTTGGAAGAGATCATGGACGGCTCGCATGTTGCATTATTGATATACAGGTCCCAGATCTGTTTGTAATTATCCAGGTATGTACCCTCGATCGCATCTGTGGAGGAGATTCCTCTGTCCTTGTACTCATAATAGATCGGAAGGTTTGCAAGGTGTGTCTTGAATCTCCAGTCAGATGAGGAATCCATACCCGCTGAAGTAAATGCACCTTCCACTCCCAGATCATCCTTATGAGCCTGGATCTCTTCCGCCGCTGCCTTCAGCGCCTGGAAGTTATTCAGGTCGTCAATGGATTTCACTGTGGACCAGTCTGCCTCGAAATAGTTATTCAGCAATGCCTTATTGTAGATCAGTCCGTATGTCTCGATCACGTATGCTACTCCAAGTACCTCGTCGCCTTCCTTCAGCACATAGTCGTCACTGGATACATCCTTATAAACCGCGCTGTCTGAGAGGTCATAGCAGTAATCCTTCCATGTGGCAAGTCCTACCGGGCCGTTTACCTGGAACATGGTAGGCGCCTCGTCCTTGGCCATCTCAGACTTCAGCTGAGACTCATAGGTACCGGAAGCAGCTGTCTGTACATCTACCTGTACGCCGGTCTCCTCTGTGTACTGCTCAGCCAGCTCAACCCACTGGTCAGCCTGCTCCGGCTTGAAGTTCAGATAATAAACCTTTCCTGTTGCTTCTGAACTGTTTCCGCCATCTGAACCGCCGTCACCTGAGCCGCCTGAACCGCACCCCGTTGCCAGACTTCCTACCATTGCAGCTGCAAGTAAGAGTGCAAGAATTCTTTTTTTCTTCATAAATGTCTGTCCCCCTTTTCGGTTTTATTTGTTGATTGTATTATAGGAAAATCCGAACAATTTCTATATGATAAATTCCCAAGAAATATATCACTTTTTCAAGATGTTCACTATACTTTCACAACTCAAAACGGTATAATGTGGACACTTGACAAAATTCTTGCAGAAAGGAACGATTATGGAACGCAGAATTGACTATTCGATCACAGAAAAGGAATCCGGACTCCGGGTGGAGCAGTATCTCCGGCGGAAAGGCTATTCCTATCAGAATATCACGCAGCTGAAGAAAATGCAGGAGAGTATCCGGATCAACGGCGTATGGTCCTATATGCGCACCCCGCTGACCTCCGGAGACCGGCTCACCGTACATATTCAGGAAATGGAATCTTCCCCGCACATTCCTCCTGTCCCTCTGCCGCTGGATATTGTGTACGAGGACGGAGATATCCTGGTGGTCAACAAGCCTGCAGGCATGCCCATCCATCCCTCTCTGAACAACTACCGCAATTCCCTTGCCAACGGACTTATGTATTACTTCCAGCAGCAGGGGATCCCCTTTATCTTCCGCTGTACGAACCGGCTGGACCGGGATACATCGGGCCTGACCGTCATCGCAAAGCATATGGTCAGCTCCAGCATCCTGTCCGGCATGGGCGTGCGCCATGAGATTGAGCGGGAATACCTGGCCATCGTGCGCGGCGCCATCACTCCTCCCTCCGGCACCATCGACGCACCGCTGGCCCGGGCCGGCTCATCGCTGATCGAACGCAAAGTAGACTTCGAAAACGGAGAGCGGGCCGTCACCCACTATAAGGTGCTGTCTGAAGCACCGGAATCATCACAAAAAAACGGGCACAGCCTTGTCTCGCTCATACTGGAGACCGGCCGTACCCATCAGATACGCGTTCATTTAAAATATATCGGACATCCCCTTGTGGGAGACTACCTGTATAACCCTGACATGGAGTTCATACAGCGTCAGGCGCTGCATTCCCACAGACTGCGCTTCTCCCATCCGATCACAGGGGAGCAGATGGAGTTCACGGCAGAGCTGCCGGAAGATATGAAAAATGTACTGCGGGAACAGACAGATTCCATTTAGTTCCAGACTCGCCCGCACGTCCTGGCGCAGGATCCGGGTCAGCTTCAGCTGACATTATACTTCTTCGGATTCCTGCGCATCCCACAGTTACAGGCAGATCTCTATTTTATATTTCTCCAGCCAGTAATTGATCTGCAGCACACACGCAAGCATCTGCGGTCCGGCCATCAGCTGTCCGTACCAGGGCCTGCCGTAATCCGACGGAGTCGCCAGGAAATGCTGCACCTTCTCTCTATCAAGCAGCTTTCTGACCGGCGCCGCCGGATCCGCCATCACCTCAATGAGCATCCTTCCAAGGCGCTTCTCATAATCCGGATGATATGTCTTCGGATAAGGACTCTTTCTGCGGAAGAGCACATCATCCGGAAGCTTTCCTCTGCCTGCATATCGCAGGAGACCTTTCACCAGACCGTCCGGGCACTTCATCTCCCAGGGCACATTCCAGACATACTCTATGATCCGGTGATCTGCAAGGGGAACTCTCGCCTCCAGGCCCGAGTACATGCTGGTCCGGTCCATCCGGTCCAGCAGTGTAGCCATAAACCATTTCAGGTTCAGATAAGATATCTCCCTGCGCCTTCGCTCCTCCGCTGTATCGCTCTCCAGCCGGGGCGTCTCACTGACAGTCCGCTCGTAAGCTTCTGCCGCATATTCCTCCATAGGCAGCTCGTGGATCAGCTCATCCGAGAGAAGCGCCTGCCGTGCCTCCATATCCCAGGACCAGGGAAATGACTGCCGCTCGAATGCCTCTCTCTTGTGGAACCATGGATAACCGCCGAATATCTCATCCGCACACTCTCCGGTCAGCGTCACTTTGTTGTACTCCGCGACTCTGGAACAGAAGTAAAGCATAGACGACTCCACATCAGCCATGCAGGGAAGGTCCCTGGCGTCCACTGCCTTAAAGAGATATTCGATCAGGTCTTCATTGCCGCACTGCAGATGATGATGCCGGGTTCCGCAGTACTCCGCCACTTTATCCGCCCAGGGTCTGTCCTGGGACGGCTGAAATGCATTTGCCTTGAAGTATTTCCCGTTTCCGTCAAAGTCAAAGGAAAATGTATTGAGCTCCTTTCCCTGTTCTGCCAGTTCCGCGGCACAGACTGCCGTCACAAGACTGCTGTCCACGCCGCCTGACAGGAACGTACATATCGGAATGTCGGAAAGCATCTGCTTCCTGACAGCATCCTGCACAAGCCAGGCCGTCCTTTCCACAGTTTCATCAAAAGAATCTTCATGGGGTCTGCTTTCCAGTCTCCAGTAGCATACATCCCGGATCACACCGTCTCTGCATCGCAGATAATGTCCCGGCAGGACCTCCCGTATGCCCCGGAAAACGCCTTTGCCATATGTCTTCGCCGGTCCCAGGGCAAACACCTCGCAGAGTCCGTCCCGGTCCAGTACCGGGCGTACCTCCGGATAAGCGAATATCCCTTTTAATTCAGATGCAAAGATAACGGTATCCTCCTGGATCATATAGAAGAGCGGCTTTACCCCCGCTCTGTCCCGGAACAGATACAGACTGTCTTCATTGTGATCCCACAGAGCGACTGCAAAGATCCCGTTGAGCTTCTTCACATATCCCTCTCCGTGGAGGAGATATCCCTGGATAATGACCTCCGTATCGCTGTCCGACTCAAATACGGCGCCTTCCTGCTCCAGCTCTCTGCGCAGTTCCGGCATATTATAGATTTCTCCGTTGAAAGAGACTGTACAGGTCTTCCCCCGCCAGGTCCTTGTCATAGGCTGCCTGCCTCTGTGAAGATCGATGATAGACAGACGGACATGGGCCAGCCCGCAGTGGGCGCAGAGGAACTTTCCTTCTTCGTCCGGCCCCCGCCTTTTCTGCACTCTGTTCATCTTCTCCAGTACAGCTCTCCATCTGCCCTCCTCGCCTGTATAGTTACGTCTGCTGCTGTAAAAACCTGCAATTCCACACATACATTCTCACCTTCAGCTTTTTCGATACCTTCTGCTCTCACCCGGTGCCATTTCACTGTATGACCGGCTGGTACTGCCTTCCTTCCAGAGCGGCCTCCGCTGCCGGGATCACCAGATCCGTCTTCGCGATCATGGAGTTCGGCTTCTTCTCAGGATTATCCTGCCCGAAGGGAACAAAATAAATGTTCTTCGCATTGAGCAGAAGCCCGATGTTTTTCATATTCATTCCAAGGGCGTCATTGGTAGATATGGATATAAGAAGAGGCTTATCGTTGCGCAGATGCGCCTTGGCAGCCATCAGAACAGGAGTGTCTGTTATACCGTTCGCCAGCTTTGCGATCGTATTTCCTGTACACGGGAGTATGATCAGAAGGTCCAGCAGGCTCTTCGGCCCGATGGGCTCCGCCTGATCAATGGTAAGCAGTGGCTTCTTCCCCGTGATGCGCTCTGCCTCTTTCATAAAGTCTTCCGCCTCTCCAAAACGGCTGTTGATCTTCTGTGATGCATCGGAAAAAATGGTCACGATCTCCGCCTGAGCCTCCTGCAGTTTCTTAATCTGCTCAAACACCTTCTGGTAGGTGCAGAATGAACCTGTGAGAGCTACTCCGATCTTTCTGCCTTTTAATTCCATCATGTCACCTCATATACTGCAGCAGATCACAGCAGTACCGAACAGATATAGTCCGCCAGTATCTCAGCAGAAGTCTCAGGGGAAAATCTGCCGGGAAGACCCGGAAGCGCAGTCAGGTTCAGAGACAATGCCTCTGCCGCCTGCCGGTCTACACCTCCCGGCGCCGAGGCAAGATCGAAGATCCACGCCGTCTCCTTCACACGCCGCAGCACTTCGCCGCTCAGGATCATCTCCGGCACCGTATTGAAGATAAAGGTCTCTTCCCCGATATTCTCCTCCAACTCCAGGGGACTCAGAACCCGCTCCGCCAGGACGGAAGCCGCAGCAGCTCTGGAAGGATCCTTCTCAACGATGGACAGGCGGCAGGCGAATCCTCTGAGCAGCAGTGCAAGCGTGCTTCCGCATCTCCCGTATCCCAGGATCATACACCGGCTGCCCGACAGATTACAGGTGCTTCTGCTTACAGCCTCTGCTATGGCTCCCTCTGCTGTAGCCACCGTAGTACGCATTGCCACCTGTTCATCTTCCATCATGTCGTACACCCGGATACCCGCAGCGCGAAATCTCTCCCTTACATTCCACGGGATATTTCCGCCAAAGAGGACACTCCCCCGGGACATACCGGAAAGCAGAGTCTCCACATCCATGTCCGGCACCTGACAGTTCCCGGTCATCTTCCCGTCTCTTAGAAAGGGAACCGGAGCCGCAACACTGACAGCCCCCTGCAGCGCTTTCCGCAGAGAATCCTCTTCCTGGATCTTCTCATCCTCCACACTCCGGCACAGTCCGCATGCCGTAACCTGAAAACCTCTGAAAGAGAGGATCTGTGCCAGCCATACCTGGCGCAGATCCCCGCCTGCCACTACGATTCTATGTGATTCTGCTGTCAATCTGTCTGATTCCTTTTTTGTTCATTATATGCAGGATCAGATATGAGGTTCTTTCTTTTGTGGATCAATCAAGTATCTTTCTTACCTGTTCTGGCGATATAGAGCATTCCAGAGCTATATCTTCGATTGATTTTCCGGTGGCGGAAAGCTTCAAAACCTGTTTGGTGAGCATTATTCCACTATTAAAGCCCTCCTCGCTCCCGGCTCGGTGGCCCTCTTCAATTCCAACACGGTGGCCCTCCTCCCAGGCGGCTTCCCGCTCCTGCTTCATATGCTTCTCCTGGTCATACTCGAATATACTCATTTCCTTCGCCTCCGCTCTGTGCTTCTCCAGGAAATCCTTCAGCACGCCTTCCGAGATACTCTCCTGGATTGCCCGCTCCACTGCATCCGCAAGCTCCATCTCTTCCACATACCTTCGGACCTTATCCGTGTATACAGCATATTCCCTCAGTGTCCTGCATGCCTCTTTCAGCTTCTGGTTATGCTTTCCTGCGATGTTCAGCATGACTGCCTTAAGTTCCAGCCCGGCATGAGGATCCCTGACCGTATACATATCCGATATCTTCCTCTCCATCCGATCCGGCAGTTCATCCCTCCCATTGTAAAAAATGATGAATTCCGGCGGAGGGATCTGAACGATCCTGGTCCCATACAGGTTCTCATTTCTCGTCATTCCTGAGTAAAGTTTAGATATATAGAACAGGAACCGCAGAGGAAGATTCGGGTTGTCAGTGGACTGATGCTCATACAGGGAAAGCCGTCCGTCAATGAGGAATGAAATGTCATTCTTCATCGTCATATAGATCGCGTTCTCCAGAGTGTTGATCTCCAGCATTCCCGGATCCGTATAATTTTTCCCGCTTATTGCGTTATACAATTCCAACAGATTGTTCTTATCCTCAAACAGCATGATGAACATTGTAGACTTGTATGTCCGGTTCGCTGTGGTTGCCCTGGTTGTGTTTGTTTCATTTGTCATGTCTCAGCCTCCTTGTGAATTGTGCTGCAAAGAGACTGATGCTATGCTGCGGTAAACCGGCACTTGTCCTCCTCACGCCAATGCATCCAGGATCTCTCTGCGATTAATTGGGATTAAAAGCATTGAGATTTTCCTGAATGTAATAGAACTTTTGACGCGGATATGACGCCGCTTAAGAATAAAACACGCTGAAAATATAATGCTTTTGTTTATAGTAACACAGATAAGTGAAAAGTGCCAGTAAATTTTCTGAAAGATTACGCTCTTATGACATTATTCTAACTGAGTGAAAATGTCATGGTAATATAAATCACTGAAGAAAAATCTGCACCATCTCTGGCGCAGATTCCATTGTATTTTTATTCAAGTATCTCTCTTACCTGTTCCGGCGATATAGAGCATTCACGGGCTATATCCTCTATCGACTTCCCTCTGGCAGAAAGCTGCAAAACCTGTTTGGTGAGCATTATTCCACTATTAAAGCCCTCCCGGTGCCCCTCCTCCCAGGCTGCTTCCCGCTCCTGCTTCATATGCTTCTCCTGGTCATATTCAAATATACTCATTTCTTTCGCCTCCGCTCTGTGCTTCTCAAGGAAATCCTTCAGCACGCCTTCCGAGATACACTCCTGGATCGCACGTTCCACTGCATCCGCAAGTTCCATCTCTTCCACATACCTCCGAACCTTATCCGTGTAAATAGCATATTCCCTGAGTGTTCTACATGCTTCTTTCAGCTTCTGGTTATGCTTTCCTGCGATGTTCAGCATGACTGCCTTAAGTTCCAGCCCGGCATGAGGATCCCTGACCGTATACATATCCGATATCTTCCTCTCCATCCGATCCGGCAGTTCATCCCTCCCATTGTAAAAAATGATGAATTCCGGCGGAGGGATCTGAACGATCCTGGTCCCATACAGGTTCTCATTTCTCGTCATTCCTGAGTAAAGTTTAGATATATAGAACAGGAACCGCAGAGGAAGATTCGGGTTGTCAGTGGACTGATGCTCATACAGGGAAAGCCGTCCGTCAATGAGGAATGAAATGTCATTCTTCATCGTCATATAGATCGCGTTCTCCAGAGTGTTGATCTCCAGCATTCCCGGATCCGTATAATTTTTCCCGCTTATTGCGTTATACAATTCCAACAGATTGTTCTTATCCTCAAACAGCATGATGAACATTGTAGACTTGTATGTCCGGTTCGCTGTGGTTGCCCTGGTTGTGTTTGTTTCATTTGTCATGTCTCAGCCTCCTTGTGAATTGTGCTGCAAAGAGACTGATGCTATGCTGCGGTAAACCGGCACTTGTCCTCCTCACGCCAATGCATCCAGGATCTCTCTGCGATTAATTGGGATTAAAAGCATTGAGATTTTCCTGAATGTAATAGAACTTTTGACGCGGATATGACGCCGCTTAAGAATAAAACACGCTGAAATTCAAGACTCGCTTGCGAGTCTTGGCGCGGGATTCGGGTCAGCTTTAGCTGACATAATACATCTCCGAATCCCTGCGCAGCCTCGCGGAGCGTATATCAGATGGGGGATTGACACCCGCCACTGATACTGATTTGTCACTCACCGCCTATAGAGGCGGGAGTCATCCCACATCTGATATAATGCTTTTATTTATAGTAACACAGATAAGCAAAAAGTGCCAGTAAATTTTCTCTCAATATCCCTTCCACAGAACAGCCGCCAGCCGTCTGCGTATCTTTACCTCCCTAAGCGCCGCAGGAACATATTTCTGATAACATCTCCGCGCCTGCTCCACAGCCTTTTCGCTGCAGGTTTTCTCTCCATAGACAGCTTCCAGAACCATTCCATAAAAAGCGCTGATTTCACTTTGTTTCACCCCTCTGCAGATTCGGGAAGCTTCCTTTGCAAACTCCGGATCATCAGAGGATATCGCCGGATCCATTCCGGCATACACGAGCACTTCATAAAAGGCCCGGAATATCTCTCGGATATTCTCATTTGCCGACAGTTTTCTCTGTCTGCCGAGATGCCGTCTGTGCTTCCTGATACGGCGGACGATCAGTCCGATCACAACAAACAGAATTACAGCTGCTTCGAGGCAGAGGATAACCGAATCAAGGCTTCCATCCATCAGACGCGCCAGAAGTTCTGACAGCCAGCTGGCAGAACCTGTATCTGATTCTGCTTCCTGATCATTTCCGCTGCTTTTATCCGTATCATCATCCTCCGGCATGGCCACCTGCTCTTCTGTTCCCAGCGCTCCCGGTGTAGCCTCTACCGGGATCCAGCCGATACCCGACTGATACACTTCCACCCAGGCATGCGTATTATCCGCCTGTGCTACCGCCGTATAAGTTCCATCCGGCTGGGCTGCAAACAGATTCTCCGGCACCGCGTATCCTGCTACATATCTGGCCGGCATTCCGCACATGCGGAACATCATCACCGCCGCCGTAGCAAAATGCGTGCTGTATCCCGTCCCGGACTCCTCCAGAAACCAGGTCAGGAAGTCTTCTCCCTCAGGAACAGCCTCTGCATTCATATCATATGTATAGTTTTCCGTCAGATAGGAAACGACAAACTCCGCGACATCATCCACACTGTCTGCCGGCAGATCCCCTTCTCCCTCTACATTAAAGTCCTGCTCTTCACAGAGCTGCTTCAGATCATCAAACCCATCGGGTACATCCAGATACCATTGCTTTGCATAGGCTTCATAAGAAGCTTCTACACGATCCAGCACACTGCTGCTGTCCTCATCGGAATCCCATGCCTCCAGTATCTCCCTGCATTTTTCCATCGGATAATAGGAGAATATATCATCCTGAATGGACTGGCCTTCTACCGCTCCGTCTCCTGCCGACACTTCATAGTATTCATTCAGATAGGCATTGTAGGGCAGGTAGGTGTAAGTAGACACAGCATTGAACCGCTCCACTGTCATTTCTTCCATGCTGCTCTGTGCGCTGTCGCCCGTCCCTTCCGCATTCTCAGCATACATCGCCCGCAGGAACGGAAGATTCTGTATGTAAAGGGATGGATCCCCCTCCGTTCTCCAGTTTGTAGCCGCACTGTCAAAGGTCTCTTCCGCCGGCGGCAGCCATCGGTTTCCTTCGTATGTGCTTCCGATAAAGCCTTTCAGGTATACTGTCTCTGTAGGTTCCGCCGAGCTGGTCAGCTTCAGATCTTCCAATGTTCCCACAGAGAATCCGTCTGTCTCTCCAAGCACACCGTCCTGTACACCGCCGCCTTCCGTCTCTGCGGTCATTGTCAGACTTCCTGCCGCAGACTGGGGCAGCACAGAGATCAGCGCCTCCATGACCCGGTTCTCCACCTGGGCAGTCAGATGCTCTGCCCGTTCCAGCTGAACATCAAGCCCCGGCCGCACCAGATAAAAGGCAAATATGGAGAGGAGTACCCCCGCTGCTCCGACCAGGATCAGTATCTTCTTCTGCACATTTTCAAAGCAGGCCAGGTTCCGCTTTCTCTGCTCACTTCCTTCGTCTCCCCACAACTGCTTTCTGCGGAAAGAACGGGATAAAGCAAACACGCCGACTGCTGCAAACAAGAGTGCAAACAATGACGGCATAGAGGGATCCGCACTGCACAGAAACAGCACAACAAGGAACGGGAACTCCGCCAGTGCAAGAATCAGCGCGTCCGGCCGCCATATAACTACAGCCCCCAGGAGAAATGTCAGCAGGAGCATGATCTCTGTCAGAAACACCGTCATATTTCCCGCATCCATTGATATGGCAAATGCAGCGATCGAGCTGTTATACTGCCGGTTCACAGCAGAGACTACTCCGTTGACAAACTGCTTCGCTCCGCTGACAAAGGCTCCCTGTGTCACAAAAAGGAGCACCGCATACGCAAGAACAAGTACAAATACAAGATACCTGCGCTTTCCCTCCAGCCGCTCTTCGTAGAAGAAGACGGCGGCAAGGAGTACAAAAACAGCGGTCGCAAGAAAGACCACCCAGCCTTCTGCGGCCAGGTTCCACCCGGTCATAACTGCACCGAGGATTCCTTCCATCTCCAGCAGAAGAAGCAGGACGCTCACTGCGAACCAGATACGAGGATGGCTTTTCCCGGTATCGATCTGGATCAGTTCCTTACCGACGACCTGGATGTCTGCTTTCCTTTCTCCGTCGCCGGATATGCCACTTTTCGTTTCTCTTTTTCCTGTTTTCCTACTTTCTGTTCTTCTGCTTTCTGTCTTTCTGCTTTCTATCCTGCGATCTTCCGTCTTCCTGTTTTCTATATTCTTCTGTTTTACCTCTTTTCCGGCCTTCTGCCGCTGTGACAGAGAGCCGGCCTGCTTCCCTGAATGCTTCATCAGCATATTGCTCCTTATAAAGTATATCCAGATCCGTCCGCTGTTCATGGAGCGGCGCATGGATCAGCGCCAGCAGCATCGCCCGGAATGAAGCTTCATCCCGGACGCAGTAACGAACAATCCCTGCCTTTCCTTCCATGACTCTGTCCGACTCTTCAAGGTCTGCCCATACCACATAGTGGCGGACTCCGGCAGTCATCATCTTCCAGGAAAGAGACGCCGCCCTTTCATAGAATTGATCCAGTACATCTCTGTCGATATTCTTCCGGTCACTGACATACAGATCAAGAAAAATCAGTACTGCGGTCTCTGTCGTATCCCCTGCTTCGCGCACCATGATATCATCCATCTTAGCAGAAAGTTTCCAGTGGATACTGTGCTTTGCGTCGCCTTTCCGATAAGGACGGATATCGTGGATTTCCGAATAATCCTCTCCCTTATGCTCCGTATCGGTCTCCCGGTCTCCGTCAAACTTCTGCCAGACTTTCTCTCTGTCAGCTTCTTCCCCGGTCCAGTCCGGCAGCACCGTATACTCCTGTTGGATCTGAGACATCGGGCATCTCCTCTGAAACAGACCCAGGTAGTCCTTTACCCACGCTTCTCCCGGAATAATACGTATCACGCCGCAATGTTCCGCACTCAGACGGAAACGGACGATTGCCCTGCCTCTTCCGTCTATCATGACCGGCGCGCTTACGGCCTGTCTGTTTCCCGAAAACAGATCCTCATATTCAAACTCTACTTTCATATCTGCCACAGGAAACATGCTGTCATTGACAGCCTCCGCCTCTACTTCAATCATCTCACTGCGTTTATCCGCGGGAACCGGAAGCTGAAACTTTACATTGACCCGGCTGCCAAGTGTTCTCGCACATACATAAAGCGCTGCCGCAAGAACTAATTCGAATCCCAGCAGAAAGCGCGGAAAATCTCCGTCATGTGTCAGCGCAATGATCAGCGTTGCCAGAAACACAACGACATAGCCCATTTTTCCTGACAGCACAGACCGCACTTTCGTCCATACTTTCATTACGATCTCCTCCGCTTACTGCTGCCTTTTCTCCGGCCTCGGCTTCTTCACGGAAGCGAGAATATCATCCAGTACATCATCCACGGATGAATGCCCTGCTTTCCCCTGCGCATTCAGAAGAATACGATGCCTTGCGATATCATGAAATGTTCCTGACACATCATCCGGTATCACAAAACTCCGTCCTGCCATGTATGCGGATGCTTTTGCCATCTGGACCGCCGCCAGAGAACCACGGGGGCTCAGGCCAAGAGCAGCCAGCGGATGCTCTCTTGTAGCCTCTGCAAGAGAGACAATATAGTCATAAACTGCTCGATGGACAAATACTTTCTCTGTCTCCCGCTGCATCCTTATCAGATCTTCCCGGGTGATCACCGGCTCCAGTTCTGAAAGCGGCCCGTATCCGGCCTCTCCCATAAGAATCTGGATCTCCTCTTCTCTGCCGGGGTACCCCATTACAACACAGATCGTAAAGCGGTCCAGCTGTGACTCCGGCAGCATCTGGGTTCCTACCGAACCGACCGGGTTCTCCGTCGCAAATACATGGAACGGGCGTGGAACCGGATGCGGTTCACCATCTACCGTCACATTGCCCTCCTCCATAACCTCCAGAAGGGCGGACTGTGTCTTTGCTGAAGTACGGTTGATCTCATCTGCCAGAAACAGGTTACACATTACCGCGCCGGGATAATATACAAACTCTCCCTGCGCCTTATCATACATGGAAAATCCTGTGATATCCGACGGCATAACATCCGGGGTAAACTGAACACGTCCCTGACTCAGATTCATCGCCCGCGCGAAAGCCACGGCCAGGGTGGTCTTCCCCACCCCCGGAATATCCTCGATCAGCACATGGCCTCCCGCCAGGACAGCCATCATGATCTTCTCCACACATTCATCCTTTCCGACGATGACCTTCTCCACCTCATCCGTCACCATCCTTGCCTTTGCCGCATATTTCAAAGCATTCATTATCTTCTCTTCCTCCTGCGCTTATTCTTCCTTCTCCCTGTGATTTTCCTTCTTCCCGTGAACAGAACGGCTGCCACAACAACGATCACCATCACTGCAAATGCGATCCATATACCATAAGTCTCCAGCCAGATCTGCAGATTCGAATATCCTGCGCCAGAAGCTTCCGCTCCTTCCAGTATAGACGGATTAATATCTGAGGGATCCACCAGCACGGTCTCACCATTCTCATCCTCAACCTCCCGGGGCGACTCGTCATAAGTGATCCCTGCCTCGGCCAGATCTTCTTCCTCTGACTGCGGCTCCTCATCGGACCGCTCCGCCACCACCAGATATCTCTGATAATTCTGTGTATATGGATGGCAGGTCAGCAGCGTCACCAGATCCCGTCCCTCCTGGATCAGTACCTCTTCCGTATCCTCCGGTGATATGATCTTGAGATCGCACACCCGGTAGATAAGCGTATCCCAGGGCGTTGTGATCTGGATCTTGTCTCCGATCTGAAGAGACTGAATATTCCGGAACATGGGGATTCCCTTCCATCCTCTGTGAGCCGCAATAGCTACATTCGAGTTTCGTTCGCCAAGTGGCATGGAAGTCTGTCCCATCAGCCCGGCGCCTTTCGCCATATTTTCAGAATTCGCCCCAAGATAAATGGGCAGCTTCTCCTGCATCCGGGGGATCCACAGCACTCCGATCACATTCTGACTGAAGCCGAAACGGGTCAGATCAAACGACGAATTCTCATAATCAAAAGGATCTCTCAGACCGGACTGACCGCTCTCATAGAGCTGCCGGTTATAAGCTTCAAGCTCACTGCGCAGCGCCGCAAGGCTTTCCGCAGAAACCTCTTCAAAGTACTGGTCTGCGCTGTCCGCGTCGCTTTCTCCGTCTTCTGAACCTTCTGAAGTATCCCCGTCAGCTGCCTTTCCGCTGTCTCCTTCGCCGGAAGACGCCACGCCTGTCGGCAATTCTGCTTCAAAAATATCGATCGCACTGTCACTGTTTCTCTGGCCCAGCCATCCGTTCACCTGAGGTCCCAGGAAGAGAACCAGGCCCGCCAGAAACACAACAGCAGCCAATATCTGTACTACTCTTCTCATATTCTCTTTCTCTTATCTCTGCTTCATTTTCATTCTTCTCTGGAACGCTTCTTCTTACGTCTGATAAGCAGTACAAGAAGCGCTGCCTCCGTACCAATGGCGACCACACCAGCTGCCAGAAGCCATGGCCACACATCCAGTAATCGTCTTGTAATGGTTCCGGACTGCAGTTCCTGATACTGCACGCCGCTTTCCAGTTCTCCATTATACGCTGTCCGCACTCCACGCACAAGCAGTCTGTGTGTATTAATGGCATAAGGAGTACAGGTAACAAGGGTACAATAGTCTTCTCCAGGAATAATATCCAGATCACCGGTCTCATTGGGCTCTACCACCTTGATCTGGTCCACCTGATAGGCAAGGATCTCATCCAGCACATGAAGGTAGAATTTGTCCCCGGTCTCCAGCTCATCCAGACGGGTAAACAGTTCCGCATCCGGCAGTCCCCGATGTCCGGTCAGGACACTGTGCGTCCCCTCTCCTCCAACAGGATAGGAGGACTGTTCCATATGGCCGACACCTTTCTGAAGAACCTCTGCACTGCTTCCCTCATAGATCGGAAGCTCTGCATCAATCTTCGGTATTGTAATATAACCAATGCTCTCGCCGACGCCGGTGAGGTCCACATAGCTCTCGCCTTCCCCCTCGCCTTCTCCATTCTCATCTCTGATGATTGCAGACTGGAGCTGTTCATTATAGTTCTTCGCCGCTTCCTTCGCTGCATCAATCTCTTCCTGATCCATCTCTTCAACGGTCTCATCATAGTTTTCTACAACCTGTGTCGCATTCCGCTCATAGAGCAGATTGCTGATGATCGGATATCCTGCAATTCCCAGTCCTGTAACAAACATCAAAATCGCAAATATCAGTTTTAACTTCTTCATAAGTGCCCTCCCGATATAAAAATAATCGTAAAGCGGACATTCGCATTCCGCTTTGCCACATGCTCATGAGGCTTTCAGCCGGACTCCACAGACAAAGCGATCCGATCCCGGACCTTCGCCTGTGAAGCCCGGCTGAAAGTCTCATAGGAGAGACACGAACTCATGCCTCTCCTATGTGATGTAAAATGAAAGAGTTTTAACCTAAATCACGTATTATGCATTTTTTCTCTTTCTGGAAGAGATGAATACAAATGCTCCGCCGCCCATCAGCAGGATACCGATAAGGGATGCAAGGAGTGTTCCTGCGCCACCGGTTGTCGGAAGCTGGAAGCCTTTCTTGTTGATAACTGTTGTTGTCAGATTTCCATCAAGCGGAGTCTCTTTATCATTTCCGGAAAATGTTGTTTTATCTACATTGATCTCGTGCTTTACAAGCGTCCATACACCGTCAATCTTCTCCCATGCCTTCACTTCTGTGAAAGATGTTTTGTATTCAATAGACAGATCTACCTTCACCGGAGCCTTTAACAGATTGTATCCTTCGTTCGTCTTTGTCTCTACAAGGTAGTATGTACCGTTTGCAAGTCCACCTTTGCTGATTTTTCCATCAGAACCTGTCGTAAGGTCAGCTGCAATCTTCTTCCAGAACTTATCTTGGTCCAGTCCATTATCACTGTTTCCACGCTCAGCTCCTTCTGTACCCTCAGAAACCTCTTTGTACAGGTCAAATTTTACGCCCTGCAGCGGTTTTTTCGCCCCATCTGTTTTCAGTACACTCAACTTAAACGTATAGACAACTGCATTGTCTTTAATCTCCGCGCTGCCAGGCTCCCCTGACGGATTTCCCGGTGTGGTGCCCGGAAGGATCTCATTGGAGTACTTAAGAGTAGCTGTATTTGGGTTTCCTGCTGTTGTCGTCAATGCCGAATCCTTAAGCACTGCATTGTAAGTGATGACAAGATCTTTATCCGCATATGCGCCCATATTCGCAGTATTAAATGTGATCTTAAATCCGTCTTCTCCTTCCTTAACTGCTGAATATGCATTTCCATCAATATCAGTTCCATTGCATTGAATTTTAATGCTACCAACATCATCCGTCAGGTTAGTCGGTGTATCAGTCAGCACAAATTCTTTCAGCTCTGTGATGTTCGCCGGTACGTTTACCGTAATTTTATACGGGATGGTATCTCCTACGTTGTAATCACTTTCATTCTGCCACTCAGAAGACTCTCTGTCCTGCACCTTTTTCTCCATATCCGGTTTCTCATTCTGTACCGTAATTGTTGTTCCGCTTGCTCCCGAAACCGTAATGTTCCCGTCAGCGCCTACAGTAAACTCATATGTCTTGTTCAAATCAAGGATATAACCACCGTTGGCTGATGAATCTCCAAGGCTTACCTCTGTAAAGCGGTATGTACCCTGGCTCAGCCCGGAAACTTTAATCTTTCCATTGTTATCTGTGACCAGATCCAGAGCAGCTCCGGTATTGTCTCCTGCCGCACCGGCAGCTTTTGTAATTTCAGTCCAGGTATTATCATCATTTTTCTTTTCCAGCTTGAACTTAACTCCGGCAAGCGGTGTATCAGCTTCACCCTTCTTTTCCAGGGTAACTTCACCTGTAGTGGTTCCGTTCTTCGGATAGACATGAATGTCATACAGCCAGCTGTCACCATCTACTGTGGTCATCGGGACCGATACGATAAACGGATCCATCGGATCTGTTACAAGATCCGGCGTGGTCGTCTCTACTACTACATAGAAACCAAGCGC
This sequence comes from uncultured Mediterraneibacter sp., assembly GCA_944381495.1. Lineage (GTDB taxonomy): Bacteria > Bacillota > Clostridia > Lachnospirales > Lachnospiraceae > Mediterraneibacter. Next base: position 486 of record CALWLJ010000030.1, on the reverse strand, counting down.
AAGATCTTCGAACTTCGCAATACCGTCAGACCCTGTAATCACTTCGTCTCCGATTTTACCACTTTCATACTGCGCCTTAATCGCTCCGTTCTCAACATAGTCACTTACATTGGGAAGATCCGTTGGATTTGTGCTGTAATAATTAGTAAGTTCATCTACATCTGCGACTTTGTAGATTGTGAATCCCGCGCCGGCAAGCGGTTCTGCCCCTTCCGGAAGATTGGCCTCATCCGCCGTTGTACCTGTACCCTTACTTCCCTCTTCGGTGCCTTCTGTATATTTGTGGATTGTCAGACTTCCTTTCCTGCTCGTATCAATCGTATCCGGTCCGGCAGCAAACGCTGTCACTGCCATCGTGGACATTACCATAGCGGCACTCAGCATACCGGCTATGACTTTTTTCAATTTCTTGATTTTCATCCCTTGTTTCCCTCTCTTTCTTAAAGATTTAAAGTGTTCCAATATTTAGTTTTGATTGCTCCTCTA
>CALWLJ010000029.1 GCA_944381495.1 uncultured Mediterraneibacter sp. | reverse complement strand
ATATGTTGAAAAGAATGGAATGATAACTAATAAAGAAGCGCAGAAACTTCTGGATATAAAAGAGTCAAGGGCACTGAAGATATTAAGAGAATTAACTAATTTAGAAGTGCTCAAGAAAGAAGGAAAATCAAAGGGAACTTATTATGTGTTGCAAAATAAGGGGGAATAGGGTAAATGGTGTTTCATAATCATACCTCCCGGGCATACCCCACCATGTAAACTAAGCATTTGTCTATAGCCTCAGCCGGTTATACAATAGATACAGATAAAAAGAAATTGTATAAAAAGCTGGAGGCGTTACACATGGATACAGAGAAAATGAAACAGGACTTAGGCGGCGGAAACGTATTTGAGGTGGGCGAGCCGAACACAGCGTTCGCGCAGTATTTCATCGGACAGAGCTATCTGAAGATGCTCACTACAGAGAGAGTGGGAATCGGCAACGTGACTTTTGAGCCGGGGTGCCGTAATAACTGGCATATCCATCACAAAGGCGGCCAGATCCTGCTTGTAACAGGCGGCCGCGGCTATTATCAGGAGTGGGGCAAAGAAGCACAGGAGCTGAAGGCAGGAGACGTTGTGAACATCCCGCCGGAAGTAAAGCACTGGCACGGCGCAGCACCGGATTCCTGGTTCCAGCATCTTGCCATTGAGGTGCCGGCAGAAGGAGCATCAAATGAATGGCTTGAGCCTGTTTCTGATGAAGAATACGGAAAATTAAAATAGCATGCAATGTATTTGGAGAGGGCGTGAGTCCTCTCTATATTCATATGGGACAGTATCCCGGACAGACGATATAACCTGCGAATAACCTGTGGAGACCAGATGCAAAGCAGGCAGGTTATGATGATTAACACTATTTATTAATGAAGAGAAAGGAAGATCAAAAATGACAGAAGCAGCAGAAAAATATTTCAGAAGATTATACCCTGAGGGAGACCTGAAGCTTTCCGCAAAGGATCCGGAGTTCGCGGATTTCTTCGCAAATTTTGCTTATGATGAAGTGGTAAATCAGGATGATCTGGATGACAGGACCAGAATGATGGCAATCTTGTCCGCACTGTTAGGGTGTCAGGGAACGGTTGAGTTCCGTGAGCTCCTGCCCGGCGCGCTGAATCTCGGGGTGACTCCCGTGGAAGTCAAGGAGATCGTCTATCAGGCATGCGCATATCTGGGAATCGGACGGGTCCGCCCGTTCTTTGATATTGTAAATGAGGTATTTGCGGAGCTGGGTATTGCGCTACCTCTGGAAAGCCAGGCTACCACTACGGTAGAGGACAGAGTGGAAAAGGGCGAGCAGGCTCAGGTAGATATCTTTGGAGAAGGAATGAAAGGCTTTGCCACATCCGGACCGGAGGAAAGCCGTCATATCAACCGCTGGCTGTCAGGCAACTGTTTCGGTGATTACTATACCCGTACTGGTCTGGACTACAGGCAGAGAGAGATGATCACTTTCTGCTTCCTGGCGGCTCAGGGAGGATGCGAGCCCCAGCTGACTTCTCATGCTGCGGGCAATATGAAAGTGGGCAATGACAAAGCATTCCTCATCAAGATTATTTCCCAGTGCCTGCCCTATATCGGATTTCCCAGAAGTCTGAACGCACTCAGATGCGTGAATGAGGCGGCAAAGGCATAAGAGGCGGAAGAAAAAGATCGGCTGTCAGATTACTGGCGTTCCTGACGCTCCCTGACAGCTGATACACAATGAAAAATTCATGTTAAATATAGCTCCAGCCCGGAATTCCTACTGGATAAACATACTGTGTCGATGATATAATACTTTTATACGGTAATTTCTGACAGTAATTTAGAATGAAAGATCATTATCGGAATACCGAAAGCATTTTAAGATAGACGAGGATTTATCCGGAAAGGAAAGATTATGAGAAAAACAAAGATCATATGTACGCTGGGACCATCTACAGACAAAGAAGGAGTAATGGAATCACTGATCCGCGAGGGAATGGATGTGGCAAGGTTCAATTTCTCTCACGGGACCCATGAGGAACAGAAGGCTCGGCTGGATAAGCTGAAGGAACTGCGCAGACAGTTTAACAAGCCTATTGCGGCTCTTCTGGACACCAAAGGGCCGGAGATCCGGCTTGGCTGTTTCGCTGACCATAAGATCACTCTCCAGGAAGGACAGGAGTTTACCCTGGTAAATGACGAGATTGAAGGGGACCAGGAGCGTGTGACAGTTTCCTACAAGGAACTTTATCAGGATGTAAAACCAGGAAATAATATTCTGATCGATGACGGACTGGTTGGAATGCGGGTAGAACGGATTGAGGGAAAGGACATTGTCTGTACGGTGCTCAATGGCGGAGACATCTCTGACCACAAGGGAGTCAATGTGCCGGGAGTGGAACTGAACATGCAGTTTATCAGTCCGAAGGACCGTGATGATCTGCTTTTTGGTATTGCCGAAGATTTTGATTTTGTTGCGGCTTCTTTTACACGTACGGCGGACGATGTGCTGGAGATGCGCAAACTGCTGGATGACAACGGCGGGCAGTGCATCAATATCATTGCCAAGATCGAGAATCAGCAGGGCGTGGATAATATAGACGCTATCATCGAGGCAGCGGACGGCATTATGATCGCCAGAGGAGATATGGGCGTGGAGATTCCTCTGGAGCATGTTCCGATCATCCAGCAGAGGATCATCGAGAAAGTATACGCTGCCGGAAAGGTGGTTATTACTGCTACTCAGATGCTGGATTCCATGATGATCCATCCCAGGCCAACCCGTGCGGAGGCCACGGACGTGGCAAACGCCATTTATCAGGGAACCAGCGCCATCATGCTTTCCGGTGAGACTGCCGCCGGTAAATATCCGGTGGAGGCGCTGAAGATGATGGTGAAGATCGCGGTACACATGGAGCGGAATATTGATTATAACGAGGAGTTCCGCAAGACAAAACGGAAGGAAGATCTTGATATTACAAACGGTATTTCCCATGCGGCATGTATGACGGCGATTGATCTGAAAGCAAAGGCCATACTTGCAGCCAGCAAAACAGGCTGTACGGCACGGATGATCTCCAAATATCGTCCGGACTGCCTGATCGGCGGCTGTTCCAGCTCGGAGAAAGTATGCAGACAGCTGAATATGTCATGGGGAATTCTTCCCATGTTTGTAAGAGAAGAGTACAGCTCCGAGATCCTCTGCCTGAGAGCCATCGAGGCGGCTCAGGAACACGGCGTGGTCGAGGACGGCGACAGAGTCGTATTTGCAGGCGGCGTTCCGCTGGGAATCCCCGGCAGGACCAATCTGATCCGTGTGTGCATTGTGGGAGAGTAGGCGCAGTGCCATACAAAAAGATCTGATAAAAAGAATCCGAGATGATCTGTAATTGTCCGGATATAAGTAAAATATCAACAGAATAGACAGAAACAAGGACTCCCGGGAGAAGATAATACCGGGAGTCCTTGCTGTCAGTATAAATGTCAGGGATGAACAGGATTAGAGCAGTCCGTCCATAAATTCGATGATTCCCTGCTCCACTTCATTTTTGATAACCGCGTAATTATGTATCTCATGGCGATAGCCGGGATAAACCTTCGTCTTCACGCTGTGTCCGGTATCATACAGCCAGTTGGACACTTCGTAGATCCCTTTCCCATACTCGCCTACCGGATCCTGATCTCCGCCGATATTATAGAAGGGAAGAGCGGTTGGAACTTTTCTGGCCCAGTCGGTCCCGAGGATGGATTCCATCATCTGGGTGAAATAATAGAGGGAACGGTTCAGGACAGGCTTTGTAAATGCGTCGAAAGGATCCTCTGCATGGTCTCTCTGTACATATGGGTCAGAGCAGATCCATTCATTTCCAATGGTAACGTCATCGCAGCGCTCACACATCCATCCCATCAGTTTACCGGAATACTCGCTGTCACAGTCATTTCCCATACCATGTTCAATGGCCTGTTTCAGTTCTCTGCCTACTTCGGCCGCGCCCCGGAAAGTCCCGGTGGTGCCGCAGATGGTAACGCCGGCCAGCTCTGCGCCATATTTTGCGGCATAGTCTCTGGCAATAAAGGAGCCCATGCTGTGTCCGAAAAGAAAATAAGGCAGATCCGGATATTTTTCTTTTGTGAGAAGGGTCAGCGTATGTTCATCCTCCATCATGGTGTGGTATCCTTTGTTCCCCCAGTCGCCCCATGTGTTGTTTTCCAGGGCGGTCTTGCCGTGGCCTACATGGTCGTCGGCGGATACGATATATCCGGCGTCTACAAAGGCTGAGATCATATGCAGGTAACGGCGGGAATGCTCCCCGAATCCGTGGATGATCTGTACGATCCCCTTTGGCTTTGCAGCCGGGACATAGATCCATCCGTACACGGTATCCCGTTCGTTATAAGAGCGGAAACTGACTTCATGTAACATGTAAAACACCTCCGATTCTGTATGGCGTGTCCTGCGGGAGATGCTCCTGCATGTAATGCCGGAGAACATCTGCGGCAAGAAACCTGCCGTTATAGTTCCCGGAGACACTGTTTACGCCAAAATTATAGGGATAGTTTCATTGTAAATATGGGGGAAGTGGATGTCAAGCAAGGTTTTCCTTCGATGACGACGCTATTGTATGGTTACTCTTTGAAAGAAGAGGAAGTTGTGCTAGAATACATGATGTGAAAAAAAAGAGGTCTTCTGGCGCAGGATGCTTACAGGTGAACAAAAGAAGCATCCTGCGGAGATCATAATGGAGGTGCGAGCAATATGGATAATCTGATCTTCAGCCTGAACGCGACGATCCCCATCTTTCTTATGATGCTCCTGGGACTCCTGTTCCGGAAGCTGGGCTGGATCGATGAGGTCTTTGCATCAAAAATGAATAAATTTGTGTTTCTGGTTCCGCTGCCGGTCCTGCTGTTTGAGGACCTGTCCACAGTGGACTTTGCTCAGGTGTGGAACCTGAAGTTTGTGTTGTTCTGCTTTGTGGCAACATTCCTCAGCATCGGAATTGCTGCTGCGGTGTCCTTTTTGTGGAAGGACAGAACGCTGCAGGGGGAGTTTATCCAGGCGTCCTACCGGAGCAGCGCAGCCCTGCTTGGAATCGCTTTTATCCAGAATATCTACGGTGATGCAGGGATGGCGCCCCTTATGATCATCGGAAGCGTCCCTCTCTATAATGTGATGGCAGTGGTTGTATTGTCCTTTTTTCAGCCGGAGAAGAGAAAGCTGGACAGGCAGGTGTGGATCAGCACATTGAAGGGAATCGTTACAAACCCGATTATCATCGGTATTGTGGCAGGGCTGGTCTGGTCTGCGCTCAGACTTCCCATGCCGGGGATCCTGGAGAAAACAGTTTCTAATATCGGGGCCGTCGCCACACCTATGGGCCTGATGGCAATGGGCGCCACCTTTGATATCCGGAAAGCATTCGGAAAGGCAAAACCGGCCATAACAGCATCCGTGATGAAGCTGGTAGGATTTGCCGCGCTCTTCCTTCCGGTGGCAGTATGGCTTGGGTTCCGTCAGGAAGAACTGGTGGCGATCCTGATCATGCTTGGTTCGGCAACTACGGTGAGCTGTTATGTCATGGCCCGCAATATGGGACATGAAGGAACTCTGACATCAAGTACGGTCATGCTGACTACACTGTTCAGCGCGTTTTCTGTGACAGGATGGCTGTATATCCTCAGAAGCCTTGGGCTGATCTGATACATATGCCAGTTTATGTTGCAGTGAATATGGAAAGAAGGCTGCCGCCAGGGTCTTATCTCCCGGCGGCAGCCTTCCTGCTTTTTAGAGGATTATTTCTTTAATGTAACACAATTTTCTTCCAAGTCATAGTCTTTGTGAATTCCGTCATCATTATAGAGGGTGTATTCTGCGCTGTCAGAGCCTATTATTTCCAGGTGATCCCAGTCAACGGCATCAGCATATTCCGCAGCCTTAGCCACAGGAATGCATTTCCCTTCCCGGATGAACAGGGGGACTTCGTTGAGCGCTACATCGATCCAGTGAATGCCTTTCTCCATCTTTTCTACTTTTATAGAGCCGTCAGCCATGAATTTGACAAAATCCATATTCTCTGGAAGGTATACATAACGTCCCCGGGCGTTCTGCTCATATACAGGAGCAATCATAACTTCATTTCCGATAATCAGCTGATCTTCAATCCTGGAAGCCATCTGATCCTCCGGCCAGACGAATGCCAGGGGCTTGAAGTACATATCATCGCTGAGGGCAGCTTTCATATACTCGCTGTAAATATATGGAAGAAGGCGGTACCTGACGCCTACAACCTGACGGAAGTCCTCTATATCTTCAAACTGATAGCATTCCTGCTCCCTCGTACCCAGTGCGGAGTGGTCGCGCATCAGTGGGGTAAACACCCCCAGGGCAAGGAAGCGGAGCAAAAGATCTCTCGTCGTATTCTCACCGAATCCGCCCAGATCTGCGCCGGTATAGAGGAAACCGCACATGTTAAGAGAGGGCATCATCTTCAGGTTCAGCAGGATATGAGACCACCAGGACTTGTTGTCTCCGGTCCAGATCCCGCCGTAGCGGTGCATTCCGATATAGGAGGAGCGGGAGAACATGAGGAAACGTCTGTCCGGATCGATCCGGTCAAATGCCTCGCCTGCGGCACGTGTCATGTTATAGCCGAACAGGTTGTGGACTTTGTCATGACGGATCTTCTCTCCGTTTACATTGTGATAGAATCTCTTGTAATCTTCGTGGCTGTTGGAGAGCTGTGAGAGAAAATATCCCATCTCTCCGGGCTGGATCTTCCCCTCTGTGTCTTCTGAAAATTCTTTTGCTTTTTCTTTCGCCTCTGCCAGACCCTCGCTGGAATAGAAGATAGCGGGTTCATTCATATCGTTCCAGAAGCCTTCGATTCCCTGATCGATAAGGAATCTGTACTTGTCTCCAAACCATCTGCGGGCGTCGGCATTGAGCATATCCGGGAAATGCGTGTCTCCCGGCCACACTGCGGCAACAAAATCACTGCCGTCTTCTCTCTGACAGAAATACCGTTTCTCAACACCTTCTTCATAGACATCGTATCCCTTTTCAATCTTAACTCCTGCATCGATAATGGGTACGAGACGGATATGTTCATCTTTCAGCTCCTGTACAAAATCTGCAAAATCACAGAAGTCTTTGTTCAGGGTAAAGTCTTTGTAGGAATCCATGTAATCAATATCCATATAGATCATATCCAGCGGGATATGATTGTCCCGGTAGCCTGCGGCAACCTTTTTGAAATCCTCTTTCGTCTTGTATCCCCACCGGCTCTGGCCGAAACCAAAGGCGAATTTCGGAGGAATATAGCTTCTTCCTATTATATGGCGGAACTGCTTTACTATGTCGTAAGCAGAATCCCCGTCAATGACATAAAGATTCAGATCAGCTGCGTCGCAGGAAACCTTCAGCGTATCCATTCTGGTATAACCGATGTCAAAGGTGACAGTGGACGGATAGTCAAAGAACATACCGAAAGTTTTCTTCCCGGACACAACGATAAAATTGTGAGCCCCATACAGGGAACGCTTATCCTCTGTGTGGTTGGGATCGTCTGAGCAGTCGCTGACATAAATATATCCTCGCTTATTGATTCCCCGGTTTGCCTCACCCAGACCATATACAATATCATCCTCATCCATGATATATGTAAAACAGAATCCATTCTCTGTCTCAATCCTGCCGTATACCGGAGCTTTTCCGTTTCCGTCAGCATCTGCCGTTACCGTCTCCGTTTTCCCGGTCACAGCTTCTGTGTCAAAAGGATTGCCGTAGATGTATTTTGTTATCATGCTCATTTCCTCCTTAGATCCGTTTCAGAGTCGTTTCTCTGAATGTTTTTGCTTTAGTATTATCATAAAAGTTTTCGCGGGAAAAAACTTGCACCATACTGCACATTCATGACACAATGTTGCTCTCTTTTGCAATCAATACCCTTTTCGGTAGAGCCAGAAGGAATATCCCACAGGCACTGCCACGCATACCAGAAGCACGGCCAGTATGACCCAGAAGGAGAGAAAACCTCCGATTATCATCACTACGCCTCCTACAATCCAGAGTTTGCCAGAAAGACGGTGGGTGCGGGTCCAGTTCTCCTGGCTGTTCAGCGTCCAGGGCAGTTTGATGCCTACCGTATAATTCTGCTGCAGCTTGGGCATATAGTTTCCAAGGAGGATGAATACAACCCCAACCAGGAAGCAGGCGATGATACTGTTGTCAATATCGAACCCCATAGAAAACAGATAAATGGAGATATTCGATATGAGGGACAGGACCGGAATGATCCACAGGATCAGATACATCAGTTTGGGGTGAATGTTGCTGCGTTTGGGATCATTCAGCGTGAATGCTGCCACGATCAGCTGGATGAAGGCAAGGAATAGGGGCAATCCGATGACAGCGAAGGGTTTTTGCGTCCAGTCGTTTGGCTCGCCGTTCACTCCGAAATGAGTTGCAATTTCATCTGGCAGCCGGTTCCATAACAGGAAACCTATAACCATGGGCAGCAGTGTGATGACAGTCGTGATTATGATTGTTTTTCCATATTTTTTCATGAGGGATCCTCTCCTTTCAGATCTGACAGCCACACCATGATCTCTTCTACAACTGTCAGATTCAGTTCGTAATAGATAAAATTTTTTTCTCTAGACTCGCGAATCAGGTCCGCTTTTCTTAATATCTTCAGATGATAGGAGACGGTTGCCTGTGTCATGTCAAAATGACCGGCAATCTCTCCGGCGGACATCCGTCGGTCTTTCAGCAGTTCCAGTATTTTCCTCCTGACCGGATCGGACAGGGCTTTGAAGGTATCGCCAAAACTCAATAGGAAGCCTCCTTTCGATCTTAAAACTATTTAGAAAATTTTCTAAATACTATATAGCATGAGATGATGAAAAAGTCAATGGCTGTTTAGTACACTAACTTTGGTGATTAAGCATCCGAAAACAGAGGTATTTCTAAAACGTATTCTGCGGGGAGGGAGTCCGCTCACATCCTCCCTCCCCGCAGAAAGGTTTTCGAGATCAGCTGTGTTTTCTGGACTGTTCAAGACGGAAGTCAGTGAACAAAGCAGCCATTCCCGGGGTTGACATTCCTAAACAGTTGCGCATACAATGGTTGCATATACAACTATTTGCGCCGGATGTCCGGCGTAAAGCAAAGGACAGGAGGAACATTCTCATGATAAGGCGTATCTTTTCTTATTCCGGGCAGTATAAGAAATATTTGATATTTGCTGCTCTATGCATTACAGGAGAATCCATTTTTGAGCTTTTGATTCCGCTGATCATGGCCGATATTGTCGATATCGGCGTGGCGAACGGAGACAGGGCATACATTTTTCAGCAGGGCGGCTGGATGCTGGTTTGTGCTGCCGCTGCGCTCCTGCTGGGGATCGGCAGCGCCCGGTTTGCGGCTATCGGAGGCCAGGGGCTGGGAGCGAACCTGAGGGAGGCGGAGTATGCCAAGTTTCAGAAGTTTTCATTCGCGAATACGGATCATTTTCAGCTGTCGTCTCTTGTAACTCGGATGACAAGTGATATTACGAATATTCAGAACAGTATTTCCAGCGGTATGCGGCCGGCCTGCAGAGGTCCGGTCATGCTGGTGGCGGCTACGGCGGTAGCGTTCTCCATCAATAGTCGTCTTGCCATTGTATTTCTGGTAGCGCTGCCGGTGTTGGGGATCACACTCTGGGTGATCATAGCAAAGGTGCGGCCCTTGTATGCAAAACTGCAGGGGGCGATTGATCTGGTGAACCGGATCGTCCAGGAGAACCTGACGGCTGTCCGGGTTGTGAAAGCTTATGTGAGAGGAGAGTATGAGATCGGGAAATTCGGAGAGGTCAACACGAACCTGCAGACTCAGTCTGAGCGGGCTTTCAAACTGGCTACTACGAATATGGCGGCAATGCAGTTCGTTATGTATGCAACGATCATCAGTATCCTCTGGTTCGGGGGTGAAATGATCCGTGTGGGAACCATGCAGGTGGGGGAGCTGACCGGCTTCCTTAGTTATGTGCTTCAGATTCTGAATTCGCTCATGATGATTTCCAATATCTTTCTTATGCTGACCAGGTCGCTGGCATCGGGAAAGAGGATTCTGGAAATTATGGATGAAGAGATTGATATTCGCGAAGATGAGGCAGAGGATATCCGAGTCACACGTGGAGAGATCGAGTTCCGTCATGTTTCTTTCAAATACCGGGCTGATGCGGAGGAGAATGTACTGACGGATATTAATCTTCATATCGGGGCAGGACAGACCGTGGGTATCGTAGGACAGACCGGATCGGCCAAGTCCACGCTGGTCCAGCTGATTCCCAGACTTTATGATGTCACCGAAGGAGAGATCCTGATCGATGGAGTGCCGGTTAAGAAGTATCCTCTGGATCATCTCCGGGATGCTGTTTCTATGGTATTACAGAAAAATACACTTTTTTCCGGTACTCTTCGTGAAAACCTTCTCTGGGGCGACAAGAACGCTACACAGGAGGAAATCGAGGAGGCGTGCCGGATTGCCGGCGCGGATGAGTTTATCGGCAGGCTGGAGAAAGGATACGACACAGAGATGGGGCAGGGCGGCGTGAATGTCTCCGGCGGACAGAAACAGAGGATCTGTATCGCCAGAGCGATTTTGAAGAAGCCGAAGGTGCTGATCCTGGATGATTCTACCAGTGCAGTGGATACGGCTACCGAGGCCAGGATCCGGGAAATGCTTGCAGAGAAGCTGCCTCATATGACCAAGATTATCATCGCCCAGAGAATCTCATCGGTGCGCCATGCAGATCAGATCGTTGTGCTGGATGACGGACGGATCAAAGGAATCGGAACCCATGAGGAACTGCTGGAAAATAATATGATCTATCAGGAAATATATGACTCTCAAAAGGAAGGGGCGGATCTCTAATGGCAAGATATACCGGATATAAAAGACCGAAAAATACCAGGAAAGCACTGGCGGAGCTGTTTAAATACATGGGATATCACAAATGGCTTCTTCTCGTAGTGGCAGTGCTTGTGTGTATCAGTACCGGCGCCAGTGTTGCGGGAACATATCTGCTGAAGCCGGTCATTAATAATTATATCCTTCCCGGCGATGTGCAGGGCCTGATTCTAGCACTTGTGGGGATGGGGATCATGTATCTGTGCGGCGCCCTGTCTACTCTGGGATATAACCGTCTGATGGTGAAGACTTCCCAGAAGGTAGTGGGAGATATCAGGCGGGATCTGTTTGCCCACGTGCAGACTCTGCCGCTGAAATATTTTGACGCCAATACGCATGGCGAGTTGATGAGCCGTTTTACTAATGATGTAGATACAGTACAGGAGGCGCTGAACAACAGTTTTACTATGGTGATCCAGAGCAGTCTGACTTTGACAGGAACTGTAGTGATGCTTCTGGTACTCAGCGTCAGGATGGCGATGATCGTTATTGTATTTCTGATCCTTATGTTTCTGTTCATCAAATGGAACGGAAAACGGAGCAGGCAGTATTATGATATGCAGCAGGCGGAGCTGGCCGGCATCAATGGATTTGTAGAAGAAATGGCAGCAGGGCAGAAGGTGGAGAAGATCTTTAATCATGAGGAAGAGGATATGAAGGTCTTCCGGGAGAAAAATGAAAAGCTGAGAAAGGCTTCCACCAGCGCTCTGGCGTATTCAGGCATGATGGTGCCTTCTATCGTCAGCCTCTCCTATGCAAACTATGCGGTATCGGCCTGTGTTGGAGGCCTGTACGCACTGGCCGGGCTCATGGATCTGGGCAGCCTGGCCGCATATCTTGTTTATGTGAGGCAGAGCGCCATGCCTCTGAACCAGTTCACCCAGCAGGTGAATTTTATCCTCTCCGCGCTGGCAGGGGCGGAGAGAATCTTCGAGATGATGCACGAGGAGCCGGAGATCGATGAGGGAACAGTGACCCTTGTCCCTGCACGATTGGATCAGGACAGACATCTGGAAGAAAGCAGAGAATATACGGGTACATTTGCATGGAAGTCCGCGGACGGAGCGCTTACTCTTCTTCGGGGCGATGTGAGATTTGAAAATGTAGTCTTCGGATATGTTCCCGGTAAGACCGTTCTTTCCGGTATCAGTCTGTATGCAAAACCGGGGCAGAAGATTGCATTTGTAGGATCTACCGGAGCGGGAAAGACAACCATCACGAATCTGATCAACCGGTTCTATGAGATCCAGGAGGGCAGGATACTCTATGATGGTATTGATATCCGGGAGATCAGGAAAGCAGACCTGAGAAGATCCCTTGCCATGGTGATTCAGGACACGCATCTGTTTACCGGCACTATCATGGATAATATCCGGTACGGAAGACTGGACGCCACGGACGAGGAAGTAGTGGAAGCGGCAAAACTGGCAAATGCGGATTCATTTATCCGGAGGCTGCCAAACGGGTATCAGACCATGCTCTACAGTGACGGCAGCAACCTGTCCCAGGGACAGAGGCAGCTGCTGGCTATCGCCAGGGCGGCGGTGGCACATCCGCCGGTGCTGATCCTGGATGAGGCGACATCCTCCATTGATACGAGGACAGAGAGGCTGATCGAGAAAGGTATGGATGCGATCATGGAAGGAAGGACTGTATTTGTAATCGCACACAGGCTTTCCACTGTGCGCAATTCACAGGCTATCATGGTTCTGGAACATGGACATATTCTGGAGCGGGGCAGCCATGAGGAACTGCTGGAGCAGAAAGGCCGGTATTATCAACTGTATACCGGAATGTATGAGCTGGATTAGTGATAGAAGAAAAGGAACAGGAGAACAGGATGACAGAACGGCAAAAATTCAGAGAGACTCTATATCAGATTGAGCTGTTGAAGCGCAGAAAGGTACAGCGCTTCCTGCTCAATATGGGCCTGACGCCGGGACAGGGGCAGGCAAGGATACTGATGTATCTGTCCGGGCACTCTATGGTATCCCAAAAGGAGATCGCTGACGGCTGTATGCTGGATGTGACAACACTCTCGAGGGTGCTGGATAAGATGGAAAAAATGGGGCTGCTTCTGCGGGAGCGGGACGTCCGGAACCGGAGGGCCTATATGGTGGCTCTGACGGATCAGGGAATGGAGAAAGCGGAAGAAGTGAAGAAGGGATTTCAAAAATTGGAGGATGTGATGTGCAGCGGGATGTCAGAAAGGGAAGTCAGCGGGATCACGGAAGCACTTATAAAAGTAAGAGACAATCTGAAAGCAGAGGACGGCCTGGTGGAAGAACGGTGTGAAAAAGAATCTGAGAACATGGATTTGACTGAAAAATGCATGAAAGAAAGTGGAAAACTTCAAAAATGATGATGAAAACAGAGAAAAAATGGTTCTTTCATATGAAAAATGCAGGAAAAGATTGACGAACCATCAATAATTGTATACAATAACAGACAGCGAAAAAATAGAGAAAGAGTGGAGGAGTCCTGCAATGACTGCATACAAGGATTTAAGTAAAGAAGAGTTACTGGAACTGAAGAGCGGGCTTGAGGCCCGGTTTGAAGAAGTAAAAGCCAAAGGGCTGAAGCTTGATATGTCCCGCGGCAAACCGTCTACCGAGCAGCTGAATCTGTCAATGGGGATGATGGATGTCCTGCACAGCGGTGTTGATCTGGTCTGTGAGGACGGCGTTGACTGCCGCAATTACGGCGGACTGGACGGAATCGCAGAAGCAAAACAGCTCATGGCAGATATGATGGAAGTGCCGAAGGACAATGTGATTATCTTCGGAAACTCCAGCCTGAATGTTATGTACGATACAGTAGCCCGCGCTATGACACACGGTATTATGGGAAGCACACCCTGGTGCAAGCTGGATAAGGTAAAATTCCTCTGCCCGGTGCCGGGATATGACAGACATTTTGCAATTACAGAGTTCTTCGGGATCGAGATGATCAATGTTCCAATGACTCCGGAAGGACCGGATATGGACATGGTAGAGAAGCTTGTCAGCGAAGATCCGGCCATCAAGGGTATCTGGTGTGTACCGAAATACTCCAATCCTCAGGGAATCACATATTCCGATGAGACAGTATTCCGCTTCGCAAACCTGAAGCCGGCAGCTGAAGATTTCCGTATTTTCTGGGATAACGCATACTGCGTACATCACCTGTATGAGGATAAGCAGGACTATCTGATCGAGCTTCTGATGGAGTGTAAGAAAGCAGGAAACCCGGATATGGTTTATAAGTTTGCTTCTACATCCAAGATCAGTTTCCCGGGATCCGGTATCGCGGCAATGGCTGCTTCTGAAGCAAACCTGAATGATATCCGCAATATGATGAAGGTACAGACAATCGGACATGATAAAGTAAATCAGCTTCGTCATGTGCGCTATTTCAAAGACATCCACGGCATCGTGGAGCATATGAAGAAACATGCTGATATCATGAGACCGAAGTTCGAAGCAGTCCTTGAAGTACTGGAGAGAGAGCTGGGCGGCCTGGAAATCGGTTCCTGGATCAAACCTCTGGGCGGATACTTCATTTCCTTCGACGCTCTCGACGGCTGTGCAAAAGCAATCGTTGCAAAGGCAAAAGAGGCCGGCCTTGTCATGACCGGAGCAGGAGCAACCTTCCCCTACGGAAAAGATCCTCACGACAGCAATATCCGTATCGCACCGTCCTATCCGACACCGGAAGAACTGGCGGTAGCAGCAGATATCTTCGTGCTGAGCGTGAAGCTGGTAAGTATTGACAAGATTCTTGAGAGTAAATAATCAGAATAAAGTAAGTAATTAGAATATACAGAAAACGGCGGTAAGAAGTGACAAATACTTTTACCGCCGTTTTCTGTATATTTAAATAGCTTTTGAAAGGTTGATATCAGGCGAAAGATTATTTCCGCCTGATATAAGTTCTGTGAAAATCTTTATTCCGCCGAATTGGGATTTGGCAGTGAACTTCTGGATTACCACACTCCGAGTACATGCTGCATTCCAAGGCTTACCAGTGCGATTCCCACCCAGCAGCAGAATCCGGTGAAGATGGGTTTGCCTCCGGTGCGGACCAGCTTGACGATGTTTGTGTTTAGCCCGATGGCTGCCATGGCCATGACGATCAGGAACTTGCTCAGCTCTTTCAGCGGAGCGGTCACTCCTGCCGGAAGCTGGAACACCGTGGTCACAACAGATGCAAGTACGAAGAACAGAACAAAATACGGGAAGGATTTCTTCAGGCTGAAGGAGGATGCTCCGGCGCTTTTGGATTTCCTTCCTCTGTAAATGGCAAGGGCCAGTGTGATCGGTATGATCGCAAGGGTTCTTGTCATTTTTACTATAGCGGCTGACTCCAGTGTATTGCTGCCGTGAATTCCGTCCCAGGCTGCCGCTGCTGCGGTCACTGAAGAGGTATCGTTGATAGCAGTCCCGGCAAAGAGTCCGAATCCCTCATTGCTCAGCCCAAGCATGGCCCCCAGTGTGGGGAAGATCAGGGCTGCCAGAACGTTGAACAGGAAGATGACAGAGATAGACTGAGCTACCTCCTCGTCATTGGCGTCGATAACAGGAGCGGTCGCGGCGATGGCGCTTCCTCCGCAAATGGAGGAGCCTACTCCTACCAGTATAGCGTTGTTTGTCCGAAGCTTCAGTGCTTTATAAAGGATAAACGCGATGACGAGAGATGTGGTGATCGTGGAAATAATAATAGGAAGAGACTGCTTCCCTTTTGCCAGAATCTCCGTCAGATTCATGCCGAATCCAAGAAAGACTACAGCTGCCTGCAGGATTTTCTTGGAAGTGAAGTTCACTCCCGGGAGAAAAGGTTCCTTTTTCGTCAGAATCAGTGTGAGCACCATGCCGATCAGGATGGCGAATACCGGGCCGCCAACCACGGGAACTGCCTGTCCCAGGAACCATGAAGGCACTGCGATCACAAGACAGAGAAGGAGACCGGCTCCGTTTTTCTTGATAAAGTTCATTTGAATAACCCTCCGTTTCTGGCACGGCCCGGATAAATGTATGAGCGCCGGCTGTGCCTGTCTGTTATTTTACTTATTTTTCCAACCGGGACTATCCTATCATAAAATTATCATAAAATAAAATTATATATCTTTATTTTTCAATAATAATATGTTATGATTAGGTCAGGGAGTATTCAGTATATATTTGGGCGGAGGGTGATCATAAACTCCGCCCGGATTTTTTATATCAGTATGTAGGAAGATATTTGGACCATATCTTTTATGTGTATGGGTACACATTATTACTTTTTACAGAGACATTTTGCGGGGAGAGGGCGTCGGCCCTGGTAAAACTGTCCATCGAAAGGGGGATTCATATGCTGGACTTCAGAATGGAGACGTTTCTTACAGTGTGTCAGTGCATGAACTTTACGAGAGCGTCTGAGAAGCTGAATATTACACAGCCGGCAGTCTCACAGCACATCCGATTTCTCGAGAAGCACTATAATACGAAGTTATTCCGATATGAGGGAAAGAAGCTGCGTCTGACTGACGCCGGAGAGATCCTTAAGAATGCATCGCTGACGATGATGCATGATGAGAGGTCGATCCAGAGTGAGATGCTTCATACGGAGGCAGAGAGCGAGATACGCTTTGGCGCCACAAGAACGGTGGGTGACACTTTGATGGCGGGAATTCTGAAGAAATATCTGCTCCGCTATCCGGATGCAAGAATCCATATGGAAGTGGGAAATACCCGTGAGCTCCTGAAAAAGCTGGATGAAGGAGAGATCGATTTTGCTCTTGTAGAGGGATTTTTTAAGAAAAGCGAATATGATTTTCAGAAATATTCTGAAGAAAACTATATTGCTGTGTGCAGTCCGGATTATGATTTTCAGAAAATACCAGATCGAATTGAGAATCTTTTTCAAGAGAGACTGCTTCTCCGGGAGGAGGGATCGGGCACCCGGGAAGTGCTGGAGCGGTATCTGGACTCAAAAAATCTTGGAATATCAGATTTCGGCAGAGTGACAGAGGTGGGCAGTCTGCAGGCGATTAAAGAGTTGACAAAAGCGGGATGTGGTATTACATTTTTATATGAGGCCGCGGTGGCGGGAGAGCTGAAACGGGGAGAATTAAAGAGAATTCCTTTCCAGGATTTTCAGATATCCCATGAGTTTGCCTTTATCTGGCGGCGGGGAAGCATTTACGCTGACCGCTATCGGGAGCTGTTCCGGAGATTTGCCGGGTGAAGCGGCTGCGGACATCAAAAGAGAAGGAAGTGAAAGTTTCAGAATGTTAACAGTAGAACATTTATCATATGATGTTTTAGAAGAAGGAAAACAGTCAGAGATCCTGTCTGATGTCAGTTTTTCTGTAAATGATGGTGAGATGCTGGTCATTACAGGCCCCAACGGCGGTGGAAAGTCCACGCTGGCCAAGCTGCTCATGGGAATTTATAAGCCGACTGCAGGAAAGATCTGTCTTGACGGAAAGGATATCACAGATTATTCGATCGATGAACGTGCAAAGGCGGGGATCGGATTCGCTTTTCAGCAGCCGCCCAGGTTCAAGGGGATGACGGTGAGAAGACTGCTCTCCCTTGCGGCAGGCGGACCGATGGATGAGAAGACCTGCTGCGGGCTGCTGAGCAGTGTGGGCCTCTGCGCTATGGAGTATATTGACCGTGAAGTGGATGCAACTTTGTCCGGCGGAGAGATGAAGAGAATCGAGATTGCTACAGTACTTGCAAAGCATCACGATCTGTGTGTATTTGACGAGCCGGAGGCTGGAATTGACCTTTGGAGCTTTTCCATGTTGATCAAACGGTTTGAGCAGATTCACAAGGAGAAGAAGGAGAGTCTGATTCTGATCTCCCATCAGGAACGGATCATCCGTATGGCGGACCGGATCATGGTGATTACGGATGGAAAGGTTGAGTCTATCGGTGCCGCAGAAGAGATCATGCCGAAGCTTTTCGGACAGGAACTGGATTCCTGCGAGTGCAGGAGACAAAAGGGAGGTGAGCTCTATGGAGCCTAAGATGTCTTTGGAAGAGCAGAAGATCAAGCTTGATAAAGTTACAGAAGATGTATTGAAGATGATAGATACCTATGGATTCAAACAGGAAGGCGCCTATAATCTCAGACTGAACGGTATGGCAGTGTGTCATGGCGACAGCCGCCATATCAATATTATTCCAAAAGAGGATAAGCCGGGGATTGATATTCATATCAGTGGAGAAGCAAAAGGCGAGATGGTCCACATTCCGGTTGTCATGTCCCAGGAGGGTATAGATGTAGTCTATAATGATTTCTATATTGAGGATGGAGCGGATGTGACGATTATCGCGGGCTGCGGCATTCACGGTGAAGGGTGCAGCGAGACACGCCACGACGGTATTCATGCCTTCCACGTTGGGAAGAATGCCAATGTAAAATATGTGGAAAACCATTACGCAGAAGGAGACGGAAGCGGGAAAAAGGTTTTGAATCCTGTGACAAAGATTTACGTGGGTGAGAATTCTGTCTTCACCCTGGAAACGACTCAGATCCGGGGTGTGGATTCCACAGAGAGAGAGAACTATATTGAGCTGGGAGAGAATGCGAAGCTTTTCGTTACAGAGAAGCTGATGACAGATGAGGGACAGACTGCTGTCTCCAATATGGATGTAGAGCTGAACGGTGAGAACAGCTCTGCACGGATCGTTTCCCGTTCTGTAGGTAAGGGCACGTCAAAGCAGGTGTTCCATCCGAGAGCAATCGGCAACAACAGCTGCCATGCCCACATCCAGTGTGACTCCATTATCATGGACCATGCAGAGATCAGCTCCATTCCGGAGATCGATGCAAGACATGTGGACGCACAGATCATCCACGAGGCAGCGATCGGCCGCATCAACGATGAGCAGCTGGTGAAACTGAGAACTTTTGGCATGACAGAAGAAGAAGCTGAGTCTGTGATCATTGAAAGCTTTTTGAAATAATATGGAGTAGTACTTCATTATTAAGAAATTGCCTGCAAGTTATGGCGTGATAGCCCATGTTGGACAATAAAAAACTTCCGGAACAGAACCAGGTATCTCATGAAAGATCCCGGTTTCTGTTCCGGAAGTTTTTTATACGGATTATTCGTATGATTCGTCTTTTGCCCAGCCGAAAGCATAGGTCACGGCTTTATTCCAGCCTTTTACACGGGCCGCTCTTTCCTCTGAACTGATGCCGGGAAGGAAGGTCCGGTCTATGGCCCAGTTCTTCACTACATCTTCCCTGCTTCTCCAGTATCCAACCGCAAGTCCGGCCAGATAGGCGGCTCCCATGGCAGTAGTTTCAACGCAGACCGGACGGTTTACCGGTGCGTCAATGATATCAGCCTGGGTCTGCATAAGGAAGTTGTTGGCGCTGGCTCCTCCGTCAACCTTCAGAGCTGAAAGCCGTATTCCCGCGTCTGCCTTCATTGCGTTCAGCACATCGTTGACCTGATAGGCAAGAGACTCCAGCGTAGCCCGGATAATGTGATACTTATTGACTCCCCGGGTAATGCCGACAATAGTCCCCCTGGCATACTGATCCCAGTGGGGGGCTCCCAGGCCGGTGAATGCGGGAACAACATAGCAGCCGTTGGTATCCCTGACTTTCTGTGCCATGTATTCTGAGTCCTCGGCAGAGTCGATGAGACGCATTTCATCACGGAGCCACTGGATGGCTGCTCCTGCCACGAAGATTGATCCTTCCAGAGCGTAGGTGACTTTTCCGTCCATCCCCCAGGCAATGGTAGTGACCAGGCCATTTTTAGAGAAAACAGGTTTGTCTCCTGTGTTCATGAGCAGAAAGCATCCAGTGCCATATGTATTCTTGGCTTCTCCAGGAGTGAAACAGGTCTGTCCGAACAGTGCTGCCTGCTGATCTCCTGCGGCGCCGGCAATAGGAATTTCCCCTCCCAGAAAGGAGGAATCTGTGTACCCGTAGATTCCACTTGAGGGGCGTACCTCAGGAAGCATGGAACGGGGAATATCCAGTTCCGCCAGGATTTCATCGTCCCAGTCCAGGGAGTTGATGTTGAACAACATGGTCCGGGAGGCGTTGGAATAGTCTGTAACATGGACAGCGCCTTTTGTCAGCTTCCAGATCAGCCATGTTTCTACCGTACCGAAGAGCAGATCGCCTCTTTCTGCCTTTTCCCTTGCCCCGGGTACATTGTCCAGGATCCAGCGGATCTTGGTGGCTGAGAAATATGCGTCGATAATGAGTCCGGTTTTTTGTCTGAACTTTTCTGTCAGCCCCTTTTCCTTTAAAGTATCGCAGTATTCAGATGTTCTGCGGCACTGCCAGACGATTGCGTGATAGACCGGCTCTCCGGTATTTCTGTCCCAGACGATAGCGGTCTCTCTCTGATTTGTGATGCCGATAGCGGCGATGTCACCGGCAGAAGCCCCGATCATATTCATGGCTTCCACTGCAACTCCGAGCTGACTGGCCCAGATCTCATCCGCATCGTGTTCTACCCATCCGGGTTTTGGAAAATACTGGGTAAACTCTCTCTGTGCCACACTGCACATTTCGCCCTTTTCGTTAAACAGGATGCATCGGTTGCTTGTGGTGCCTGCATCCAGGGCCATTACATATTTAGCCATAGCTGCTGTACCTCCTTGTCGCAGGTTGTTGTGTAGATCTCAAATATTGCTTTTATTATATCATGGATATCGAAGGCTTGGAACAACTGGAAAAGAGAAGGTGAGAACAATAGTATGAACGGTAACAAGATCAGCTTCTTGTACGAGACATATATTGTCCCATATGCTGGAATAACACTTTTGCGCCCTTACTGACCTGTAAATCCTGGATAAGTTGTAGTATTCTGGTTACAAGGAGGAGAGAGGTATGGATCAGACGAAGACAGGAAGCTTTATCAGAATGCTGCGCAAAGAAAAGCAGCTTACACAGGAACAAATGGGGGATTATTTCAACGTGTCACGCAGAACAGTTTCCAGATGGGAAACAGGAAGAAATATGCCGGACCTGGATGTCCTTATTGAGATGGCAGATTATTTTGAGGTGGATCTTCGGGAACTGCTAGATGGAGAAAGGAAGGAAAATAAAGGAAAACAGCAGGCGGCCGCGTGCATGGCCGCCTCATATTATTTTATTTGCAGACATCGATCCATTCTTTTGCTCCGGAGTACTGCTCCAGTTCATCGCAGGTCAGCTCTACTGCGGAATTGGAACTTCCCGCTGCGGGAAATACAGTATCGAATCTTTTCAGAGATATATCCAGATATACCTGAGCGTGATCCGGATTGCCGAATGGACACACACCGCCGACCGCGTGTCCGGTCATCGGCTCCACATCATCGTATGCCAGCATTTTTGCTTTCAATCCGAAGAAATGCTTGAACTTGCTGTTGTCAATCTTCATATCCCCGGCTGTCACGATCAGGATGGCAGCATCCTTTTCTTTCGTATAGAAAGAAAGTGTCTTTGCGATGCGGGCCGGCTCCACACCCACAGCCTGAGCCGCGAGTTCTACCGTAGCACTTGATACGGGAAATTCAAGGATTTCTTTGTCAATGTTATTAGACTTAAAATAATTTTTAACGATCTCTATAGACATGATGTTCCCTCTTTCTCTGGTTTTCTGTAAATGATTGAATTCAAAAATCCCATGACAATCAGGATAAGCGTTTGAATGATTTTTGTCAATGGACAGAATCTCTAAAAGAACGATTTTTATGAACAACGGATTGATTCAACTACTGGTATGGTTACAGTAAAATTCGTGTGTGTTATGATATCAGATAGTAAGAAGAGGAGCGTGGATCATGGATCAAAATAAAATTGGAAAATTTATTGCGGAAAGAAGGAAAATTCTCGGGATGACTCAGAAAGAGTTAGCGGCAAAACTTGGCATTACGGACCGCGCAGTCTCAAAATGGGAAAATGGGAGATGTATGCCGGATATGTCTCTTCTGTTGCCTTTGAGTCGGTGTTTGAGTGTTGATGTCAATGATCTTCTGAGTGGCGAAATCATCACGGAGCAGAACAGAAGAGAGAAAAGTGAAGAGAATATTGTGAAACTTGCGGAAATCAATTATTTGAAGGGATTTCGCTATGGGTTTATGTTCTTGTTACCTTTGTTTGCAGGACTGATTATCTACTGCCTGGTCAAAGGCTTGGAAACAGCAGGTTTTGTCGCTCTGATCTCTGTATTCGATGGAATTGTGTTTTATTATCGATATCATACGACAAAGGACAGAAACTCTCTGTATATCAGCATAATATGGATGGTGGCCGCTATCATTAATATCGTTGCATTTATCATCAGAACGTGGTAACATATTTTCCGGAAAAATGAAAGATCTTTTCCGGACGACAGGAGGTAATATGATGAAAAATGTCAACGTGAAGAAACTTGCCCTTGCGGGTATCCTTGTTGCGGTGGGAATTGTATGTTCACCGCTGTCGATTCCGGTAGGAGCGTCCAAGTGCGCTCCGGTGCAGCATTTTATTAATATACTTGCAGGCGTTTTTCTTGGCCCCGGATACGGAGTAGGAATGGCCTTTGTGACCAGCCTTCTCAGAAATCTGATGGGCACAGGGACTCTGCTGGCCTTTCCGGGATCCATGTGCGGAGCATTTCTGTGTGGAATGTTATATAAATACGGGAAACATCTGCCCCTGGCTTATCTGGGCGAACTTTTCGGGACGTCTGTCATCGGTGGACTGCTGAGCTATCCGATCGCCACTCTGATCATGGGCAGTGAGAGCGCGGTGTTCGGCTTTGTCATCCCGTTCTTTGTATCCAGCTGCGGCGGCACGATCATCGCGGCCGTACTTGTTACTGCCATGAAAAAGATGAAGATTTTTGATATCTATCTGGGAAATCTTGAACACGGGGGCACTCACTGAGTTCCCCGCTTTTTCTTTTCCTGACGGCAAAAGAAGACAAAAACGACAACGCCAAACAGGCATGAAAGCATTTCTGCCAGGCTTGTTGCCCGCAGGAATGAACCCACAGATAAGAAAGAGAAAAGGAGAACGGGATATTGCTTGGACAATGTCTGGATAATGTGAGAAAAAAAGCACCGATTGTGCACAATATAACAAACTATGTAACGGTAAATGATGTGGCGAATATCCTGCTTGCCTGCGGCGGCAGCCCTATCATGTCGGATGAGGCGGAAGATGTGGAGGAGATCACTTCTCTTTGTAGAGGGCTGAACATCAATATCGGTACTCTTCATAAGACAAGTATAGAAGGAATGTATCGGGCAGGAAGAAAGGCGAACGAGTTGGGGCATCCTGTCCTTCTGGATCCGGTAGGCGCAGGAGCAAGCTCTTTCCGGACAGGAACAGCACTTGGACTGATGCGAGATCTGAAGCTTACTGCTATCCGGGGAAATGTTTCTGAAATCCGGACCCTGGCACAGGGGACCGGGACTACAAAAGGAGTGGACGCCGATGCAGCGGATGCAGTGACAGAAGAGAATCTCTCTGACGCGGTTAAGCTGGTGAAGGCATTTGCGGAAAGTTCGGGCAGTATCATTGCTGTGACAGGAGCCATTGATCTTGTATCAGATGGAGAAACCTGCTACGCAATACGAAACGGCCGTCCGGAAATGGGAAGGATCACTGGTACCGGATGTCAGTTATCAGGGATGATGACAGCATACCTGACAGCGAATCCGGACTGTCCTCTTGAGGCGGCAGCAGCAGCGGTGTGTGCAATGGGACTGGCTGGGGAGATCGGCTGGAGCCGGATGCAGGAGGGCGATGGGAACGCTACTTACCGGAACAGGATCATTGACGCAGTTTATAACATGACGGGAAACGATTTAGAGAAAGGAGCAAGGTATGAGTTGCGATAGAAAAGATTTGGTTCTCTATGCGGTGACAGACAGAAGCTGGCTGAAAGGGCAGACACTCCTTCAGCAGGTAGAGGATGCAATCAAAGGAGGAGCTACATTCATCCAGCTTCGCGAGAAGGAGCTGGGGAGTGAAGCATTTCTGGAAGAGGCAAAAGTGATCCGGCAGCTCTGCAGAAAGTATAACGTACCCTTTGTCATCAATGACAATGTAGATATTGCAGAGGCCGTTGGCGCGGACGGGGTACATGTGGGGCAGAGTGATATGGAAGCCGGAGATGTGAGAAAGAGGCTGGGACCGGACAAGATCATTGGAGTATCGGCACGGACGGTAGAACAGGCGCTTCTTGCTCAGGAACGAGGGGCGGACTATCTTGGCGTAGGTGCTGTTTTTCATACCGGATCCAAGGCAGATGCCAGGGAAATAGATCATGATACTTTGAAGGAGATCTGTGAAGCAGTAGATATCCCGGTGATCGCCATTGGCGGAATTACCAGAGACAATGTGATTGAGCTTAAGGGGACGGGAATATGCGGCGTTGCTGTGATCAGCGCCATATTTGCCCAGCAGGATGTTGAAGCGGCGGCAAGAGATATGAGAACACAGGTTGAGGAAATGCTGTCTGAATAAGGTGAGGATTTATGATCAAAGGCGTGATTTTTGATGTGGACGGAGTGTTGTTGAACTCCATGCCCGTATGGGAAAATCTTGGAGAACTGTATCTGAACAGTCTGGGAATCCAGGCCGAGAAAGACCTTGGAGAGAAATTATTTGCCATGAGCATGAAAGAGGGCGCAGATTATCTGATCTCGCAATACGGATTGGAGAAGAGTCCCGAGGAAATCATAGAAGGTCTGGCAAAAGAGGTCCGCGGTTTTTATGCGGACAAAGTGCCGCTGAAGGAAGGCGTGCGCCAGTATCTGTATGAATTTAAGGAACGGAAGATCCCTATGGTGATCGCTACGTCAGGAGACAGGAAGAATACTGAGCTTGCCCTGAAACGGCTGAAGGTTTTTCAGTATTTCCAGGGAATCTTTACCAGTTCAGAGATCGGCAGCGGGAAGAGCCAGCCAGATATTTATTTTGCGGCGGCGCTTCAGTTGGATACGGATCCTGAGGATACGTGGGTCTTCGAAGACGCGTATCACGCGCTGAGGACGGCGAAAAGAGCGGGATTCAGGACTGCAGCTGTCTATGACCAGGCAAGTGACAGACATCTGGCGCAGATCTGGAATACAGCGGATATTTATCTTCCGGAATTTAAAGATTTTGAGATTTTCTGGAAAAGAGCGTCAGAGATAAAGTAGATATAGTAAGATATAAGGAAAAGAGAGCAGAAAGAAAAGGAGAAGTTTGGAACATGAGAACAGCACTGACTATTGCGGGCAGCGATTCCAGCGGGGGTGCCGGGATTCAGGCCGATATCAAGACTATGATGGCAAACGGAGTATATGCCATGAGCGCGATCACAGCGCTGACGGCACAGAATACTACAGGAGTGGCTGACATTCAGGAGTCAACTCCGGAGTTTTTGAAGAAACAGATTGATTGCATATTTAACGATATTCGTCCTGATGCGGTCAAGATTGGGATGGTCTCTTCCTCAGAGTTGATTCGTGCGATCGCGGAGAAACTGGAAGAATTCGAGGCTGAAAATATCGTGATCGATCCGGTCATGGTTGCTACCAGCGGTTCCCGGCTGATCAGCAGTGATGCGGTAGAAACGCTGAAAAACTGGCTGCTCCCCCTGGCTGATATTCTGACACCTAATATACCGGAAGCAGAGGTTCTGTCCGGCATCTCCATTCGTTCAGAGGAAGATATGGTACGGGCAGCGGAGATCATTGGCGAGGAGTTCTGCTGCTGTGTGTTGCTGAAGGGCGGACATCAGATCAGTGACGCCAATGATCTGCTCTGGAAAGAAGGAATCTGGAAATGGTTTTACGGAAAAAGGATCGACAATCCCAATACTCATGGAACCGGATGCACTTTGTCAAGCGCCATCGCCTCTAATCTCGCAAAAGGATTTTCCATGGAAGAGTCAGTAGCACGGGCCAAAGAATACATTTCCGGCGCTTTGGGAGCAATGCTGGATCTGGGCAGAGGAAGCGGACCTATGGATCATGCTTTTGATATCCGCAGCAGATACATGGACGGACCCGCAGAGCAGAACGGTTAAAATGACTGTTCTGCCGCTTAATCCTGAGCGGTGCCGATTGACGACAGATTTGCTGCCGTGAAATTTTTAGGCGTTACCCCATATTTCTTTTTAAATTCTCTGTAGAAATAAGAGAGATTGGAAAACCCTGCGGAAAGAGACGCCTCCAGCACAGATACCTCACCTCTAGAGAGCAGTTCGGCAGCTTTCTCCAGTCTCAGGTTTTTGATATATTCCAGGCAGGACATTCCCACGTATTTCTTGAAAAAACGCATAAAATGATATTCGCTGAAGTAGCACAGTCCTGCCAGCTGGGAAATGGTAAGGTCCTCAGTATAATGTTCACCGATATATTCCAGGACCTGTTTCAGCTTCAGCGTATGCTCTGTCTGGATCTGGGGCCGTGAGGATTCTTCGTGACTGTACGGCAGAAGGATCGCAACGGCACGGAGGAGACAGGACTTCATCGTCAGTTCATAGCCGGGCCTGGTATCGGTATAAGTCTGGTTCATAAAGTGAAAGAGCTGCAAAAGTTCCGGATAAGCCTCGTGTCCGGTCTGGATCAGAGGCGGCAGGATAAGATCCTGGTTGATCAACGGGGTCAGATATTTTACCGTGCAGATATCAGCTGAACCGATCCCGAGAAAATTCATATGAAATACATAAGTTTCGGACGTCATTTCCTGTCCGGGTGCCACGGAAATCGAATGAAGCGCTGCGGGAGGGACGAAGAGGATGTCTCCGGCTGAGGCGTGGAAGGTCTCCAGCTGGATCTGATAAGTACAGCTCCCTTCCGTGATCAGCGTCAGCTCCGCCTCATCGTGCCAGTGGGCTGTAACATGAGGATAAAGATCTGACAGGACAGTAATATATTTTTTTAGCGGAAATAAGTGCTCTCCATGGCGCGTCTGTTCTTTCTGCTCCTGAGATGGTGCGGCATGCATGTCTGTTCTCCTTTCAAAAGATATCTATAGCAGGATTGTGTTATAAATATGAAAATATAATACAAGATTTTTCCTGTTTATACTCCTATAATAACAGCATTATACAAGAAAAACAATGACAGTGTTTTCAAAAACGAGAAGACAGGAGGGCGTATCAATGCAGAGAAAATGGTGGCATGACAAGCTGGCGTATCAGATTTATCCGAAGAGCTTTATGGATTCCAACGGGGACGGGATCGGAGATCTGCAGGGAATCATATCAAAGCTGGATTATCTTCAGGAGCTGGGAGTGGATATTATCTGGCTGTCGCCGATTTACCAGTCTCCTTTAGTAGATCAGGGATACGATATATCCGATTATTATAAGATCGCCGAAGAGTTCGGGACCATGGAAGAGTTTGATGAACTGCTTGCGGAAACAAAGCGGCGTGGAATGTATGTGCTCATGGATCTGGTCGTCAACCACTGTTCAGACAAGCATGAATGGTTTAAGAAAGCGCTTGCTGATCCGGATGGTGAGTACGCAGACTATTTCTATTTTGTAAAAGGAAGGGACGGGAAAGCACCAAGTAATTACCGTTCCTACTTCGGCGGCAGCGCCTGGGAGCCGGTTCCCGGAACGGACATGTATTACCTGCACATGTTCGCAAAAGAGCAGCCGGATCTGAACTGGGAGAACCTGAAGCTGAGGAACGAGATCTACAGGATGATTAACTGGTGGCTGGAGAAGGGACTTGCAGGATTCCGGATCGACGCCATTATAAATGTAAAGAAGGATACAGCCTTCCCGTCTTTTGAGCCCGACGGTCCTGACGGACTTGCAACCTGTGTGAAAATGGTTGAGGAAGTGGACGGCGTAGGAGAGATCCTGGAAGATATGAAAAAGAATACTTTTGAGAAATACGACGCATTTACCGTGGCCGAGGTCTTTAATATGAAAGAAGATGAGCTGAGAGAATTCGTAGGCGAAAACGGACATTTCTCCACCATGTTTGACTTTAGCGCCCAGTCACTGACTGAGGGAGAACACGGATGGTATGATAGCAGACCGCTGGTATTCCGGGAGTGGCGTGATACAATTTTTGCATCACAGAAGGAAATGGAAGGTATCGGATTCAAGGCAAATATTATTGAGAATCATGATGAGCCCCGGGGAGCCAGCCATTTTCTCCCGGAATATGCGCAGAATGAGGAAGGCAAAAAGACACTTGCTGTAACGTCTATCCTTCTCCGGGGGATTCCATTTATTTATCAGGGGCAGGAGATCGGAATGGAGAACTGCCGCCGGAGCAGCATCTCGGAATATGATGATATAAGCACCATCGATCAGTATCAGGAAGCTGTCCGGGCGGGATGTACGGAAGAAGAAGCACTTGAGTACTGCTTTAAATACAGCAGAGACAATGCGAGGACACCGATGCAGTGGAGCGATGACATAAATGGAGGATTTACAGATGGC
Organism: uncultured Mediterraneibacter sp.; assembly: GCA_944381495.1. Taxonomy (GTDB): domain Bacteria; phylum Bacillota; class Clostridia; order Lachnospirales; family Lachnospiraceae; genus Mediterraneibacter. The sequence continues at coordinate 7,661 of CALWLJ010000029.1, read as the reverse complement.
AGCCCCTGGCTTGCTATGAATCCGGATTATACCCGTATCAATGTTGCGGAGCAGGAGAAGAGACAGGATTCTGTATTGTCCTGCTATAAAAAAGTGATCGCCCTTCGGAAGTCCCCGGAGTACAGGGAGATATTTACTTATGGAAGATTCGTTCCTGACTACGAAGAGCATGACTATATCTTTGCATATCACAGAGTAACGAACGGGAAAGGTCATGACATTCTTATTGCGGCAAACTATGGAAAAGAGCCGGATACGATCACGCTGCCCGAAGGACCGGAGCGCAGAGAACGGAAAGTGTTGCTGTCTACTTCCGGCAGAGAAAAAGAAATAACCGGCGAGATGGATGGAAAAAATACAATCACACTGGACAGCTGCGAGGCAGCAGTGATCCTGCTGAATTAATAAAAAAATGGAAACAAGAGAAAGACCGGGCATATGTCTGGTCTTTTTTTGATGCTGGCAGATAGGCGGAAAGAAAATAACCTGCAGATAGGGAATGATATATGGTACAATAGTAAAAGCAGAAAATATCGCTGAGGACTACAGGATAAATGACTGCAGAACAGAGCGGTCTTACTGGAAAAGCGACAAAATTTACAGAAGGAGAGAAAAGATGCTTACACCCGAGAAACTTGAGAAACTTATATTAAAATATGATATTGCCTATAACCATGATATTTTGCCTGGTCACACAAAAGAAAAGATCCGGTGGGTTCTTCCGGAAGGAATCGCAAATGCTATGGCCTTTGAGAAGGCAGAGTCTTTTTTTATCGGCTTTTTTGAAGATGGAGTTTATGTATTCCCTGTGATAAATGACTGGGAGGCAGATGATCCGACTGTTTTTGAATGGGAGTCCATCCGCAGCTTTGAAGTGAAAAAAGGGGTCTTCATGGAAAATGAACTCCATCTGATAACAGATCAGATGATGCTTGAGTTGAAAATCCCGAAGCGTATGGCGAATAATCCCTGGGTGAAGGAGAACGCTATCTTTCTGAACAGTATTAATTACAACTGTAAGTAAGAAAAGTCTTGCCAAGTGCATGAGGTTCTTATACAATAGTGACCGGTGCGTAAAACAAGAGGCTGTCTGACTATGAGAATGATGGTCCGGGTTTTTGAAATGATCTGAAAATTATCTGAGAGACAGCGCACCTGACAATATGTGAAAAAAGAAAAAATGGAATGGAGAGAAACAGATGGATGGTTCAATGTTTATCGGGACCTGGTGGGCTCTGATACCACCCCTTCTTGCGATCATACTTGCATTTGTGACAAAAGAAGTGTATAGTTCCCTTTTTATCGGAGTAGCCGTCGGAGCGGTGCTCTACAGCGGATTTCATCCCTGGAATTCGTTTGTGAACTTTTTTGAGATTATGAAGAACAGTATGAATTTGAATATTCTTATATTCGACGTACTGCTTGGCATGATCATCGTACTTATGGCAAAAACGGGTGGCTCTGCTGCCTATGGAAAGTGGGCCGGCAGCAAGATCAAGTCGAAGAAGAGCGCCCTCCTTGCGACAACAGGGCTGGGGATCCTGATCTTTGTAGACGATTATTTCAACTGTCTGACAGTAGGATCGGTCATGCGTCCGGTAACGGACAGATATAAGGTGTCCAGGGCGAAGCTTGCATATATCATCGATGCTACGGCAGCTCCGGTGTGTATCATCGCGCCGATCTCAAGCTGGGCGGCAGCGGTTAACTCCTACGTGCCGGAAAATGCGGGAATCAGCGGATTTCAGCTGTTCCTGCGGACGATACCGTACAATCTCTACGCAATACTTACCCTGGTGATGGTAGTGTTCATGACACTGACTGCATTTGACTTCGGCCTGATGAAGAAACATGAAGAAAATGCAGCAAAGGGGGATCTCTTTACCAGCGGAGCGGAGGAGTTTGAGCAGATTTCCGAGGATGAGGTGAATCCCAATGGAAAAGTGATCGACCTGATTCTTCCGGTTGCGGTTCTCATTGTGTCTGCAATCGGGGCTATGATCTATACCGGATATCTGGGGGGCGCTACAGATGTATTTACTGCCTTTTCCGGATGCGATGCAGAGACAAGTCTTATCTTTGCTACGACAGTGACGATCTTTTTCATGCTGATCCTTTATCTGCCGCGGAAAGTTGTGACTTTTAAAGGATTCATGGACAGTCTGGTAGAAGGCTTCAAACTGATGATCCCTGCGATCATGATCCTGATCTTCGCTTGGTCGCTGAAAGGTGTGGGAGACGCGCTGGGACTGGCTGATTTTGTAGGTCATGTGGTGGGAGACAACACTTCCGCAAGTATATTTATACCGGCGGTTCTGTTTTTGGCGGCAGTGTTCCTGTCGTTTTCCACTGGGACATCATGGGGGACTTTTGCCATTCTGGTGCCCATAGCAACTGCTATGTTCGAGGGAAATTCAAATCTGGAGATGATGATCGTATCTGTGGCGGCTGTTCTTGCCGGAGCGGTCTGCGGAGATCATATATCACCGATCTCAGATACCACTGTCATGTCATCAGCGGGTGCCCAGAGCAATCATTTGAATCATGTTTCCACTCAGATGCAATATGCAGCGGTTGTCATGATCGTTTCACTGATCGGCTATGTGCTGGCAGGTATTGTACAGATCTGGTGGGTTGTGCTGGGATTCAGTCTGATCCTTCTGCTTGTGGTACTGAATGTTATGAGAGTGATAGTTGGCAGAAAAGAGAAAGATAAAGCCTGAGCCGTAGCAGTATGCAGCCCGGGAAAGGCAGTGCCGGGAGGATGAAATAAATGGTTAAAATTGATGTGCCATATATAGATCAGAGTGGAAAATATCCTACGGGATGTGAAAGCGTGTCCGCGGTCATGCTGCTCCGGTTTCTTGGATTTGATATTTCTCCGGACGAATTTATTGACAAATATCTGGATAAAAGAGCCTTTGAAAAACGGGACGGCCAGCTGTACGGGCCGGATCCCCGGGAATATTTCTGCGGAAGTCCGTATGATGAGGACTCCTTCGGCTGCTATGCGCCGGTGATCAGAAGGGCGCTGGATAAGGTGCTGGATCCATCCTGTCAGGCAGTGGACGAGACAGGGACAGAGCTGGATACTCTGACAGAAAAATATCTGGACAAGGGGATGCCGGTGCTGGTGTGGGCTTGTATCAATATGCGCCCTCCTGTAACCGGACCGTCCTGGAAGCTGCTGGATACGGGAGAGATATTTACCTGGATCTCCAATGAGCACTGTATGCTGATGGTAGGATATGACGAAGAAGGATATTACTTCAATGATCCTTATGACGGCAATGGAGTGATCCGGTATCCGAAGGATGTTGTGAAGGACAGATACCAGGCTCAGCATATGCAGGCTGTGGCGGTGCGGAATTCGAGCCGGCAGAGAAAGTGATAAAAAAGAACATGCATTCCTTTTGAGAAGAAAGATGCATGTTCTTTTTATTTATAAATATATGACTGTATTGTCTGTAAGTTTGAAAATAATCAGTGTAAAAAGAATTACAGCAGCTGGATCCCAGCTTCCTTCGCCCGCTGTGCCACATCCTCAGGCCAGATTGAGGACTGGACTTCACCGATATGAGCTTTTCTCAGGTAATACATACAGATTCTGGACTGACCGATGCCGCCGCCTACTGTATAAGGAAGCTCTCCATTTAACAGAGATTTCTGGAACGGAAGTTCAGCCCGCTCCTCACATCCTGCGATCTTAAGCTGCCTGCGCAGAGAATCCTCATCTACACGGATACCCATTGAGGAGAGCTCCAGGCCCATATCCAGAACAGGATAGTATACAATAATATCACCGTTCAGTTCCCAGTCATCATAGTCCGGGGCGCGTCCGTCATGTTTCTCGCCAGAAGCCAGCACCTTACCGATCTGAGAAATGAAAACAGCACCTTTATCACGGGCAATTACATTCTCACGCTCCTTTGGGCTGAGATTCGGGTACATATCTTCCAGCTCCTGGGAAGTGATGAAAAAGATATCATCCGGCAAAAGAGGCTGAATATAATTATATCGTCTTGATATGTAGTCTTCCGTATCCTTGAGAGCACTGTATACTTTGCGTACTGTATACTGAAGTGTTTCCATATTGCGCTCTTCTCTGGAGATGATCTTCTCCCAGTCCCACTGATCTACATACAGAGAATGGATATTGTCCGTATCCTCATCCCTGCGGATAGCGCTCATATCTGTATACAGACCTTCGCCAGAGTGAAAGCCGTAGTGCTTTAACGCATACCGTTTCCATTTGGCAAGAGAGTGAACGATTTCTGCAGGCGCATCATCCTGCTCTCTGATGCCGAAAGAAACCGGACGTTCCACACCATTTAAGTTGTCGTTCAAACCGGATTCCGGGCGGACAAACAGCGGCGCGGACACACGGGTCAGATGCAGTGCCTTCGCCAGGGCACGTTCAAAGTGATCCTTTACTTCCTTGATAGCTACTTCCGTTTCACGGATGGTGAGAGGAGAGGAGTAGCCTTCCGGGATTTTCAATTGTTCCATTATTAAGACTCCTTCTATCAACAAATTAGACATTTCCATTCTATTTTAATGGCCGATGGGAGAGAAGTCAACTGAAATACGTTTTCTGAATTATCTGAAAACGGGAGAAAAAGTGATAGAAACTTCCCGAGATAATTAACTGAAAATATTGAGAAAAATAAAAAATATACAAAAAACTTATTGACAAATACAAAATTATGGGTTAATATATAGTCAACAAATAAAACTGAATGAATAATCAATTAAAAATAAGTAATTTATTATTTATCTTTAAAAGAGAATTCAAAGAGGTTTTATTCATCAGTCGGATATCGGAACTGGGAAGCAGATAATTGGATATAGAGAAATATCATAATGACGAGAAAGTTATGAGAGAAGTAAAATCTATATCAAAGGAAGATTAGCTGAATGAACAGTAGTTCGACTGAAATCTAAGAATAGGAGGTACAGACCGCCGGGAACATAAGTTAAACCATCGTAACTGAAAAGGAAAAGATGGAAAAAGAGGTAAAAAGAATGATAGAAATATCAGAATGAAGATGGATGTTGATCAGAGTGGTGATTGGCATCCATCTTCATTTGTTTCTGCAGGGTACTCGGCAGTATATTCTTTTAATCTGCAAAATTTGTCAAGGTTTTTCTGGCTCTTGTATTATGGGAGAAAAGTTGATAGAATGAGCTGGTAAAGGGAGTTTAGCAAATAAATATATGATAAGGTGGAGCATATGAATATGAATGAAATGATGGAGAAGATACAACAGTTTTATGTAGCAGTCATACAGGCGGAACAGGGAGCGGGATATCTGGTCAGAACGAGAGAAGGTATGATTATCTTGATTGCCGCGGCAGTGGCAGGTATACTGATTGGATTTTTCGGCTTGAAGATCGTGAGGTTCTGGACAGGATTTTTTGGCTTAGGTGCAGGACTTGCGGGAGGAACTGCTGTTGCCCTGTTGTTAGGGATGGACGGGGGTTATGCATGGATACCTGGCGTTGTTCTCGGAGTTATTCTGGCGGGACTTATGGCATGGCTGTATCGATTTGGAGCTTTTGTCATGATATGGGCGGCAGCTTTCGCAGTATGTTCTTACATCATATCTCCGGATAATATGATCGTTTGGGCAGTGTGCGCAGTGATCGGATTGGCATTGGCGCTTCTATCTTTGAAATTCCTGTCGATTGTTACTATACTCGTTACATCGGTATTCGGCGGACTGCTGGCAGGAACTGCGGTTTTCCCGTGGATTCCACTGGAAGGAACTGCTGTTTACGCTGGAATATGCATCCTGTTTGTGGCTGTCTGTCTTCTGGTTCAGCTTCTTCTGGAATCAAGAAAAAGAAAGAGACAGAGTCTGAAGAAGGCGGCTGAGATAAGGAAGACTCATTCAACGGCAAACGAAGTGGAACGTGCCCGGGCGCTTGCGGAAAATCTGGATAAATTTGACGACGAACCGGAAATGTTTTCAGACAGCGTGGAAGAGGAACTGGAGACGCCAGAAGAGGATCTGGATATTGAGCTGGAAGAAATCGATGAGGAGGAGTTCGATTATCTGGATGATGAGGACGAAGCGGACGCCTTTGAGGATGAAGATATGGAAGAAGAACAAGATTATCTTGACGAGGAAGAATCAGATGATCTCGATGAGGACGATTTATCAGATGAATACGAAGAGATGGAGTGGGAAGAAACAGATTATCTGGATGATGAAGAGTCAGATGAACGAAAAGGTAAAAATGACGGGGAATAATTAAGAGGAGTCCGTTTTATGACACACCTTCTTTGATATGATGCACACAGTTGAAAATCATATCAGAGAAAGGTGTGTTTTATTATGTATATCAAAAAATCTGTTTTGTGTGCGGCGATTCTCATCCCGGGGGCTTTTATTCTGATCCTTGTTTTCATCTTATTTAGTTTTTCTGATGCTGCGATACCATATCCGTTTTATTCTTCGGTATGGTTCGGCGTACTGGCTCTTATGATCCGTCTGCTGTCGGCTGTATCAGAGGAAAGAGGCCGATAAAAATTACCAGTTACAGGAAGTTAAGTGAAAAGAAAGTGTCCTCTTATTGTAAGAATTGGATTGAAGTTGTATAATATGCATAGAAATAATTTCTGATGAATCCGCGCCTGGAGTATCGTACACGGTAAAAAGGCTGGAATAACATAAACATTACAGAAAAGGGGGCACGCGTATGAAGATTGATATGCACTGCCATGTAAAAGAAGGTTCGATTGACAGCAAGGTGGGGGTCGAAGAATATATCTCAATTCTTAAACAGCACGGATTTCAGGGAATGGTCATCACAGATCACGATACATATAACGGGTATCGGTACTGGAAGAACAATATAAAGGGAAAGAAGCACACGGATTTTGTTGTTCTGAAGGGAATCGAGTATGATACACGGGATGCGGGACATATTCTTGTCATTATGCCGGAGGGAGTGAAGATGAGACTGCTGGAGATGAGGGGGATGCCGCTGGCTCTCCTGATCGATCTGGTACATCGGAACGGCGGAGTCCTCGGCCCGGCTCATCCCTGCGGAGAGAAGTATATGAGTTTTACCAATGCCCGGAGATATTATCTTTCACCTGAGATTGTAAAGAGATTTGATTTTGTGGAGGCGTTCAACAGCTGTGAGTCTGTGGAGTCCAATGCCGGGGCATTGAAGCTGGCTCAGAAGTATGGCAAGGTTACGACCGGGGGAAGCGATTCCCATAAACCGGACTGTGTGGGCAGAGGATATACGATCCTTCCGGAACCGGTTACCTGCGAGACAGAGCTTATTTCACTGATCCATAAGAAAGCGGCTCTGAAGGCCGGAGGAGTCCTCTATGAGAAAACGACAAAGGAAAAGATCGGCAAGGTCAACAAACTGCTTGTATACTCCTTCTGGGTGTATAATAAGAGCGGTGAGCTGATCAAACGCCGGGGACGGAATAAGAAGATGGTGGAAGAGCATCCCTTTGATCCGATTGATCCGATTGAGCTGTATTATCATTCCTGAATCATAATTTCAGGTAAAAACAGAATAGCAAGTTTTAAAAAGGGACAGGTGTTTTCAGCTGTTTAGAGGGCGTAAAATTTTCTGTGTCTATGGGGAAAAATCTTCTTTGATAAGAACCAGATATGTATAATTGTATTGTC
>CALWLJ010000028.1 GCA_944381495.1 uncultured Mediterraneibacter sp. | reverse complement strand
GAAGTTGGAGTGTTTTACTTCAACTATAGCTGAATACCCTGTGAAAAGATAGCCATTATTTTATTGAGCGCTTACTGTAGATCATCTATGATAATAGAAAATCGGGAAATGGAATTTGTGTCCATTTCCCGATTTCTTTATTTCTGATGACAGTTAATGTAATTAGTATACAACAACCTTTGTAGAGCTGGGAATGTTGTCATAGATCCATTTTGCATTCCCGATACTGAGCCGTACACATCCGGCAGAAGCATTGATTCCAAGACGTCCGTCCTGGATATCGGTCATACTTCCCGGCTCATACAGTACGGAATGGAATAAATAGTTACCGTAGAACTGTGTATAATACCAGCATGTATAGCCGTGACCGAAGGATTTTCCTCTGCTTCCTACCGTAAACTGACCTTTTACTGTCGGGGTAGAAGATTTACCGGTAGTGCATACCCAGAAATATTTTTGCGTCCAGTTGCCTTTGGAACCACTGTAGATTCCAACCCGGTTTGCTTTTGTGTCAACAAGGATGAGCCACTTCGTCTTGCTGCTGTACTGCTGAGCTTTATTATACATGGAAACTTGGCTTGTTTCCATTCCTGATCCTACTTTTTTACCATTTTGAACAGTATAGTACTTACCATTATAGGTGACAACACCATTATAAGAACTGTCCCATTTGCCTTTCACAACGTAATACCAGGTACCGCTTGTATGTTTTGCCAGACCCGTATAATTATTCTGCATTCTGCCGTTCTTGATATAATACCAGGATCCGGTTGTGTGTTTTGCCATGCCTGTATAGTTGTGCTGTACTTTTCCGGATTTAACGTAATACCATGATCCTGTGGTATGCTTAACAAGTCCGTTAAAATTGCTCTGCATTCTGCCGTCCTTCACATAGTACCAGGAGCCGCTGACATGCTTCACAAGACCAGTTACGCCGTGCTGTACTACACCGTTCTTGATGTAGTACCAGGAACCTGTACTGTGCTTGGCAAGTCCTGTATAATTGCTCTGCACTCTGCCGTCTTTGATATAATACCAGGTACCGTCCGTATTTTTGATAAGTCCTGTGTCGCGCTGCATCCTGCCGTTTTCCACATAATACCAGGAACCGGTGACATGCTGGACAAGTCCGGTGTAATCGCTTTGCATTACACCGTTTTTCACATAGTACCAGGAACCGCTGATATGTTTGATCAGTCCTGTAGTATCAAAATTGACAATACCGTTTTCTACATAATACCATGTACCATCCGTGTCTTTTACCAGTCCGGTGTATGTATCCTGAAGTACACCTTCGATCAGATAATACCAGGAGCCATCCGGCTGTTCCTGAAGACCTGTAAAGGGTTCTTCAGGTTCTTCTGGTGTTTCATCCCCCGGATTGCTTTCACCTGGCTGTTCGTTATCAGAATCTTCATTTCCTGTCTGATCATCACCTGGAGTGCTGCCTTCTCCGGTCTCTCCGTCATCGCCTGGCTGCCCTTCATCTGATCCATCCGCTGGCGGAGTCTGAGGATCTTCTGGTGTGTCAGCGTCATCCTGGGAGCCGGTATCTGAACTGTCTCCAGGATTCCCGATGTCTCCGGTCTCACCAGATGGAACATCACTGTCTTCCGTATTGGATGTAGAATCAGAAATTTCATCCTCTCCAGTCTGCTGTCCGGAAAGATTTTCGTCAGTTTCTGCTTCATAAACACTTATGGTGTCGTCTTCTGCATACAGAGAGACTGCCGGGCTGAAAGCAAGAATACCTGAGAGGATAAGACTGGTCATAAGCATGCCGATTTTCTTTCTCTTCATATTAAATATACCCTCCTTTTACTGCCTTTTTCAGAAATAAAATTATGTGTTGCTTCTAAATCAGAAATGTATCCCTCCTCATTTATAATCTGAATTTCTTATATTTTATCAACTCCGTTTAGGGTTGTCAACGACACGCAGCTTATCGTTTGTCTGTATTGTTTTGAGAAGGATTATCTGTGCTTTTTTCAACATAAGGAACAAATTTCAGACCGGATTCTTTTGCCTTCCCAAAGCCCTCTGTGCTGTCGGATTTTAATAAGACTATTACAGTCTGGAATATGATCTGAATATCTCTTAATATACTGAACTGTTCAATATACATCATGTCCATGATCAGCTTGTCTTTTGGAGTGGTATTATATTTGCCGGCAATCTGTGCATATCCGGTCAGTCCGGCTTTCACACGCAGACGATATTTGAATTCCGGAAGCTCTTCGGTAAATTCTTTGACGTTTTTATTCATCTCTGGTCTCGGCCCGACAAAAGTCATATCACCTTTTAATACATTCAGGAGCTGTGGCAGCTCATCGATTCTTGTGCGCCGGAGAAATTTGCCGGGCGTTGTGATCCTGTCATCATCTGTCGTTGCTGAACGGGCTTCTGATCCCTGTTTCATTGTTCTGAGCTTTAAGATTTCAAAACGTCTTCCGTGTATAGTGGCACGTTCCTGTCTGAACAGGACTGGACCGCCGTCATAAAGCTTGACAGCGAGAGCGCCTAACAGCCAGAATGGGGAAGTAATGATCCCCAGAATCAGAGAAAGACAGATATCAAGCAGCCGTTTGGCGATGCGCTGTTCCATTGTAAGAGACTTTATATTCTTATTAAATAGGTAGACATCGTCCAGAACATAATGCTTTGCATTTACTTCCATGATATCTTCAACTTCCGGATTGAAATAAACGTTTACCTTATATTTATAGCACATACGCATGATAGATGTTCTCTTTTCGGCAGGAACGTCATAAATAAAAATCGTATCGACATGCCTGACTTCTTCTTGTATGTTAGGACATCTGTAATCAAGTACGCAGACGATTTTATACTGCTTTTTATAACGCTGCATGGCGCAGGCTATTTCATCCAGACTTTTCTGGGAGGAAGTGATGATACAGCATTTTTCCGGTTCGTGGAGCGTGAAAAACAGGCCGTTTCCTCCATATGCAAATATGATAATGATCACAATCTGGATGATAATGGCGAAGAGAAGAAATTTGACGCCGCGAAAACGGAACTCGTGTATATCTGTGTTAGCCCTCATGATCATAATCTGAAGGTAGGTAATGATATCTGTGCATATAACGGCAAGAGAAAGCGAGTAGACCAGTGGCTTGCTTTTTTTTCTGCCCACATCATAGGTTCCGTAAACAGACAGGAACAGGAGGCCCACAACAATAAATGTTGACACAGTAATACCAAGCGTTCGCGAAGGCCTTGTCAGTCCGATATTTTCCCTTCCCAGGGTTAAGATAAACACGAGAAGAAGCAGAAAATATAATAATGTTTTTATTATAAGCCATAGGGTTGATTCAAATTTGTGTAGATTTTTCTTCATAATTACACCGCCAAATTTAATATACTTGTAACATTATATACGAAGAGCCCTGTTATTGCAAGATTGTAATGTTACGAGATAGCGGCGGAAAATGACGGTTTATGGGAAAAAATATCTGTATATTACGTGAGAAACTACGGCAATCATGCCGGTTTAAAACATTTTGACAATATTCTGGACATTTCCTGTCAAAACGTGTATGATAATAGACGAGTCAGTACGCCGCATTCTGCCGGCGTTTCTATAATAATTTACGCAATAAAAACACAGAAGAAGGGGTAGTTGCATGAAAGTAATGAAGAAATTAGCAGCGGTTTTATTATCAATCTGCCTTGCGGTTCCGATGTCCGGCGTTCTTGTTTTTGCAGCCGACGGACGTCTGTCTTTTTCAGATCCGGAGACTAAGGTTGGAGAAAATGTAAATGTAGATCTTGCGGTAAGAAGCGGAGAAGGAAATATCGGAGATGTAAGCGTCACACTGAGCTATGATACAGACTCCCTTGAATTCGTAAGCGGAGATGGCTTTGAGGCTGACGGAACAGGAAATCTGACTTATACAGGCACCGGCGATGGAGACGGCGAGCTGCGTGCAACAATGGTGTTCCGTGCTCTGCAGACCGGCAATACAACAATATCTGTAGTTGACAGTACAGCTTCAATGGAGTCAGGAGATACTCTGAACCTGCAGGAAGGTTCATCATCTGTTACGATTGATGCGGCAGATGACGGCAGCACGACAGCAGAACCTACAGGAACTGGAACGACTGCGGCGGCAGGAGAGACAACGGATATCACTGTTGACGTGAATGGAACCACATATAATTTTTCAGAAGCTTTTACAACGTCAGATATACCAAGCGGATATGCAGAGACAACACTGACTTTTGAAGGCGCTGAGCATCGGTTCGTAGCGAATGATGCCGGGATTTACCTGGGATATCTGGTAGATTCTTCAGGCAGCGGAAGCTTTTTCCTCTATGATACGGAGACATCCTCGTTTTCTCCGTATGTGGAGCTTGGTATTTCCAATACAACCTCTCTCATTCTGTTAAATGAACCTGATGCCGTGAATCTTCCGGATGATTATCAGGAGGTAAACCTGACAGTTCTTGATCAGCAGTATCCTTCGTGGTCGAATGCAGAGCAGGGAGGCAGATTCTGTGTACTTTACGCCCTGAATACAAGAACTGGTGAGAAGGGGCTGTACCAGTATGACACAGAGGACGGCACATATCAGAGTTTCTCTGTTCCTGACAAGAACTCCGCTTCCGGCGCGTCCCTTCCGGGGATTCTCGGGGAGATTGTTGGAAGTCATGCGTTAATCCTTCTGGCCGCTATGGCTGTTGTGGCGCTTGTGCTTCTTGTTCTTATGATTATCTTTGCGGTAAAACTGGTGCATAGAAATCAGGAACTGGATGATCTCTATGATGAATATGATATTCCTTTTGATGATGATGATGATGAGGATGAAGAGGAAGAGCCGGTATCCAAACCAAAGAGAAAATTCTTCGGACGCAGGAAAGATGAAGACGACGAAGAAGATTACGATGACGATGATGACGACTACGATGATGACGACTACGATGACGAAGAAGATTACGATGATGATTATGACGACGAAGAAGATTACGAAGAAGACGACTATGACGATGATGAAGAGGAAGTAAGCCGTAAGGATAAGACAAAGAATATCAGAAAAAGAAAGAAATCATCAAGAGATGACGATGATGACTATGATATCGACTTCATAGATCTGTAATCGATCATTTTCAGGGCGGGACAGTAGACTGCATAGGAAAAGGCGGTAACTGTTCCGCTTTTTCAATATTTGTTAATGGATTGAACACAGATTTATCACAATGGATGATTATGATATATGCATAAGATCAAAGGAGAAAGCAGGTAAGCTGAATATGGATAATCAGTATAATTATTATAATCAGGATGGAATGAATCAGGGAAATTACCAGTATAGCGGGAGCGCAGGGGAACAGAACAGTTATCAGTCGGGGGCAGATCCGGAATATCAGCCATCCGGAAAGAAGAAAAAGGAACATAAAAAGATGCCGAAAGCTGTCGCTGTGACAGGTCTTGCACTTTTATTTGGAATTGTTTCCAGTGCAACCTTCCTGACATCTAATATAATTGGAAGCCGGATACTTGGCCTGAATGAGACCTCTTCGACCTCAGGATCCGGTACGTCAAGGAATACCGGGAATAATACTACGTTATCTACTTCCTCCAGTGCTGTTACATCAGATGTTTCCGATATTGTTGAGAGCGTGATGCCTTCAATTGTTTCAATTACAAATATGAGTGTGGAACAGGTTCAGAATTTCTTTGGACAGGTTTATGAGCAGCAGAGTGAGGGCGCCGGAACCGGAATTATTATCGGGCAGACTGATACAGAGCTTCTCATCGTGACTAACAATCATGTGGTAGAGAACAGCAACACTCTGACAGTGACATTTAATGATGAGTCAAGTGTGGAAGCCAATATTAAAGGAACAGATTCTACCTATGATGTGGCGGTTATTGCAGTTGCATTGGATGATATACCCGACGAAACGTTAAATGCGATATCTATCGCGACGCTGGGAGATTCTAATACGTTAAAAGTAGGAGAGCCGGCGATTGCGATCGGAAATGCTCTTGGATATGGACAGTCAGTGACTACAGGGGTTATCAGTGCAGTAAATCGTACTGCGTCAGGAGTTGACGGAGAGACGGGAGAAGCATTGAACAGTGATGCGCGGCTGATTCAGACGGACGCAGCCATTAATCCGGGAAACAGCGGTGGAGCACTTGTTAATATTAATGGTGAAGTGATCGGTATCAATTCCTCTAAACTGGTTGGAGAAAGTGTAGAGGGCGTAGGCTATGCGATTCCGATTAGCGATGTTTCTGATCTGATTGAAAATCTTATGAATCAGGAGACAAAGACCAGAGTGCCTGAGAAAGATCAGGGAGCTATCGGTATTGAAGGAATCAGCGTATCTGATGCGTTTTCACAGCAGATTGATATTCCGGCAGGGGTCTATGTATCAAATGTAATTCCAGGAGGCGGAGCTGATCGTGCGGGAATGACAAAAGGATGCATAATTACTGGAATTAATGGAGCTACAGTGACAAGTATGGATGCTCTTCAGGAGCAGCTGGAGTATTATGCAGTGGGCGACACTGTTACGTTGACAATTGACATCCCTCAGACAAATGGAGAATACAGTGAGAAGACAATCGATGTGACGTTGGGCGAGAAGCAGAATTAAACAGCCCGGATCTCGTGGATAGAAAAGACGTGAGCTTAGAAGTTTATCGGTAATGGAAAGTATATTGAAAAGAGTAATCAGAGAAGGAGTTCCGGACCAGTTTCCGGAACTCCTTCTCTGTAAAAGGCACACTACTGTATTTGGATACCTGTACTTCGTCAGAGAAGCTCTAAATTGTGATATGCTATTTTGACGGTATATCGAATTCGGGGTTAATTGCATAAAAGTTTTGGCTGTCCAGATTATCCTGCACAATCCTGAGACTTTCACCAAAGCGCTGATAATGAACGATTTCTCTTTCTCGCAGAAAACGGATAGGTTCACATACTTCCGGATCCTTTACGAGGCGCAGAATATTATCGTATGTTGTCCGCGCCTTTTGTTCAGCAGCCATATCTTCATGAAGATCTGTCAGAGGATCGCCTTTGGACTGGAAGGTTGTAGCGCTCCACGGCACACCTGCGGCCGACTGAGGCCAGAGGGCGAGTGTGTGATCTACGTAATATGGGGCAAAACCGGAACGTTCAATTTCTTCCGGTGACAGGTTTTTCGTGAGCTGATAGACGATAGCACATATCATTTCAAGATGAGCAAGCTCCTCAGTGGCAATATCAGTAAGAACACCAGTTACTTCCTTGTAGGGCATAGTGTATCTCTGTGACATATAACGCATGGATGCGCCGAGCTCACCATCAGGTCCGCCAAATTGTGTGATGATGATCTGGGCGATTTTGGGGTTTGTCTGTGAGATCTTTACCGGATATTGCAACCTTTTTTCGTAAATCCACATAAATCAGCATCCTCCTTCCTGCCAGGGCCATGGCTCGTTGATCCAGTTCCAGTGCTTGCCGCGTGAACAGTCAGAGGTATCTACTGTGAGGGGACCATAAGCAGCGGCATATTCTTTCAAGGCCATATTTCTCTGGCGGCTGTAATTTTCAAAGAAGGCAAGAGCCTCCTGGTCATCCGGGTGAGTATCCAGGAATAGCTTCACATCGTCAACAGCAAAGCTGACCTGATTGATATGACTGAGAAGTTCTCTGCGGTTTCTGGTCTGATTCATCGACAGCGGCCTCCTCTCCACATGAATGGTTTATCGAGATCCCTGAAAATTGTTCCGTGTTCCAGGCCTTTGCAAGGTTCATAAATGTTTTCCCATTTCTGCCATGGTACATAGGCCATGGCAATAGGTGTATCGGAGGGGAAGGGGTGCCTTGTATTAGCCCGGCAGTCTGTCCTGTATGAGCAGGATGGAGAGGGGGATGGTACTGGCCTGCGGTTATTGTAACGCATAGAGTTCTGACAGTTGTTTTGACAGTTTGCCATAGAACATTCTCCTTTCTATATTCCTATAGAATTATACTATGATTAAAAAAATAAAATGTTCTGCTTTACAACTGGAGAAAAATCGTGTATACTATATAAGTCGGCGGGGTGTGGCTCAGTTTGGTTAGAGCGCACGGCTGGGGGCCGTGAGGTCGCAGGTTCGAATCCTGTCACCCCGACTTTTGAAATAGAAAACAACTTTTGAAGCATAAAAATATCAGATGAACCAGGCGGAGATCAATCCGTTGTTGGTTCTTTTTTATATTATGTGATTGACTGCAATTATTTCGAAAAAGAAAACGGCTAAACCTCATATAATGAATTGGAAGTTCAGCCGTAAAAAATATTATTTATCTGCTAATGATTTATATCTTTCTTCTATTTGAATCAGTTGCATCTCAAAATCCTGTCGGTTTTTCTGGACCATTGTCTGTAAGATTAATCCGGAGAAGAAGGAAAGTATTGCCGCCATAACAGCAAATCCACAGACGATTAAGGTTGGAAAGTTAGGTACAAGACCTGTCTGTATAAATGTTACTAAAATCGGTATAAAAAATATAAAAGCAAGAATAAGCAACAAAACTGAAAATATATTAAAAAATGCTAATGGCTTATAATTTCTGAACAGCTTCAGGATTGTTCTTAGGACCTTAAATCCATCTGAATACGTATTTAGTTTGGATTCACTTCCTTCCGGACGGTCGCGATAATCAATGATCACATTATCCAAAAGCATATTTTTGTCGATTGCATGAATACTCATCTCTGTTTCAATTTCAAATCCATGAGATAATACAGGGAAGCTTTTAACAAATTGGTAACTAAAAGCACGATATCCTGTCATAATATCTTTTATATCGCTTTTAAATAAGACATTAATACTTTTACGTACCAGGCTGTTGCCAAAATTGTGGAATGGACGTTTATTTTCTGTAAAATAGGTAGATGATAATCGATCTCCTACTACCATGTCAACTTTACGGTCCAATACTTTTTGTATCATTTCGGGGGCGCATTCGGCTGGATAAGTATCATCACCATCAACCATTATATAGCACTCTGCATCAATTTCGCGAAACATACGGCGAATGACGTTCCCTTTTCCCTGCTGATATTCTTTACGGACGATTGCTCCGGCATCGGCAGCTATCTTGGCTGTGTCATCTGTTGAATTATTGTCATAGACATATATGGCACTGCCTTTTTCGGGTATAACTTTTGAAAAATCTTCAATGACTTTGCGAATTGTTTTTGCCTCATTATAGCATGGAATTAGAACAGCTACTTTATCCATAGTTAATTCTCCTTTTCTTTTGCAGCCTGTTCGAGATGGCGAACGGCTTTTTTGGTTTCT
Organism: uncultured Mediterraneibacter sp.; assembly: GCA_944381495.1. GTDB lineage: Bacteria > Bacillota > Clostridia > Lachnospirales > Lachnospiraceae > Mediterraneibacter. The sequence continues at coordinate 29,041 of CALWLJ010000028.1, read as the reverse complement.
GCATATCTCAGACACCAGTATATCAGTACCGGTGTACATGCAATCAACGGAATGGCGTATCTCAGATAACCGTTTACTGGTGAAGCAATGCATACAGCAACGTTTAGCAGAGGGGCAGCCAGTACAAGGAGTCCTTTGCTTCGCTTACGGTAGATGAGATAGCCGCCAAGGATTAAAATCCCCCAGGTATACGATCCGGGATTTACCAGTTGTGCAAGTCCTGGAATATTACGCCAAATTGTTGCGTAAGTATCACATATTTGTCGGATATTTGCGGGGATCACATAGTGAATATCAAAATCCCCGGTTGCCAGCGGAGGGCCTTGAATATAAAATTGATATGCCCCTAGTTTATTACAGTTATGAAAAGGATAATAATATCCATATGTGTTGTTAAAAGTTGCCTCAAAATATACGCCGGGATGCCTGCAAAACATACTGAACCAGGCTTTAAAATAATTGCTCAGATCTTCTTTAGATGAGCTGTTACGAAAAGTGTCCTTTACATGATCGGAAATTTCAGGCTCATATATCTGAGCAAGATTATCGTAATCAAGAATTGCACGAATGGCCTTTTCTTCACTTTCTGTAACATCGTCTGGATACTCTTTCAGATATCTGGCAGTCTGCTGGAAAGGTATTGACAGCATTTCCTTATCTGAACCAGGGGCGACTCCGACAGCAGCGGCAAGTCTGGAGTCAATACAATAATAGGATAAAAGAAGGCAGAGCGTAAGCAATATTACATATTTCTTTCGACCTTTTATTGTGAAAAAAAGCAATAGAATATTGGCTGGGATAATCATATATATTCCATTATTCCTTGTAATGCAGACTAGTAATTCTATAATAAGCAGTACGGCAAATTTTTGAACCGGGTGTTCGATCACGTCTTTTTTAACGTAGGATATGCATAGGTCGACATATAATACAAAAAATAGAGCAAACAATGCACTGAATATACCGTCTTTCATTACAATCTGCGAATACGCACCGAAAACTGGAAGTATTGCGAAAAAGAGGAGTGTTAACAGATTAAAATAAAATGGCGCTCCCCATTTTTTTATTTTGCTGCATATTGTCGCGTAGCAGGAAGCCTCAACAATGAACATCACTGAAACAATAAGTAAAACCCCAAAATTATCGGAAACTATTTTCCCGATATTCATCAGGAATCCGAAAAAGACTGTCAGAACCCACGGGTGATGATTTGACAGGGGCTCTATATTATAAAACATATTGATTTGCCGATATCCATCGTAAGGAACAGATCCGGGAAGATGGAATAATACATATGGCAACCAAAATAGTACAATTACAATAAATGCAAAAAGATAGTAATGATTATCGATTGTATCGGGAAATTTGTATTTTGATAGCGTCTTAAACAGATGTTTCTCAGCAAGAAGCTTGTATAAAATGCTGAGAAATACATCAAATAGTATAAAATATCCCAAAAAGGCAATAAATGCAACAATACATTGTCTGACGTTGGCAAATATAAAGTCCCAGTTTCCCAGTTTTGAATAACTGATGCCAATAAGCATAAAAATAGAAAAAACGGCGGATAATACATCTGTTATCCAATGACGTGATTGCATGAATACTGTCCATGATTTGGAAAAAAACAGTATTAGCGCGATCAGAATAATAAGATCATCAAATCCGACGCCGTCTATTTCTGCAAGCAGCATTTGTTTTAGAGAAGAATATTGCGAGACAGATCCAGACAATGAGATCGTAATTGCGACCATGAATGCAACGATAGAAGGAAACAGATAAGTTTTAATTTTCTTCATTATAACCCCCTCTTGTAACAGTAATAAATCAACTATACTATATAGCAATATGTAGTATTAGTCAATATTAAGGAAATATGCGGAAAGAGCAGTTTTGGAGATGATAAAATGAGGTGGAATAACAGTGACTGTTTTGCTATAATACTATTGCGTTGAAATAAAAAGAAAAAGGAAGAATAAATAATGAAAAAAAAGGAGAGGGATATATTTGACCGCATAATGGATGTAAAAATCTTTTCTGTTTTTCAGCCATTATATAATAAGTATAAAGAGATTTTGCTGTATCTCTTTTTTGGCGGTCTGTCTTTTGTGGTAAGTATAGGCTCCTATGCGCTTTTTGAAAGGGTGTTTGGATGGGAGCCGCTGATCGCTAATCTGTTTTCCTGGATTCTTGCAGTTGTATTTGCTTATATAACGAACAGAATATGGGTCTTTGATAATGCGGCTGATGGTTTGAAAGGTGTTTTTAGAGAAGTTGTCAGCTTTTTTGGCGGGAGGGTATTTACATTAATTGTGGAGGAAATCATACTTTACATTGGAATTACGGTTTTAGGATGCAACAGTATTGCAACAAAGACTGTGGGGCAGATAATTGTTATTATTCTGAATTATTTTATTAGTAAAATCATTGTTTTTAAAGCTGATGAACAATGAAGAAAATGTACTGGAAAGTGGCAGGCGGCGAATTCCTGACAAGACATTAAAAATCAGGATCATGAATATTCTGGGAAATAGAGCATTGCAAAAACTTCTTGCATTTTACGGAACGGTGGACTATAATACAAACGTCAAGAAGACTGCTGGAAAAATTATTAATAGGCAGCCTATAATCTGGATAATTTGTTCCCTTTTCTGCAAGGAAAGCGGAGAGAAGTGCTATTAGTATATGACGGTGAATAAGGAATCAGGTCAGGCTTCGGCCGAAGACTGGTTCCTTATATATTATTTACGGATAAGGTGATCAGTATGAGAAGCAGAACGGTTCGTCCGGTGAGACGGCGTGATCGGGAAAACAGAATTCAAAGCGGCCGGGGTATGCGTCGTCCGGAGCATGAAGATGACAGATACCGTGCCGGGCGGCAGAGCGTGAGAGAGAGCAGAAGACAGCCGGCTCATGGACGGGGAGGCTACCAAGGAGTGATCGACCGGAGACGTGAGGCACTGAACAGACCCAGACCGTCTTACGAGAGAGAAACAGGACGGAGATCAAGACCGCCGAAGAGATCTGCGCTTGCAGAACTGATCATAAGACTGAGACGCCGTCCGTCTGAGAAGGCGCAGTATTTTGATTATGATATGCTTTTTGTTATTATTTTTCTTCTCTGTTTCGGATTGGTGATGCTATACAGTACCAGCGCATATACTGCTCAGACTGAGCTGGAAAATGATATGTACTATTTTTCTAAGCAGGCTTTGATTGGAGCAGCGGGTGTTGTGGTTATGTTTCTGATATCCAGAATCGACTATCACCTGTACGGAGCGTTTGCTGTTGAGATATTTGCCATATCTCTGGTTCTGATGGCATTAGTCCGGACACCGCTGGGAGCGGAATTTAACGGCGCTGCAAGATGGATCCGTCTGCCGGGAAATCTTACACTGCAGCCTGCTGAGGTGACGAAGATTGCAGTCATACTGTTTATTTCTTATGAATTGTGCCGGATGGGAAGAAGGGCCTATCCGCTTGCCGGAATTGCGAGGGTATTTCTTTTTGGAGCAATTGCAGCGGGCGGGGTGCTTATACTGACGGATAATCTGAGTACGGCGATCATCGTTATGGCGATCACATGCATCTTGATTTTTGTGAACCATCCGAAGACTAAGCCTTTTATGCTGTTCCTGGGGGCCGCAGTCGTCATACTTGCTATTGCAATTGCTGTTTTGGCAGTGATGGTTGCGGATACGGAGAATCTGAGCAACTTCCGTCTGAGAAGGATTGTTTCATGGCTGAATCCGGAGGCTACAGCTTCGGACGGGAGCTATCAGCTTATGCAGGGACTGTACGCAATCGGCGCCGGGGGCTTTTTCGGAAAGGGACTTGGAAACAGTACACAGAAAATGGTTATTCCAGAGGCGCAGAATGATATGATCCTTGTCGTGATTTGCGAAGAGCTTGGAATTTTTGGCGTACTTGTTATTCTGCTTTTGTTTGGTCTGATGCTTTACAGACTGATGTTTATTGCCAGAAATGCTCCGGATCTGTATGGATCGCTGATTGCAACCGGTATTTTTTCGCATATTGCTCTTCAGGTTATTCTTAATATTGCAGTTGTTACAGGACTTCTTCCGACAACGGGAATCACACTTCCGTTCATCAGTTACGGAGGGACGTCAATCCTGTTTTTGCTTGCAGAGATGGGAATCGCACTCGGCATTTCCAGGCGGATCCGTCTTGACGGAGAGGAAAACCAGAGTTAACACATGATTATAATATAATAAGGAAAAAAGAGAAACGCTGGCAGCAACTGGATGTATTCTGGTTGCTGCCGGCATTATTATTGTCTGTTCTGCACCTGAAATTATAGAAAGAAAACACAACAGAAAACAGTTCTAATTCAGTCTTCACATGTATGTAAAATTGTGGTATATTTAGATGTGGTATTAAAAACCATATATTATGGGAATACAAAATGCATTTCGTGGTCTGGAGGAGAATCTATGGATTATAAAATTGTTGTGGACAGCTGTGGGGAGCTTACCCGTGAGATGAAGGAAAGCGGGATATTTGTTACGGCTTCATTGAGCATGCTCGTTAACGGAGTAAATATTGTAGATGACCAGACGTTTGATCAGGCGGATTTTTTGAAGAGAGTGGCCGAGAGTCAGGAATGTCCCAGGTCTTCCTGCCCTTCTCCTGAAGAATATATGAGCCTTTATAGCTGTGATGTGAAGCGGGTTTATGCGGTAACCCTCTCTTCTGAATTGAGTGGTTCCTATAACAGTGCGGAGCTTGGCAGCCGTCTGTTCCGGGAAGAGAATCCGGAAAAGAAGATACATGTTTTTAATTCGAAGTCAGCATCAGTAGGGGAGACATTGATTGCACTCAAAATCAGAGAATGTGAAGAAAAGCATATGAGTTTCGAGGAGGTTGTACGCTGCGTGGAGAATTATATAGAAGAGCAGCACACATATTTTGTTCTGGAAAATCTGGATGTCCTTCGTAAAAACGGCCGATTGACAGGAATAAAATCATTTGTGGCAAGCGCCTTAAATATAAAACCGGTTCTCGGTTCTACTCCTCAGGGAACAATCTGTCAGCTGGGGCAGGCGAGAGGAATGAAAAAGGCGCTTGCGAAAATGGTAGATAGAATCGCACAGGAAGCAAAGGGGGTTGAAAACAAGATTCTTGCTATTTCTCACTGTAACTGTCCGGAACGGGCGAAAACGGTGGAGAGGATGCTTCTTGAACGTCTGCCGGTAAAATCAAGCTTTATCATCGATACAGCAGGAATCAGTACTATGTATGCCAGTGATGGCGGTGTTATAGTAGTATTGTAATCCTGATCTGGAAAGAAAACCTTGTCAACTGCCTCGGGGATGTGTTAAACTGTCACTAGCGTGTTGAAAGGAGCGAGTAACATGAGTCAGGAAAAGGTTGACCGCTATAAAAAAGAAAAAGCAAATCGAAAACAGAACATGCGGAAGCAGAGAACGTTGAAGTATGTTCGACGTACGGTCGTTTCCGTGATAGCGGTTGCGTTTGTTGCATGGGTAGCTTATTCTGCATATGATATTCATGAGTCTAATAGACAAAGAGTAGTTGCGGAAGTGAATTACAGTGCAGTGACGGATTATCTGAACAGCATGAATCAGTCGGAATAAAGATAAGATAACAGAATACTTATTATTATCACCAGATGTGGGGTACAGCCGGGAGGCTGTACCCCACATCTTTTGTTTTATTCCGTTCAAAACGGTTTCCAACGGAAAATATGAAAGTTTTTGGAACTCTAAAAAGCAAAAAAAGGGGTTGAAAAAGGGGGACGTGTGGTTTACAATGGAGTCAAGTGGTGAGAAGTGGTGGACAGTGGTACAAAGTGGGGAGCGATGTGGAGGCTCACATTAAGAGAAAGGGTTCCGGATGCTTTTAGGAGAGTTTAATCACAGTATAGATGAAAAGGGCAGACTGATCATCCCGGCTAAACTGAGAGATGATCTGGGAGACAGTTTCGTGATATGTAACGGGCTGGAAGGATGTCTTTTTGTCTACTCTCAGGAAGAATGGAACAAATTCGTCGCTGAACTTGAAACCTTACCACGGATGAACAAGGATGCCAGAATTTTTAAACGTTATTTTTTTGGAAGTGCGTCAGAGGGCAGTTTTGACAAGCAGGGGAGAGTTCTTGTCCCGCCGTCTCTTCGTAAGGCAGCACATCTGGAGAAAGACGTAGTCCTGGTGGGAGTCCAGGATCGTGTTGAAATCTGGGATAAAGCTCTCTGGGAGGAGAGAAGCCAGGTCAGCGAAGAAGATCTGGATGCAATTGCGGAAAGAATGGAAGCAATAGGTATCAGAATCTAAGAAGGAGGAAGTTATGGCATTCTCGCACATTTCCGTTCTGCTGTATGAGACGGTGGACGGGCTTAACGTCAGGCCGGATGGCATTTATGTGGACGCTACCCTTGGCGGGGGAGGACATGCTTATGAAGTCTGCAGCCGGCTGAACGAAAAGGGGAGATTAATAGGTATAGATCAGGATGCCGACGCTATTGAAGCGGCGGGAAAGCATCTGGAAGGCTTCGGGGAGAAGGTCACAATAATACGGAGCAATTACTGTGATATGAAGCCAAGGCTCCATGAGATCGGTGTTGACAGAGTTGACGGTATTACGGTGGATCTGGGTGTATCCTCTTATCAGCTTGATACAGCCGAAAGAGGTTTTTCATACCGGATGGACGCGCCGCTTGATATGAGGATGGATCAGCGGCAGAAAATGACGGCCAGGGATATTGTCAATGGTTACAGCGAAGCAGAACTTTATCGCGTGATCCGTGATTACGGAGAAGATCGGTTTGCCAAAAATATTGCAAAACATATTGTTGCGGCACGCGAGAAAGAGCCGATCGAGACAACCGGGCAGCTGAATGAGATTATAAAACACGCGATTCCGATGAAGATTCAGAAGACATCAGGACATCCGTCAAAGAGAACCTTTCAGGCAATACGGATTGAATTAAATCATGAGCTTGACGTGCTGAGAGATTCCCTGGATGACATGATTGATATGCTGAATCCGGGCGGCCGCATTTGTGTTATTACATTTCATTCGCTGGAGGACAGGATTGTAAAGAGTGCATTCCGGAAAAACGAGAATCCATGTACCTGTCCGAGTTATTTTCCTGTATGTGTGTGCGGAAAAGTATCAAAAGGGAAAGTAATCACAAGAAAGCCGATCCTTCCATCAGAGGAAGAGATAGAGGCAAATCCACGTTCAAAGAGCGCAAAACTCAGAATTTTTGAACGTTCATGAGAAAGGGAGTATTTCAAGTCATATTTCATACATAGTCAGAACAGGCTGTAATACAATCTGAGAATCTGACTGTGTGTGAAGCAGGAGAGGCCCGCGGGGAAGGGGAGAGCCCCGGCGGGCCAGATTGGAAAGGAGCTTTTGCATTATGGCAGACAGAAGGTCATCTATGAATTACAGACGAAGAACTACATCAGGTGCGGGCCGGAGAGAAGATTATGTATACGGCAGTGCTGTCCGCCAGGCAGAAGCGCGGCCTCAGAGGCGCACAGCCGTACCGCCTCAGCGGAGAACGGAGGTTCATCCTGAGCGGACAAGACGGACAAGCAGTCAGGTTCGAAGAAACAGAAACCGTGCCATGAATATCAGTCCTGCATATGCTGTATTCCTTACTGCCGCAGCTGTCTTTGCTGTAGCAGTATGCGTATTGTATCTACATCTTCAGTCAGAAGTTGTAAATCGTTCGGAGAATATTACATCACTCCAGCAAAAACTTGCGGATTTGAAAGAAGTCAATAATACAGAATATAATGCTGCACTGGATTCTGTAAATCTGGAAGAGGTGCGTACACGTGCTATGGGTGAGATGGGACTGGTCTATGAAGCGGAAGGAACTGTTATCGAATATAACAGTCCTACCAGCGACTATGTAAGACAGTATTATGATATTCCGGAAGATGGCGTGCTGGCGCAGTCAAAGGAAGTTTCAAATTAGACAGAAACTGTAAATTCCCGCAGATCGGATTCGGGATGGAATGAATGAAAACAGTTATTGTAAAAAAGGAACAGAAAATATGGCAGGAAGAAAGAAAAGAAACAGATTTGAATTTCTTACGAAAAGGTTCCCGCTGAGAATGCAGCGAAAGCTGGTAATGCTGTTTATCGCAGTTTTACTGGCTTTTGCCATTCTTATCGGGAGAATCGCTTATATTGATATTACAAGCGGCAGCAGATACACAAAGATTGTACTTGATCAGCAGAACTACAGCAGCAGGACGATCCCTTATAAAAGGGGAGATATTGTAGACAGAAACGGAACTAAGCTGGCTACCAGCGAGCGTGTCTATAATGTGATCCTGGATGTAGTTGCAATAACAGAAAAAGATTCTTATCTGGAACCAACTAAGGAGGCAGTTGAAGAATGTTTTGGAATATCCGGAGATGTTATTGATGAAGCTGTGAAAGAAAAACCGAACAGCCGTTATGTAATACTGGATCGCGATGTGGATTATGCAACGGCAAGCCGGTTTATGGAAATTGATGAGGATAGTGAGAATTATCCGAATGTACAGGGAGTGTGGCTGGAGGAAGATTACATCAGGACATATCCATACAACAGCCTGGCGAGCGACGTGATAGGGTTCACATATTCAGGAAATGTTGGAGCAATTGGAATCGAGAATGCATATAACGATGTTTTGAATGGAACAGATGGAAGGGAATATGGATATTTTGATGATAATTCCAATATTGAACGAACCGTTAAGGCGGCCAGAAATGGGAATACGGTGGTGTCAACAATTGATGTGACGCTTCAGAGCATTGTAGAGAAATGTATTCTTGAATTTAATGAGGCACATGCAGGAGAAGCAAGAGAAGGGGAACCTGGAAGCAAAAATACTGCGGTAATAATCATGAATCCCAATACAGGGGAGATTCTGGCAGAAGCGTCCTATCCGAACTTTGATCTGAATAATCCCAGAGATCTCTCTGTCCTTTATTCCGATGAAGAGTGGAAAGCAATGCCAGAAGAAGACCAGATGAATGCCATGAGTGAGCTGTGGAGAAATTTCTGCGTCAGTGATGCATATGAGCCGGGATCGACTTTCAAACCGTTTACCATAGCGGCGGGGCTTGAGACAGGAACACTGACCGGCGACGAGACTTTTTACTGCTCTGGTTCTCTTCGTGTGGGCGGCTATGATATTGGATGTCATCTGAGATCCGGTCATGGTACAGAGACAGTTCAGGATGCTCTTGCTTATTCCTGTAATGTAGCTCTGATGGAAATGTCCGAAAAAATCGGAATTGACAATTTTGTCCGGTATCAGCATATTTTTGGCTTTGGAGAATATACAGGTATTGATCTTCCGGCGGAAGCGGCAACATCTGCTCTGCTTTATACAGCGGATAAGATGACAGCCACTGATCTTGCAACGAATTCCTTTGGACAGAGTTTTAATGTGACGATGACACAGATGGTCGCAGCATTTTCCTCTCTGATCAATGGCGGATATTATTACGAACCTCACGTAGTAAAACAGATCCAGGATGAGGACGGTAACGTAATAGAGACAAAGGATCCTGTCCTTCTGAGAAAGACGGTATCCTCAGAAACATCTGCTCAGGTCAAAGAATATCTGAAGGCTGTTATGGGATATGGTACAGGAAAGAAAGCGGCTGTGGAAGGATATGACCTCGGCGGAAAGACAGGGACCGCAGAGAAGCTGCCCAGAGGAAACGGAAAATACCTTCTGTCTTACATTGGCTATGCACCACAGGAAAATCCGGAGGTTCTGATTTACGTGGTGATCGACGAGCCGAATGTGGAATCACAGGCCAACAGTGCTCTTGTGCTTGAGCTTGCAAATAATATAATGACGGAAGCTTTCCCGTATATGGATATAACAACCATATCGGAAGGATCAGCAGATTCATCCGGCGGCGGACAGGATCTTGGTGATACTGAGTATTCGGATTATGATGAAGAGTATGAGGATACATATGATAATCCTGCAGGTGAATATATCGATGACAGTTACGATCCAGATCTTGACGATTGGGCAACCGGAGATAATATAGAATAAGAAAACAGGAATAACCCCGCAGAAGTTGTAATAAGTTGTAAAAACATCTTCTGCGGGGTTGTTTATTATAATGAAAAATAAAACTTATAATAAGAAGAAAATACTGATTGTATTTCTCTGCGCTGTCCTGATCATCCTGGGGTTGATAGGAAGGCTTGTCTATCTGATGATCTTTGAGGCGGATTACTACCAGCAGCTTGCGCAGGATCTCCATGAGAGAGAAAGGGAAATCAAAGCTGCAAGAGGAGAAATCGTGGACCGGAACGGAGTTGTTCTGGCGACCAACCGAACCGTATGTACGATTTCAGTGATCCACAGTCAGATTGAAAATCCGGAACAGGTGATTCGTATCCTTTCGGATGAACTGGATATGGACCAGGCAGATGTGCGGAAAAGAGTCGAAAAAGTCTCATCTATGGAGAAAATCAGGACGAACGTAGATAAAGAAACCGGTGACCGGATTCGAAGTTATGATATGGCAGGGGTAAAGGTGGATGAAGATTATAAACGATATTACCCCTACGACCAGCTGGCTTCAAGAGTACTTGGATTTACAGGAGGAGATAATCAGGGAATTATTGGCCTGGAAGTAAAGTATGAGGAATATCTGAAGGGGCAGAACGGGACGATTTTGACTGTAACAGATGCCAGGGGGATCGAGCTGGAAGGAGTGGCAGAAGACAGAATTGAGCCGGTTGCAGGCGAGACTCTTCAGGTTTCCCTTGATTACAATATTCAGTTATACTGCGAGCAGGCTGCCAGGAAGGTTATGGCGGAAAAACAGGCAGACAGTGTTTCTATCATGCTCATGAATCCGCAGAATGGAGAAGTCTACGCCATGGTAAATGTTCCGGAGTTTAATCTTAATGAGCCGTATGATCTGAATACCGGAGTGGATGCAGACTCTCTCAGTGAGGAGGAATTGATGGAGGAACTAAACCAGATGTGGAGAAACGGATGTATCAACGACACCTATGAACCCGGATCTACCTTCAAGATTATTACAGCGGCAGCTTCACTGGAAGAAGGCGTTGTTGATCTGGATGACACTTTTGTATGTCCCGGATATCGAATCGTAGAAGACAGGAAAATACGTTGCCACAAAGTGGGGGGACATGGGGCGGAGACATTTGTGCAGGGAATCCAGAATTCCTGCAACCCGGTGTTTATTGATATCGGTCTGCGGCTTGGGGCAGATCGTTTTTATGACTATTTTGACCAGTTTGGACTGTTTTCACTGACCGGTATCGATCTGCCTGGAGAAGCAGGAACAATCATGCACAAAAAGGAGAATATCGGTACGGTTGAACTGGCAACCATTTCCTTTGGGCAGTCCTTTCAGATTACGCCAGTTCAGCTGCTGACTACTGTCAGTTCAATAATAAACGGAGGGACGAGGATTACCCCTCATCTTGGCGTGGCTGTTCTTGCTGAGGACGGTACTGAAATAGAAAAATTCCAGTATGAAACAAAGAAAGGCATCGTATCTGAAAAAACGTCGGAAACTATGCGCATGCTTCTGGAGAGCGTGGTTTCGGAAGGATCCGGAAAAAATGCCTATATTGAAGGTTATTCCATCGGAGGAAAGACAGCTACTTCTCAGACACTTCCCCGAAGTGCAAACAGATATATCTCATCATTTCTTGGATTTGCTCCGGCGGAAGATCCTCAGATCATCGGGCTGGTGGTGATCCATAATCCTCAGGGTATATATTATGGAGGAACTATAGCTGCCCCTGTTCTACGTGATATTTACGATAATGTTCTCCCTTATCTCGGGATTGAAAAAAAATAGGGGATGGGTTATACTGTATAAGATGTTCCGGGAGGGGAATCCGGTACTTTTTCTCAGTGAACGGAAAAGCAGGATATCGGCCTCCCGAGTGAAACAAAAGAGATGAAGAGGTGGATTTATGAGCAGTCATGTAGTGATTCCGGTATTGATCGCATTTGCTGTAAGTGTAGTGCTGGGACCGGTTGTCATTCCTTTCCTGAGAAAGCTGAAAATGAAGCAGACAGAGCGTGTGGACGGTGTGCAGTCCCATCTGAAGAAGGCGGGTACACCGACAATGGGCGGCATTATTATTCTTGCCGCAGTTATTATTACTTCTCTGTTTTATGTGAAGGATTATCCAAAGATCATACCGGTCCTGTTCCTGACCGTCGCTTTTGGTCTGATCGGGTTCCTGGATGATTACCTGAAGGTTGTTCTGAAGCGGTCCGACGGTCTGCTTCCGATGCAGAAGATGGCGCTTCAGATTGTAGTTACGGCAATATTTGCTTATTACATTGTTGAGGTCGCGGATATACCGCTGACCATGCTTGTCCCGTTTTCGGGCGGCTATTATTGGGATATTGGCTGGCTGGCTGTTCCGGTCCTGTTTTTTGCTGTTATTGGAACTGTTAACGGGACAAACTTTACGGATGGACTGGACGGCCTGGCATCCAGTGTAACAGTGCTTGTAGCCACCTTCTTTACGGTTGTGGCAATTGGAACCAGGAGCGGAATCGAGCCTGTTACATGTGCGGTTGTCGGCGCTTTGCTTGGCTTCCTGCTCTTTAATGTATACCCGGCAAGTGTTTTCATGGGAGATACAGGTTCTCTGGCACTTGGAGGATTTGTGGCAGGAACCGCATATATGATGCAGATGCCTCTGTTCATTATTATTGTCGGATTTATTTACCTTGTGGAAGTGGCATCGGTTATTATCCAGGTTACTTATTTTAAAAAGACGGGCGGAAAGAGAATTTTCAAGATGGCTCCAATCCATCACCATTTTGAACTGTGCGGATGGTCGGAGACAAGAGTTGTTACAGTGTTTTCAGTGATCACAGCCCTTCTCTGTCTTGTTGCGTTAATGGGGGTATAAAAGAATGGACATAAGAGAGAAAAAAGTACTTGTATTTGGTTCTGGACTCAGCGGTGAGTCGGCGAGTCGTCTGCTTCTTTCGATAGGTGCAGATGTAGTGCTCTATGACGGAAACGGAAAACTGGATGCAGATGAAATAAGAAACAGGATCACAGTCGGAAAGGAATGTCGGGTAGAGGTTGTTCTCGGCGGACTGGACGGGGAACAGGAGGATGCGCTGCTGAAAGGGATTGCTCTTACAGTTATGAGTCCGGGGGTTCCTACGGACCTTCCTATTGTAGAACATATGAGAGAACTTGGAATTCCTGTCTGGGGCGAGATCGAACTTGCTTATGCCTTCGGAAAGGGAGATGTACTGGCCATTACGGGTACAAACGGCAAGACTACGACCACCACACTTCTGGGAGAAATTATGAAGAACTACAAAGAGAGTACCTTTGTGGTGGGAAATATCGGTACTCCTTACACGGGCATTGTACAGGAGACGAGAGAAGATTCAGTGATCGTAGCGGAGGTCAGCAGTTTCCAGCTGGAGACGATTCATGAATTCCGTCCGAAGGTGAGTGCGATTCTGAATATCACGCCAGATCATCTGAACCGACATCACACGATGGAGGCTTATATCGCTGCAAAAGAAAGGATTGCTGAAAATCAGACAGAAGAGGACACCTGCGTCCTGAATTATGAGGATGACGTTCTGAGAAAATTTGCGGAGAATGTAAAGGCACAGGTTCTATATTTCAGCAGCCAGCGTAAACTGGAAAGAGGAGTTTATCTGGAAGATGGAAATATTGTGTGTGATTTGGGAGAAAAGTACACAATTTGTTCTACAGATGAGCTTCAGATTCTTGGCACTCATAATTATGAAAATGTGATGGCTGCTGCGGCAATGGCTTCTGCTTATGGAGTGCCTGTTAACATAATCCGGGATACAGTCAAAACGTTTAAAGGTGTGGAGCACCGGATTGAATTTGTGGCCGAGAAAAATGGAGTTGCATATTATAATGATTCAAAAGGAACCAATCCGGATGCGGCGATACGCGGAATACGGGCGATGAACCGGCCCACTGTTCTGATCGGCGGGGGATATGACAAGGAATCCTCCTACGACGAGTGGATCGAAGCATTTGACGGTAAAGTAACGAAACTGGTTCTGCTGGGAGCTACCCGGGAGAAGATTGCAGAGACGGCGAGAAAACATGGATTCCATGATATCGTGATGGCGGATACTTTCGAGGAAGCATTTGATGACTGTGTGAAATACGCCCGGCCAGGAGATGCAGTTCTTTTGTCACCAGCCTGCGCCAGCTGGGGAATGTTTAAAAATTATGAAGAACGTGGAGATAAATTCAAAGAGCTTGTAAACCTGTTATAGGGAGTGAATGTGTATTGAAGCGTTCCGGGAAGAAGAGAACATTTGACGATACGCTGCTGGTTACAGTTCTGATCCTTGTAGGCATCGGACTGGTTGTACTCTACAGCACCAGTGCGTACAACGGAAGAGTGAAGTTCCATGATTCCCTTTATTATTTAAAAAAGCAGGGATTTGCAACGGCGCTTGGTCTGGCAGGCATGGCTGTGGTGGCGAGGATTGACTATCACAGATGGATCCCGCTGGCTGTTCCCGCCTATATTGGCGCGCTTGTACTGTCTGTTGCAGTCATGCTTTTTGGAGATGAATATAACGGGTCCAGAAGATGGCTTTCTTTGGGCCCGTTTTCGTTTCAGCCGTCTGAGTATGCAAAAGTTGCGGTTATTTTTTTCCTTGCCTGGCTTGTAAGCAGAAATGTGAAGCAGATGGGAAAATTCCGGACACTTGTAAAAATGATGTTGCCGGTGGTCCCGGTTGTGGCTCTGGTAGGAGCCAGCAATCTGAGTACAGCTGTGATCATCCTTGGAATAGCGGCTGTGCTTATTTTTGCTGCAAGCCCTAAATATTCTCAGTTTGTCTGGATGGGAGCTGCCGCTGTTGCTTTTCTTGCCATTTTTCTTGCGTTGGAAAGCTACAGGCTGGAAAGGCTGGCGGTCTGGCGGAATCCGGAAAAATATGAAAAAGGATATCAGACACTGCAGGGGCTTTATGCCATTGGAAGTGGCGGACTCTTCGGGAGGGGCCTGGGAGAGAGTGTTCAGAAGCTGGGATTTCTGCCGGAGGCTCAGAATGATATGATATTTTCTATCATTTGTGAGGAACTGGGGCTGGTGGGAGCCTCAACTATTATTCTGCTGTTCCTGATCCTGATCTGGCGTTTCTTTGTCATTGCAACACGGGCCAGAGATCTGCTTGGCGCGCTGATCGCAGCAGGGGCTCTTGCTCACATGATGATACAAGTCATCCTGAATATTGCCGTGGTGACGAATACGATTCCAAATACGGGGATCACCCTTCCTTTTATTAGTTACGGCGGAACATCGGTTGTCTTTCTGCTGCTGGAAATGGGGCTTGTACTGAGCGTATCCAATCTGATAGAATAGGGCGTGAGGAGTTGATCTGATGAAAAAAGCAAAGAAACGAAAGAAAAAAGGTCTGAGGATCGTTCTTGGGGTTTTGGGGATCCTGATTCTGGCAGGAATTACGGTTGTCTATTTGTTCCAGGCAAGAAACTTTGAAGTTGAAGGAAATGATTACTATGGCGACACAACGATCACTACCTGGATTCAGAATGACCGTCTTTCAGTGAATTCTCTGTATATCCTGCTGAAATATGATTTCCTGGATCCGGAACTGCCTTCCGGAGTGGAAGATATAAAAGTATCACTGAAAAATCCATGGACCGTACGGGTGGATGTTACAGAAAAGGAACTGGCGGGCTATGTGGACTACGACGACGCATATCTCTATTTTGACAGTGAAGGGATTGCATCAATAAGAACAACCCGGCAGATTGAAGGGGTCCCATATATTGAGGGACTTTCATTTGATACGTCTGGGGTTGAACTCGGAAAAGTTATGCCGGTGGAAGACGACAGTATTTTTGACAGAATCGTGGAGGCTTCCAGATATCTGAAAGAATTCGGACTGAAGCCGGATCGCATGTCATGCGAGGATGAAAGTGTTCAGGTTTATTTCGGCAGTGTGAAAGTTCTCTTGGGTAATACGGATTACGAGGAACGGGTGGCGCAGATCGAGCCGATTCTGGAATCTCTGCTGGAGCGTTATCCTGATGCATCGGGGACGCTTCATCTGGAGAACTATGATTCAACCGCCTCTTCGATCAGATTTGTGCCTGATGAGGGATAAACAGTTATAAATTGTTTGTAAAAACAGAAAAAATCTATTGATTATTTGCCAAAAAGACTTTATTATATACTTATTGAATTATAGCGTTCAATCTAAAAGGGATGTATAAGAAATTAATAAGACGACAAAGGAGGAAATACTCTTGTTAGAAATTAAAACCAACGAATCAGAAGCGGCCGCAAGAATAATTGTTGTCGGAGTCGGCGGAGGCGGAAATAACGCTGTAAACCGAATGATTGATGAACAGATTGCGGGTGTGGAATTTATCGCAGTGAATACAGATAAGCAGGCACTGCAGCTGTGTAAAGCGCCGACTCTGATGCAGATCGGCGAGAAACTTACCAAAGGTCTTGGTGCCGGTGCTCAGCCGGAAGTAGGAGAGAAAGCAGCTGAGGAAAGTTCAGAAGAGATTTCAGCGGCACTGAAAGGTGCGGACATGGTATTTGTAACTTGTGGTATGGGCGGCGGAACAGGAACAGGTGCTGCGCCTGTTATTGCACGTATCGCAAAGGAGCAGGGAGCTCTTACGGTTGGTGTTGTGACGAAGCCTTTCCGTTTTGAATCCAAGACGAGAATGCAGAATGCCCTTACGGGTATCGACAAACTGAAGGAAAATGTGGACACGATCATCGTTATTCCGAATGACAAGCTTCTGGAAGTTGTTGACAGACGCACAACTATGCCGGAGGCGCTGAAGAAAGCGGATGAAGTTCTCCAGCAGGGTATCCAGGGTATTACAGACCTGATCAATGTTCCGTCACTGATCAATCTGGACTTTGCAGATATCCAGACTGTTATGAAGGACAAGGGTATTGCTCACATTGGAATCGGATCCGGCCGTGGAGACGACAAGGCTCTCGAGGCTACCAAAGAGGCTGTTGCCAGCCCGCTGCTTGAGACTACGATTCAGGGAGCTTCCAATGTCATTGTCAATGTGTCTGGTGATATTACACTTATGGATGCTTCTGATGCAGCTGACTATGTTCAGGAGCTTGCAGGCGAAGGCGCAAGTATTATCTTCGGTGCTATGTACGATGATACGAAGTCTGATGAATGTACAATTACTGTTATTGCGACAGGCTTACATAACGTAGGCGGAAGCGCTTCAAAACTGAAGGCAAGACTGGAGGGACAGCAGAAAGTCGGATCAGTCCTTCCGTCCGGAGAATCACCGGTAAGAAACAGACTTGATAATGAGTCAAGAACAGGTGCAGCAAGAACACAGGGAGGTACGATGCCGACTCTTCAGCCGAGAACATCTACCGGTCATGTGAAAGAGCAGCAGATTAAAATACCGGATTTCTTTAAAAGATAAGTGATGTGACTATAAGAGGAGAGCAAGATCGCTCTCCTCTTTTTTTCAATTCTTTTTTCTTGTCATGTCGAAAACATTTTGTCTCTTATGTCAGTATCTGACAAATTTCAAACAAGGGGTTCTATATAATATATTTGCAGTGGTACAAAGGAGAAAGAAGGTGAGGCATGTATTATGAACTGTACATAGATCTGTTTTTTCTGGAAAATTTTATGATGGACAGTCTGCTCCTTCTGTCGGTAAATCGAATCTTAAATTGCGGACAGAAGTATGGAAGGATGATCCTGGGAGGCGCTCTTGGAAGTGTGCTTACCTGTCTTACCGTGGCAATTCCGCTGCCTGCCGTTATAAAGCTGGTCTTTTATCATGTCTTTATAAACAGCCTGATGTTAACAGCAGGATTAGGGTTAAAAAAGCCGGGAACATTTGTTAAAGCATATGTTCTGCTATATCTCTCCGCCCTTTTTGCGGGGGGAATCATGTCGGCATTCCGGCCGTACATCCGTACGGTCAGTATTTTTTTTACTGCGGCTGCAGTATCCGGGCTGATCTGTCAGAAGATTTGGCAGCTGGTGAGCCGGGTAGCGGCGGACAGGCAGAAACTAATCGATGTAACACTGTATGCCGGAGGGGAGAAAATCCAGGTAAAAGCTTTGAAAGATACGGGCAATATGCTGGAAGATCCGGTCAGTGCAGCGCCAGTCAGCATTCTTGACCCTGCACTTTATCAGAAGATGCCGGAACAGAAATCTATC
Source organism: uncultured Mediterraneibacter sp. (assembly GCA_944381495.1). Lineage (GTDB taxonomy): Bacteria > Bacillota > Clostridia > Lachnospirales > Lachnospiraceae > Mediterraneibacter. The sequence goes on along the minus strand of CALWLJ010000028.1, from coordinate 10,792 downwards.
CGCTATATCCCATATCGCTGTATAGGATCAGAAGGAATCATGCAGGTTTTCCGGATAGAAAGAATGTGTATTCATGCCGATGAGGACCGCTGGATCGAGAGGCCCCTGCTCGGGGTCAGTCAGATGAAGCTGACAGAAAATGGGGAGTATCAGCTGATTTTCAATCCTGATACACTAAAACAATAAAGAAACCGGAAGGAGAACAGGATGATTGTAAAAGCAGCAGTGCCGCAGCAGATCAGGCTACGGATCGTACCGGATATCAGAAGTCTGATATTTGGAGGAAAGAAAGAAATTCACTATATCGGAGGAACGGATGTGCTTCCGCCTCCGCTGGAAGGGGCTAGGGAGACGGAAGTAATACAGAGACTGGGGACAGAAACAGATAATGAAGCAAAAAAGACATTGATCGAGCATAATCTTCGTCTGGTTGTATATATAGCAAAGAAATTTGATAATACCGGTGTGGGAGTGGAAGACCTGATTTCTATCGGAACCATCGGACTGATCAAGGCGATCAATACATTCAATCCACATAAGAAGATAAAACTTGCCACTTATGCATCCAGATGTATAGAGAATGAAATACTTATGTATCTGAGGCGTAACAGTAAGACGAAGATGGAGGTATCAATCGACGAACCTCTTAATGTGGACTGGGATGGAAATGAGTTGCTTTTGTCTGATATCTTAGGCACTGAGGAGGACACGATTTACAAAGATCTGGAAAATGAAGCGGAACGAAAGATGCTCATACGCGCCCTGGGAAAATTATCCAGCCGTGAGATGCTGATTGTACGGATGCGTTTTGGTCTGGATGATCCTGAGGGAAAAGAAAAGACTCAGAAAGAGGTGGCAGATATCCTTGGAATTTCCCAGTCTTATATCTCCCGTCTGGAAAAGAAGATCATGCAGAGACTGAAGCGGGAAATGATCCGCTATGAACAGTAATTCTGTATGAAAATGAGTGGCTTCCTGAGAAAAAACGGGTGTAAGAACTGTCTGAAAATGATACAATAAAAGAAAAGCGAAAGCAGGGGTGACAGACTTATGAAACTAACATTTATCGGTGCAGCCCATGAAGTTACGGGAAGCTGTCATTTTCTACAGACAGCAGGGAAAAATATCCTTGTTGATTATGGAATGGAACAGGGGCCGGATCTATATGAGAATCCGGGACTTCCGATTCCGGCTGTGGATGTGGATTATGTATTTCTGACGCATGCTCACATTGACCACTCGGGAATGCTGCCAAGGCTCGTAAAGGAAGGGTTTAAAGGCCAGATTTTTACCACGTTTGCCACAGCAGATTTGTGTAATATCATGCTCCGCGACAGTGCCCATATCCAGGAATTCGAGGCGGAATGGAGAAACAGAAAAGGAAAAAGAGCCGGCAAGCCGGAATATGAACCGATCTATGTGATGCAGGATGCCCTGGACGCAATCGAAAAGATTGTTCCCTGCCAGTATGGTGAACGGATTCGGATCTGCGATGGTGTGGAAATCCGGTTTACTGATGTGGGGCATCTTTTGGGATCGGCCAGTATAGAAGTTTGGTCGACTGAAAAGAATGTGACGAAAAAGATTGTTTTTTCCGGTGATGTGGGAAATACAGATCAGCCGATCATCAAGGATCCCACTTATACAGCCGCGGCGGATTATGTCGTTGTAGAATCTACTTATGGCAATCGGGTGCATTCGCAGGAAAAGCCTGATTTTATCGGAGAATTTACAAGGATCCTCAAGGAGACATTTGACAGAGGAGGAAATGTGGTGATTCCCTCCTTTGCAGTAGGCAGAACGCAAGAAGTTCTGTATTTTATCCGCGAGATTAAAGAAAAGAATCTTCTGAAAGAATATCCGGATTTTGATGTGTATCTGGATAGTCCTCTTGCTATTGAAGCGACGAAAGTTTTTACCATGAATATGAGAGACTGTTTTGATGAGGAGGCAATGGCTCTCGTGAAATCAGGGGTGAATCCGCTTGTTTTCCCGGGACTTCATACATCTACTACCAGTGACGACTCAAAAATGATCAATTTTATTGAAAAGCCCAAGGTTATCATCTCAGCTTCAGGCATGTGCGACGCGGGAAGGATCCGTCATCATCTGAAACATAATCTGTGGCGGCCGGAGTGTACGATTCTTTTTGTCGGTTATCAGGCTGCCGGTACCCTGGGCAGAAGACTTCTCGAAGGAGAGAAGAATGTCAAGCTGTTTGGGGAGCCAATTGAAGTTCATGCCAGGATAGAAAGTCTTCATGGAGTCAGCGGTCATGCGGATATGAATGGACTGCTCAGGTGGATCGGCGCTTTTCGAACTCCCATAGAGAGGGTATTTGTCGTGCATGGTGAGGATACGGTTACGGAAGAATTTGCCGGAACAATAGAGGAAAAATTCGGATATCGCACATGGGCGCCGTTCCCGTGCTGCGAGGCAGATCTGCTGACAAATGAAATTATTAATGAAGGAGTCAGGATCCCTGTCAAAGCGAAGAAAGCGGCGCAGAGAAAAGCGGATACGGCTTTCGACCGTCTTGTTGCTGCGGGAAAGAGGCTGCTTGATATTATTTACAGAAACGAGGGGCTGTCTAATAAAGATAAGGCTAAATTTGAGAGTCAGATCAATAATCTGGCAGATAAATGGGACGAATAGCATGTGCTGTGGAAATATACCGGCAGAAACAGAGACGTAAGCTCCGGTTGTCAAGGACCAAAAGTTTATTAAATTTCCGCTGATATCGAATATCTTCCCGTCAGAGTGAGAATCATTCTAAATAGAAAACGGCTTTAGGAGGATTCTTACAATGATAATGAACAAGGTTGAACTATGCGGGGTAAACACGTCAAAACTGCCTCTGCTGAAAGAAGAAGAAAAGGAGGAACTGCTCCGAAGGATCCGGGAAGGTGATGAAGAAGCACGGGAAACATATATCAAAGGAAATCTCAGACTTGTGCTAAGTGTGATCAAGCGCTTTGACGGAAGCAGCGAAAATGCAGATGATCTGTTTCAGATCGGATGTGTCGGACTGATGAAGGCCGTGGATAATTTTGATCCTTCAAGAATGGTGAGATTTTCTACTTATGCTGTTCCGATGATCATCGGGGAGATTCGGAGATATCTTCGGGATAACAGTTCGATTCGTGTAAGCCGTTCCCTGCGCGATACAGCTTATAAAGCAATCTATGCAAAAGAGGGATATATCAGGCAGTATATGAAAGAACCTACGGTGCAGGAGATTGCGGATGAGATTGGGATAGCCAAGGAGGATGTTGTATTTGCTCTGGATGCCATACAGTCTCCTATGAGTCTTCATGAGCCGGTCTACAGCGATGGGGGAGATACCCTTTATGTTATGGATCAGGTCAGTGATAAAAAGAACAGAGAGGAAAACTGGGTGGAAGAGCTTTCGCTGGAGGCGGCAATGGAGCGTCTCAACGAGAGAGAACGGTATATTATACGACTTAGATTTTTCGAGGGAAAAACCCAGATGGAGGTAGCGGATCAGATCGGAATCTCTCAGGCTCAGGTCAGCCGCCTTGAAAAAAATGCGCTGAAGACAATGAGGCAGTATCTCCTGGGAAATTGATGTGTAAAATGTCCTGACATTGCGGTTCAGACGTGTCTCGACATCCAGCCATAACGGAGAAAATCTGAGGATGAATCTACAATAACGTTCTTATGACCGGGATTTTGATCTCTTGCTAAAAGGGATTGAAATTTCCCGGTCTTCATACTATTATAGAGAAGGAATAAAAACAGGCAGAATTTGCAATAAGAAAAGAGTGGAGGATACCATGTATAAGGCTTGTATATTTGATCTGGACGGAACGTTGACAAGTACGTTGGATTCCCTGACCTTATCGGTCAATAAGACGATGAAGGCAATCGGGATGCCTCCGATTACTTCAGAACAGTGCAGAATGTTTGTGGGAAACGGATCCAAAGTGCTTATTGAAAAGGCGTTGAAGGCAGGAGGGGATCTGAAGCTTGAGAAGTTCGAACAGGCACTGGAAACGTATCTGCGCATTTTCGATGAGAATTGTACCTATCATGTAGTGCCTTACAGCGGAGTCCCTGAAATGTTGAAGAAATTGAAAGAGGATGGAATGAAACTTGCAGTATTGTCTAATAAACCGGATCGGCAGGCTGTGCATGTTGTTTCATCTGTTTTCGGCGAGGGGATATTTGACCGGGTACAGGGGCAGAAGGATGGTGTGCCGCGCAAGCCGGATCCGACTGCTGCGCTCATGATAGCGGATTCTTTTGGAGTCAGTCCGTCAGAAACTCTTTATATCGGCGACTCTGATGTGGATGCGGCGACTGGAAAAGCGGCGGAAATGTCAACGATACTTGTGACCTGGGGGTTTCGGGAGAGGGATATTCTGGAAAAGGCCGGAGCCGGTCATATTGTAGATTCTGCATCAGAAATCGTGAGGATTGCGGAAGGACAGGAGGAAAGATGATGGGAGAGTTCAGTGAAGAGTGCCTGAATACCTTTCTCAAGGATCAGGGGAAACTTTTTGACGAGCCGGTAGCGGAAAACAGGGAGGAAGCGGAGGCTTTTCTGGAAGACTGTATGGCGGTTGTTGTTCATTCGCTCAGGGAAGTGAGGGAATATTTTGAAGAGAACGGGACCGATGTAGAAGGAATGTCAGACGATGAGCTGGAAGAAGCGCTGGAAGTATTCCCGATTCCGGATGGAACATATCTGATCGTGGAAGGATAGACGGAGAAGAAAAGGGATCAGAGAAGAATGAAGTGCAGTACAATAAAGTACGGAACGAAAAGCCGCAGTTATTATCTGACTGCGGCTTTATTGACAGCTTCCCTGATGGCGTCCAGAATAACCTGGGAAGTATATGGGGTTTCATCTGACAAAGTAATGTCCTCTAGTGACTGGGTTTCGTATACCTGTTCAGCGATATCTTCGATGGCAGGCTGGAGCAGAGGAAACATGGCCTGAACACTGTCATCCAGGTTGGAAAAACGTATAGAGCTGATTCTGTTTTCGTCTACGGATACCTCTACTTCCAGATTTGTGTTATTCAGCATAAGAGAAGAGGTATATGTGCCGGGAGTATATTGCCGTTCACTGTTTTTCTGTCCGGATCCCCCGGGGCGGAACATGATGACCAGCAGGATGATCAGAAGAATTCCCAGCGCGGCAAATATTGCAGTATAAATAATTTCCTTCATATGCAGAACGACGATCTTTGTTCTGGAACCCATTGAGTTACCTCCCATATATTTCGGAATAGACACCGGTCAGGTGTTTTCTTTTTTTATAATTGTATGCCATATGTGGGAAAATATTCATTTTATGATTCTTGTAAATCGTGAAATCATGCGGTATACTGTGAACGCATGCCGCTTTTATGAATATTGACACTGGAGCGGGCGGAAAAGATAAAAAGCTCTGGGCCTGTCTGACAGGCGCAGAAAAGAAATAATAAGATGCAGGAGAAAAAATATGTTTATCATAGCAGGACTGGGGAATCCCTCGGCGCAGTATGAGGGAACCCGACATAACGTGGGGTTTGATGTAATAGACAGGCTTTCAGAAAAATACAATATATCAGTAGATTCAAAAAAACATAAGGCGCTGGTTGGAAAAGGTGTCATTGCAGGCCAGAAGGTAATCCTTGCAAAGCCTCAGACATTTATGAATCTCAGCGGAGAGAGTATTCGAAGTATTGTGGATTATTATAAAGTGGATCCTGAGCTTGAGCTGCTGGTGATTTATGATGATATCAGTCTGGATGTAGGGCAGCTTCGTATCCGGGAGAAAGGGAGCGCAGGAGGACATAACGGGATTAAAAACATTATCGCAAATCTCGGAACACAGACTTTTCCGAGAATCAAGATCGGCGTCGGTGAGAAACCGAAAGGATATGATCTGGCTGATTATGTGCTTGGACATTTCTCGAAAGCGGAGAGAGAACTTATGGAAGAAGGATATGAGGAAGCAGCAAATGCCGTGGAAATGATCCTGTCAGGAGATATTGGCGGCGCGATGAGCAGATATAACCGGAAAAAGAAAGATTAAGATCAAAGGAAAGGATGACGGGAATGCAGGCTTTACTTGCGCCGCTCTCAGAGCTGGCAGATTATCAGGAAATCTTAAAAAACCGGAAGAGCAAAGAAGGTGTTATCCAGCTTGCGGGGTGTGTGAATTCCCAGAAGACGCATCTTATGTATGCATTGGGAGACGGGTGCGAATACAGGGTCCTGGTTTTTTCCAGTGAAGAAAAGGCTAAGAGAGCATATGAAGAATACCGGTTTCTTACAGAAGATGTATACACGTATCCCGCCAGAGATCTTCTTTTCTATTATGCTGATATAAAGGGAAAGTATCTGACGGGACAGAGGATGAATGTATTGAGAGCACTGCTTGAGAAAGCAGAGGGGCAATCTGTCTCTGTGATTACGACCATGGAGGCATTCCTGGATGGACTGCCGGCGCCGGAAGAGGTGAGGGCGAGGAGGATTTTTCTCCAGAATGGTCAGACACTGGATTTTTCTGTTTTGCAGGAAGAACTGGCTTCAATGGGTTATGAAAGGGAGAGCCAGATTGAAGGCCCCGGACAGTTTGCGGTCCGAGGAGGAATTCTGGATGTTTTCCCGCTTACGGAAGAAATGCCGGTGCGGATTGAGCTGTGGGGAGATGAAGTAGATTCCATCCGCAGTTTTGATGTAGAGACGCAGCGATCAGTGGAGAATCTGGAGAACGCTGTTATATATCCTGCGTCTGAAAATATTGGATCCGGACAGAAAAGTGTATCTTTTCTGGATTATTTTCCGCTGGATCAGACGCTGTTGTTTCTGGATGAGCCTGCACGGCTGCAGGAAGAGGCAGAGGCTGTGGAGGCAGAGTATTTTCATAGCTGTGAAAGCAGGGAAGAGGCCGGAATTTCTAAGGCGGAAAAGCTGAAGATATTTGAAACAAAAGACATTATCAGCCAGATGAATCGGTTCAGCAGTATTGGATTTACAACTCTTGAGACGAAATGCGGTCTGTTCCGGGTAAGGCAGACATACAGTATCCAGGCCAAAAGTGTGAATCCGTATAATAATAGCTTCGAACTTCTTACAAGAGATCTGAAGCACCTTAAGCGCTCAGGATACAGGGTGGTTCTTCTGTCCGGTTCCAGAACCCGGGCAAAACGGCTGGCGGAAGATCTGCGGGATTATGATCTGAGCAGTTTTTACAGTGAAGAGATGGACCGGACAGTAGAACCGGGTGAAATCATGGTTTCTTACGGATATGTGGCAGAAGGCTATGAATATCCCATGTTGAAATTTACTGTGATTTCAGAGACAGATATTTTTGGAAAAAAGAAAAAGAAAAAAAGAAGAAAAGTATATGAAGGGCAGAAGATCCAGGATTTTGCGGAACTCAAACCGGGTGATTATGTGGTCCATGAGAATCACGGACTGGGAATATACCGTGGTATTGAGAAAATAGAAGTAGATAAAGTCACCAAGGATTACATGAAGATTTCTTATGCAGATAATGGAGTGCTGTACATTCCTGTGGGGCAGATGAATCTGATCCAGAAATATGCCGGCGCGGATGCGAAAAAACCAAAGTTGAACAAACTGGGAACTGCCCAGTGGAGCAGGACAAAAAGCCAGGTGAAGAAAGCAGTGCAGGCAGTGGCTCAGGATCTTGTGGATCTCTATGCGGTAAGGCAGCAGTCAGATGGGTTTGTATATGGACCGGATACTGTATGGCAGAAGGAATTTGAAGAAATGTTTCCTTTTGAGGAGACAGAAGATCAGATTCAGGCCATCGAAGATACGAAGCGGGATATGGAGAGTACGAAGATTATGGACCGGCTGATCTGCGGAGATGTGGGGTACGGAAAAACGGAGATTGCCATACGGGCCGCATTCAAGGCTGTCCAGGAGGGAAAACAGGTTGTATACCTTGTTCCCACCACAATCCTGGCTCAGCAGCATTATAATACTTTTGTTCAGCGCTTGAAGGATTTTCCTGTCCGCATTGATCTTCTCTGCAGGTTCCGATCTTCCTATCAGCAGAAAAAAACAGTGGAGGATTTAAAAAAAGGTCTGGTAGATATTGTGATCGGCACGCACCGTGTGCTGTCAAAGGATGTGGGGTTCAAGGACCTGGGGCTGCTGATTATTGATGAAGAGCAGCGGTTTGGGGTTACCCATAAGGAAAAGATCAAAAAACTCAGGGAGAATATTGATGTACTTACGCTTACTGCGACACCGATTCCAAGGACACTTCATATGAGTCTCATCGGCATTCGTGACATGAGTGTGCTTGAGGAAGCTCCTATGGACCGGATGCCGATCCAGACTTATGTAATGGAATATAATGATGAGATGGTCAGGGAAGCTATTGAACGGGAACTTTCCAGAGGCGGACAGGTGTATTATGTTTACAACCGGGTAAATGATATAGCTGATGTTGCGGGAAGAATCCAGAAGCTTGTGCCGGATGCCAATGTGTCTTTTGCACATGGACAGATGAATGAGCGTCAGCTGGAAGATATTATGTATGATTTTATCAACGGCGATATCGACGTGCTTGTGTCAACGACGATTATTGAGACGGGACTTGATATTCCGAATGCAAATACCATGATCATTCAGGATGCAGACCGGTTCGGGCTGTCCCAGCTTTATCAGCTGAGAGGACGGGTAGGCAGATCGAACCGGATGGCATATGCGTTCTTGTTGTACCGCAGAGATAAGCTGCTTAAAGAGGTGGCGGAAAAGAGACTGGCAGCTATCAGGGAATTTACAGATCTTGGATCTGGAATAAAGATAGCCATGCGTGATCTTGAAATCCGGGGAGCAGGGAATCTGCTCGGTGAGGCTCAGAGCGGACATATGGAAGCGGTTGGATATGATCTCTACTGCAAAATGCTGAACGAGGCTGTCCTTCAGCTGAAAGGCGGCGGAGAAGAGGAAATCTATTCGACTACTATTGATATTAATATGGATGCCTATATTCCGGACTCTTATATTAAAAACGAATATCAGAAACTTGATGTGTACAAACGGATCGCAGCCATTGAAACGGAAGAAGAAATGGATGATATGACAGAAGAGCTGATCGACCGGTTTGGGGATATTCCAAGGAAAGTACAGCAGCTGCTCCATATTGCCGCGTTAAAAGGACTTGCTCATTCTGCTTATGTAACCGCTGTAGAACAAAAGGGAGATACTTATCGGTTTGTCATGTATGAGAAGGCGAAGATCGATCCCCAGAAGATTCCTCCGCTTCTTCAGAAGTATGGCAATTCTCTTGTGTTTAAGATGGAGGAGCCGCCTTGTTTTCTGTATCGGAAGCGGGGGAGAAGCGGCAAAGACAGTGGCGAGAATATTCTGCAGCTGCTTAGAAAGATTTTGGAGGATATCCGCGGCCTGAGAACAGACATGGTGTGAAGATTTCATGTTTAGGACTTGTGAGAACCGGAAAAACAGAGTATAATAGTCGAGAATGTTATGAGCCGGAACAGGGCTTAAGTAAGATAAATTCAGGAGGCTTTTTATGGTACGTTTTGGGAAAAAAGCTGCAATTGTAACAGCAGCGGGAGTACTGGCGGCAGTATCTGTGGCAGGATGCAGCAGCACGCTTAATCCGGCTGCTGTTGTGGCAACTGTGGGAGATGAAGATATTTCACTTGGTGTGGCGAATTTTTATACCAGGATGACGCAGGGCGAATATGAGACTTATTACGCCAGCATGATGGGAACGACTGCCGAGGCAATGTGGGCCCAGGAAGTAGACGATGACGGAACTACGATGGAAGAACAGCTGAAAGACAATATCATGCAGTCACTCCAGAATATGTATCTAATGTCTCAACATGCCTCGGATTATGATGTCGCGCTCTCAGATGAGGATGAGCAGGCAATATCTGATGTAGCAGATCAGTTTGTGGCGGACAATACAGAAGAAGCCCGGGATGTTGTTTCAGGAAACAAGGAAGATGTTCAGAAAGTGCTGGAGCTGGTTACTATTCAGAGCAGGATGACAGAGGCTATGCGGGAAGGTGTAGATGAGGAAGTTTCCGATGAAGAAGCGGCTCAGAAGAGTATGGATTATGTGTTCTTTTCCTATACCGCAACGGATGATTCGGGAAATTCATCTGAGATGACGGATGAGGAAAAGGAGAGCCTTGCTGCAACTGCACAGGATTTTGCGGATCAGGTAAAGGGCGGTACAGATATGGCGGAAGCAGCGGAAGCAGATGGTGTGGAAGTACAGACGGCAACATTTGATTCTGACAGCACTACGCCGGACGCGGATCTGATAGCGGCTGCAGATGCCCTTGAAAATGAAGGAGATGTAACTGACCCGGTAGAGACGGATAATGGAATCTATGTGGCAAAACTGACGAGTCTTCTTGACCGTGACGCAACGGATGCGAAGAAAGAGTCGATCGTGGAAGAGAGGCGCCAGGACCAGTATGATTCTCTTCTTGAGGAGTGGAGAGATGCGACGGAGATTGATGTTAATGAGCGGAACTGGAATAAAATAGATTTTACCTACCAGGGGATTACAATTGTAACTCCGGAGGAAGAGACTTCCTCTGGTAATACGGATAATAGTGCAAATTCCGGAACATCCGGGGATGCGGGAACAGACAGCGCACAGTAATGATGTAATGTAAAGTAACAGCATAGAGATGAACTTAGAAAATCAGCCGGGAGCATACAGCTTCCGGCTGGAGGGCGTAAAATTTTCTGTGTCTATGGGGAAAAATCTTCTTTGATAAGAACCAGATATGTATAATTGTATTGTCCG
>CALWLJ010000027.1 GCA_944381495.1 uncultured Mediterraneibacter sp. | reverse complement strand
CTAAGCGTTCACATGGCACCCGGTCACTAGGCTCGAAAATACCTCGCCAAGTGTCCGTGCGCGCGTTCACGCTAAGCGCGAAAGAACCTCGCTAAGCGTTCACATGGCACCCGGTCACTAGGCTCGAAAATACCTCGCCAAGTGTCCGTGCGCGCGTTCACGCTAAGCTCGAAAATACCTCGCTAAGCGTTCACAGCGTATCTTGCGTCCAGGGATTTCTGGATGATGAGTTCGCACAGGTCGCCGTATTCGATGCCGATGGCCCGGGCTTCTTTGGGAAGCAGGCTGGCGGCAGTCATGCCGGGGAGCGTGTTCATCTCCAGACAGTACAGGTTTCCGTCTGCATCCAGCAGAAAATCAGCCCGGCTGTAGACATTCAGTTTCAGCGCGTAATAAGCTTTGGTAGTCAGTTCTTTCATACGGTCGGAGATTTCTTCGGGGATGTCCGCCGGGCAGACTTCCATGGTGGCTCCGTCCTGATATTTGTTAGCGTAGTCGAAGAATCCGGTCTTCGGGATGATCTCGATGGGCGGCAGCGCCTCGCCGTCGATGATGCCGCAGGCGAATTCCCGGCCTTTGATATAGGTTTCTATGACAAGTTCATCTTCGTAGCGGAAGGATTTCTCCAGCGCTTCCCGGTACTCTTCCTCGGTGCTGACGATATAGACGCCGATACTGGAGCCTCCGGAGCAGGGCTTGATAACGACCGGAAGGGACAGGCCCATGGATGCAAGACTTCTGTCCTTCTCGGACTTATGCAGGCTGACGCCCATTGGGGTGTCGATGCCGGACTGGAGAAAGATCTGTTTGGTCAGGCCTTTGTCCATGGCTACCGCGCAGCCCAGTGAAGAGGGGCCTGTATAGCGGATGCCCAGCAGGTCAAAGGTTGCCTGAAGTTTGCCGTTCTCTCCCTCTCCGCCGTGAAGTCCGATAAATGTAATGTCTGCCAGGCGGCAGAGCTCGATCACGTTGGGACCGAGGAAACAGTCTGACTGATCCGGGCGGGAGGCTTTTACAGCCGCCAGATCCGGTTCTTCCTCGGAAATGTTGCCCGCGATCTCCAGGCCGTGTCCGGGGAGTGTGAATACATCTTCCAGATTTTCCGGAGGATTCTCCAGTCCCATATATACATCCAGCAGATAGGCGTCATGTCCTTTCTCCAAGAGGGTTTTACAGATTCCGGCAGCGGAGACCAGAGAAACGTCACGCTCTGTGCTCAGTCCTCCTGCCAATACAATGATCTTCATGATAATATTGCTCCTTTGATAATATATTTAGCAGATACAGAAATGTACAGGCTGAAAATGCCTATGCATCCTGTCTGTTGGCATTGTCCAGAAGTTCTTCCTTCGTGTCGTAGAGCTTCCTGGAGAGATCCACATAAACTCTGTGCGGATTGAAGAGACGTTTTGTCTCATCCCACAGGGTTTCTTTTTCCTGACGGCAGAATTCAGCGATCTCTTTGACTGAGGGAGAAGGATACTTGCACTCTCCGTTGATGAACACCGGCTTCAGGATCTCTTTCATCGTGTATGTGCCGCCTTTGAGCTTTGTTTTCTTCCAGGTGGCCTTGGGATCGAAGAGGAGCAGATCCTCTTCCGGATCATATACTTCATCTGCGAAACAGATCAGGTCGGCGCGGATCTTGCCGGTCTCTTTGTCGTAGATGCGGTAAATGGTCTTATTGCCCGGGTTAGTGATCTTCTCGGTGTTCTCGGAGATCTTGATCTTCGGGATGAATTCGCCTTCTGCATTCTGGATGGCCGCCAGCTTGTATACACCTCCAAAAGACGGACAGTCTTTGGACGTGATCAGGTTGGTGCCCACGCCCCAGGATGTGATAGCCGCGCCCTGGATCTTCAGGTCGTTGATCAGGAATTCATCCAGGTCGTTGGACGCTGCGATGACCGCGTCGGTAAATCCTGCTTCATCCAGCATTTTTCTTGCCTTTTTGGACAGGTAGGCAAGGTCTCCGGAATCCAGCCGGATACCGTAGCTCTTCGGATGGATTCCCGCGTCGCGCATCTCTTTGAAAACCCGGATGGCATTGGGAACGCCGGATTTCAGAGTGTCGTATGTATCTACGAGAAGCGTGCAGGCGTCAGGATAGAGTCTTGCATATTCTTTGAATGCAGTGTATTCGTCCTTGAAGCTCATGATCCAGCTGTGGGCATGAGTCCCCAGGACAGGAACATCAAACATCTGTCCGGCAAGCACATTGGATGTGCCGACGCATCCGCCGATCATGGCCGCCCGGGCTCCGTACAGTCCGGCGTCCGGTCCCTGGGCCCGGCGCAGTCCGAACTCCATGACTCCGTTGCCCTGGGCAGCGTAGACCACCCGGGACGCCTTGGTGGCGATCAGGCACTGATGGTTGATGATGTTCAGGATAGCTGTCTCTACCAGCTGGGCCTCCATGATAGGAGCGATGACTTTGATCAGGGGTTCCTTCGGAAAGATCACGCTTCCCTCGGGGATAGCGTAGATATTTCCGCTGAAATGGAAACCGCTCAGATACTGAAGAAAATCTTCACTGAAAATACCCAGGCTTCTCAGATAATCTACGTCGTCGTAGGAGAAGTTCAGATTTTTGATATAATCGATGACCTGTTCCAGTCCTGCCATGATGGAGTACCCGCCCTGGTTGGGGTTGTCACGGAAAAACACGTCGAATATGACGTTCTGATTGTCCTGGGTCTCGAAATACCCCTGCATCATGGTCAGTTCATACAGATCGGTCAGCAACGTAAGGTTCTGTGCGCTCATAATAATTTTCCCTCTTTTGTCTGTTTTGATTTTCGGGTAGCGTGAACGCGGTCGCAAAGAGGGCTGCGTTCATCGATAATTGGCAGGGAACAAAAAAATCCCCTGCATCAGGTCTCTTCCTCAGGTTGTCTTTTCGATTATAGCACAGGAGGAGGGAGGGAACAAGAAAAGCAAGGGATAAAATAGAAATATCTCGGTCTTCCGGCAGGGACAGAGTACAGTGGCGCTGCATCGTGTCTGGCAGATAAGGCGGGAACTGCGGGAACAGTTACTGCTCCCGCATTATTTCGTTTCTGGATGAACGGTATTTTTCCATTTCTTTTGCTACCGTCAGCCGGGTCTTCCAGTTTTGCTCGTAATCAGCGGCAAAATAGCAGGAATACAGGATGTCCAGCAGAAGGTGTACGGATACCTCTGTGGAGAAATTCCCGATCTTAGAGTAAAGCCGCTCTCGTGTTGTAATATCCAGTACGTAGTCTGCCAGAGGGCGGACAGAATTTTCCCCCAGACCTGTAAGCAGGATAATGGGTACATGGTTGTTATGGAGAATCTGTGCTTCTTCCAGGATCTTGGTGGGGGACCCGGAATAGGTTACCATGATGACACAGTCATCGGGAGTTGCTGCCATGGCGGTACACAGCTGCTCCGCATTGCTTGTCTCGATCAATACGTTTTTCTGTAGTCTCTGCATATTCCGTTTGAACAGCCAGGTGCAGTCCAGAGAAATACTGAGGGCCATGATCAGGATATTTCTGGAGCGGAGCATGCATTTCACGGCCTGCTCAAGTACCTCATAATTGATCAGAGACATGGTGTCAGAAATGCTTTCAGTATAGAGTGCGGCAATCTTGTTTGCCACCGCTGTCTGCGAGTCGCCGGGGGAGAAGGGACGATTGGCGTCCACATTCTGAAAATGCCGTTCCAGATACTCCCGTTCCTCCAGAAATGCTTCAAAGAAATCTGTCCATCCCTCATACCCGAGCCGCTGTCCCAGGCGTACAAGGGTGGCGGGCGTGGTGTACGCGTCGGAAGCAATCTTCCGGGTTGAGCGTCCCTTCAGTTTACTGCCCTGGGAGAGAAGATAAGCGGCCGCCGTCTTCTCTGCCGAAGGCAGATGCATTTCTTCAATTCTCTGTGTCAGAAGCATGGCAGAATCAATTCATGGCGGAGAAGACAGAGCAGAAAGCAGAACATCCGAAGAAGATCACCGTTGTAGGAGCGGGAGTGTCCGGCTGCGAGGCAGCGGTCACAGCGGCTCAGAAAGGACACAAAGTAACGGTCTATGAGAAGAGCGGAAAGATCGGCGGTCAGTGGCTGCTGGCGGCAGTGCCCCCTGCAAAGCAGGATTTTACAACCCTGGTGACATGGCTGGAGCACCGGATGGATCAGCTTGGCGTGGAAGTAAAGCTGAATACAGAATATACTGCTCAGATGGCGCTTGAAGAACAGCCGGATCAGATCGTTATCGCTACGGGAAGCCGTGAAAAGATGCTGCCCCTTCCGGGACTGGACGGTGAGAATGTATTTCTGGCCCAGGATATCCTGAGCGGCAGGAAGACTCTTACCGGAAAGAATGTGGTCGTCATCGGCGGCGGAAGTGTAGGAGTAGAGACAGCGGCTCATGTGGCACAGGACTTTAAGCATGTATCTATTCTGGAAGTACGGGACGGGATTTCTCTGGACGGAGAATATTCCAATAATTACTTCCTGTTCAAGATACTGGATGAGTTCAAGGTGGACGTCCACACAAAGGCATATTTCCAGAAGTTCGAGAACGGGACGGTTACATACAAATATAAAGACAAAGATTATGAGATTGACGATGTGTCGGATATTATTGTTGCCGTGGGATCCGCATCCAATCAGGATTTGTATCATGAACTGAAAGATACAGGAATCGAGACTGTTCTGACCGGAGATGCTAAAGATGTGAAGCAGGGAATCAAGAATATTGAAGAAAGTTACTATCTTGGGTGGTCATTATAAGAGTTAACAGGTGTAACGACGGGGAGGAGCTGTGTCATCACGGTTCCTCCCCGCAGTTTTGTGCGATACGCCCGGAGGGCGGCCGCCGTGCCTGCACGAGCGGACATCAGGGCTTGCGGACGGATCTGAGTTATGGTAGCATTCTCACAGAGATAAAAACGTCAAGTGATTACAAGGAGTGGAAACGATGGGCAGAACGGATGCGGAATTAACGGAAAGCGGAAAGAAGACCAAGGATCTGATCTTTCAGACAGCGGTGAAAATTCTGAAGGAAGAAGGATATGATAAGGTAACGGTGCGCAGGATCTGTAAGGAGTCCAACACGAGCAACGGCAGCTTTTATCATTTCTTCAAAAATAAAGATGAACTGCTGGCATATTATTACACCATGTCGGCAGAGGATTTCATGGAAGGCCAGGAAGAAAATATGAAAAATGCGGATCTGTATCATCAGATGCTGATCTGCTATAAGTGGTATATCCGGTATACTTCAGAGTTCGGGCTTGATTTCTGCATAAATTTCTTCAACTCGCACAACCGGGCCATTGATCCTATGTATATGTACAATGCCTTTTATGAGATATCAAGGAAATGCCTGTACGAAAAGCCGGATGAGATCAAAGAAGGGTTCACTGCGGATGAGATAGCGAAGGAACTCTGCATCCTGGCCAAGGGGATCATATTTGACTGGAGCTCTTCCAGAGGATCCTATGATATTGAACATGTGGCGGAGCGGATGTTCACGGTGTATCTGGACGGCGTGATCCGGAAAAGAACAGACGGAGAATAAGGCTGCGAGGCCGGGCGCTGCTGACAGAGCAGGACGCTCCGCTCTGCTGTGATACACATCAGAACAGCTGTCGCTGAACCGGGATTCCGGGAACTGGTGACTGAACTCCGCAAGGCGGGCGTTTCCGTAGGAGTGGATACTGACATGACCGCATATATCTAGTACAAGAAGCTGGAGAAGCTGGACGTACTCCGGGAGATGTCCTTTATCGTCACAAGCGAGGAAGCTGGCGTGGAGAAGCCCTCTTCCCTGTTCTTCCGGCTCTGTGTGGAGAAAGCCGGATGTGCCCCGGAAGAATGCATCTTTACCGGAGACAATATGAGAAAAGATGTAGAAGGGGCCTGCAGCGCCGGGCTTCACGGCATGTGGTATCATCCGCCCAGGCTGGAGAAGGAAAATGAGGGGAGATGCGGGTACCCGGTGATCAGGTCGTATGAGGAATGCCTGAAAGATGGCAGGATATGTATGGGAGAGATGGCAATATACGATGAATAAACAGAGACGCCCTTGAAGCAGGCTATATCAGCGTGCGCAAGGGCGTCTCTGTTTATTTCAATAATTTTCAGTATCCTTTACGGTCGGAGCCGATGCGCTCAATTAGCTTTGCCTCCTTCAATTTTTTCAATCGTACAGCTACCGTTTTCCTGCTGACACCTAATCGTTCAGCCAGTTGCGGCATTGTATAGCCGGGATCTTCCGCAAGTAATGTCAAAAGTCCCCGTTCCTTATCAGTCACTTTATCAGTCACCTTTACAGTCACCCGTATGATTCGATCCTCCGGTGCAGTGAACTTTATCATAATATCTCCCGGGTTGATCGTGTACTCCGGCTGCGGTACGCCGTCCTTTTTACAGGCGGAACAGATTTTCTCAATCCCACGTCCCCAGCTCTCAATAAAACCCGCCAGATAGAACACATGGGCAATATTAGGGTTATATGGAATAGAGGCATGTTTGTTCATCAGGTTTTCCAGTGTCCAGTTTTCCGGTAGGTAGCCGCAGTTGGCGATATACAGCTTATCTTCATATACACTGATCTGGATTGGTACACCGGATTGATACTGTTTGTGGCACAGAGCGTTCAGCAAGGCTTCCCGAAGGGCTTCTTCCGGTACAAAGTACCGCTCGATTCGCTGCATTCCTTCATAAGTGATCTTGGCTCGCATGTATTTCAGGTACACAAGCTCTACGATTTTGTCGATTTGTTCCAGGATGGAGCCGTGGATTTCATCCTGATACAGCAGATCGGCATCTGTCTCAAAATAGCCTATTTTTACATACGCACCCAGCTGCCATTTTTCGGGATCTTTGCTGAACAGGAGCATAGCTGCGTTGGTCAGATATGAGCCGTTCATCAGATGCAGTTTTAGTTTTTTTCGTTTATATTTCCTATTTCAAGCGGAATAGTAGTACCGGTTCCAAGTGCGTTATCAAAATTGACACAGTCTAATATCAGATCATCGTTCTGCAAATTTGCTTCAATCGTATTCTTGCCTTTCTATCGTATCCGCCACAGATAATTTTATTATAGTGTGGCAAGATGGCGATGACAAGTGGAATGAATGTTAATTCTCGGCAGGACTTCACCCCTTCAGCATCCTCTCTATCTCCTCCCTCTCCGGCATCACCCGCAGCGCCCCCTTACGGGTAGTGATCACAGACGCCGCTGCGTTGGCGAATGTCAGCATCTCTCTCAGCCCGTCAGCGGTCAGTCCCTCAAGCCCATGTCCGCAGATATAATGAAGCACGCATCCGCAGAAGGTGTCCCCGGCTCCGGTGGTCTCGATGGTGTTTTCCTGAAGGAAGGGAGCGGCTTCGGCCATGATTCCCTTATAATAGGCGCGGCTGCCTTCTTTTCCCATGGATACAAGGATCAGCGGGATCTGATATCTTTCACGGATCCATTCCACGCCTTCTGTGTAGTCCTCTTTTCCGGTGAGCCACTGGATTTCGTTGTCCGAGATCTTCAGGATGTGGCAGTGGGCCAGGCCGTACAGTACCTGTTCCTTTGCCTCGTCCAGGCTCTTCCACAGGGGCGGGCGCAGATTGGGATCGAAGGAAATGATACAGCCGGATTCTTCTGCGATTCGGATTGCTTTTTTTGTTGCTTCCCGCACGCCTTCATGAGTCATGGAGAGGGTGCCGAAGTGGAAGATCTTCGAGTTGCGGATCAGGTCTTCCGGTATTTCATCAGCGGTCAGCATCATGTCTGCTCCGGGATTCCGGTAGAAAGAGAAGTCCCGGTCACCGTCGGGAAATGTATGGACCAGAGCCAGCGTGGTATGGATATCTTTGTCCATCTGGAGATAAGAAGAATCAATTCCAACTTCCTCGATGGCTGACTTTAGCTGTTCTCCGAAGAAGTCTTTTCCAACTTTTCCGATAAATGCGGTCTTATGCCCCAGTCTGGTCAGCATGGCGAGAACATTGCAGGGGGCTCCTCCGGGGTTGGCCTCAAAGAGGGGGTTGCCCTGTCCGCTGACTCCGTTTTCTGTAAAGTCGATCAGTAGTTCGCCGAGTGCGGTTACATCGTATGTTTTCATAGCTTTCTGTTTCCTTTCCAAAGTTTATAGATGAAAATGGCAGAGAAAATAAAATGCTGCAGTCATTATACAGCGGATAATAACTGCAGCGTTTTGTTCTCTGCTTTTTGATCAATTGGGTCTGTGCAGTATTTTCAGAATCCCGGCATCAGGATATAATGTCATATTTTACGACATCCATATCCACTTTTCCGTCTGCGTAGAACAGGATCCCGTCTGCGGCAGGATCTGTATATATTGTAGCGGACATTGCATGTTCACCGTCGTTGGCAAATACTTCCACGCTGAAGTTGTCCAGGATGATCCTGAGTTTGATCTGCCCGTCGGTGCTGTTTACCAGGCTTCTTCTCTGATGGATGATGGCCCTTCTGGAACCGGAGAATTTCCGGTCGATCTTGAGGATCGATTCGTGAGGACGGAAGCTCAGCGCCGTATGGCATGTGCCGTTCTGTGCGAAGCGGACTGCGAATTTGCGGTACATCTCGTCTGCGTCGCCGGGGCGAAGGGTCAGCTCCATATCGATCCGGCGCCCCTGGATTCCCTCCAGACGGATGATATCATTGAACACGACGTGCTTGTAGCTGATCCGGTTCTGCCGGAAATCTTCCAGTTCACGGACCGGACGCTGGATCAGACGCCCGTCTCTGACAGACAGCTCTCTTGGGATGCTCATCTGTCCGAACCAGGGCTTCTCCGGAGAGTGCAGATTGCAGGTATCCCAGTTCTGCATCCATCCGATCATGATCCGACGTCCGTCAGGAGCAACCACCGTCTGGGGCGCATAGAAGTCGATGCCATAGTCAATGGCCTGATCAAGTTCTTCGTGGAAGGTATCCGTTTCTTCATCGTAGCTGCCGATGATGCAGACGGTTCCGTTTCCGTTGTGGTATTCAAATCCCTGGGGCAGCATGTCCTGGGGACTTATCAGGAGAACCTGTTTCCCGTCCAGTTCAAAGAAGTCCGGGCATTCCCACATTTTGCCGAAGCGTCCGTTATTTTGGAGCAGGATCTTTTCAAATTTCCATTTCAGCCCGTCAGGACTGCTGAACAGCAGGATCTGTCCGTCTTTGTCCGGCGTACAGTTCCCGGCTACGCAGCGGAAAGTCCCGTCGGACGTCCGCCAGATCCGGGGATCGCGGAAATCGAACCGGCTTCCGTTTTCCGGCAGGTCCTTTCTGTCAAGTACCGGGTTGCCCGGGTATTTCTCATAGTCGATACCGTCCCCGACTGCAATACACTGTGTCTGGACGCCAAGATGACTTCCGTCCGGCTGCGTCTCATTAATGACTCCGGTATACATCAGCAGCTGTCTGCCGTCATCCAGGGTGACGGCGCTTCCGGAGAAGCAGCCGTCCCTGTCATAATCTGTGTCCGGAGCCAGAGCCGCGGGAAGATATCTCCAGTGCAGCAGGTCGCTGCTTACGGCGTGTTCCCAGTGCATCGGCCCCCAGTGGGAGTTATATGGATGATACTGGTAGAACAGATGATATTCTCCGTTATATATGAAAAGAGACAATTCAGCGCCTACAATGAAAGATGTGGCCCGGGAGGCCGGGGTAGCCCTGGGAACGGTATCAAAGGTGGTAAACGGCATTCCAGTGGGAGAATCCTACCGGATCCGGGTGGAGGAAGCAATCAAAAAGCTGAATTATCAGGTCAATAGTTATGCACAGGGGCTGAAGGCAAACAAGACTTATACAGTGGCTCTGCTGATCCCCAATACCCGGGAGCCGTTTTTCGGACTGCTTGCCTATCATATTAATCTGGCATTATTAAAGAGAAAGTACCGCCTGCTGCTCCTGTCTACAGACTCTGATATGGCTCAGGAACAGGAGTACATTACTATGGCGAAGCAAAACAAAGTGGACGGGATCATCGGTCTGACTTACAATCCGGATCTGGTCGTAGAGGAGGGAATCCCCTTTGTGTCCATTGACCGCTCCATGGGGGCCAAGATTCCCTGTGTTGCATCAGATAATTTCGCCGGGGGACAGCTTGCCGCTGAGAAACTGGCTGACCTGGGGTGTAAAAAGGTGGCCTTTTTCCGGGTGGGATCTGTATTGAACAATGAACCGAACAAGAGGAAAGCGGGATTTGAGAACGGCTGTCTCTCCCGGTCTCTTCCTTATGAAATGAAGATCATCAATACAGGGGAATCTTATGACGAGTTTGAAAGATTTCTTCTGGATCATATGCGGGACGGGAAACTGGAAATTGATGGTGTCTTCTGTGTGACCGACGGACTGGCGTATTTTACTTGTAAACTGCTCCGGCGTCTGGGGCTGCGTGTGCCGGAAGATGTGCAGGTCATAGGTTTTGACGGTATCCGGTATTTTGGAAATGCGGATTATATCTGTTCTACCATCGTGCAGCCGGTGCCTGACCTGGCGGAGATGTGTGTGGAGCTGCTCCTTCAGGAGAGCATGTCTGCCAAGCCCCCTCTTGTATGTCTGCCGGTAACGTATGCTTACGGAGGGACCACGCTGGAGTCCCCTGAGGAGGAAGATAAGGGTGAATGACAGGAAGGCGGACGGTATGAATGGAAAAGTGCGAAACAGCAAGCTTACATGGGACCGGATCCGGAACTGGTGGTATTACTATAAATGGTATGTAATATGCGGAGTCATCCTTCTCGTGATTCTGATTCAGCTGGCCGGCAGTTATCTGGGGATATGCGATACGAAGCCTGATGTCCAGATCGCATACGTGGGAGAAACAATATTGCCGGAAGATACGGCGGCAGCTATAGAA
Organism: uncultured Mediterraneibacter sp.; assembly: GCA_944381495.1. GTDB lineage: Bacteria > Bacillota > Clostridia > Lachnospirales > Lachnospiraceae > Mediterraneibacter. The sequence continues at coordinate 31,620 of CALWLJ010000027.1, read as the reverse complement.
ACAGCTTTCGCAGCGCTGGCGGATGACTACAACGGAGACGGTGAAGTAGTGGTGAAGGTCAATCAATATGTGTCGGATCCGGATGCAGTAGATTCTTTCGGAGCGGACGCTCCGCTCATCGGAGATATGGAAGGATGCGACAGCTACTTTTTCCTGATGGATGATCCGGAAAATTTTCAGAAAGGATATGAGATCCTGGCGGATCCGGACGGCAGCTGCCCTGCGGAGGGGGACAGCAGTGTGGAAGGAAAAGTGGTAGCCTGGAAGGACTGCCCCGGTCTCGCGGATATGGACCTGGGTTCCTACACGGATTCCCTGCTGGGGCAGGAAGTAAGCGGTGAGAACCGGGATCTGGTCTCCGGGTTGTTCCTGGGCAGACGGTGCTTCTACGGTGACCGGACCACGCCATATGCCGAGCAGTGCGGCGAACTGTGGGATCGGATCGTAAACGGATAAATAGGAAGGAGGAAGTCGGATGAAAGGAAGGCCGGCAAAGAAGTATGTATGCTGTCTGGCTGTGGCAGCGATGCTCCTGACAGGAGGATGCGCCGCACCTCAGATTGAGGAGGAAGTTCCGGAGACAGATGCAGAGGGCAATCTGGCTGTGGGAACGGTTCTGACAGTGGCGAAACCGGATGACAGGCTGAAACTTCTGGAGAGCAACACAGCTCTTGCGGCGCAGGGAATGTATTACGCTACATGGGTGGCGGGGGACTCGGAGCCCTATGAAAACAGTGACGGGGAGACGGTGGACCTGTACGACGCCCAGCTTTATCTCCTGCTGGAAGATGCGGATGACACGGCGAAAGCCGGAGAAGACATGGAGGACTGGCTGGAACAGGCCCGGGATAATTACGAAGTATCACAGGAAGAGCAGATTTCCTGCAACGGACAGGATTATACGATGATCACTTATACATGCAAAGATCCGGATTCTCCCTATGACAGAGGCGTATCCGCCTTCGCCGCGGTCGGAGACTGCGCCGTCTGCATCGAGCTTACCTGTGTGGAAGACTATGAGGATGATCTGAGAGACTTGCTGACCGGATTTCTGGAGTGCTGTACTTACAGTACGGATAATTAGGAGGGATTGAGATGGCATTATTTTCGAAAATCGGTTCCGGCGGAGGAACAGGACGCAGACTGACCGGCATGGCGCGGTTTACTGAACTTCTGGATCGGGATTTCAAACGCTATTTTCTGGGAAATCTTATAACACTGGCGTGTTTCCTGCCCTTTGGCGCGGGGGTGCTGTATGCGATCCTGTCGTCCAGTATTCTTGTCCTGATCCCGTTCTGTATCATCGGCGGCGCTATTGCCGGCCCGGGTCTGTCATGTATGTATGACATCATTTACCGGAGTCTCCGGGATGCGCCGGGGAAATTTATGGAAAACTACCGGCGGGCATGGAAACAGAACTGGAGGCAGTCGGTCATCCCGGGGATTATCTTTTGTCTGCTGATTGGATTTTACCTGTTCATGGTCATGATGTTCTGGTGGGCTTCGTCGGCGCCGGGATATGGAACAATCACGGTCTTCATTGTGGGGCTTGTCGTGATGACTATGATCTTCTCTTTGTACTGGCCGCAGCTTGTCCTCTTTGATCAGTCCGGGCTGCAGCGGCTGAAGAACTGTATCCTCTTCATGCTCCGCTATTTCCCGAGGACATTCGGTTGTTCGGTGCTTCAGCTGGCTTACTGGGTGGTACTGGCCCTGTTCCTTCCCTGGTCTGTGGTCATGCTCCTGCTGACCGGATTCTGGTTTATCCTTTTCCTTGCGAATTTTCTTATGTATGATACAATGGATGAAGCTTTACATATTGAGGAAGAGATCGCAAAAGCGTATCCGGATCAGACGCCTTTCTATGAAGACGATCAGGCGTGGCTGAAGAGGAAACAGGAGGAAGAAAATGAAGGAAAAGGATAATGGAAGTATCGTGTTTGACGTGGGAAGTGAAGCAGGAGTACCGGCTGCTGAGAATCATATCGAGATAACGCGAGGGCTTTTTGAAGAAGGGCGGCTTGCCCTGGTGAACCAGAACTACCGCAAATCAGTGATGAAACTTGCCTGTGTACTGATCGTGATCATGATCGGAACTGCAGTCTGGATGATAGCTACGGGAGGCAGCCTGTTCTATCTGGCAGGAGAGCTGGTGTTCGTGGCTGCCCTCCTCGTATGGCTGCTGGCTGTGCTCCCCAGAACCGGCGGGAAGCGGAAGTATCAGGCAATGGTGCAGGGATCCGGCGCTACACCGGCCCGCACGACCCGTTTTTACAAGGATCATTTTGTCGTTGAGTCAGAGACGGGGAAGAAGACAAGGTTCCCGTACTCCGATGTAGAGAAGATCTCTGAAAGCAAACATCTCTGGGTGCTGAGGTGTAAAGGAAAGGCAGGAGTGCTGCTGAAGAAAGACGGATTTGTGCGGGGAGATATGGACGCGGTGAAAGAGCTGGTGGAGTTCAGATAATTCAGATAAGTAAAAATGATTTGACGTTTAAAACTGGCCCCATATTGGGCGGTTGACTTTCGGGGGACATTTGCTATAATGTACTTAACAAGACAACTGGGATAGATAGATGAAGCCTATCCGTCCCGGGCAAGATGTTTAAACTATAAAGAGTAGTCGCTTATCCTGCCAAGATACGAGCGACTACTTTTTCCGTTTATCATAAAAACTTTTTACAAGAGTGATGATCGCGATGATCATTAGTACAAATGTAAATAAGTCGTCATATGTAACGTACATAAGCACCACCCCTTTCGCAAGACTCCGAAACGGATGGATTCGCCCTCCCAGCTGCCTTGATAAGTACACTATTATTTTAGGGCAAGTAGCCGTACTGTCGGTCTGATTTGCACTATTGATATAGTGTTGATGAAAAGCAATTGTCTTTCTGTTATTCTCAACACAGATAATTCTATTATAGTGTGGTGAGATGATGATGAAAAGGGAAATGAATGTTAATTTGAGACAGGAGGAAGTCAATATATGAGAAAACCGGTTTTCTTCCGGGTGCTGTTCTACGTGATCGGACTGATCGTCCTGGCACTGGGACTGACTCTGAACATGAAGACAGGGCTGGGCGTATCGCCGATCATATCGGTGGCATACAGCATTTCTGAGATCTTTGACCACAACTTTGGAAACATGACACTGGCGTTGTACAGTGTGTTTGTGGTGATAGAGCTTGTGCTTCATATGATCCGCAGCCGGAAATATGAAAGAGAAATAGAAAGATCCAATTCGGTGCTGGAACATGCAGAGAAAACAGACAGGAAACTGATCCTGCTGATGGATGTTCTCCAGATCCCGCTGAGCCTGGTATTTACCCGCTTCCTGAACGTATTTTCAGCGGTGATCCCGGAGTTTTATTCTGATGGAAAGAGCAGTGCCGGAGAGATGGCAGTGCGGTGGCCGTCCTGATTATGGCGATCATCCTGACCGGAATCGGTGCGGCTATGTCGCTGAACATGCGTATTGTCCCTAATCCGGGAGACGGGATCGTCCAGGCTATTGCGGACACGATCCACAAGAGTGTGGGATTTACGAAGAATTGTTTTGATTTGACTAATATCACGATCACCCTTGTTCTGAGCTTTGTGTTCGCCGGACATCTGGTTGGCGTAGGTGTGGGGACAATCCTGGCCATGATCGGAGTGGGGCGGACTATTGCCGTGTTCAATCATTTTACATATGAGAGGATGAAAGAAATGGCGGGAGTGGAAGAATAAAACAGAAAGGAATGTATGGTGAAGTAATGACGAAGTTTGAGGAGTTTGAAAATATTATCGCCCGTCTGCGGGCGCCCGACGGATGCCCGTGGGATCGGGCCCAGACTCATGCCAGCCTGAAAAAGACCTGTATTGAAGAAGCGGCTGAGGTGATCTGCGGGATCAATATCCTGGATCAGACCGGGGATCCGGACAATCTGAAGGAAGAGCTTGGGGATCTGCTTATGCAGGTTGTCCTCCATGCCCGGATCGCTGAGGAAGAGGGCTATTTTACCATGGATGATGTGATCCAGAGCATCAGCGATAAGATGATCCGCCGTCATCCCCATGTGTTCGGCAGCGGAGAAGGTTCCGGGGACGACGGATCACAGGCCAGCTGGGAAGCTATCAAGAAGCAGGAGAAAGCCGGAAAGGAATGGACCGAGGATTATCTGCCGGAGGCTTTCGAGGAGGCGAAGGAGCTGATCGACGCGGCGAAGAGGAGAAAGGGATTTCAGTAAAGGACGTATGCTCCATAATTGGATAGTGAATCAAAATAACTTGAAGAAATCATTTATATGAATGAACGAAGCTGATTTTCTGACAGAGGATAAAAGGGATAGAGGAATTATATAAATATGAAGAGCGGAGTTAGGCCATAGAGTGCAGCTCCGCTCTGTTTATGTTTTTGATATTAGAAATTAAACTGTATTCTGTTTTTCTTCTATCATATAATACTCTGCTGAGAAAGGTTTCATGGATAATTCAAATATTTCGTCTTTTCCTGTCAGAATCTTTTCCTTTGTCTCCTCTGATCCGCCGTATTCTTTCCATTCGCTTGTGAAGATCCGGCGGAGTCTGGCTGCACCTGGAATTTCAACCGTATAATCCGGCTGTTCTATGCCGGAGAAGTTAAAGAATGCAGCAATCCGTTCGCTCCTGCTGTCCCCAGGTTCCCCGCTGGTACGCTCGAACACGTAGATACAGCGCTCCTCCGCGTGGCAGTCCAGCCAGTGGAAACCTTCGGGATCGTAGTCCTTTTCTGAAAAGGCGGGATGGCTCTGATAGAAAAGGCTCAGATCGGTCATAAAACGATGGAAATCCTGGTGGGCGGGATAAGCCAGCAGTCCCCAGTCCTGTTCCCGTTTCTCGTCCCATTCCCGGAAGTGGCCAATCTCATTTCCCATGAAGTTCAGCTTCTTGCCTGGGTGAGCGTACATATACATGTAGAATGCCCTTGCCTGCGGAAATTTCAGCTCATAATCTCCCCACATTTTCTGAAGGATCGTGGCCTTGCCGTGTACGACCTCATCGTGGGAGAGGGGCAGCAAATAGCGCTCGTCATAGTAGTAGGCCATGGAGAATGTCAGCTTGTGGTAAATGCCGCCGCGGAACAGGGGATCCGTGCGGAAATAGTCCAGGGTATCGTTCATCCAGCCCATATCCCATTTGTAGTCAAATCCCAGACCGCCTTCTTCCGCCGGCTTTGTCACGCCGGGGAAGGAAGTGGAATCCTCTGCTGCCAGGATAGCGTCGGGGTGGAGCTTTTTCAAACCCTGGTTCATGTATTTCAGAAATTCCACTGCGTTTGGATTGACGCCCCGTTCCGGCGTGCCCTGCCAGTAGATGGCCCGGCTGATGGCGTCCATGCGCAGTCCGTCAATGTGGTATTCTGTAAGCCAGTAATTTGCCGCTGACTGGAGGAAGCTGCGGACTTCGCCTCTGGAATGCATGAAGTTGCAGCTGCCCCATTCGCTGTAGCCGACTGCCGAGTGAGGGTATTCGTACAGAGCGGTTCCGTCGTATTTCGCCAACGCGTATCCGTCTACTGCGAAATGTACCGGTACGAAATCAAGGATGATGCCGATGCCGTTTCGGTGGCAGGCGTTGACGAATGCTTTCAGCTGGTCTGCCGTGCCGTACCGTGAAGTGGGGCTGAAGAAACCGGTGCCCTGATAGCCCCAGGACTCGTCGCTGGGGTACTCATTCAGCGGCATGATCTCAATATAGTTATAGCCGTTTTCCTTTACATATGGAATCAGGATGTCCGCCATCTCTTCGTAGTTATACCATGCGTCCGGCTCTTCAGAAGGTTTCCGGAAGGAGCCGAAGTGAATCTCATAAATATTCAGTGGGGAATTCAGGTGGCAGCTGCGTTTTCTCATCCATGCGTCATCGTGGAAATGGTATGTTTTCATATCACGGATAATGGACGCGGTGTTGGGGCGCAGCTCCATCCCATAACCGTAGGGATCGCAGTGGTCGATATACTGTCCGGACTGGTCGTAGATCCGGTACTTGTACATCATTCCCGGACGGGCGTCCTGGGATGTGACTTCCCAGAAATTGCCGTCACGGACCTTCTCCATGGGAAGTTCCTCCCATTCGGTGAATTCTCCGATGACGGATATTTTGGAGGCTGAGGGAGCGAAGGTGCGGAATACCACGCCGGCCGCAGTGACCTGAGCTCCCAGGAATCTGTATGCATCGAAAATCTTTCCTGTGTAAAATCCGTAAAAATCCATAATTCCCTCCTTAAAATAGGTGTTGCCGCGTGTCTCTACCCAGAGGGCCGGCATGAAGGAGCCGTATTGTCCCGGCGCTCTGCTACGGGCCTTCGTGACAATACGGCTCCTCCATGCCTGGAATCCGGGCAGAGGTGAACCGCGGCAGATGAACGGTAATGCTTAAAATGGACAACTGTCGTTTATTGCCGTATAATTATATTATCTGAGGGTAAAGAGAACGTCCACCGACGATTTTAGAAATGTGTTGGAAAAACGACGGTTGTCTGGAAAGTGTCGGGTAATTCTGCGAAGGTGCATGCGGGGCGGTATCAGGTCGTATTGATATCATATATATGACCATTTTATGGATCTGGAGGAGATGGTGATGGATCTGAGAGTTGAGAAGACGGAGAAGGCTATTAAGAATGCGTTTATTGAGCTGCGGGCCAGGAAGCCGTTGGAGAAGATTACGGTGAAGGAGCTGTGTGCCGAGGCATATATTAACAAATCTACATTTTATTCTCATTATGCGGATATATATGCACTTTCTGAGGCGATGGAACAGGAGACAGTAGCGTCTATTATAAACAGTATCGAACATTTGAAAGATTACACTTTTGAGAATTCAGATGCGTTTACAAGGGCGTTGTGCCTGGCATTTATGTCCCAGATTTCTCTGATCCGAATCCTGTTTTCAGGAAAGGAGCAGAACCATCTGGGAAATCAGTTGGACTATGAACTGAAGAAGGTGATCTTTCGAAAGTATCCGGAATATGAGAAGGATGTTGAGAAGAATATCCTGTTGTCGTACTGTATCCAGGGGACCTATCATGCGTTCCTGAATAATCCGGAGGCGGATGGTGAGACGTTTGTGAAGACGATAGAGAAGATCGTGAAATGTCTGCAGCCGATGCTAGCAGATATAACAGAAAAATGAAAAATACCTGCCAGTTGAAATTTGGGAATTTTACCTTGCGGAATATGATATATTAACCAGGAAAGGGGAGAAGTTATATGTTAAGTATTTTTTTTGGAGATATGCAGGAAGCAATATATAACACCGCAGTTTATTTTAAAAATGTTTATGAAGAGGACTGGATCACAGCGCCTCTTGGCAGAGAAATGATCCTTGATGTTGATAAATCCACTGTTTTGGCAGGGGGAGTCATAGACAGTCCTGTTTTGGGTAAAATACCACCGCTGAATCTGTCAGGGGGAGTGAAGACGCTGCTGCTGATTGCAAATGAGCCGGACAGAATTTTCAATGCTTCAACTTGTGGTGATAATTGTGCAAAATGGATCCTTAAGCTGGGACAGGATAAAGACATCACAATTAATCTCAGACATATCATGGATTTCGGAGAAGGTCAGTTCCGTATCAAAATCCTTAACACAGATCAGATTGTACACAATATGGAGGAATTAGTCCCGATCGCAGGCAGATATGTATAGGAGAGGAATATGAAAGGAACATACAGAGTCGTTGTACAAAATAAAAAAATTAAATATGATTTTGAAATAAAAAGAAACCTTACGGTTATACAGGGAGACAGTGCCACAGGAAAAACGACATTGGTCGAAATGATCCAGGAATATTACGAAAATGGAGATGACAGTGGCATAAGTGTTGTTGCAGACAGAACTTGTGCCGTAATAGAAGGCCGTGGATGGAAAGGTCAATTGTCTGAGTTGTCAAAGTGCATTATTTTCATAGATGAAGGAAACAGGTTTGTATCTTCCAGGGAGTTTGCGGAAGTTATCAGAGAGACTGATAATTACTATGTGATCGTGACAAGGGAAAGTCTTGAGACTCTGCCATATAGTGTCTCTGAAATTTACGGTATTCGTACATCGGGAAAATATGGAAGCCTGAAGCAGACATATAACGAAATGTTCCATATTTATGAGAAAGATAATTACGCAGAGGAAATCAGGCCTGATCTGGTAATCACGGAAGATTCTAATGCAGGATTTCAATTTTTTGATTCCGTTTGTGAACACAATAATATTCAATGTATTTCTGCCAATGGGAAATCCAATGTTTTTCAGATGGTCAATAAGTGTAATTCAAAAAATATGCTTATTGTTGCAGATGGGGCGGCATTTGGTTCCGAGATGCGCAGACTGATGCAGCTGATAAAAAAAAGCGAGGATATTGTTCTGTATCTTCCGGAATCGTTTGAATGGCTTGTTTTACGATCAGGAATATTTGAAGAAAGAAGAGTGAAAGGAATCCTGGAAGATCCTGGTTCCTATATTGAAAGCAGTGAGTTTTTTAGCTGGGAACGATTTTTTACATCGCTTCTTATTAATCTGACGAAAGACTCTTATTTAAAATACTCAAAAAGAGTGCTGAATAAAGCATATACGGAACGGAATATTAGCGATAAGATCCTAAATGGCATGACAGGAATCGATCTCCTGTGGAAAAGGGAAAAGGGGGAATCTGCAGATGCCGTCAGCGAAAGTACGGATCGCCCTGGTGGATGATGACAGGGCATTTCTTGAAAAGATGAAGGGGTATGCCGGTCAGGCGGCTGAGGAAGAGAAGGTGGACTGCATTGTGGAAACCTTTTCGGACAGTGTGGCTTTTCTGGATGGATTTTCGGCGGTGTACGACGTGATCTTCCTGGACATTGAGATGCCCGGGGCGGACGGCCTGGAGACGGCCAGGAGGATCCGGAAGGTTGACGAGTCCGTCAGCCTGATCTTTGTGACAAATATGGCTCAGTATGCCATCAATGGATATGAGGTGAATGCTCTTGACTTCATTGTGAAGCCGGTAGAGTATTATACCTTTCTGGACAAGTTCCGCAAAGCGCTGCGGTTTCAGTCAACCCGGAGGGAGAAGACAGCTCTGATGGAAGGGGAAGATGGTATCGTGCGGGTCCCTTTCTCGGAGATCTATTATCTGGAGAAGGACAAGAATAAAAACTATATCATTTATCATACATCCATGGGAGAGTTCCGGGAGAGAGGAACAATCGCGCGGAAAGAAGGAGAGTTTTTAAGTTATGGCTTCGGAAAATGCTCCAGCGGCTGTCTGGTCAATCTGAGGCATGTCCGGAAGATACGGAAGGACACGGTATGGGTGGCAGATGAGGCGATACCGGTCAGCAGGAGCCATCAGAAGACGCTTTATGCGGAGCTGATGAGATATCTGGGAGGGGAGCAGTAATGGAACGATATGTATATGAATATTTCTTCAACTTTTCTACCCAGCTGTTTATTATGGAGGCGGCGTTTTCCTGGCCTCTCCCGAGGAAAGAACATTTCGCGGCGAAACTGATCGGGATGCTGGCTGTCTACTATGGCGCCGGAGTGGGCCTGATCCGTCTGATCCGCCGGATTCCTGCATCTTACTATCCTATGGAGATCGTATATTATCTGCTGCTGTTCGGGGTTACGATGTTTATGATGCATATTCTGTTCGATGTCAGAAGGAGGGATATCCTCTTTGTGGGTACGGCCGGATATGCGGCGCAGCATATTACTTACGCGCTCACCCAGGCGTGCAGATACATGATCCGGTCTGTGCTGGTGGCGGATGCGATTCCCTGGATCGTTGACAAACTGGTCCTGAATTTCCTTGTTTTTGCCGCGGCGGGCGTTATTTTTTATAAAATTCTTGTGAAAAAATATCAGGAAAGGGAACTGAAGGATGCGGATATCCGCATGAGTCTGGTTTCCGCCTGTGTGCTCCTGAGCAGTATCGTTCTTTCTGTTATGGGCGAGGGACTGGATACGGGAAACGGTATTATGACAAGTGTGATCTGCCGGCTGTACGCAGTGATCGCCTGCTCTCTGGGCATTGCCATGCAGTTCGATCTGTCCAGCCGGAATAAGCTGGAATCTCAGAATGAGATCCTGGAGCAGCTCCTTCATATGGAAAAACAGCAGCATGAGATGTCGAAGGAAAATATTGATATCATTAATATCAAGTGTCATGACCTGAAGTATCAGATACAGGCTCTGGAAGGCATTGACAATGAGAACCTCCGCCGGGAAAAGATCGAAGAGTTCCAGAAAAGCGTCATGATCTATGACAGCATGGTGAAATCCGGCAATGATGCGGTTGACCTGGTGCTGACGGAGAAGAGCCTGATCTGCCAGAAATACAATATAAAGTTTACATATATCATTGACGGAAAGCGGCTGTCATTTATGAATGCGGCAGATATCTATTCCCTGTTCGGCAATGCTCTTGACAATGCCATCGCATCGGTCATCCGGGAGCCGGAAGAGAAGCGGATCATCAGCCTGAATGTTGCCGGGCAGCAGGACATGCTTTTCATCCATATGGAAAATGAATGTTCAGATGAACTTCGGTTTGAAGACGGACTGCCGGTTACGACTAAGGAAGATAAGCGGTTCCACGGGTTTGGCACGAGAAGTATCCGTTATATTGCACAAAAATATGGCGGAGAAGCGGAAATGAGCCATCAAAACGGGAAGTTTATCCTGGATATTCTGTTCTGAATCTGTCATATATTTACCAAATACATCACAATTCTGACAGTTCCCACCAGATTTTACACAAAAATTTCATCTTATGTTATGATCCCCGTGTAAGGAAAGAGGAGCCAGAAAATCCCGGGAGCCGGCTCCCTTTTCACTATTGTAAAAGCGGAGGAAAGAGATGGAAAGTAAAAAGTTAAAGATGAATAACAAAAAGTTCGTCCGGATCTGGGCCATCGTACTGGCGGTTCTGCTTGCCCTTGATATTACGGCAACGATCCTGATGAATTTCTTCTCCCTCTCCATGGAGATCTTCCTGGGCAGAGGAGAGATGGTGACAACAGTCCCGGATGAGGCTTCGGAGTGGGATACAGAGTATTATACGGCAGACTATGAAAACGGCGACGAACTGACAGAGATTTCTCAGAGTGCAGCTCTTCAGATCGCGGAGGAAGGCGAAGTCCTCTTTAAGAATAACGGGGTACTGCCTCTGGAAAAAGGCTCTTCAGTGACGCCTTTTGGATACAGATATATAAGTCCGGTCTACGGCGGAACAGGTTCCGGTAATGTAAATACAGATTCTGATCAGATCGTGACCGCTTCCGGCGCCCTGCATGAGTATTTCAATGTAAATGAAGCCATGGAAGACGCTCTGAACAGCGGCGATGCAAGAGGAATGAACGCGGAAGGCTATGAGCGGGCAAATGAGGAAGGCGGATTTGAGGGCGCCGGAATCGATATCATAGAGTATGAGCCTTCCGTATATGACGGAATGGAAGAATCCTGCCAGGGAACTACAGGTATTGTATTTATCGGACGTGTAGGCGGAGAAGGAAGCGACGTCCAGGCAGATGTAGAAGGTAGCGCCATCTATGGCACCGGATATGTGGACGGCACGGCTCATCAGCTCCAGCTCTCTGAGGCAGAGAAGGAAATGATCCGTTTTGCCAAGGCAAACTGTGAAAATGTTGTAGTGATCCTGAATACATCTAATGTGATGGAGATCAGTGAGCTGATGGAAGAGGACGGAGAGTTGTCCGCGGACGCGATCCTCTGGATCGGAGGACCGGGCGGAAAAGGTTTCCAGGCTATGGGCGAGATCCTCTGCGGGGATGTAAACCCGTCAGGAAGAGCAGTGGACACGTGGATGACAGATATTATGTCCGATCCCAGCTCTGCAAATTTCGGAAATTATGAATATGACAACCTCTATCTGGTGGCCGGCGGATTCCCCAATCCGGTAGGCGATCCCACAGAGATGAACTTCCTTGAGTATGAGGAAAACATTTATGTAGGATACCGTTATTATGAGACGGTTGACGATACCGGCGGAACATTCAGCGTGTTCGGTCAGGACGGACAGGATTATGACGCGGCGGTCCAGATCCCCTTCGGATACGGACTGAGCTATGATACAGACTTTACTCAGAGTATTACAGATCTGACAGAAGATGAAGATACAGTTACTCTGACTGTTACAGTGACCAATAATGGCACAAGGGCAGGAAAAGATGTGGTGCAGGTATATTACAACCCTCCCTATACGGATTTCGATATCGAGAATCAGATTGAGAAATCTACAGGAAACCTGATCGCTTATGACAAGACGGACGAGATCGCGCCCGGCCAGTCAGCGGAAGTGACAGTAACTTTTGATAAAGAAGATATGGCGTCCTACTGCTACACGAGAGAGAATCCGGACGGAACGGCAGGAGCCTATGTGCTGGAGGGCGGCGATTACGCCATCAGCATCAATGCCAATGCACATGAGGAGTATGATTCCAGAACCGTGACAGTTCCGGATACAATCTGGTATGACAACGATAATCCGCGTCAATCCGAGATCGAGGCACAGTCACAGCTGGATGATGAAGGCAATTATACGGAAGAGGTCATGACAAAATCCGACGGCTCCACGGAGTACACAGCGGCAACAAACCTTTTCCAGGAAATGACAGATCATATGGCGTCCACCAGCCAGCTCACAAGAGCCAACGGACCGCTGATGAATACGGCTACATCACCGACAGCGGACGAGCGGACTGCCCCGGAAGGCGTAGGGACAGACAATGGTGACGGCACTATGACACTTTCTCCAATCGACCTCTCCACAGATGAGACTCTGGGAAATGTAGAGGGAAGCAAAGTCTATACAGAAGATATGCCTGAAACAGACGCGGACAACGGAGATTCCCTGGCTTCCCTGCGAGGCGCTGATTATGATGATCCCCGCTGGGATGATCTGATGGATCAGCTGGATTTCTCTGATCCCAGCCTGTATGTGGCTCTGGCGGCGTCCTATGACCAGACAGCAGCTATTGTATCTGTCGGAAAACCGGCTACTGTAGATTATGACGGACCGCAGGGAATCGTTGGAAGCATTACAGACTCCTTCGAGTACACTGCATATCCCAGCGAGCCGATCATTGCCGCTACATTTAACACAGATCTTGCCTACAACATGGGCGAGGCAGTGGGACAGGAAGCCATGAGCGCAGGAGTGAACAGCTGGTATGCTCCGGCTATGAACATCCACCGTTCCCCGTTCTCGGGAAGAAACTTTGAGTACTACAGCGAGGATCCGCTGCTTTCAGGTATCATGGGAGCCTATGTGGTGTCCGGATGCTCTGATCAGGGACTGATCACGACCATCAAGCATTTTGCTCTCAATGACGAGGAACTTTACGACAACGACAGAAGCCGTGTTTCCATCTGGTGCAACGAGCAGGCTATGAGAGAAATCTATCTGAAGCCGTTTGAGATCGCAGTGAAACAGGCAAGAATGACGATCAACTATACATCGGACGAAGACGGTACAGTCTCCACACGTACGATGCGCGGGGCAACCGGTATCATGAACTGCATGAATTACTTCGGATTCACATGGGGCGGAGCAAACTACGCGCTTAACACAGAGCTTCTCCGTGACGAGTGGGGGTTCCGCGGAATGGTGATCTCCGATATGGTCATGAACGCAGGATCCAACAGCGTGGACTCTGCACTCCGGTCCGGAACAGATACATGGATGGCATGGGGTGATTCCTTTACTTCACTGATCGAGGATACAGAAAGCGCTACAGCAGTCTCTGTGATCCGCCGTGCGGTAAAAGATATGTGCTATGCTGTGGTAAACAGCCGTTCCATGAACAACATCGCACCGGGAACTACTATCAGCTATACTATGTCACCCTGGAAGATCGGTCTGTGGATCTCCAACATCTCCGTAGGAGTGCTGACGGTTGTCATGGTGATCTACATGGTACGCAGAACGAAGGATGCGAAGGCTCATCCGGAAAATTACAAAGCGCCGAAAGAGAAGAAACAGAAGAAGGCATGATTAAAAGAGTGACGGCATGACGGAACCGGCCGCATCGGGAGAAACAGAATCTCGATGCGGCCGGTCTTTTGCGCGATAAGCACGGCAAGCGTCTGCCGTGTTTGCACGAGCAGGCATTTGGTGTGCAACGAACAGCGGGACAGGAATCTCGCCCTATCCGATCAAAAGTAAAGTGGAATTCGAGATACATCTGACTACCCGCTTACAGATATGGGGATAATTGAAAATAAGAGATAGCGAAAAGCATGGTGATTTGATAGAATAAAGAAGTAGTGATTCGGTGTGGCAAAGTATCTGAACTATGTGATATTTATCGGTGATCTGCCAATAATCATATCGACTGCTTTAAGATAAATAATGTGAGGTATTAAGAGTAGATCTTTTGGAAAAGCAGAAACAAAACAAGAAATCAGAACATAAAAGTCAGGAGGCGCGATATGCGGTTAGAAAATATTGAATTGGAAAACTTTAGGGCAATCGGCTCTGCAAAATTGGAACTGCAGGGTAAAAGTACAGTGATTTTTGGCATTAACGGCACAGGAAAATCTTCCATACTTCGAGCTGTTAATTTATTGTACGCAAATATCATCAATCAGGTTGTAAATCGAAAAGAATTAAAACAAAATTATACGATTCAATTAGATGACATTAAATTTGGAAAGCAGGAAACAAAGATATCTGCAGTGATAGATCTGGAAGAAGAGAAGATAACATATTATAGAAAAATGATCCGTAAGACAGGAAAACGAACACATGATATTAATTCATTAAAAAAGATTGCAGAAATTTTTCATGAAAAATACATTACAGACGAAGAGCAGGGAAATATATCTATTTTTGTGAATTATGATACAAATCGCTTAGTGCTGGATATTCCTTTAAGAATACGGACTCATCATACATTTGATATTTATTCATCATTTGAGAAATCAATTGAGAATAGGATAGATTTTCGGACATTTTTTGAATGGTATCGAAATCAGGAAGATTACGAAAATGAACACAAAATTGAGACGGGAGATTTAAACTATCAGGACCGTGCTTTGAAAGCAGTAAGGACTGCGATCACGTCTATGTTGGATGAGTGCTCGAATTTAAGAGTGGTCCGTAAACCCCGTTTGGAGATGAAAATTGATAAAGGGAATATCAGCTTAAATGTATCGCAGATGTCAGATGGAGAGAAGTGTACATTGGCGTTATTTGGAGATCTGGCAAGGCGATTAACGCTGGCCAATCCCACATTGGAAAATCCGTTATTAGGCGAAGGCGTCGTTTTGATCGATGAGTTGGAACTGCATATGCATCCCACATGGCAAAGAAAAATTTTAGGTGTACTTAAAACCACTTTCCCCAACTTGCAGTTTATTGTCACTACACATTCTCCAATCATATTAAGCGAAGCAGATGAAAATTATAATTTGTTTTTTATGCAACGAGATGGAAATGATATAGAAGTTAGTCCAATCACACAATTAAATGGGTATGATGCGAACGCAGTCTTGGAACAGTTTATGGGAACAAGTTCTATCAATCCCGAAACGGAGAAATTTATAGATTCTATTTACGAACTAATAGAACAGGGAGAATATTCGTCAGCAGAAGAAAAAATAAAGGAGTTGTCAAAAATAACGAGCGATAATCACCAGGACGTTATTATGGCAAGGATGGAGCTGAAAAGGAGAATGAAATAATGTTGTATATCAAAAAAGAAAATGAGCCTGGTTTTCTTATAGATTTCAAGAAGAAATATCCTCAAAAAGATTATGACAGTCCGGAATTTGCAGAGTACCGTCCAAAACTTAATCAAGCTTTGATAAAGGAGCAAAAAGGAATCTGTGCATACTGTTGTGGACGTATTTCAGAACAAAAATCTCATAATGAACATATCGAGCCGAGACATCCGGGGAGGCATACAAGCACTAAAACACTGGATTATATGAATATTGTTGCCGCCTGTAATAATGTAAGGACCTGCGGGCGAAAAAAAGATAACAATTACGATAAAGAAAAGTTTGTGTCTCCTTTAGATGAACACTGCGAGGATAAATTTACATATTATGCAGACGGGAAAATAGTAGGAGATGATTATACTATTGATCTTTTGAATTTAAATGATTATGAGTTGAAAAATGCAAGAAAAGCTGTTATTAAAAAACTTCAGAATCTGGATAAAGATACAATAAATCTGGTTTACATGAATGAAGAAGATGAGGAATATCAACCATATTTTAATGTGATCAAATGGTTTTGGAGAACAATGTAAGTGGGAGAAGAACTGACAAGACGCTCCAGAACATCCGCCAATTCTTCAGAATAACAGCAAGGGAGGAATTACATATGCCAAATGAATCGGGAGAGTGGATCATGCGCGGCCTGGATTGGGACAACCCGCTGCGGATCCGGACGCCGGAGGAACTGATCCGGTATATTGACCAGGTGGGGTTCCTGCCGCTGTTCGCCAATGGGGCGGAAGGATTTTCTGTGGAAGATCATGTTTACCCCTATGCATGGTGGACCGGCGATCCCGAACAGGATCCCTGGGTGTGGCGGGAGATCATTGCCAGAAGCGGGCAGGCCGCCTACGGGAAGTTCTTTGACAGGAAGGCTGGGTTCATTTCCAGAGAATGGTTCCCGGTCTTCGCCAATTACAGGCGGGACGGGTATGATTTTGACGCCCGGTATGACGATGAGCTGGCCAGCAACCGGAGCAAGAAGATCATGGATCTGTTCGAGGACGAGAAGGAGCTGTATTCCTTTGAAGTGAAAAGGCAGGCCGGGTTCGGAAAAGGCGGAGAGAAGAACTTCGATGGCGTGATCACGGACCTGCAGATGCAGGGCTATATCCTGAACCGGGATTTCCGGAGAAGAAGACGCAAAAAGGACGGCGTGGAATACGGCTGGCCGATCGCCGTGTATACGACGCCGGAACATCTGTGGGGGTATGAAGAGGTAACATCAGCCTACCGGGAGGATCCGCAGAGATCTTTTGAACGGATAATGGAAAAGATTACAGGAGAGTTTCCGGATGCTGAGGAAGGTCAGATCCGGAAGATGATCCGATAAGAGCGGTATTATTTTCAAGAGGTATTGTTTTCAGGCGTTATTATTTTCAATAAGAGAAGTATTATTTATATGGGAGGAAATGAGAATGATCATCGAGGGAAATGAGAAAGAGCTTGCAGCAATGAAAGAATTTCACAAGGGCAACCGCCAGGAGGGGCTCCGGCTCCAGGAAGAGTTCGCGGCACAGTTCCGAGAAGAATACAGGGACAAGGATCACTGTCCCTGTAAGAAAGCCTGCCGCTACCACGGCAACTGCAAGGAATGTGTGGCTATACACAGAGCCCATCAGGAGCATGTGCCCAACTGTATGAGGCCTCTTCTGAATAAGAAGATAAAACTTCTGTCCGAACTGACGGAGCACACCATTGCAAATGAGATCGAACCGCCGAAGGAAGTGCTGAGGAAAGAGTTTCAGGAGTAATCCGGGGCGTATCTGCCCGTTATCTGTCCAGGATTTTCCTTACGATCTTTCCGTATTCCACGGGTTCTCTGTTCAGAAATGCGAGATGATTGTAACCGGGTTTTACAGATATTTTTGCATCCGGGTACAGCTCTTTTACGACTTTGCTGTTAGTCTGGACATTGTCTTCGTCTCCTCCGTACAGCAGGTACATGGGCTGGGTAACTCCCGGCTCCAGTTTGTAATCTGCAAGGAGCTTTGCGATCACGCGAAGGGAAGGCTTTGTAAGAGAGGTTCGGCAGATGTACTGTATTTCCGGCCAGTCTCCGCCATAGACCTTTCCCAGATCGCGGATGCTTCGCTCCTTGTCGCCTGATGTTTTCATAAAATAGGAAAAGATCAGGTAGATCGCCGCATGTACGACAGGCTTGTATTTTGAACGGTAGAAATTGACCGCACCGTCGAGGAGCAGCTTCTTAATATGTAATGAGGGATGTTTTGCCAGCCTGACAGCAAAGATGGTTCCCATGGAAAGACCGATCACCAGCTCGAAATCAGTGGTGCCTCTGTCCTGAAGCATATGGACCAGCTTTTCTGTCTGCTGTTCCAGACTTTCGAATTCATCAGAATCCGGATGAAAACCGTCCAGCGTTACGCATACCATCCGATATTCAGGCAGTTCCTCTGCGAGTCTCCGGAAACATTCAGCTGCCATGAAAACTCCGGGGACACATAAGACAGCCTTTCCGTTTTTATCTCCATATTCTTTAATAAGCATTGTATCATCCTCCCATATCCTGATGTTTATCTTTTGATATATTGCGTTGCTGCTATAATATAGTAAAGCACCATATCAGAATAGCAGAATAGGGCGGGGCGTTCAATTAACCGGGGCGTGACAATGCGTGAAAAATGGCGGGGAGATGTGATTTCATGTGAATGGGGAACAGATAAGAAAGCGATAAAAATTGATTTTGGGGAATTACTTTCCGTTTGGAGAGCTGATATAGTATAATGAAATCAGCAATAAACCGGAATTGTAAAGGAGGCCAGAGACATGAAGAAAAAAATATATTTGCTTATTGGAATTTTTTTACTGATCATTGCAGTCTGTTTTATGTGTTATGTATTTAATCATCCCGAAGCAATATCTCCATGGGGGAATAGAGTGACTTTTATACTTTATGGAATTTATATATGGCTGCTCTTCAAGTTTCTGCTGGACATTCCTGTACTTAAAACAAATAAAAAGATACCATCAGACGGAAGCCTGATAAGGGCCTTGTTTTTCTTTTTTGTGGCAATCGTGTTTTTAATTATGGAGATAGCATGGGATAAAGTGAACTTTTTTACTATTATCAGAGGATTTGTTATTATTGGCGGGATTGATAGAGGTATCGAAAATCTTTCGCTTTGGATTAAAAATAGAAACATGAAATCATAATCTATCTGTCCTTTTTCGTAGCGGATATCCGTCTATTAGCTATCAGTTATTATTTTCTGTTCTTTAAGATAAATAAGGATTTAAAAATTTTTTGAAAAAACTAGCACTCGTGGGTTGACAGTGCTGATAGCGGGTGCTATATTACAACTAGAACAAAGGAAGAGGAACAAAAGGAACCGATAAAGAAAGCAGAAAGGTTCCGGAAGAAGCTCCGAATCCCGAGTTTCCTCAGCTTGCAACACTTGAGACAACTTCAAGAGTGCGTATGGCAGCCGCCGAAAGCGGCTCATAAAAACTTATTTCTAATGTTTTAATAATGGAAGGAGTAATGACTTATGTTAATGCCGAGTATTTTTGGAGAGAATTTATTTGATGATGACTGGATGGATTTTCCGTTTGACAGAGATTTCTGGGGAAGAAAGAATCCACTTTATGGTAAAAACGCAAAGAATATCATGAAGACCGATATCAGGGAACATGATACAGGATATGAACTGGATGTAGACCTGCCGGGATTCAAGAAAGACGAGATCAACGTTGAACTTGAGAACGGTTACCTGACCATTTCCGCATCTAAGGGATTGGATAAGGATGAGCAGGATAAGAAAGGTAAATACATCAGGAAAGAGCGTTACGCAGGCGCTATGCAGAGAAGCTTCTATGTAGGCGACGCAGTAACACAGGAAGACATCAAGGCTAAGTTCGAAGATGGTATCCTGAAACTGAGCATTCCGAAAAAGGATGCAAAAGCAGTTGAGACGAAAAAGACCATTGCAATTGAAGGCTGATCTTTCCCGTAAGGGCATAAAACATAAGAAATGGGGTCCGGCACGTAAGATGCCGGGCCTTTTTTCGTTAAAAAGGGACAGGGCGAAATTCGATTTGGGACACACTGAATTTCAATTGGGGACGTAGTAAAATCCGATTTTACTACGTCCCCAATTGAGGTATAATAGACTGGAAAGAAAGGAATGATCAAGTTGAATAAGTTACATATCACAATTCTGAAACGTTATCTTTTGCTTCTGGTCGGTTTGTCGATCATGGCTTTCGGGGTGGCCTTTTCGATCAAGGCCAGTCTGGGCACGTCGCCGATCTCCAGTGTCCCTTATGTTGTGAGTCTGTTTACGCCGCTTACGGTGGGAACAGCGACGATCATCATGCATTGTGTTTTTATTCTGATGCAGATCTTGATTCTGAGGAAGAATTATCATCCGATCCAGCTGATGCAGCTTCCGGTGGCGTTTTTCTTCGGGTATCTGACGGATTTTGGCGTGTGGGCTGTGCAGGGAATTTCTTATAATGCGTACTGGCAGCAGTGGATCCTCTGTCTGATCGGTATCTTGCTGGTGGCCATAGGGGTCAGCCTGGAGGTTAAGGCCGGGGTGGTTGTGCTGGCGGGGGAGGGCGTAGTCCTTGCTATCTGCCAGGTAATTCCGGTGAAGTTCGGTTATATGAAAGTCGGTTTTGATGTGACACTTGTTGTGATCGCATGTGTTCTGTCTCTTGTCTTTACTCATCAGCTCCAGGGAGTGAGAGAAGGAACTGTGGCGGCAGCCATCATGGTCGGGCTGATCGCGAAACAGCTTGGGAAGCTCCTGAACCGCTGGAAACTGGAGGAAATCTGATCCCGGTCTGTACAATGCGGTCGTCTGAGAAAATGTGGGGGAAATAAGAAATGAGGAAAAGAATTTTCAACATACTAAAATATCTGTTCCTTGCGGCGGTCTTTGCGGTACTTACTGTTATCTTTTTCCGGATGGAGCATGGCTCGGCTGCGCCGGGACGGAAGAAGTATCATCTGACTGTCGGGGCGGGGATGCTTACTGTTGTGTTCCTATGTGCATGTGTATCCTGTTTTCGCGGAAAGGTGGGGAGGGACCGTTATCGATTTGTTGTTGAGGATGTATTTGCTATGAAAAGTGGAGGATGTGTTGCTGCAGGTGTAGTTGCCGGAACGATGGAAGTGGGAGACCGGGTGGAGGTTCACGCACAGAGCGGAAATGTGATCCGCACAAAGATCCGCGGCATCGAGGTCCGTGGGCAGGCTGCGCCGGGGGCGGCAGATACGGCAGCTGCGGTCTGGCTGAAAAATGTGGAAGCGGAAGAACTGAAGCCTGGAGATGTGATTGTTTATGGAGGAAAATAATGGCTGCAATTCATTATGTTGAACTGGACAGAACAATTAAGAAGAATCTGAAAGAAAAGAAATATTCCTCAAAAGAGCTGGGGCGGGTCTATGAGAAACTGAAGCATGATCAGGATAACAGATGTACGGGATTTAGAAGAGCGGCTGTGACCGTATTTGTCTGCATTATTGTTGTAAATCTGCTGATGTTTGCCACAGAGGCGGGCGGAGCGGCGATGCTGATCAGTCTTATCTTCACGCTGGTTATGGGAGTCGGGGCGCTGGGTATTTCCTGGGTCCTGACTATAGGACTCCTGAAAATGCAGTTCAATAGAGCGATTGAGCAGTACTATCCGGAGTTTATGGGGGTATACAGGCTTTGAGGGGGAGTGCTGAGTTTTTCTCAGACGTCCGCCGCGAAGGAGCTGTGTTGCCCCGGCGGCCGCGATTTCGCTCGGAGCAGAGCGCAGCGGACACGTAAAGCCGCAAAGGACGCGGCTTAAGTGCCGGCGTTCTGCTGCGGGCCTTCGTGGCAACACAGCTCCTTCACGGCTGGGTACGGAGACAGAACTGAACAGCTAACTGTAAGGTTGCGTTTCAGCGGAAAAGTATATATAAGTGGAAAAGAATATAAAAGGATACAAAAAGAATATAAATCCCTGATACACTGAAATCAGAAAGAAAAGGTCCGGAGCAGGCGGATCGAAGAACGGGATGCGAAACAGAATGCACATCGGAGGGGCGGATATGGGAATGAAGATATTGATCGTGGAGGATGACCGGCTTCTCTGCGAGGCGGTAAGCGACTACTTCACAGCAAAAGGGTGGCAGACAGATGAGGCTTATGACGGCGAGACGGCGCTGGAGATGGTTGTGTCGGGGAATTACCAGATGGTCCTTCTGGATGTCATGCTTCCGGGCAGAGACGGATTTGCCGTATGCAGGGAAATCAGAAAATTAAGTGACGTGCCTGTGTTTTTCATCACCGCCCGGGTGCTGGAAGAGGACGAACTGAACGGGTACGCTGCCGGGGCGGACGATTACGTGACAAAGCCCTTTTCCCTCCCGGTGCTTCATGCCAAGGTAATGGCTATGATGAACCGGCTCCGCGGAGAGCGGCCGGGCGACCGGATCTGTGCTGGAGGCATCGAGGTAGATACACAGAGGAGAAAAGCTCTTGTAAACGGCGTGGAACAGAGCCTTCCGCCGAAGGAATATGAGATGCTGGTATTCTTCCTGGAGAATCCCAACCGTACCTTTACAAGAGAGCAGCTGCTTATTCGTTTCTGGGGATATGACTTCGAGGGAAATGAGCGGGTCGTTGACAATCATATCAAGAAGCTGAGAAAAGTGCTCTCAGGCAGCTGGTGTGCCATCCGGACGGTCCGTCAGTCCGGCTACAGGATGGAGGTGTCGTTATGAAGGTTCGGGACAAACGGATAACTCAGGGGAAACGGAAATCTTATATACCGCCGGGAGTCCTCCGGCGGGTGATCATGATCTTCGGAGCATTGTATGTGGGAAGCATGGGGCTTGCCACTGTGCTCGTGCAGCAGAAGTTCCGGCAGGATCATATGGAGTCTCTGGATAAGATCAGTGAATGGATAACGGACTATGCGTCAAGTGCGTTCCAGACTGATGAAGGCGGACAGATCCATGTGACCCGGGAAAGCGCGGGAAACGCTCTGAATTTTGTGTTGGCATCCTGTGTCAGACAGGGAGAACTGCCGTATATGCTCTGGTCTGGAGCGGCATGGGACGGGGATGGAGAGAAGATCGCTGAGAGCGGACCGGTTTTTGTAGGGTATGCGGCGAATCCGGAGAAAGAAGGAGAAGCCGAGATCTGGACAACACGTATAGACGAGTATCTGGCGGAAGAAGAACTGGATCAGCTGAGCGGATATTACTTTTTAAACCTTCAAGAATCGAAATATAAGTATTCAGACGAATGGGAGGAGTATAGTATTTCGCCAAAGCTTACAACTGACGGTGAGTTGACGGCCATATCGGTCTCGCGCAGAAAATATCAGCAGATGGATCAGGAGGAAGCGGAAGAATGGACAGGCACGGCTATGAGCCTTCAGGAGGATGGGGAAGAGGAGCGGATATATAAAAAAATGGATCCGGAGGAGATCTGGAGATGGGATAATCCGCAGGTGTCTACGGACGAAGAATCTGAAGAAACAGATGAGTATGGACTTGCCAGGGCTTCATTCTTAATTTCCGGTGGATATTTCCCAGGCCAGGATTCAGAAGTCAACCGCTGGCCGGAGTGGCGACAGGATGAATACTTGAACAGCTTTCCGGACAGAATCAGGGAGACCGCTGAGTTCTGGCTCGGTGAGAATGGCAGTCTCAGCTACACGGGAGCAGGACAAGAGCTGGAAGATGATGTTCCGGAGACAGAGGCGGATCTGACAGTTCCTGTCTATTTCTACAATACAGACAGTGATTCGGAAGAGACGGTCTGCACACTGAAGCTTCGTATGACGTCGCACTCCTGGCTGGCAGCTATGGATTATATGCGGTATGTGTATCTGGGCGGAGCTCTGCTTATGCTGGCCTGTATCGCCTATGTGCTGTGGATCTTGAATAAGAGCTACAGAAAGATGGCGGAAACGGAATTGCAGCGAAGAGATTTTACCAATGCCATGGCACATGAGATGAAAACTCCTCTCAGTGTGATCCGTGGATTTGCGGAAAATCTGAAGGAGAATCCTGATACCGGCAAGAGAGAATACTATCTGGATCATATCATAGGACAGACAGAAGAGATGGACGGGACGGTGAAAGAGATGATCCAGGTGTCCAGGCTGGACAGCAGAGATACGCAGATGAGCAGGAAAAAGTTTTCTCTCAGCCAGCTTCTGGAAACAGAAGCAGAACGGCTGGAGTCCAGGGCGAAGGAAAGAGAAATTGATGTATGCCTGCGCTGTCCGGAAGAGATTACAATAGAAGGCGACCAGACCATGCTTGAGAAGGCTTTCCGGTGTCTGTTGGATAATGCAGTCAGTTACAACCGGCGCGGGGGCTGGATCTATATCACGGCAGATGTTGGGACGTGCGTGATAGAAAATACCGGAAATCCGATCCCTGAGGAGGATCTGTCCCGTATCGGCGAGATGCTCTGGACAGGAAAGCGGGCGAGAGGCGCGGATGCTTATGGGGAGAAACACCTGGGAATGGGACTTTATCTGGCTAGGCGGATATTCCAGATGCATGGGATGAAGATGAAAGTGGAGAATATAGAAGAGGGCGTGAGAGTGAGAGTGAGCTGGTAGCTTTTTAGAACTAAGTCCTTCTTTCGGAAAAGAATCGGTGATTAAAATATTTATCATATTCGAGAATTTATGAAATACAGGAGGATTCCGATGCTGAAAAAAACAATTAATCAAAACTGGAGAATGCGCCGGGCCGGCAAGTCCGGCTGGCAGAACGCACAGGTACCGGGAACGGTATATACTGATCTTCTGAGAAATAAAGAGATGGAAGATCCGTACTGGCGGGACAACGCGGAAAAGGAACTGTCCCTCATGGAATACGATTATGAATACGAGACAGAGTTTGAATGCGGCAGAGATTATCTGAACTGCGATGATGTACTGCTCCGGTTCGAAGGGCTGGATACGATTGCTGATATCCTTATCAATGACAAACTTGTCGGAAAAGCCTGCAATATGCACAGAACCTGGGAATTCCCGGTAAAGGATCATCTTGCGGAAGGAAACAACAGACTTACAGTTATTTTCCATTCTCCGTTGAAGTACATTCGTGAAAAGTTCGCAGAATCGCCGACGCTTGGCAGTGAGGACGCTATGGACGGATTCGTGCATATCCGTAAAGCGCATTGCATGTTCGGATGGGACTGGGGTGCTCATCTTCCGGATGCGGGAATCTTCCGCCCGGTCTTTCTGCTTGGGGAAGAAGCGGACCGGATAAAGGAAGTGAGGATTCATCAGGAGCACAATGCCGGCTCTGTGGAACTGCAGCTTGAAGTAAAGGCGGAAAAGGCGGCGGATCATCCGGAATACAGAGTGACTGTGATAGATCCGGACGGAAGCAGCCGTGTCTTCGAAAACAGTCCGGAAAAGATCCTCATCGATCATCCCCGGCTCTGGTGGCCCAACGGTCTGGGAGAGCAGCCGCTGTATACGGTAAAGGTAGAATTGATGGAAGCAGCAGAACCGGGAAGCGGCAGACGGGGGGAAGGCAGCAGGAAAATGACGGAAGGCTGCAGTGTGATAAAAAATGAGGCCGACGGCGCCGATGGCCGAACAGAAGAAGACGTTGAAAACAGGCCGGCAGACATCTGGGAACGGCGGATCGGTCTGCGCACTCTGACGATAAGGAGAGAGAAGGATCAGTGGGGTGAGAGTTTTGCTCATGAGATCAACGGCAGGACCGTATTTGCCATGGGAGCGGACTATATTCCGGAGGATCACCTTCTGGGCAGGACAAGCAAAGAGCGGACGAGAAAGCTTTTGGAAGACTGCAGAGAGGCCAACTTTAATACGATCCGTGTCTGGGGCGGCGGCTATTATCCGGAGGACTGGTTCTATGATCTGTGCGATGAACTGGGGCTGATGGTATGGCAGGACTTTATGTTCGCCTGTGGCTTATATGACCTGACGCCGGATTTCGAGGCAAATGTCACACAGGAATTCATTGATAATATCATCCGGCTCCGCCACCATGCGTCTCTTGCGCTGTGGTGCGGAAATAATGAGATGGAAATGTTTGTTGACCGGAGACTGTGGGTTACACAGAATTCCCAGGTGCGGGATTACCTGATCCTGTTCGAGCGGATCATCCCCCATGTACTGGAACAGTATGACCCGGATCATTTTTACTGGCCGGCGAGCCCTTCTTCCGGCGGTTCCTTTGATGAGCCCAATTCACCGGACCGGGGGGATGTTCATTACTGGGATGTGTGGCATGGAGACAAGCCGTTTTCCGAATACAGGAAGTTCTATTTCCGCTATGTGTCAGAGTTTGGCTTCCAGTCCTTCCCCTGCCTGAGCACGGTGAAAACATTTACTCTGCCTGAGGACCGGAATATTTTCTCCTACGTAATGGAACGGCATCAGAGAAACGGCAGCGCTAATGGAAAGATCATCAACTATATGCAGCAGACATATAAGTATCCGTCATCTTTCGATCTGGTACTTTATACTTCTCAGATGCTTCAGGCCGATGCCATCCGGTACGGAGTGGAACATTTCCGCCGAAACAGAGGCCGATGCATGGGCGCCATCTACTGGCAGCTGAACGACTGCTGGCCGGTAGCTTCCTGGTCATCGGTTGACTATACGGGAAGATGGAAAGCACTGCACTATTTTGCCAGACGTTTCTTTGCCCCGGTCATGATTTCATGCGAAGAGGAAGGATGGCTTACCCGGGAAATCAGTATGAACTGGGAGCATTTCAAAGTGGAGCCGTCAATCCGCCTGAATGTGGCGAACGAGACATTTCAGCCGGAACAGCTGCAGGTAATATGGGCGGTGAGAAACGCGGATGGAAATGTGCTCCGTGAAGAAAAAGAAGAGATTACGGTAGAGGCGCTGGCCTCCTGCTGGCTGGAGAAGACAGAGCTGCCGGATCTTGATGTTATGAACGAGTATGTAAGCTACGAAGCACGAAAAGACGGAGAAATCATCTCTTCCGGAACCGTAATCTTTTCCCTGCCCAAGTATTTCAAATATAAGGATCCTCAGCTGTCCTGCCAGGTGCAGGGCGATGAGATCATCGTAAAAGCACAGGCTTATGCCCGGGGCGTGGAAATCCGCAATGAAGACGAGACGCTGATCCTCTCCGACAACTACTTTGATATGAACGCTGGAGAAAAGCGGGTAAAAATCCTGAGAGGAGAGCCGAAAGGACTGAGTGCGAGAAGCGTATATGATATAAAATGATGAGGGCATCTGAAGCAGAAAATACCGAGAAAAACGGGAAAGTGCTGCTTCGGATGCCTTTTCTGCGAAAAGGGAACGTGGTAAGATAAGAAAGAGAATCTGTGGAGAAACGAAACATAGACAACTGTATTATAATAGTGAATATCATGACTGAGAGGAGCAGAAACGGGAATAATGAAAATACGATTTTTTCCTACTTTGAGAAACTATAAAAAGGAGTATCTGGCAAAAGATATTTTCTCCGGTGTTATTATTGCTGCGGTATCCATTCCTATATCTATGGGGTATGCACAGATTTCGGGGCTTCCGGCAGCTTATGGGCTGTATGGATCACTGCTTCCGATTCTCTTTTTCGCATTGTTTTCAACATCCCGGCAGTTTATATTCGGTGTGGACGCTGCGCCGGCCGCAATTGTGGGAGCAGCTCTGGCGGCTCTTGGGATCAGCGCCGAAAGCAGCGAGGCTATGCAGTATGTGCCTGCTATTGCGCTGGCTGCGGGATTGTGGCTGCTGTTATTCTATTTTCTTCATGCGGACCGGATTGTAGACTTTATTTCTACGCCGGTTATGGGAGGGTTTATCAGCGGGATCGCTGTGACGATCATTCTGATGCAGATTCCAAAGCTTCTGGGCGGCTCTGCGGGAACAGGCGAGCTTCTGGAGCTGCTTCACCATCTGGCGGAGGCAGCGCTCCATATAAACGGGATTTCTCTGATCCTCGGTATTCTGGCGCTTGCGCTCCTGATCGCCGGGAAACGTCTGATCCCGAAATTCCCCATGGCGGCAGCTGTTATGGCAGCAGGCGTCTGCCTGACTCTGTTTTTCCATATTGATGATTATGGCGTGACGCTTCTGGCACAGGTAGATACAGGGCTTCCCGGATTCTTTCTGCCGGATTTCGCGCAGCTTAATCTTACGGCGGTGGCCGGACGGGGCCTGATGGTAGCTGTTGTCGTCATGGCGGAAACCCTTCTTGCTGAAAATAATTTTGCCTCTAAGAATGGATACAGCCTGGATGACAGACAGGAAATTCTGGCGTGCGCAGCAGGAAATATCGCCTCGGCAGCCGTCGGATGCTGTCCTGTCAACGGAAGCATTTCCCGTACTTCCATGAATGAACAATACGGGGGACAGACTCAGGCAGTGTCTCTGACAGCAGGAATCGTGATGGCTGTGATCCTGATGTTTGCCACGGGATTTATCGGATATCTGCCGGTTCCGGTTCTGACAGCAATCGTGATATCAGCGCTGATGAATGTTGTGGAGCTCCATCTGGCGGTCCGCCTGTTTAAAGTGAGCAGACAAGAATTCCTTATTTTTATGGCGGCATTTGTCGTTGTGCTTTTCCTTGGAACGATTTATGGCGTTGTAGCAGGAATCCTTCTCTCCTTTGTAGCTGTGATCATAAAGGCAACGAATCCGCCCAGACATTTCCGGGGAATGATACCGGGAAAACAGGAATTTTATGATCTGGACCGGAACCGGTCAGTGTGGCCGGTGAAAAATGTACTGATCTACCGGTTCAATGAAAACCTGTTTTTTGCGAATATCAAGATCCTTCAGAAAGACATTGAAAATAACATCAAAGAAGATACACAAGCAGTCATTTTGGATGCGGGAGCCGTCAACAGCATTGATATTACGGCGGCGGACGGTCTGGCTGCTCTGGCGGACAGAATGAAGAAGCAAAAGATCAGATTTTACATAACCGAACATTCCCGCAATGTGAACGATCAGTTCAGAAAGCTTGGCATCGGCTGGCTGATCCAGGAGGGTATGGTCAGGAGAACCATTGTTTCCGCACTTTACGATATGGGAATGAAGGAGCCGTTCCCTCTGGATATTCCAGAGAGCGAGATGGAAAAGGTGAGGAGAAACCTTTACTTTGCCCTGTCTCCGGAGGAAGAAAATTCGCTGGAAGAGTTTGCGTGGGCATTTGGGCCGGATGCAGTGCGGGAGATCGAGAGACAGGTAAAATCGATCGTCGAACAGATACACGGTATTTCGGATCTGGAAGAGCTGTCGGAGGCAGGACTGGAAGAAAAACTGCAGTACTGGCATTCACTTGGCCCGCTGGACGAGGATGAACTGCTTAGAAGACTGGAACTTCATATTGATGATCTTCCAGGTGAATTGAAAGAAAACAGTACCCTTGTGGTCAGACTGATCGAGCGGAGGAGAAGAGTGCTGCGCGACAGAATATTAAGAGAACATCCGAATATCAGAGAACATTTGAATGAAAAAAGAGATATTCTGGAACAGCGTTTGAAAAAGCAGAATCCGGAAGGAATACGAAAGCTCCATAAGCTGGAAAACCAAAATAGATAAGAAACAATCTTTGA
Organism: uncultured Mediterraneibacter sp.; assembly: GCA_944381495.1. Classification (GTDB taxonomy): domain Bacteria; phylum Bacillota; class Clostridia; order Lachnospirales; family Lachnospiraceae; genus Mediterraneibacter. The sequence goes on along the minus strand of CALWLJ010000027.1, from coordinate 2,318 downwards.
AAAAACTAAAGTAGGTGTGGATGATGATATCTTTAAATGATTACTTATATTCAGGAGATACGGTGTTGAAAATACTGAAAAAATATGCCCGGGATCTGGAAATTTCAGCAGAAGAAAATCACAACGAGGTGGACCGGATACATGTCATCTTCCTGAAACGAACTTCAGACCTGCTGGAACATAATGATTTCCTGACGGCACAGTCACAGAAAATCCGGGAGTTTTATAAGTACATGGCAAAGGAATACGCCAATCTCTCTTTTACCTTTAAAGGAAGGATCAAATCCCTGATCCGCGCGGAAACAAAATTCAACGGTTATATTGTGGAATACATCTATGATTATTATACCGCACATGGAGTCTGTCCGCCTCTGGAAGAATTGAAAAAGAAGCTGGATGGTTTCAGAGATCTGATCGCATACCGCATTGTCATATCTATGCCAAAGTGCCATGTCAGTGATGACAGAGAACGGGAAAAAGAGGAAATCCGTAACCTGTACGCCATTGCAAATGTTATGAAAGGGTTCCTCGAAAAGCAGGAATTCCGCGCAGAGCCGGCCCTTGGCGTAAAGGAGAGCACCTCCCCGCTGCTGAGCGACGCGGTGCGCCCCTATTACAGAGATTATATCTGCCATGCAGAACGAGACGGATACAGGTCTTTGCATATAACATTTTTTGACGAGAGCGCGAAATGCTATATGGAAATGCAGCTCCGCACCAAGCAGATGGACGACATCGCGGAGATCGGCCCGGCAAATCATCTGGGATACGAGAAAAAACAGGAGAGCGAACGCGCCAGAAGAGACAGTATCCCAGTGGGAGAGAACATCTATTTTGACGAGGCATATGAAAGAGTCAGAAAACTGCAGGAACTGGACCTGGCAAAAGTAGATGTGAATATGTTCTCGGCTGTAAATAACAGTCTTATGAATGACGGATGCGGACTGTACCGGGGGAGGCTGATCCTGCCGTATGAGCATCTGTCCAGATTCCAGAATGATCTGATCGATTAGGCAGGAATCTGTGGCGTCAGAGCCCGTGGAGCCTTATTTTATAAGGTCTCTGAGGGTTCTGTCTTTTTGTCTGGGAGTGTCAAAAATCGTTAATTTTTGCGGGAATAGTGTGGTAAAATCGTGAGATGTTAATTGTGACAGTAGTCGGTAAATAATATAATACGACTATAAAAAGACGGGAGGTATGATCATGTCTTCAATACAAGAAGCTATTCGTTCATCAGCAGATCTGAGAAATCATTACAGTGAAATATCGAGGCAGATGTTGAAGGAGAAATAACATGAAATACACAATTGTTCGTACTGATATGGCAGATGAGCAGATCTGTAAGAGTATCTTTTATATTAATGAGAATTTTGGCTCAGAAGTTGCATTGCAGAAATTGGATGAGTTAGAAGCTTGACAGTATAGAGAAGATTTATGACAGGCTGGACGGTAGAAAAATTTTTTTAAAGAGAATTGGATACAGCAAAAGTTCTCCGCAACCTGCAAAGTGGTCAGCATTCCGATGCCGATGGAAGCCATTGAGGGAATATGGGCTGCGTGAGCCGGAGTTCAGTGATATGGAGATTGGATTTCGCATCAGCCTCTATTGCAATACAGAGGATGCGCTGGGAGATACCACCCAAGGTGCTGAAAAAACTACCCAAGCTATCCAAGACGCTACCCAAGGTACCACCTAAGTTAGGCTGACGGAAAAAGATAAGGACGTATTGGCGGTAATCAAAGAGCAACAGAATATAGCTAAACACTGTTTCGCCAATTGGTCATTAAACTTACCAGTTGGCGTATAGATTAAGGCGGGATATCCACAAGAGGATATCCCGCCTTATTGCTAAAGCTTAAAAATATCTGCATGTGTTCCTGTATCAACAAGCGTAAGTGTTAGAATGTCATTTTCAATCAGATAGACCAGAAGCCAGTCCGGTTTAATATGACATTCACGAAAACCTTTAAATTTGCCGCTTAATTCGTGATCTCGATATTTTGCTTCGAGTTGTTTTCACTGACGAAGTACATCAACAACATTGTTGAGAAGCGAAAGATCCAGACCACGTTTTTTCATGAGTTTATAGCTTTTTTTATAAGCGGTAGTAAATTTTACTATATACACTTATTCTTCTAGAGCCTTCTGTAGTTCATCCATGCTGGTGTATCCCTTGACGTCAGGATCACGGGAAATACGTCGGGCTTCATTCATAGCGTCAAGCGTGTGCTGACTGTAGCGAGGCATTTCGACATTAAACGGAAGCCCTCCTCTGAGAACGCATTGATGAAGGAACAGATTGACCGCACTGGACATA
>CALWLJ010000026.1 GCA_944381495.1 uncultured Mediterraneibacter sp. | reverse complement strand
TAAGAATTGTCATATCTGTAATTCTTACCAAAAAGGGGCCATTTTTTACCAAAGCCACAAAGTTTTTTACACTACCGTTTAATCAATCACAACCTCCAGTAGTTTAAACCAGATTTTTTCAATTCCTCAATCTTATAGAGGCCTTTCACATCAATAAGCACTTTCTCATTATCAGGTACATTGACAAATAATTTTTTTATTCCTTCCAACCCAAGACTTTTAAATTCATTATGTGCAACTGCCACAATAACACAATTAGCATCAAAAATATTACACAGCTTAGTTAATTCTAAATTATATTCTTTTTTTACCTCTCTTTCACTTGCCCATGGATCAACAATAACCGGTTGAATAGAATATGTATTAAGTTGTTTAACAATGTCATAAACCTTGCTATTTCTAGTATCTGGACAATTTTCTTTAAATGTTAAACCGAGAATAACTACCTTAGATAATTTGGGTGACTGTCCCGCTAAAATCATCTGTTTAACTGCCATATCTGCCACATATTTTCCCATATTATCATTTACAATGCGACCATTCAAAATAATCTGGCTATGGTATCCCAATTTTTCAGCTTCATAGGTAAAATAATATGGATCTACACCTATACAATGTCCTCCTACAAGTCCAGGTCTAAATCCAAGTGCATTCCATTTAGTATTCATTCCATCTACTACTTCATTAGTGTCAATATCCATACGGTCAAAAACCATCGCCAATTCATTCATAAATGCAATATTAATATCTCGTTGACTGTTCTCAACTACCTTAATAGCCTCAGCAGTACGCAGATTTGAAACAGAATAAGTCCCAACTTCTATTACAATGTCATATACTTTTTTAATTTCTTCAAGTGCTTCTCCGTCAATACCTGATACAATTTTATGTATGTTTTCTAGTCTATGCACTTTATCACCTGGATTAATACGTTCCGGAGAATACCCAACTTTAAAGTCTATTCCACATTTCAATCCTGATTCTTTTTCAAGAATTGGAATACAAACATCCTCTGTACAACCAGGGTAAACTGTAGATTCATATACTACAATGCTTCCTCTTGTCAAATTTCGCCCTACAATTTCAGATGCACCAATAACAGGCGTTAAATCCGGCGTATGATCCATATTAACAGGAGTTGGGACAGCAATAATTATAAATTTACTTTCTTGCAACTTCCTTGCATCAGAAGTAAATTCCACCGAACTACTTTTAATATTATTGTCACCAACTTCTTGAGTTGGATCAACTCCTGATTTATATAAATTTATTTTTTCTTCATTAACATCAAATCCTATAACGTTTATCTTCTTCTTTGCAAATGCAACAGCAATTGGCATACCCACATATCCCAGTCCAACAAGAGCCAATTTTTCTTTTCTACCTACCAATTTTTCATACAAAGACATTTTTCATTCCTCCATTTTATTCTTTCAACAATAAAAATTTTCTAGTAACTACTTTTATCAACAATTCATATTATTTATCAAATCTATCCATTTGCTTTATCTTTCTCAAAAATAGTCATAACTCTTTTTATTAATCATTATTTTTTCTAATAGTGTTTATAATTTTATTTCTAATTAATTTTTTATAGTATTGAAATTCTTCAGTTTCAAAATTCAATAAAAGGAATCCCACATTATAGACTAAAATAGCAATTACACCAGATACGACAAATAACATAAAATCGGATAAGCAAGTTTCAATCCCATTTATCAAAACTCCTGAAATCAAGCTTGTCACTATCAACAACAGGAAATTTCTTATATAATTCCAAAAGTAATCCAACAGCTTTCCCTCAAATAAATTTTTAAACAAAAAATATGGAAATAAAAGAACATCCGCAACTAATTGGCTAATTAATGTGCCAACAAAAACACCTGTAATTCCTATTTTTTGAACAAATATAATAGAAAAAACCAAATTAATAATTGGCTTTATTACAGCAACTATACGGTCATTTGTATACAATCCTCCAGCATTTCTAGTAATAATAATTGATTGTCTGGTCCCCAAAATATAAAAGTTAATTATTAACACAATTACAGTATATCTATTAAGCAAATGCCCCTTTCCTGTCCATATATTTATAAATTGATCAATTACGCACATCATCCCAACCGCAAGAGTTCCGTAGATCCAATGACAAATAAAATCAATTTTATTGAACACATCATATATTTTTTCTTTGCTACTAGAAACCATTAAGTTTCCCATACTTGCAATAAGTCCATTCAGCATCTGCGTTACTAACGTATTTAAGGTATTAATCAACATACTATAATTGGAATAATTTCCTGTTTCATAAATACCAACAAATTTAGAAATAATAATATTATCCGTACCAAAATTTAGTGCGCTACTTATACTATGAAGAATAAGTGATTTTACACGAATTACTATATCGTCGAATACTTCTTTCGGTAAATGACTATGGACAGAGACAGAAACTGAAGGATATATTCTTTTAGCTAATATAAACTGAGCCCCATTATTACAAATTGTAATCACAATTTGAACAATTAAATAAACGATATAATTTTTTGTCAAAAGCAGTACTATTATTTGCATAATACTTCCAAGTGACAAAACAATCATCGATGAAATCTTGCATATCCAATCTTTTTGATTTGCAAATAGAATACAACTTCTATATGACCAAAAATATGATATTGCGTTATTAAATACTAATAACAAAAAAGAGAGCTTTAAAAAATGTAAATTAAATGGATTATCTTTAATAAGATATTGAATAAAAAAGGAGCATCCCAGCCCCATAACCATTATAAAGCATCCTATTGCTGAATAAACTTTCGCATAAAAACTCATCAAACAATTTATCTGTTTCTCATCTTCTTTCTCAACTGCTTTATACATATTAAATACAATCGCAGTTCCAATCCCCATTTCACTTAAGGAAAGCATAGAAAGAATATTGGAAAACAGACCATTTATGCCAAGATATTCATTCCCTAAGACATAAATAAACACCGATCTATTAACAAAATTTAAAATCGTAACTAATAACTGGCTACTAACAGCAGTTAAACTATTGCGAATAGAATTATTGATTCTAGATTGAGACATATATTTTATACCTTCAATGTTTTTGGATGACTTTTTGATAACATTGTAATTAACATTGCAGAAACACTTTTTTTTATATTACTAATGGAAAGTGCTCTAAAAAAGTATCTTCTAAAATTAGTATTTTTTCGTCCGATATACTCTTTTACACACATTTTAAAATATCGATAATTTACTTCTTTTTTAAAAGCCAATTGCGAACAATAATGCTGTTCGTAATTGGCTCGTATTAGCTTATTTTTCCACTGTAACGTTTCCTCTGGATTGTTCCAACACTCTGAATCACGCAAATACAAATGGATTTTTTTTTCATTTTCTGTTGGAGTTATTCCTAAATACTCTAATTGATCTAAACAAATCATATCAGCATAGAATATTTGAGACTTTCTAGATTTCTGAGATATCTGACCATCGTGAACTCGATAATAATACAAATATTCATTTATAATGTGAAAATTCCCATGGTAGCGAGCGCAATCAACCCAAAGACGATAATCCAAGGCTTTTTTATAGCGTTCATCATATTTAATATTATATTTTTTGAGAAATTCCATTCTAATCATAGCTGGACCATGTGGAAATGGCTTACTATTATCCCAAAATAATCTTGCTAAAAAATCATCTGTTTTCTTTGGAATTGATAAATCAGGATTTTTTCTATCATCCTCTACTAAAAATGCCATTTGAGAGCTTACTAGATCACATTCAGGATGATTTCTAAAATAATTAACCTCTTTTTCAAATCTAGTCAAATCAGACACGTCATCTGCATCCATTACAGCCATAAATTCTCCAGATGCATATTCCAAGGCTTTATTTCTAGAAAATGTTACCCCTTTATTAATTTCATTCTCTAAAATAATTAATCTATTGTCAGAAATAGTTGCAAGTATAGATTTTGCAGAAATATCTGATCCATCATCAACAATGATAAGTTCTATATTCGAATAAGTCTGCTGAAGTATGCTATTCACTGCTTCAAGTAAGAATTCTGATTTTGTATTATAACTAGCAATAATACAACTAACTTTTCCCATACTCATTTTAATCCTCTTTCCACGCCTATATGTCTCTTTTTTTTAGTATACTAATTATATCTTCAAAATTCTGATCTGAATTATATAAATGTTTTTTCAAATTATCAGAGAGTATCATCCTAAATGTTTTATCAGTAATTATTTTCCTAAGTTTATTTTCTATATCTTCAACTGAAAAAGAAACAATAATACCATCAACTCCATCTCTAATTTGTTCTCTTGCACCCGCAACATCTGTCATAATTACAGGTTTATTCAAAATTTTTGCTTCAGTAACAGTTGTACAGTATCCCTCAAATCTCGAAGGCTGTATATAAATATCGCAATTTTTCATATATTTATATGGATTATCTGTCTCTCCTAAATAAATAATATTCTCTTCTAAATGAGCCTGTTTTACTGCATTAAAAAAAGATATAAAATATCCATTATCAGCTTTGGGACCTATAAAATACCATTTAAATCTAATCCCATGCATGACTAACTTTTTTGCCACTTCAATTGCTATATCTTGTCCCTTTTGATATGTAAAACGTGCTACAGTCAATAAACTAGTAATATTTTTATCGATTTCGTTACATGATTCTAAAGATAATTTTATAATATTCTGAATATCTAAATGATTCCTTATCATTACTGATTTTTGAGCTAATTGTGGATACTTTAAGTCGAATGTTTTTTTTGCAGCCATACTTACGTTGATTATTTTATCAAATTTTTCATACTCCATTTCCATGCTATCCAATTCATGCTCTTTATAAAACCCCACGTCAATATGACTCCACATCCATTTAAAATTTCCAACAATATTTTCTGCAACATATGATATACAAATTGAATCAGGCATAGTATATGAAATTACATAATCATACTTATAATCAATAGTAGGTAAACTTTGAACTAATGTACGATAATAACGGCCCCTGTTATGACTGACCTTATGAAAAAAGGAAGCTATTATAAATTTTAGTCCGTTAGTCACCCCACTATTTTGAAAAACCCATTTTAATCGATTTCTATATGTTCCATTCACCACCTCTGATAGTCCTAATATTTTCTTTATCTTAACAAAATCAGGGAACTCGCCTAGCAGTTCCCCTTCTAAATTCATCAAATATAGTGTTACTTCGTATTTTTCTGAAGGAATAGTTTTTATCCACTCTACCAGAGTCCTTTCTACACCTCCTCGATATGCACCCTCACTCACAAAAGCAATTTTCTGAATATTTTCTGCTTTGTTTTGATTTTCATTCATCTTTTTTCTCCAATAAGTTTTTAACTATTTTTCGAATTGTGTCATACATTTCTATAGCCCTTAATTGATAATGAAGTATATTGTATTTTCTTTGATAAAGTAATCTTAACCATCTTTCTTTTTTATAGCTTAAACCTAATACATTCATTTCAGAATATATCATATAAAACTCTTTTGATTTTCTTATTTCATCAAACTTTACTATTTGTCTTGTTTTTTTTAATTCTTTTTCTTGTATAATACAATTCACTACAGATTCTGCAAATTCTTTGTTTATTATATTAGTATAATTGCCACTTTCGAATGTACTATTCATCTTAATCTCATACCAGTATATCTTTCTAATAATCTCAAATTTCTGTGGACAATAACAATGAACACTACTCCCTTTAACCGGACGGTAAAAATAGAGATCCTCATTAACAAAAATCATTAATGGATCAAGCAAGTATAGCTGAGTAAGATATAGACGATCTTCATATAAAGAATAGTTTTGGAATTTGACTGATTTTTGTTTTATAAACGTAGATCGAAACAATTTATTAGTTACAAACGTTTCTATATCGCCTTGATAAAACAAAGATTTCCAATCCCCCATGTCCTCTGAAAATCGAAAACCTCTTCCTTCTGGATAATTATGACCATAATTCTGTTCTTTCCCGGGAATAATTCTTCTACAAATACCGATATCTGCACTCGCAGATTCTACAGCTTTAAAAAGCTTTTCATACATATACTGGTCAATATAATCATCGCTATCTATAAAACCAATATATTTTCCCCGTGATATTTCAATTCCTGCATTTCGTGCACTACTAACACCACCATTTTTTTTATCAATGATATGTATTCTATTATCTCTATTTTCCCAATATTTACAAATACTTAAGCTTCTATCTTTAGATCCATCATTCACCAATATTAACTCAAAATCAGAAAACGACTGTTTTAATATGCTTTCAATACACTTATTTAGATATTTTTCAGCATTATATATCGGTACAATAATACTTAAGTTCAAATTTTCCCCTCCCTAAACTATATCATTAGCAACATTATCTACTTAATCTTACTATTTATCAAACATTACTAAACTCATAAAACACTAATACTCCTTTAAATCCACATATTTTTTAATGATTTTCCCACTAAATGAGAAAGTACACCCTAAATTCAGGAAATAGATTCACACTTTTCATTTACTATTTTTATTATTCTGACACACATACTTTCTGAAGCAATAATAAATTTCTTTAAGCTGATATCTCAATAGAAAAAGGATGTCATATGTGCATGTAAAAATTAGTGCATTTTTCACTTTCATCAGTGATACAAGAATTCTTTTATCATAATGAAGGGGAGTTCCATTCAATTTATGCACCGCATTTCGACAAAATTGATCATTCAAAATATACTTCTTAAACAATTTATACCTATCATAAAAATAAAGGTTTGAACCATTTCGATAACAATTGCTAATGCAGTCTGATTTTCCACCTATATATTCCGAAGCAAGCCATTTTACACTATCTTCTGAATTCATTTTCCAATACCTAAATAGGGATTGAATTGCTACGCTCCTCTGACGTGATAATTCCCAAATATTCTCTCTATATCTTGTTACATTAGACTCTAAATCATTTTTCAAATAAAAATATGGACATTCTGGAATAACTGCCATTGAACTAATATGTCTTATATACTCACAATTAAATAAAATATCTTCAATAGGCTCTTTTCTCATTGGAAACATAATTGAATTATCTATAATAATCTCTCTTTTATACAACTTATTACATGGAGAATATATCATTCCATTTTCACAAGACATATAAATTAAATTTGAAATATTATTTGGATCAGTTGCTATTTCCATATTATCAAATCCACAAGTAACAACATATTCTTGCTTTTGATAGTAAATAGATATTCCGCAAATCACAATATCTATATCTGTTTGTGTAACTGGGAATAATAGTTTATTTAAATATTCATCGTTAACATAATCATCACTATCAATAAATACTATGTATTTGCCTTTTGCTCTCGTTATCCCCACATTTCTAGCTGCAGATGATCCTGCATTTTTCTGACATACCACAGATATGCGAGAATCTTTTTTGCTAAGGTTATTACAAATCATAACAGTCTTATCTTTTGATCCATCATCAACAATAACAATCTCAAAATCTTGATATTTTTGTTGTTGAATGCTTTCTACACATTTTTCTATTGTTTTTTCCGCATTATATGCTGGAATAATGACACTTATCAAAGTATTAACCATCACAATTTCTCCTGTAAAGCACTTTGAAATGTTCCTTTGCCATCTGTTCAACAGTATAGCTTCTAATTCGAGCCAGATTACGACTTCCTATTTCCAAACAAACAGATGGATTTTCTAGTAAAAAATTTATTTTCTCTGCTAATTGAACTTCATTCTCACTTTGTATGATATAACCATTTTGTGAATTTGCTATCAATTCCAGCCCAGCAACACATTGATCAGTAGTAATTACTGGCAAACCTTTTGCCATAGCTTCATTTATAACCAGACCCCAAATATCCTCTCTTGTCGGCAAGACAAAAATATCCGCAGCCTTATAATAATCATTGAGCTTTTTCTTTGAGATTTCAGAAATGAAATGTACGTTTTTAAGGTTCAGTTCATGCACTAATAGACTGTATTCCTCTGTAATCATCCCCCCAATAATTACTACATCAATATTAGATGGAATTTTTGAAACCGCTTTTAACAAAATATCAAAACCTTTTCGATATATAAATTGGCCTACGGCAAGAACCATCTTATCGGAATTGAGCCCTAGATCAATTCGAATTTTCTTTTTTTCTTCAGAGTCAATAGTGGATTCTAATACATCCGAATCAAACAACGACGTAAAGTGATATTTACAAATTTTAGTCGTTTCTGCCCCGTAATATTTTAAATATTCACTAGTCTTATCACTAGAACTAAAATATAAATCCGCACCAGAGATCAAAAATTTTTTCAAATTCTTTTTATAAATTTTCTCATTCTTTATGATTCCTCCATCAACTTCTAGAATGTATGGTATTCTCTGCATCTTTAATTTACAAAGTGCAAGTATTTCTGCCGGGGAGCTATATGACGATATAATCACATCATCATACTGTCTGTAATCAATTTTTAGCAAATCAATTCCAAATGCTCCCTCTCTTCCTACATCTATTGTTTTATGAAAAACTGCTCTAAAATTTACTGCTAAAGAATCTTTCCATTTATTTTTAACTCCGGTAGCATTATATCTTTCAAACATTACCGTCAGATTACAATATTTGCCCAATTCATTAAAGAAATTTACTCTATATATGGTTGGCATATTTGTAATCCAAAGTACTCTTATACGCATATCTTTTCCTCCATGCCACAGAAAATCCAAATAACAGCCATAACATGTAGCATTTCACTCCTGGACCAAAGGGTGCAAGTTGTTCAAAAAAACCATTTACATAATAACAAATGCCGACAATGATAAGCAGGAAATCGACCTGTTGCTTATATTTTCTATATGCTTTAACAGCATATACTATAGGAGCAATTGCAATAATGTTAAAGAATACTCCACCCACCAGTCCGGTTTCAATTAAAGCATCTAACGGCATGCATTCAACATAGTATCTTCCATATCCCAATATAGGTCTTTGACTAAATAATACCGGGAACTCATTAATCATATCCATTCGCCCTGAAGATATTGAGTTTAAATTCGAACTATCTCTTCCTGCAAAAACAATGCTATCCAAAAAAAAGGTTCTAAAACTCGCATTTAATGCAATTACCATAAGAAACACTATAATTGTAATCTTTACTATAAATTTTGTAGTTCTAGTATAGCCATCACTAATTAAAACAGAACCAACGATAATGACAATTCCAAGTAACGAAGCGCGACTTTTTAACATAAAAAGTGACAGAATAAGACCTGCCGTAGTTGTGATAATAATAATATCAAAGAATTTATTTTTCTTTCCATGAAGATATATCAGGAAAAATACTGCTGTTAAAATAATTTGCGAAACTGAATTCTTAGAATTATATGCATACACTCCAGAAGTCCAGTCAAAACCACTGCTTAACATAGTCTGATATACAAAAATTGTCACAAAAATGCTTGATAAAGCATAAGCCAACAGTATAAAATTCAATTTTGAATTATCTATATCTAAGGCAATATTTAAAGAAATAACGTAAATAAATAGACACATCAACAATGGCCTAAGCAACGAAACATTAATTCCCTCATTTCCCAATATCTCCAACGTTGCACAAACGCCTAAAATACATATAACTAAAAAATACAAATATCGCTGATTTCCAAGGTAAAAGCTTCTTGTATATCTACTTCTAAGTACTGCTTTAAAAGCTAAAAGTAGCCACGGAACATATGATAAAAGCTTTACTCCTGCATTATCTACCCAATCCGGAATTTGTGTAAGATTTGTTAATACAACTGTTATTATCATCCAATAATAAGATGAGGAAGTCGTTTTACTCACATTTTTCCTCCCTTCGTTAATTCAATATACCGATTTTGCAATGCCAACGCTTCTGTTCTTATATCAAATCCCGCATTTGCAACAACATTAATAGCCTGCTCTCTATTTAAAGATGGAATATGTAAGCACGCTTCCGCCCAATCTTTTAAATTTTTTTCCTCTATCGGAAGAAACTTTATCATTTGATTATCAAAGCAAACCTCCGATGTAATATTCTCCGATAACAAAGAAAACAAACCTGAAGCCTGACTCTCAACTGCCGTTACAGGGAACCCCTCAAACAAAGAAGGCATTAACAAAGCATCCATTCCCTGCAAAATATTAAACACATCTTCTCTGATTCCAAGCATTATCACATTTTTCTTAGCTATGCTATTATCTATCACATGTATTAGTTTTTCCTTATCCTCCCCATCTCCCACTAAGAAAAGTTTTACTTTTCTTTCAGGATAATTCATGACTATTGTTTCAATAATCCTTATTGAGTATTCTTGATTTTTTATATAATTAAGATGTCCTATCTGGCATAATGAAATACAATCTTCAGGGATATTTAATTCTCGCCTTATATATGATCTAATTATATTTTTAAACTGAAATTTAGATAAATCGATTGCATTATTTATAACAGAATAATTCTCATTATTAGGATATAACCATTTGCACGCTTCCTTTGAACAGCCCCAAAAATGAGTAGCATTCTTTTCTATTCCCATCTTCTGAATATTGTTAAACAGTCTTTTAATTTTTGATTTTGTGTAAAAATTAGTACTATGACTATGAGAAATCCTAATTCTTATGCCAGCCTTTTTCGCTATATATAAAATAAATCCATTGCCTGCATCTGCATGAGCATGAACAATATCATAATTTCCATCTTTAATAATTTTGTATAGCAAGATTGCATTTTTTATCAAATTTGTACTTTTACTTGGTATTTGATAAACATTTCCTCCATTTGCTTCAATCTCTCCAACATACATATTTTCTCCTGAGCCCTGTGTCAAAAAATCAATATGAATCTTATCTTTATCAAAACACCTATAAAAATTCATCATATATGTAGAAATTCCACCTTTGTCAAGGACTCCCCCATTTACATACAAAATCTTCACTAAACTAATTATCCTCTTCTCTTCCTCAACATTTTTAATTATTATATAAACTCTTGCTCAAATGCCGCTGTCCAATTACACTGTTTTTGAGTCACCCAAAATCACTTTGATAAAAAAATTTATTTTTTACAAAAACAAGTGCTCCTTTCATAAAGATTCTATTAAAATCTATTATTTCACACTGAACTTTAACTCTTCTTCACATCTTTCTAGCTAATGCCAAAACTGCAATATTAATTGAAAATATCATTCTGTTTTTCTGTTTTTTATAATCACTTTCATATATTTTTCTATAACAGAATTTTTATCATTTTCTTTGATCTCAAAATTGACTTTAATCGGATTGCTTTTAATTCTTTTACATGCATTCGCAACAGCATTAATATTGCCCTTTTTTACAACAACTCCTCCATATTTATCTACTATCTCCGGACTACCACCTGTATCGTATGTTAAGACTGGAGTTCCACACGCCATTGCTTCAATATTTACGGTGGGATAATTTTCGCAGTAACTCAAATTTACATATAAATCTGCAGCTGAATATATTTCTGCAAGCTCTTTTATACTGGAAGTTTTTTCTATGCCAAGAATTTCATGAGGCAATTTATTCAACTGCTTTTTGCTTAGTCCTACCAGAATAACTTTATACTCTCCACCTAATATCTTAGCCAGCTTAATATAATCTGAATATCCCTTCATTTCATCCCACGAAGTTGATACCCCTAAAATAAGAAAACTATTTTTGATTCCCCATTTTTCCCTAAACCCACTCTTTTGTGGATAAAATTGTTTAGTATCAATACCGTTATTGATAATTCTAACTGGATAATGCTTAAGAAAGGACTTTCTAACCATTGTCGCCAACCATTTTGAAGGGGTAATAATTGTCATTTCAGCAACACCTGACAAAATATTCTTCTTCCTTATCCAATTATTCTTTGAGCAATCTATCCAAGTTACTGGATATTCTTTCTTTAAAGAACAGTCATAACATTGTCGCACCCATCGCTTACAACCTACGGCATCACAATAAGCAGAGTGCCCCGTAAATGCCCAGCAATCATGCAAAGTCCAGATAATCTTTTTCCCACAGGTTTTCAAATAGCGAAAGAGTACTTCTATATTGATGTAATAGCCATGCAGATTATGCAGGTGTATTATATCGGGATTATATTGTTTTACCCACTCAATAAATTTTTGGGTTGCATGTTTGCTTCCAAATCCGGCGCCATCCATAATTCTTGCCCGAATTCCGTGTGTTAGTACATCAAAGTCTGTTCCTATCCGCACTGCATATTTCTGAAACTGTTCTGGAACTTCTTCTCTTCCATAAGCTATTTTCACCTCATGCCCTTGTGCTTCTAACTCAGTTGCCAGATCTGTACAGATTCGTCCTGTGCTCCGTATACCGCAAACAACATTTATCATTAATACTCGCAATACTATCTCTCCTCGATTTATAAGCTGGCTGTATCTGAAAGCACTTTCTCCAACTTATCCATAAACACATCTTTCTTAAAATGTTTTTCGTAATAATTCCTGGCATTCACACCCATTTCTTTACGATTGCAGGAACCAATAAATTTCTTTATATTCTCCGAAAGTTCGACATAATCTTCTGCCTTTCCGCAGAACCCGCATTTTGCCTCGTTAATAACGTTGCTTGTTTCTCCATCTATTGCTCCAATAATCGGCTTACCTGCTGCCATATAGCTCTGTACTTTTCCAGGCAGCGTTTTACTTAATACAGGATCTGCCTGAAGCGTAACAAGCATGGCATCCGCCTCGTCGTAAAATTTCGGCATTTCTTCTAGTGGCTTTCTTCCATAAAATATAATGTTATCAAGACTTTTTTCTACTTTGAATCGCTTTAATTCTTCCAGATCTGTACCACTCCCCACTATATTAAATGTAACAGGATAGTCTCTAAGCAATTCAGCTGCTTTGAGAACTGTCATTACACTTTGAGTGAAACCAATATTTCCTGCAAAAGTCAGATTGAATCTTTCACCTTCCTCATGATATTCTATACAGTCAAAAAGCTGTTCTGCATACTGTGGCAGATAATCTATAGAAGAATGATTAAGGCCAAAATTCTCAGCAAGATAGTCCGTAAACATTCGGCTAGTCACAAGTATTTTATCCATATTTTTATATATCCGTTTTGATACGCCTGAAAAATACTTATAAATCATACTTCCCCGATCTATTCCCCCGGCAATAAGGCTTTCAGGCCAGAGATCAAGACAATACATTACAGCAGGAACTTTATATTTCTTTTTATATGCGATAGCTGCATTTGCCATCATAACCGGAGACAACTGATTGCAGAAAACAATATCAAACGAAGTTCCGTCCGATGCAGCACATTTCTTTGAAAGTACATATCGTTTTGAGGAAATGGCATAGCTGTAATAATTTAAAAGACGATATATAGCTCCGGTTTTTCTCGGGATAGTGAAACAGCGATGCACCTTTACACCATTGATAATTTCATCTATTTTCTTTCCTCTTCCATATCCTTCATAGAGGACACCTTCCGGATAATTGGGATACCCGGTTACAACCTGTACCTCATACCCTCGTTTAACCAACTCTTCACATATATCGGTGATTCTGAAAGGTTCCGGATAATAATACTGACATACTACAAGTATTTTTTTAGTTTTTTTTTCTTTCTTCATCTCTCCGGTTCCACCCTCAACCACCGAATCATCTTTGGCAACTTTCATTACTGTTCCAAGGAAGCATTTTATATCAAACAAAAGGCTTTCTTTCTGCACATACTCGCCATCCAGTTTTGCTTTGACCGGTATTTCCAGCTCGTCTCTTCCGTTAATCTGTGCCCAGCCTGTCAGTCCTGGTTTTACGTCATTTGCTCCGTATTTATCGCGCTCAGCCACCAATACATCCTGATTCCAGAGTGCAGGTCGGGGACCGATTACAGACATATTTCCCACAAAGATATCCCAGATTTGCGGAAGTTCATCCAGGCTGTGAGCCCGAATAAATTTTCCCACTTTTGTAATATACTGGTCTGGATTATCAAGCATATGAGTCGGCACATCGTGAGGAGTTGATACTTTCATTGAGCGAAACTTATGTAACTTGAAATACTGCTTATTCTGCCCAATCCTTTTCTGAGTAAAAAGTACCGGACCGGGATCCTCAATTTTTATTGCAAGGGCTATAATTGCAAAAACAGGAGATAATATGACCAGACCGCCAAAAGAAAGCAAAATATCAATTGCCCGCTTTACACATTTATCATAAAAGCCAGGATGGTAAGAGGTTTCTCCGACAGCTTCCAGATGTCCCTTTGCCCCATCTGCATTTTCTTCATCATTTCCGTCTTCAACAAAAATGACTTTCTTACCTTCCATCGGATTCTTTTCGGCAGATAAATTTGCAAATACAGAATTTTTTTTCGTCTTTTTTGCAAATATCATTGAAACCAAAAAAGTAGCTGAAAGAGCTACAGCTATTATTTTAAGAACCTTCTTCATTTTCATAATGGTACATATATCCCCCTATATTGGTTTTTATCATTTCAGGAAAGTTATTGTTCCTTTTCCCTTTCGTTTTCCACATTCACCCATCTGAACATCTCATCTTTCCCTCAAAGTATGTTCACCTGAAATGAATCCTGCTTTGCAGGATTCTCCGCCTGTGGCGGGTCGCCTCCGGCGACCTCTTCCGCTCCGCCACAGTGCGATCCTCGCGTAGCGTTTTCTCTTCATAGAAACGCAGTTTTCTATGAAGAGAAAAACAGCTGACAGATTTTCATCTTCCTCACCCATCCGTCAGCTTGTCTTCTTCCAGTCTGATGCCAAATAATATTTTTCTCTTCTCTCCCAGAAGTGTTTTCTCTATCAGCACATAGCGCTTTCGCACCCTCTGTCTGACTATATTATCTATATATCTGCCTACCGGTCCGTCCGCTTCTATGATCTTCCGTTCCATATCCAGTCTTACAAGGGAACGCCGGACAATATGCCCGGCGCTTTGTATTTCTTCCAGAAACTGCTGCTCCTCTTCCGAGACAGCCAGAAATGTTTCGTTCTCTTCCCGCAGGAGTTTTGTCAGCTTCGGGATCTGCTTCAGGCTCATGTATATTTCTTTCGGATTTTCCGTATCGACGAAGAAGTATCCGGGGAACATGATTTCCTCATGGATATGCCACCCGTCATCTTCTTTACTGGCGCTCTCCCTTTTTATATAGAAGCATTCCCTGTAGTATTCTTCTGGGATCATTTCTTTAAACAGGCGGATGAGAAGTTCTTCTCCGCCTGTGATCGTCTGTATCACATACCACATATCCGCAGCTCCCTCGAAACATGTTTTACAGCTTCCATAATGCAAAGATTCTGCTGCTATATCCTTATGTCATTTCCTTTATCAAGCTATATGTGAAAGCAGCATTTTAGGTATGCTTCGCCATATCCGCGGCATGAAAAAAGCTGCCCCGGACTGGCGCATTCCCCTATTACCGTGACCCGCTTCTTCCATGGCACACACCACAGAAGGAGTTTATGACCCCGGTCTTTTTTAATTCTTTGCTGTGATCTCCAGGCCCGCTGTAAGAGATTTTTCAAGTCCGCCCGCCGGTATCAGGATATTTGCGATCCGCTTATGTCGGTCAATCTTGCATATCCTTCTTTCCATACCAACGAGAGGCCCCTCTACCACATGTGTCACACCGTCCCGGATATAGCCAACTGACATTCCGAGATGATGATCCGGTCCGCCCAGTTTCTGCAGGAATGTCTCTTCCTCCGGCTCTACTCTGCGGAGCATAGTGCGGTCTTCCAGGACCAGAGTGAACTCTCTGTAGGGCTCCAGCTGCTCGGAAAGTGCTGTAATATCATCTGTTTCCATAAAAATATAATCTGGAAACAGCATCTTCGTCTCAACATGCCATGCTCCCTGATACCGTTTCATCCGGTCATAGGTAAATATGAAGATATCCTTCATGATCCGGTCTGGTATCGTCTTGCGGCAGGACGACATGATCTCCTCCGCCCCGCCCGGGCGGCATTTGAGTACGCACCACATAAAATCACTCCCTGATTTTCTTAGATTACTATGATCTACGAAATTCCTGAATATTATAGCTCAATTATTCCCATTATTCAATAGCAAATCTTACCTGGCAATTCCATCCATCTTCATTTTTACATAAAAATAACAATTCTATTTCAAATATCCGCAAAATATTAATCTGAATATAAAATTAAAAGCAACATATAAAAATACAAATTCACTCCTTGTTTTCGTAGATCATAGTAATCTAAGAAAATATTTCAAAGATAACTGTAACACACAACAAACGCATTGATTTATATTAATCTCATAATACAGAATCCACTGTTCTTCGCAGTTACAGCAAAACAGATCAGGATAATTTTTCTCACTTGCAGAGAGACAACCGTTCCCTTCTCCGGTTGTCTCTCTGATTTTATGTTCTTTTTTACACTTCTTCCTACAGTCAGGTCAGATGCAGTTTTCCCATATTTTTCCGCTTCTGTTCGATAGACGAATGGACATAGCGGTTCAGTGTTATATTTACACTGCCATGTCCCAGGATCTCGCTCAGACTCTTAACGTCGAATCCGGATTCGATACACCGGGTGGCGAAGGTATGCCGGAGCGCGTGATAGTTGATTTCCGGCAATCCACACTCCCGCAGATAACGCTTGAATATGTTTTCCAGAGATCTTGGTTCGATGAATTTATCCGGCCGCCCGGTCAGGATGTAGGCTTCCCCGGGCATATGATCCAGCGTCCACAGACGCCCCAGCATAGGAGCCGGGATAGGGATGTCACGGATAGCGTTTCCCGTCTTAGGCTCTGTAACTATGATCTTTGTCCGCTTTTCTTCCCTGTCCGGAGCCTGGATGCGCTGCATGGTGAAGCGTATCTGAAGGATTTCTTCCTTATATAATATGCTCTCTTTCTTCAGAGCACATACTTCGCCCAGGCGGAGCCCCATATACATACTCATCAGGATACCGGTCTTGACCGGATTGTCATCCTTCATGAGAAATCGTTCCAGCACAGCGCTTTCTCTTCTGTCCAGGACTCTTGTCTCTTCCTCGCTCCTGCGGAATTTCAGCAGTTCGAAATGGCAGGGCACATCAATATCATGCTGTTTGGCATAGCTGCATGTATTTCTCAGGACAGACAATATATCCCGGACGGTACGCACGGACAGCCCTCCCTTTCCGTCCCGCCGTCCCTCTGTGAGCTTCTGCCGGATAAATGCGCTTACATGATCAGTAGTAAGCTGCCGGAGTTCAGTCTGTCCCAGTTCCGGCAGGATATGATTTTTCAGTATGTTTCTATACTTCACATAGGATGACTCTTTCAGCCGCAGACGGGAATTCTCCAGCCACTGCCCCGCAGTCTCTTCTACACTTTTTCCTGGGATTTTCTCTGAGTTGTTCTCTGAGAATGTTGATAACCTGTTCCTGTTGTTCATTATGATACCATCCTTTCTTTTTTCTATCAATTATAGATGGTATCCGGACCTGTTTCTCCCCACATAGTCAAAACGGCTCAAAGCCCCATTTAAAAGGCTTTGAGCCGTATCTCTTTCCATATGAGAGTTAGATAATACTACTGTCTCCTCTTTCTCTTCTTTTTCTTCCCTCCGGAAGCTTTTCCTCCGCCCTGCTGTCCGGCATTTTTCCCGGAAGCAGATGCATTCGCTGCATTTCCTGTACTGTTCTCTCCGGCTGCAGCATTTCCGCCTCTTCCTGCGTCAGCAGCAACACCGATCTGCTTCGCTGCTGTTGCCTCGGCAGCTGCCAGTTCTTTCGCACCTGCGCCCAGCTTTGTCTTCATTACATACCAGAGTGCTCCGGTAATGCAGACAGATGTATATGTTCCGCAGGCGATACCGACCATCAGCGGTGCGGCGAACTCCTTGATGGAGCTGACGCCCAGCACATACAGGCAGACTACCATGATGAATGTCGTCAGGTTGGTGTAGATACTTCTCGTCAGCGTCCTCATGATACAGTCGTTTACAAGATCTTTCAGACTCATATCCTTCGGCTTTGTCTTCAGCTCTTCACGGATACGGTCGAAGATAACGATGGTCGCGTTGATGGAGTATCCCACGATGGTCAGCATACATGCGATAAATGTGCTTCCCACAGATACGCGGGCGATCACATAGAACGCCAGCACAACAAGCACGTCATGTACAAGAGCCACAACTGCGCTGGTTGCAAATCTCACATCTTTGAACCGGAACCAGATGTACAGCAGCATACATACGGTTGCAATAACAACGGCGATCACTGCGTCTGTGCGCATCTCGGAACTTACAGTAGAGCTGATATTGGTCATTTCAATATCTTCCTCAGCCACACCATAGTCCTCTTCCATATACTGGTTCAGAGCCTCTCGTTCATTCAGCTCAAGGGTCTGAGTCTTGAAGATTACCTGATTGGAATCACGTACTGTCTGTACCTGGATATTTGCATCTCCGGTGATCTCTTCCAGATCCGGAATCATTTCACTGTCAACTTCATCCAGTGTATAGGCTCTGTCGAATGTTACTGTGGTGGATGTTCCTCCTACGAAATCCAGGCTGTAGTTCATAGCTCCGATTCCGCGGGCATGATTGATTCCCATAAATACAAATCCGCTGAGGCACATCACGATTGACAGAGCAAAGAACACTTTTCTCTTTCCAAGGAAATCGATTGTTTTCCTCTTCTTCAGCAGACGGCCGTAGAGCTTCTTGTTACGGATACCGATTCCATAGAAGGAATAAATGATAAGTCTTGTAATCAAAAGCGCCGTGAACATGGAAACTACGATACCAAGCGCCAGTGTCTGGGCAAAACCGCGGATCGTTCCGCTTCCTCTCAGCCAGAGCACTGCGGCAGCGATCAGCGTCGTAACGTTTCCGTCGATGATCGCTGACATTGCCTTATGGAATCCGGCGTTGAGGGCTGCATGTACAGACTTTCCTGCTGTCAGCTCTTCCTTCACACGTGCAAATATGATAACGTTGGCGTCTACTGCCATACCAATACCCAGGATGATACCTGCGATACCCGGCAGAGTCAGTGTAATATCAAATGCATTCAGCAGGATCAGGATCAGCTCTGTGTAGATGATCAGGGCAAGGCTGGATGCCAGACCCGGCAGATAATATACACAGCACATGAACACACATACAATGATCAGACCGATCAGACCTGCCAGAAGGCTGGTGCTGATTGCTTCCTGTCCAAGCTGAGCGCCCACAACCTGGGAACTCATCTCTTCCAGCTCCACGTTCAGACCGCCGATACGGATCGTAGATGCAAGGTTGTCTGCCTCTTCATAAGAAGCCATGCCTTCGATCACAGCTTCGCCATTTTTTATGGCTTCATTGACCCGGGGGACACTGACCAGAGCGCCGTCATAATAGATTGCGATGGTTTCATTGTTTTCCGCCGCCTCTTCCGTAGCTGCCGCGAATTTCTCCGTTCCCTCATCGGTCATCTGCAGCTCTACATAGGATTCGCTTGCTCCGGTCGTCTGATTCTGACCGGATCTTGCTGCTGCATTTGCAATATCTGTACCTGTCAGAACAATACTTCCGTCCGCTTCCAGCTCATCGATACTTTTGTTCAGCTCATAGGCAGTCCCATCAGAATTGATTGAATAATTATCTTTTCCATCAGACCCCTTTTCCTTGATAAAGTACAGGGAACCCGGCTGTCCCAGCTCTTCCAGGATCTCATTGGCGTCCTGCACTCCAGGGATCTCAATGCTGACCCGGTTGTCGCCTTCCTGGTAAGCCTGAGCCTCCGTACTGTACTCTTCCACACGGCGCTGCAGCTTGTATACTGTATCGTCCATGTCTTCCTGAGACGGTGTATCGCCCTTTACCTGATAGGTGATACTGACACCGCCCTCCAGGTCCAGACCAAGATTGATATTTCTTGCCGAACCCATGCCTTTCTCATTCAGTCCGAAGATGGTTGTGAATCCGAACAGGATCATGACAGCCAGGATCACGATCAGACTGATGATAGATCTACTTTTCTTCATGACTCGTTTTCCTTTCTTACTCGTCTGCCAAAGCAGCTTTTATCATGATCGCGCATTCCACTCTCTTGCGCTCCATCTCACAGCTCACCTCATATGTATCATTGATCGTGTGATGGAATTTGTAAGAGTTTGCCATACAGCCGCCGCTGCAGTAGAATCTGGCAAAGCACTTCCTGCAGCTTTCTTTCGAATAAACGCTGCATCCGCGGAATGCATCCGCGATCTCCGGTTTCGTGATCCCCTCATCTACATTTCCCATAAGGAACTCTTCCTGTCCCACGAACTGATGACAGGGATACAGGTCGCCCCAGGGCGTGACTGCCAGGTACTCTGTCCCTGAACCGCAGCCGGACAGACGCTTTGACACGCACGGTCCGCCTTCCAGGTCGATCATAAAGTGGAAGAATGTAAATCCTCTTCCGCTCTTTTCTCTCTCCACCATGATCTTTGCAAGTTTGTCATACTCTTCAAAGATCTGGGGAAGGTCTTCTTTTCTTATGGCATATGGATCTGTATCTTCACCCACAACGGGCTCTATGGAGATCTGTTTGAATCCCAGCTCGGCAAAATGCAGCACATCGTTGGAGAAGTCCAGGTTCTCTCTTGTAAATGTTCCCCTGATATAGTATTTCTCCTGATTTCTGCTGTCCGCCAGCTTCTGGAACTTGGGAACGATCAGATCGTAGCTTCCCTTTCCGTTCCGGAAGGGACGCATCCGGTCATTGACTTCCTTCCTGCCGTCAAGACTTAATACCACATTATCCATCTCACGGTTCACGAACTCCTGGACTTCATCATTCAGAAGCACTCCGTTTGTCGTCAGTGTGAAACGGAAATGTTTGTCATGCAGCTTCTCCTGCTCTCTGCCGTAAGCTACCAGGTCTTTGACCACCTGCCAGTTCATCAGCGGCTCTCCGCCGAAGAAATCTACTTCCAGATTCCTCCTGCTGCCGGAGTTGGCGATCAGGAAATCCAGTGCCTTCTTTCCCACCTCATATGACATGAGAGCACGTCTTCCATGATATTCACCTTCTTCTGCGAAGCAGTATTTGCAGGCAAGATTGCAGTCATGGGCAATATGAAGACAGAGCGCCTTTACCACTGTCTTTCTCTGCTTGACCACATCGATAAAGTTCTCATATATATCCTTCGTGAACAGCCTTCCCTGCTCTGTCAGCTCAATGACCGCATCCAGAATATCTGTCAGATCCTCTTCCGGATATGTATCTCCCAGCTTTTCCTTCAGATATTCAGCAGTCTCCGGACTTTTCAGCGTCTCGGCTGTATGTTCTTCATTCAGCTCTGTCAGTGCAGCGATCACATCATATGCTTCCTGATCGACCACATGTACAGCGCCGCTGTTCACATCCAGGACAATGTTATATCCGTTATTCTGGTACTGATGTATCACACAGCTACCTCTCTTTCCTTCTTCTGTTCTGTAATGATCCACAGCCGCCCTCCTTCAGATACGGACGGCAGCCGTCTATTTTCCGGGGATACTCCTGTCTCACGGCAGCTATACATTCTGCCGGAGACAAGCGCAAGGCAGCGGCCGTAACCGCTGCCTTTCCCCCTTTGACTTCGTCTTAAATTGACTCAGCACAGGCGCATATTATTTGCTGTGCTCGCATGTCTGGTTTCCAACTGTGCAGGATGTCTTGCAAGCTGACTGACATGATGTCTGGCACTCGCCGCATCCGCCTTTTTTCACTGTGTTGTTTAATGTCTGTGTATTCAAGGTCTTAATGTGTTTCATGTCCTATCCTCCTACTCTTCTGCTGATATTGCTCAAAGTATTATAGCACATGGAGAAATATTTTTAAACCCCTTTTTTATGCGATCATTCCGCCAAGCATCCCGCCGCCTGCGCAGAGCAGGAAAGTCGTAAGCATCCCCGACATTTCCGACTGAAACGAATGGTAGACGCCCAGCGAGATGAGCACCAACAGGACAAAGTAAAGACACCCTGCCAGCAGTCCCCAGAGGAACTTCCGGTTTCCCGTCAGCTTGCCCATCACGAATCCTCCGGCAAATGTGGAGATTACGTAGATCAGCGTAATTCCGGCATTGACATATTCTTCGCTCAGTCCTGCCTTGTACAACAGAAGGGTAAGCACAAGGAGCAGGATCCCGGTTATGACATATGCACACAGCAACGCCTTGATCATCCATACGGCCCTCTGTCCGATTTCTGTTCTCCCGCCCATACCTGTGATACTGTTTTTTTTCTCCATTTTCTCTCCTCCCGAACCTGTTCAGAACCTGTTTTCTTTTTAATAGAAACTTTATCATTTCTATCTCAGATCAATATATGAAACAGAAACTCTTTGTCCTTTTTTAATCATATGTTTTTCATACAGGTTTTATGACAGATTTTTCCGGAGAGAAACTGCAGCGGATTACTGTCCCATCTGTCTTCCGAGAAAATCGGCGGCGCTGGACGCCACTTTCTGCTCGATCTCACCGAACTTTTTCTTCTCATCTCTGCTCAGGACCGCCACGGCGCCGATGGCGTCTCCCTCGCAGATGATCGGGCATACTGCCTCACTGAAGAACTCCCCCATCTCCGGAGTGATCTTCACATAACCGGGTTCGCCTGCTTTTCCCAGCACCGCCGCCCTGTTCTGGATCGTCTTTTCCAGATCCTTGCTGACAAACTGATCCTGCAGATCCTTTTTCCCAACTCCGGACGCCGCCACCACCTGATCCGTATCCGTTATGCATACCGTACACCCAAGAGTCTGGGAAAGGCTCTCCGCATACAGCTTGGCAAGCGTGCCAAGCTCCCCGATAGGAGAATACTTTTTCAGGATGATCTCCCCCTCCCGGTCTGTAAATATCTCCAGCGGATCCCCCTCCCGAATCCGCAGGGTCCGCCTGATTTCCTTCGGGATCACGACCCGGCCCAGATCATCGATCCTCCTGACAATACCTGTTGCTTTCATATTAAAAATCCTCCATTTTACTTTCTTACATTTATCTCCTTTGTTTCCCGTAAATGTAGTATTTGTAAAATGGAGGGATTTATACTTGAGCATAAAATCCTTCTAATCTGATTTCTTTGCCTTATTTTATATATCGTAATCAACTCTATTTTAAAAAAATTAGAGCCATGTCTTTCGACACAGCCCTTATAAAACATTTCTGTTTTTCTATGTGTTGATATATTACTATTTTTCATACCAGTTGTCAATAACCATCTTTAAAAAATTAAAATTTGCTGTAATCAAATCATTTGTCTTGTAATAACAAATGTTTCTAAGCATTCGTTCACTAAACTTTTGCAATAATATTTTTGCTTTAATATTTACGCCATCACTTGTAACAATTTGATTATGGGTGTAGAGAAGCGTAATAATTTGTTGAATTCTTGCATTACTCATTCTTTTAGCCCTTACTGCTTTTGAAATACCTTTAATTTTTGATAACTCTTTCATCACAGTATATCGAGAATTATATATTTTGTTTCCAGGGCTCTTCTTTGTGATCTTCCGCCATTGTCAATATATTTACTTTGGCATAATGTTCAATATCTAATGCTAACTGTACAATCGTATAGCGAAGTCTCATATCAACAATAGCCAAATCTTTTAAACATCCAAAATCCAGGGCAATATATTTTCCTTTTTCTTTGCCTCCCTGATATTTGTCATAATTTTTTCTGTAAGATGCAATTTTAAAGTAATTATTGTTGCATCTTAAATATTGAAAAGCTTCTTTCTCAGAACAGATATCAAATCTAATTCCTTTACTCTTTAAATGTTGTATTTGTTCATATGTATTAAGCATTGGCTTTATGCTTTGTATTCCTGTATTCATTAGTATACACATCCTCAATCTCATAATGTAAATCTCTTTCGTCTTTAAAATTATAACTTTTACTTAATAAAGTATCAAGAGATAACATCGTTACATTTCAGATTTAAAGTCTCCAAGTTGCCCAACCAGCTCATCTAGACAAAAGCAACCTCTTTGATATTTTTAGCTTTTCAATCATAGCAATATAACAATTACTTTATCTCCCCCTTCCGGCAAGTTATTATCCCCCATTTCCCAGTATCCAGCTCTGAAGGAACTGTGTTGTCACGAAGGCCCGTAGTGGAGCGCCGGCATTTGGGCCGCGTCCTTTGCGGCCCTATGTGTCCGCTGCGCTCCACTCCGAGCGAAAGCGCGGCCGCCGGGGCAACACAGCTCCTTCAGGGCGGACACCCGGAAATAAGCATACACATCCTTGACCCCCTCGAGCGAAATAGGCTATGATATGATTATCTAAACCCTGCATCCGCAGGAACAACATCCGATTTTCACAGGAGGAACAAAATGGCAGACATCAGCAGAAAAACCGCCCAGCAGATCGTGGACACAGTCAAGGAGATCTGTGGTTATAACATTAATTTTATAAACAGCAGCGGCATCATCATTGCCAGCACTGACCCTGCCCGGATCGGTACATTTCACGAGGGCGGAAAGCATGTGATCCGCACCGGAGAACCGCTGGAGGTTTTTGAAAACGATGCTTTCCACGGCACACAGAAGGGGCTGAATCTGCCTGTCCTCCACAATGGTTCCCCGGCTGCTGTCATCGGGATCAGCGGCAATCCGGAGGAAGTGCGCCCATATGCCCGGCTGGCTGAGCGGATCACCCGCCTGATCCTGCGAGAGCAGGAGCTCAACGCCGCTTCACAGAACATGAATGAGAAAAAGAACTTTCTGATCCAGTCACTGGTAAATGGAAACCCGGCGGATCCGGACTATCTCCTCCATCTGATGGACGAGTTTCATATCGATCCTCACACGCCCAAGCGGATCGCAGTCATCCATGTTCTCACCGGGAACAGTAGCAATTACATATCCACAATGGAACCGAAGATCCGACGGCTCTGCGCACAGATCCCAGGATGTCTGTCCTGCTGCCGTTATCCGGACGATTTTCTTTTGCTGGCGGATGCCCGGGCCATGGACGTCGGACTCGAACAGTTAAGAACATTTGCCTGCTCAGAAAATAAAAATATCCACATAGGCATCGGCCGCAGTGTGGATATCTGGCAGGCTGACGCCTCTTTTTCCACTGCACAGATGGCCCTGAACAGTCTTCGGGGGACAGAAAACTCTTTTGCACGGTTTGACGATCTGACGCTTGAACTCCTCCTTGGTTCAGTATCCTCAGAAACCCGCAGAGAATACCTGCAAAAAACCGTTGCCGCCCTTAAGCCGGATGATCTGTCTCTGCTTGAACTGTATTTCAGCCAGGACTGTTCCCTGTCCAAAACCGCGGAAAAACTGTTTCTTCATAAGAATACCCTTCAGTACAGGCTGAACCACATCCACCAGAAGTGCGGTCTGGATCCCCGCACGTTCCGGGACGCTGTTGTTCTGTATCTTGCGGTACAACTTGACAGCGAGAAATAATGTCCAGCCTCTCCTTTGTTATAAAAAACAACAAGCACTTAATTCTTTTTCCATTTTTGTTATTTGTAACATTTCTCTCTTTCATTTTTTTATGTAAAATAGGATCAGAAGCTGTTGGGGTTAAAGGCTCATGTTTTTCCTGCAGGCATAAAATTCATGACCTTTTCCCCTCACAATATCAGACTATAAATGGAGGGATCAGATTTGAAAGTAGTAGCTGCAATTGACTCATTTAAAGGAAGCATGACGTCCATGGAAGCCGGACGCGCCGCCAGAGAGGGGATCCTGGCAGCCCATCCGGACGCGGAAGTTGTCATCCGCCCCCTCGCTGACGGCGGAGAAGGAACTACCGACGCGCTGATCGAGGGTCTTGGTGGCGAGAGGATTGATTTAACTGTAACCGGCCCGCTGGGCGATCCTGTCACCTGTTACTATGGATATCTCAGCAGTACAGAAAATACCGGCAAAAAAAACGTTGGTAAGGACACAGCCACAGGCGGCATGGGGAGCGGCACTGCCATTATGGAGATGGCCGCAGCCGCAGGGATCACTCTCACCGATGTAAGGGATCCCCTGAGCGCCACCACCTTCGGCGTCGGGGAAATGATCCTTGACGCCATGGACCGGGGCTGCCGTGACTTTATCATCGGCATCGGAGGGAGCGCTACCAACGACGGCGGCATCGGCATGCTGAAAGCTCTGGGATTCCGTTTCATGGATCCGGATGGAAATGACCCTGGAGAAGGAGGACAGGCTCTCGGAAAAGTTGCTTCCATAGACATCTCCGGCAAGGATCCCCGCCTGGACGAATGCAGGTTCCGGGTAGCCTGCGACGTGACCAACCCTCTCTGCGGCGAAAACGGTGCTACCTATATATATGGTCCCCAGAAGGGCGTCACAGATGATATGAAAAAATCTCTTGACCAGGCTATGGAACATTACGCCAGTGTAGCTGCCGATACGCTGGGGCAGGATCACGCGGAAGCTCCAGGTGCAGGCGCGGCAGGCGGACTGGGCTTTGCTCTTCTCAGCTTTCTGAACGCGGAACTTACTCCCGGGATCCGGCTGATCCTGGACGCAGTTGGTCTGGAAGAAGAACTGAAGGACGCAGATGTAGTCATTACAGGTGAAGGCCGGCTGGATCATCAGACCGCCATGGGCAAAGCGCCTGTAGGCGTGGCCGAACTTGCCAAGAAATATGGAGCAACCGTGATTGCTTTTGCCGGAAGTGTCACACCGGACGCCGGGGCCTGCAATTTGGCCGGCATCGATGCCTTCTTCCCCATTGTCCGGGGTGTCACCACTCTTGAAGAAGCCATGGATTCCGAAAATGCAAAGGCAAATATGCGGGCCTGCGCGGAACAGGTGTTCCGGCTGCTGTAACTGCCGTAATCTTGTGTCCGCACTTCCTGTTCTGATGCAGGTTCATCAACATGTCTTATGCCCGCCAGAACGTCCGGAGGACCCATTCCTCCGGCCGTTCTGTTTTTCCTTCTATCTGGAAATTATTCTTTTTTATCAGAAACTTTTTCTTTTCTATTGGCAGAAATTTCAGTCTTTCTTTTCATCTGGCAGAGATGAAACGATTACTCCACGTCCTGAAGTGCTGCAAAGTCTTCCTCTCCGGTACGCACCTTCACAACTCTGGTCACATTATAGACGAAGATCTTTCCATCTCCGATATGCCCGGTATAAAGCGCTTTCTTTGCTGCTTCGATCACGGAATCTACCGGGATCTTGCTGACAACAACTTCGACCTTCACCTTGGGCAGCAGATTGGCATCCATCTCAACACCACGGTATTTCTCTCCTGCGCCCTTCTGTATGCCGCATCCCATAACCTGTGTCATGGTAATGCCGGTCACTCCCAGTTCATTCAGCGCAGTCTTAAGAGCGTCAAACTTGGAAAGTCTGCAAATAATGCTGACCTTATGCATTCCGGTATCATAGACGCCGTCCACAACTGTCTTTTTATTGACAACCTTGACTGCGGCATTGATCTGTCGGTCAGAAGCTTTCTCATAATCATCCTCGCCCAGATCTGTATTTTCATTGACATCCATATCCATACCTGTCATGTCATTGATGGCAAATCCCGAATAAGCAGAAGCAAGACCATGCTCATGGATATCCAGACCGTCGATTTCTACCTCTGCCGGTACTCTCAGCCCTACTGTCTTGTCAATAATCTTAAATACGATAAACATTACGATCAGAACATATGCAGCTACGGAAACAATGCCAAGGGCCTGCACGCCAAGCTGCCCCAGTCCGCCTCCGTAGAAGAGACCTTTTGCCACGCCGTCTCCTCCGTTGCTGAACAATCCTACTGCAAGAGTTCCCCATATACCGTTGACCATATGTACGGATACAGCGCCTACAGGGTCATCAATCTTAGCGATATTGTCAAAGAACTCAACGGAAAGCACTACAAGGAATCCGGCCACAAGCCCGATGAAGAATGCTCCCACAGGAGTTACACAGTCACAAGGAGCCGTAATAGCTACCAGACCGGCAAGTGCAGCATTGAATGTCATGGACACATCCGGCTTTCCATAACGGATCCAGGTAAATATCATGGCTACAACTGTGGCAACTGCTGCGGCAAGGTTTGTATTGAACATAACAAGTGACGCCAGTTCCATGTCAGCATCTGTGGTCATAGCCACTGTTGAACCGCCGTTGAATCCAAACCAGCAGAACCAGAGAATAAATACGCCGAGAGCCATCGCTGTAATATTGTGTCCCGGAATCGCTCTTGCCTTGCCATTCTTGTCATATTTCCCGATACGGGGCCCCAGCATCGCAGCTCCCAGACAAGCGATCAGACCGCCCACCATATGCACACAGGTAGAACCTGCGAAATCATGGAAATTCAGGGAAGAAAGCCAGCCGCCGCCCCAGATCCAGTGTCCTGAGATGGGATATACGATCAGGCTGATTGCCGCACTGTAGATACAGTAAGCTTTGAAATTGGTACGCTCAGCCATAGATCCCGACACAATTGTCGCCGCGGTCGCACAGAACACTGTCTGGAAAATAGCATAACACCATGTAGGCAGTGTGCCAAAATCATAACTTCCCCGGATCAGAGGATCCAGTCCTCCGATCAGAGGTCCGCTCCCGGCAAACATAATCCCGAATCCAATCAGCCAGTAGCACGGAGTACCGATACAGAAATCCATCATGTTTTTCATCAGGATATTTCCTGTATTCTTTGCCCGCGTAAGTCCCGCCTCACAAAGCGCGAATCCTGCCTGCATAAAGAACACCAGAATAGCAGCGATCAGGACCCACATTACATCTGTTGCAGAATACATATAATCTCCTCCTTTTTACCCTTTCGGTACAAAAAAAGTGCACCGCCGGGAGTGATCAATTCCCTTTGATGCACGTCTTTGTACCTTTTGGTATTTCTATGATAAAAGTAAAGGCGCCTCGGTTTTCCGAAGCGCCCTTGCTTTTATGGGTTTGACTTTACTCCTCTTTTTCCCCGTTGTCAAGAGTAAAGTTAAGATTTCGCTAAGATTTTTATCATTCCATCTCTCTGTATTCCTGAGCAATATTGAGCACATGGTCCCCCATTCGTTCAAAGTCTGTAAGAATCTCTGAGAATACGATACCGCTCTGAGGCTTGCATTTTCCTTTTTTCAGGCGCTGCATCTGCTTCTTGAAATACTTATCACGCATAGTATCGGTTTTCTGTTCAAGCGTAACTGCCTTTTCAAGCACCTGATCAACATTCTCTGAATCAACATCGCTGATATTGTTAATAGAAGCAAGGCACTGCTGCTTCATCTCCTCCAGCTCTTCCAGAACATTGTCCGAAAACTTCAGATCCCATTTTTTCATATCATCAGCATACTCTGCAATATTGATCGCATGGTCGCCGATCCGCTCAAGGTTACTGATGATAGCGTAGTATCCGTTGATCTTCCTGGAGTCGTCCATGGACATCTCTCCCGCCATCAGGGATACTACATATTCGGAAATCCCCTTGTTCAGATAATCGATGTATTCTTCTCTCTCCGCAACTTTCGTCCGCAGCTTGTCATCATACCGGATCAGTGTATCAAATGCGTCGGAAATATTTTTGGAAACCATATCTCTCATTCTTCCGACTTCATCCTTTACCTGCGTAACTGCCACCGCGCTGTTACCAATGGAATAGGATGACTCAAAAGGTCTGATATATTTCAATCTCAGATCTTCGTCGTCTTCCTTCTTGCTGTCCGGAAGGATCTTTACAGCCAGATCCGCCATATTGGTTCCGAAAGGAAGCAGGATCAGGGTAGTTACAATATTAAATATTGTATGGGCATTGGCAATCTGCGCCACCGGATTGCCCGGGGTCAGAGACTCAACCCATGTAATATACTGCGGTACACAGATACAGATCGTCGTAAATATAATTGTTCCAATAATGTTGAACATCAAATGAATGATGGTGGTCCGTTTTGCGTTTACCTTCATTCCGATGGACGCCAGGACCGCTGTAATGCATGTACCGATATTCTGACCAAACAGTACATACACCGCGCTTGACAGTGGGATCATTCCTGTCGCTGCAAGTGCCTGCAGAATACCAACGGACGCAGACGATGACTGAATGATTGCTGTAAATACAGCTCCCACCAGAATCCCCACCAGCGGATTGCTGAACTTAGTCATAAGATTGAGGAACGCCTCCGATTCCTGAAGAGGTTCCATAGCTGCTCCCATCATATCCATTCCCATAAACAGGATACCGAGACCTGCAAAAATACTGCTGATATGATGAGCTTTCTCATTCTTGATAAACATCATCACCGCTACGCCGATAATAGCGATCAGAGGAGCGATAGCCCCGATATCCAGAGCGATCAGCTGTCCTGTGATGGTAGTACCGATATTGGCGCCCATGATGATCCACACAGCCTGTTTCAGCGTCATGAGCCCGGAATTGACAAATCCCACGACCATTACTGTAGTTGCGGATGAAGACTGGATGACGGCAGTGATAACCGCTCCTACCAGAACTCCTTTGATCCGGTTTGACGTCAGTTTCTCAAGGATTGACTTCATCTTGTTGCCGGCGGCGGCTTCCAGGCCGTTGCTCATCATCTGCATTCCATACAGGAACAGCGCAAGTCCGCCAAGCAAAGAGAGTACATCTGTTATGCCCATTACTCTTTCTCCTTTGTGTTGACTAATCTGAAATCATACATTATTAAGTTATTCTTCGCGCAAACGGCGCTATTATTAAAGTAACATGGCAGTATCTGACATGTCAACGGATATTTTACATGAATTTTATTTTTATTTAACTTTTTATTAACATTATGTGATTATCTCCTCCAGGCTTTCTTTCTATTGAAAACCCTGATTTATTCTGCTAAAATTTTAACCGTGAGTAAAAATGAGTTTGATCAAAAGGAGAGCGAATCAGCAATGAGTCTGACCATACCTATCGAGACCTCCGCCCGGCATATCCATATTACTGCGGAGGATTTTGAGACACTATTCGGTCCGGGAGCAAAGCCTACCTTTGCAAAGGAACTGAGTCAACCGGGACAATACGCATGCAAAGAGCGGCTGACTGTCGTCGGTCCCAAGGGGCGTTTTGAAAAAGTAGTGATACTGGGCCCCTGCCGGAATGAGACACAAGTAGAGATTTCTGTCACCGACGCCCGTCGGCTGGGGATCCGCAGCGTGATCCGTCAGTCCGGCGACCTGGAGGGCACGCCCGGATGCACTCTGATAGGGCCGAAAGGAAAAGTTGAACTTGAGAAAGGTGTGATCGTGGCCAAGCGCCACATTCACATGACTCCGGTGGACGCGATCCGTGCTCACGTAAAGGATAACGATATCGTCTTCGTCATCACAACCAGCTACGAACGTTCCCTCATCTTTTCAGATGTAGTGGTCCGTGTCAGCCCGTCCTATTCCCTTGCCATGCACGTGGATACAGACGAAGCCAATGCTTTTGCAAACGAAGACAATCCTACCGGTGTTATACTGAAGCTCTTTGACGGGCATACTTATAATCTCCAGAGATGGGCGGACGAACTGAGAGCCGGTATACACCGCTGATCAAACCAGGTTATAAACAGGAGGAAATGAAAATGAGTAAGATTGAAGAAGTAAGAAGCGCCATGGTGGCAGCCATGAAAGCAGGAGACAAAGAGAGAAAAGCCGCACTGTCCTTTCTCCTCTCTTCCCTGAAAAATAAAGCAATTGACAAAAGAGCCGACCTAACCGAAGAAGAAGAGGGACAGGTTATTCTCAAAGAGATCAAACAGTTAAAGGAAACACTTGATATGACTCCCGAAGACCGCACCGAC
The DNA here is from genome assembly GCA_944381495.1 of uncultured Mediterraneibacter sp. GTDB lineage: Bacteria > Bacillota > Clostridia > Lachnospirales > Lachnospiraceae > Mediterraneibacter. The sequence continues at coordinate 12,780 of CALWLJ010000026.1, read as the reverse complement.
ATCATAGACGAATGCAAAAAGAGACTTTCCGTACTTGAGGAGTATGCTCCGAAGATGATGGATGAGGGAGAGATCAAAGCTGTAATTACCGAAGTTCTCGCTTCCCTTGGCATTGAACAGCCTACACCAAAGGACAAGGGACGCATCATGAAGGAACTGATGCCGAAAGTCAAAGGAAAAGCCGATGGAAAGCTGGTGAGTGATATTCTCACTTCCATGATGGCTTAGAAAAGGAGTTTCCGCATCTATGTTTATCTTAGTTTTTGAGCAGCTTGTGAAGATGTTCTTCATTATGCTGCTCGCATTTTTCTGTTACAGGATAAAACTGGTAGACCAGTCCGGCAATCAGACTCTCTCCAATCTGCTTCTCATGGTCGTAAATCCTTTCGTCATCATAACTGTATATCAGGTCGCATTTGATCCGGAGCTTGTCCGTGGACTGCTGCTCTCTTTCCTGGCGGCAGCGATTGCCCATATTGCAGGCATCCTGATCTCCATACTGCTGATCCGCAAAGGAGACGGAGAAGACTACTGTATCGAACGATACAATGCGATCTATTCCAACTGCGGATTCATCGGTATTCCGTTGATCAGCAGCGTACTTGGCAGCACCGGAGTATTTTACCTGAGCGCCTATATGATTGCTTTCAATATCTTTTCCTGGACCCATGGCGTCGTCCTCATGGAAAAGAAATGTTCCTTCAAAACTATAAAGGAAGGACTTCTGTCCCCCATATTCATCGCATCCATCATCGCCCTGATCCTTTTCTTCGCACAGATCCGGATTCCCGCGATCCTGCTGGATCCCATTGAATATGTGGCAGACATGAACACACCTCTGGCCATGATGATTGCCGGCTTCTCTGTGGCTCAGGCAGATATCGGCAGGATGTTCCGCAATATCAGACTGTATTTTATATCTGCAGTCAAGCTGCTCATCCTTCCCCTGGTGATGATCTTTATCCTGAAACTGATCGGACTTCCTCTGGGAGTGTCACAGACGATCCTCATTGCGGCCGCGTGCCCCGCTGCCGCTACCGGAACCATGATGGCGATCCGCTACAAGCAGAACTACACCTACTCCTCTGAGATATTCGCCCTGTCCACGATCCTGTCCGTGATCACAATCCCCGGGATCGTATTCCTCTCGGAAATGATTCTGTGATAATGTTCTGTTCACTCATTCCCGGGGCCGCTGTCAAGGCGCTGTGTTGCCCCGGCGGCCACGCTCTCGCTCGGAGTGGAGCGCCTTGACAGCTAGATACCGGGAACAGGCCTGAACAGGCCACAACGTAAACTGGCGCGGCTTGAAGTTCTTACCATTTGCAAGACTTCCATGCCGCGCCTCTAGTTTCCGGTCTGTTTATCCACTGACTTCCGTCTTAAACAGCCCAGAAAACAGAGCCGACTTCGAAAACCTTTCTGCGGGGCGGGAGGATGTGGTCGGACGACTTCGGAGAGAAATTAGAGAAACTTAAAGTTCCGGAGGCAGACGTTAGAACAGGCGGTGAGATTGTCTGAGCAAAGCGAGTTGCTCACCGCCTGTTCTTGCATCTAGTCTGCCTCCGGAACTTTGTAGTTTCACTTATTTTTCGGAGCGGAGTCCGAACACATCCTCCTGCCCCGCAGAATACGTTTTAGAAATCCCCTGTTTTCAGATGTTTGATCATCGAAGTCAGCGCACTAAACAGCCTCACTTCTTGTCTCGTTCTTCCCACTTATGATAGATCGCCTCCAGCGCATCCACCACACCATCGATCCCCAGCAGGCTGGCGTTGAACAGCATGCCGCTGGCCTCGATGCTTCCCCACTCTCTTCCGGTCCTGGATTCATAGTAGAGCTTTCGTTCTCTGTCCGTCTTCTTGATCTTGTCAATGGCCTGCTTTTCCTCCAGCTTATAGATCTTCATGATCCGGCGCACCCGGTCGTCTTTATATGCATAGACAAATGCGTTGATGCAGTTGCTGTAATCACCGAGCACATAGTCTGCACACCGTCCAATGAAGATTCCCGGTCCCTGTTCCGCCAGTTTCCTTATGATTGCCGACTGTCTCTCATAAATCTGGTCCGTCAGCGGCTTTCCCGATTTATCACTGGTCACGAACAGCCGGTACTCCATGCTTCCCGCAGAATACGCTGACAGAAATCTCCCCAGCACTGTCTCGTCCACTTTGGTAGCGTCCTCATTGCTGATCCCCAGCTCCTGCGCTGCCATCCGGATCAGGTTGTGGTCATAAAGCGGAATGTCAAGTCTCTCCGACAGCCTGTTTCCGATCTCATGTCCTCCGCTTCCGAACTGTCTTCCAATAGTAATAATCGTATGTTTCATCATCTCTGCCACTCCTCCCCGCGAACCTGTCGCCGTTTATCGCTGTTGATACATTTAGTATACCATCAAACTGTCAGAAAGTGGACATGAATTTCATCATATTCTTAGATAATTCCCCGCGGCTTATCCTCTGTTATCCTTCTTCCCGCTGACGATCCTGAAATACTCTCTGGACGTTACTGCATATACAAGCATATAGAAGAGAGCAAATACTACATAGCACAACGCTGTTACCATCATCAGAAGCACCTTGTCGGTGGCAATCAGAAGGACCAGCAGCTTTGAGATCAGCGGGAATGCAAACACCAGATGGACGCCTGCCATGATCAGCGGCAGGAAGAATACGGTCAGTACCTGGGAATTGATGCTCTGCTTTACTTCTCTTCGGCTCATTCCTACTTTCATCAGGATAGCAAAACGGTCCTGATCCTCATACCCTTCCGAGATCTGCTTGTAATACATGATCAGCACGGTTCCGAAAAGGAAAACCGCTCCCAGCAGGATTCCAAGGAAAAACAGTCCTCCCGTCATTCCATAGTAACCGGAACTGTCATTCGCCCTGGAATCGATCCTGACAGCAGGCAGGGATTCATCCGCTGCATTATCTTTCGTCTGCGCCAGTCCGCTGATCCGGTCATTCATTTCCTGATAGATTTCCAGCTGTTCTTCGTCAGAACAGTCCAGATCAAACCCGTAATATTCCATAGCAAGCGACATGTGATCCCCGTAGATTTCACCTTCTCCCGCTTCAATCTGCGCCAGCACGGAGGTATCCTTGACAAAGAGATAATAGCTCTGGGAAATATCAACGGACAATTCCTCTGTCACCGCAAACTCATCCACCTGCTTTTTGATCTTCCATGTGCCGCAGTTTTCCAGGGTAAGCGTATCATAGTCATAACTTCCCTTATCCACATAGAGGAGCATCTCATCTTCCTCCAGCGTTTCATCTGTCCCCATGATACGGTTATAGTCCTCCACAGGGATGATCTGAAGGCTGCGGACCCCTTCCAGCAGACTGATTCCGGCTCCGATCGCTGCGTCAGCGTCAAAGAACATACTGTCATCTACCTGATATCCTGCCACGGACAGCACTCTGTAATCCAGGACATTTTCTGTTTCCAGACCATGTTCCGCGGCAATATCCGACGCCATCTCCACGATCGGATCCACCTCTTTCTCCCGGTCCAGCGAGTAGATGCTCAGCGCCATCTGCCGGGGGAATGCCCGATTCAGACTCTCCTCTGTCCCCGCAAACAGGCATACGGTAGACGACACAGTGACCAGCACCATAGTAGAAAGGATACAAATAGAGGCAAGCCCTGCTCCGTTTCTCTTCATCCTGTATACCATGGATGACAGAGATACAAAATGTCTCGTCTTGTAATAATAATTTTTATTTTTCTGGAGAAGCCTGCACAGCGCCACGGATCCCGCAATAAACAGCAGGTAAGTCGCCACGATCACCATGAGCACTGCCACAAAAAACAGTGCAAACGCAGTCATGGGCTCCTGGATGGAAATCGCCAGATAGTAAGCCCCTGCCAGGATCGCCAGCCCCAGCAGCGCAAGGATCCAGTTGGCCTTCGGCGGCTTTTCGCCCACATTTTCACTGCGGAGCATTTCCACCGGCCTGGAAGCATATATCTTCACAAGCATACGAAGCATGATCAGCAGGAAGATTCCTGCAAAAAGTACCACCGTCCACCTGACGGCAACCGGCTCCACTGTAAATCCAAATCCGATATCACCGGAAATGATCTTTGCAGCTGCGAGCTCCGCCAGTCTGGAGAAAAGGATACCGAAAGCCATTCCAAGCACTATGCTGACTGCTGCCGTAATCAGATTTTCCCAGATCAGGATCTTCACCAGGTTGCCTTTTCCCATTCCAAGAATGTTATACAGACCGAACTCTTTCTGCCGTCTGCGGAACAGGAAAGAGTCTGTATAGTTCAGGAATATCACAGAAAACAGTCCGATGACAAATATGCCAAGACCGAGCAGTGTCTGGAGTGTCTCTGCTCCCGGCAGATTCTTCAGATTTCGGCTGCCGGCCAGGAAAGTCACAATATAAAACATCATTACCATGCAGATACAGGTCAGCAGATAGGGAAAATAAAGCTTTCTGTTCTTCGAGATTCCCGATGCCGCCAGTCTGATATATAATCCGCCCTTCATCGTCTCTCACCGCCTGTCGCAAGAACGGTCAGCGTATCAGATATTTTCTGATACAGCTGTTCGTCCGTCATTCCTCCCCGGTATATCTGGTGATATACTTCCCCGTCTTTGATGAAGAGCACCCGTCCCGCCCGGCTGGCCGCTTTCACGGAATGTGTTACCATGAGGATTGTCTGCCCTTTCCTGTTGATCTTTTCAAACAGGCCAAGGAGCTCGTCTGTGGCTCTTGAGTCCAGCGCTCCGGTGGGTTCATCTGCAAGGATCAGCCTGGGATCTGTGATCAGTGCTCTTGCCACCGCTGCTCTCTGCTTCTGGCCTCCTGACACTTCGTATGGATATTTCTCCATCAGATCCGCAATTCCCAGTTCTTTCACGATAGGGGTGAGTTTCCTGCACATTTCCTTATACTTCATTCCTTTCAGCACAAGGGGAAGCAGGATATTGTCCTTCAGGTTGAATGTATCCAGCAGATTAAACTCCTGAAATACGAATCCCAGTTTGTCCCTTCTGAACTCCGAGATATCTTTATCCCGGATTCCGGACAGAGGTTTCCCATCCAGATAGACTTCTCCTTCCGTAGGTTTGTCCAGCGCCGCCATAATGTTGAGCAGGGTCGTCTTTCCAGAACCGGATTCACCCATGATGGCCACATATTCTCCTTCTTCCACTGAAAAATTAACTCTCGACAGAGCCTGGACCTGATCCCCTCCGAACCGGGTCCTGTATATTTTCTTCAGATTTTTTACTTCCAAGACAGTCATCTGCCGCATCCTCCTTTTTCTTTCTGGGATCAGTATAACAGAGACAGCCGGAATGCCGACATCGATTCCTGTGACATTCCGGCTGTCCTATGTGACAGTATTGTAAGGCGGCGGCACTCCGGGTCTCACTCTGTCTGCAGAGGATAAGAATCCAGATCTATGGTGAAGCAGCTTCCCTGCCCCGGTTCTGACCGGGCAGTCAGTCTGTGTCCCAGTTTATCTGCAGCTGTCCTGCACAGATAAAGACCAATTCCGGTAGACTTCTTATCCAGTCTTCCATTGTAACCGGTAAATCCTTTTTCAAAGATGCGGGGCAGATCCTCCGCCGCAATCCCGATACCGGTATCCGATATCGACAGCTGCTTCTTCTCGTTTACCTCTATAGTTATAGTGCCTTTTCCCGTATATTTCACTGCATTAGACAGCAGCTGCTCAATGATAAAAGACAGCCACTTCTCATCTGTGAGAACCCTGACGTCTGTCCCCCGATAGACCAGCCGCAGCCTTTTACGGATGAACTGTCCGGCATATTTTCGGATCGCTTTCCGGATAATTCCATCCAGATCGTATTCCTGGAGGACCAGATCTGAGGCGTCGTCTCCCAGCCTGATATAGTGAAGAGCCATATCTGCATACTGCTCGATCCGAAACAGTTCTGACGCCAGTTCCTGGTTTTCTCTGGTATCCTCTTGCTGAAGAAGGACTTTCATAACCGCAATAGGCGCCTTGATTTGGTGTACCCACACCGCATAGTAATCCTCTGTATCCTTTCGTTCCGCCTCCCAGGAGTCCTTCTCCGCCCGGTGGGCCTCCTCCGCAGACGTCACCAGAGCTCTGTAGTCCTCCTCCAGCAGATCCGCCGGTTCAGGCAGAGCCTCACCATAAGGGCCTTCGCCATGGAGAATTCGCTGGAGTGTCCTGTGCCTTTCCCGGAACCGAAGAAAACCAGCTACGAGAAACCCCAGGCCGAAAACAACGATGAGAATCAGGGGATACCATACAGCTCTCATATCCACGCCTGTCAGAGCAAACATCACGCCAAAACATATGGCGGCAAGTACCGTCCATATGACAGTTCCCCGCATCCGGTACAGATATTTTCCCCAAAGTTTCATTTTTCTCACCTGCTCTCTCCCGGATCCGTCCGGGCTGCTGCCTGGTCCGTCTCTATGATGTATCCCTCTCCCACCTTTGTGGTGATAAAGTCCTTCAAACCGGATTTCTCCAGCTTTTTCCTGAGACGGGCGATATTGACTGTCAGTGTATTCTCCTCGATGTAGCTGTCCGTCTCCCACAGCCTGGTCATCAATGTATCTCTGCTTACCAGCCGCCCCTTGTTCTCCATCAGAGTCTGCAGGATCCGGAACTCATTCTTAGTCAGACCGATCTTTTCTCCATTGTAGGTCAGTGTAGTGTCATACAGGTTGAGCAGTGCGCCCCTATGCTCCAGCACCGGAACTTTGCCCGGCATATCATAAGCCCGCCTGAGCACCGCCTGGATCTTGGCTGTGAGTACGCTCAGGTCAAATGGTTTCGCGATAAAGTCATCTCCGCCCATATTCATGGCCATGATAATATTCATATTGTCTGCCGCAGATGAAATAAATATAACCGGAACACCGGAAGTCTTCCTTATCTCTGTACACCAGTAATATCCGTTATAAAAAGGCAGTGTAATGTCCATGAGCACCAGATGGGGATCATATTGTGCAAACATGGTCAGCACATTGCGGAAATCCTCCACATACTCCGCATCATTTCCCCACGCCTTCATTTCCTTCTGGATAGCCCGCGCCATGGCAAGGTCATCCTCAACGATCATGATCCTGTACATACCTTCTCCTTTCTGTTCCTGTCTGTCCGTACCTCGAACAGTATAACACGAACCGTCGTCCCGGAAAAGCCCGGCATCCGTTTGCCGGGCTTTTCACACAAAACGTTCCTTCCCGCCGTGCGCCGGCGAAAAGGAACGTTATCCTTTATCCTGTATGAAGTTGTTATGGCAAAAAGGATATTATGCGTCTCTCCTTTGTCGTTCACACGGTTTCCGGAGAAATGACCCGCTGGATATGAATGGCCAGAAATCCGATTTCCTCCCTGGCAACCGGTCTCTTCAGTTCCTTTTCCATATAGTGGCAGACTTCTTTTGCCGCCTCTCCGGTCCTGGGATAATTTGCAAAAATAAATTCATTGAAATCTACATTCGTGGATTCGCCTTTCCTTGTCCGTGCTGTCATATAGTACAGATGGCTCATAAGACGGGTATAGGCCAGAGAATCCGCCGCCATCTGTACCCCCAATGCTTTCTCAATCATGGATATACTCTCATTAATGATCCGTGTGGTATCCAGGGTCTCAGATACCTGCTCATCTGAGAGCCCGGCATGGATGTGAAGGGTGATAAAACCCGCCTCATCGTCAGATATCTCATATCCCATCATGCCGCGGATAATGTCGCGCCCCCGCAGAGCTACTCCGTACTCTCTTGCAAACAGGACACGGATATCAGGGGTAAACGGATTCGGCATCTGCCTGTTTTCTGCCGCCCGTTTCGCTGCCAGAGCGATATGATCAGCCAGGGGAAGGAGAATATCGTGGTTCACTTCTCCGAACTCCTTTTCCGCTTCCTCTATGATCTTTCCCGCCGCCTCGATAAACTCAGGCCGTATGCCATTGACCACCTTGAGCACGGACTGATCCTTTCTGCGGCTAACAAGGGAATACACTTTCGCGCCAGGTATAGGTCCGATCTTTTCCGTAGGTTTCCTGCCGAATCCCACCCCATTTCCGAGAAGGATCATCTCTCTTCCTGTCTCATTACTGTACACCAGAATCCCGTTGTTATTCAGAACCTTTATCACACGATACATATTCCTCAAATTCCTTTCCCCAGTCCCCGTTAAAGCTCTCCGGCAAGTTCTGCCCCGATGATACGGGGCAGACAGCTTCAGCTGACATGATGCATCTCCTGTTCCTTTTTCCGGATATTTCAGCTGATCCTTAATTAAATGTTACAATCTGTGCCACTTCGGCCAGCTTCTCAGCATTGCCCGGCTTTGTAAGACGGATTTCTTCGCCTTCCTGCAGGCTGGTAAATACGATGATGCATTCATCGGACTTTGCATTTTCCTGAATATATTTTATATCAAAACCTATCAGTCTGTCACCCTTTTTCACCTGATCTCCGTCTTTGACAAATGTCTCGAAGCCCTGACCGTTCAGGTTCACCGTATCTACCCCGATGTGGATCAGATACTCCGTCCCGTCTTCACTCCGCAATCCTACCGCATGCTTCGACGGGAATACAAAGGAAACTTCCGCATCTTCCGGCGCATAGACCATTCCTTCCGCGGGCCGTACAATATAGCCATCTCCCATCATCTTGCCTGCAAAAGCCTCGTCAGAAGCCTCTGTGATAGGCGCTGTCTCCCCCGTAACCGGGCTGCAGAGCGTCTTTCTTACCATGCCTTCCGCACCGGCATTTTTCTGTGTTTCTGCGGCCTCTGCCTTTTCATCTCCGGCTCCTGTATCCGCCCCGGACACCTCCGGCTCATCTGCATGATACTCTTCATTGGGCGCTGTCTCCAGATAATCCTCCAGATTGGACTTGATCACGGAAACAGAAGGACCATAGATGATCTGAATTCCCTGGCCTTTCCGGATGATACCGGATGGTGATGTTGCTTTCAGTATTCCCTCATTGACAAGTTCCGGCTTCACTACTGTACAGCGGAGCCTTGTAGCGCAGCAGTCCACGTCAGATATATTCTTTTTGCCGCCCAGCCCCTGTGTGATCAACATACTCTTCTCATCGCCTGCATTTCCTGCGTTTCCATTTCCGCCGGACGCAGCTCCCTGTTTTGCCAGATAATCGGCCTTTGTAAAGAGCTTCGTCTCGCCGTCATCATCTTCCCTTCCCGGTGTCTTGAGATCCAGCTTTTTGATCAGCACAGAGAAGATCACATAATAGAGAATAAAGTAGATAATACCAACCGGAATGATCCTCAGCCAACTTGTCTTGTCATTTCCCTGAAGGATACCGAACAGCAGCAGATCCAGAAATCCTCCGGAGAATGTCAGTCCGACTGCAATATTCAGGATATGGGCGATCATGTAAGCTGCTCCCGCCAGTATAACCTGCACTACGAAAAGAACCGGCGCTACAAACAGGAAAGAGAACTCAAGAGGCTCTGTAATACCTGTCAGCATACATGCCAGCGCTGCGGAAAGAAGCAGACCGCCCGCCTGTTTCTTCTTCTCCGGTTTTGCACAGCGGTACATGGCAAGAGCCGCGCCAGGAAGTCCAAAGATCATGAAAATGAATTCTCCGGAAAAATATCTTGTAGCATCCGCGCTGAAATGAACCGTAGTCGGATCAGCCAGCTGAGCAAAGAAGATATTCTGTCCGCCTTCTACCATCTGTCCGGCAACCTCCATGGTTCCTCCCACAGCAGTCTGCCAGAACGGGAGATAGAATACATGATGCAGGCCGAAGGGGATCAGCGCACGCTTGATAATACCAAAAATCAGTGTTCCCAGATAACCGGTGCCTGTCACCAGACCGCCCAGTGCATAGATACCGTTCTGGACCACCGGCCAGATAAAATACATCAGGATACCTACACCAACATATGTAAGGGTGGAGATAATCGGTACAAATCTGGACCCTCCGAAGAAAGAAAGAGCATTTGGCACCTGGATCTTATAAAACTTATTGTGAAGGGATGCCACGCCCAGTCCGACGATGATTCCTCCAAACACACCCATCTGCAAAGTCTGAATACCACAGACATTTACTACCGTTCCATTCAGAACATCTGCTGCAAGCGAACCATCCGCAAGGATATCTCCCCGCACAAGAAGCATGCCATTAATCGTAGCATTCATGACAAAGAATGAAATCATTGCAGCAAGAGCCGCGACCTCTTTCTCTTTCTTCGCCATACCGATAGCAACACCTACCGCAAATATAATGGGCAGATTATCAAAAATAATATTTCCCGCTTTACTCATAATAGTCAGCAGCGCATTCAGGACTGTTCCACTCCCCAAAATTGCTTCCAGTCCATAGGTTTCAATGGTAGTCGCATTCGTAAATGAACTTCCGATTCCCAACAGAAGCCCCGCTACCGGCAGGATGGCAATAGGAAGCATAAAGCTTCGGCCAACTCGCTGCAGCACTCCAAAAATTTTGTCTTTCATTGTTTCTCCTCCTTATATGAATCCTCTCATTTTAAACACACGTATATAGTTCCTGTCGCAGACATAGAAAAAGCAGGTATAAACTGACATTCTTATTCTGAAGATTTTCAGAAGAGGAATGTATAGTTTATGCCTGCTTACCAGTAACACACTATAACGTGTATTCAATTCACACCATAAGTATAAACATGATATAACAAAAACGTCAACCCGAAATAATCAACTAAATTGAACAACATTTTCTGTATAAATTTACCATAGATCATGATCCGATCTGAAAATTACTGTTATTTATCAACTTTGGATGCTTAATCCAGAATCTGAATTGCAGAGTCACCGTCGCCGCTGATTGAGAATCCGGTCTTTTCAAAGAAACCGATCATAAGCTCCAGATACTGTTCCGGTCCTGTATATCCTACCGGAGCAAGACTGTATCCCAGCGGGGACCGGATCAAAGTAACCTGTTTTTTCCGGAGCTGATCCAGGATTTCCTTCATGCAGACTGAGCCATAGCCTTTTCCCCGAAGATTAATATCCGTCACATAAAAGTCCTGTATATTCGCCTTAAACTTACTCTCCAGAAAATATTCCAGGTGGAAAACCTGCACTCCGTTTTCAAATACATCTACATTTTCGCCTTTATAATGAAACTCAAATATATGGGCACTTTTATCAGAAAGAGTAACGCCTCTGAAATAATCTTTTTTTACATACAATGGTATCGCCATAATTTCTCCCCTCCTTTAGCCGATAAAATTGCTTTTCGCCGGACTCTTGTCCGTCGAAAAGCAACTTCATACATGCAGAGCCAAAACCGACGGCAGAGGATGGAGCGCTATTTCACAGTCCAGCCGGCAAACAGATCTTCCTGATAAACGCCTGATTCTATAAGGCTTCTGAAAGAATCTACAACAATCGGCTTGTCTTCCTTATACGTAACACCAAACCATTTATCTGATGTTCCCAGAACTTTAACTCTTACCTGACCTTTTTTAAGAAGTTCATCAATATAGATTGGAAGCAGATACTCTGCCTTTTCCGCATTTCCTTCGATATTCTGGAAAAATTCTACAAATCCATCTTCGAGAAGTCCGATAAACTCCGGTGTAAGTCCCCACATATTCATTGATACAAAGGACTCTGCATCAACCGGTTTCCGTCCGTTTTCCTCCTGAACAGCAGCGCCTTCTTCTGTCTTCACAATATTGGAAGTCTCGTCCACTCCCGTCAGATAGCCTTCGCCGTCCAGCTTGCAGATTCCTCTTGTCACGCCGCCGTTTTCACTTAATGTATTCTTGAGAATAAAGCCGGCCATACAATAATCATTTTCCCTGCCCGGAGCATAGGTCATCAGGAAATCATGAACTTTTACAAAAGCTTCTTTCCCGTAATAATCATCTGCATTGATCACGGCAAAAGGCTCCCGGATGATTCCCTTACATGCAAGAACAGCCTGCCCCGTTCCCCACGGTTTTTTCCTGTCAGCAGGAAGTTCAAATCCTTCCGGAATATCTGCCAGTTCCTGGAATGCATAGCAGACTTCCACACCTTTTTCCGCCAGAATTTTCTCTATTCTGTCACCGATCACTTCCTTAAAGTCTTTTTCAATATCATGTCGGATAATAAACACAATCTTGTCAAATCCGGCTTCAACCGCATCATGAATCGAATAATCCATGATAATTTCACCCTTCGGCCCAACTGGCTCTAACTGTTTGATTCCCCCTCCAAATCTGGAGCCAATTCCGGCAGCGAGAATCACCAATGCAGTCTTGTTCATAATTTTTCTCCTTTTTACAATTCAAAAATAATTGTGCCTGATCTGTCGTTGAATATTATATAGTATACCTGAAAAAAATCGAAGACAGATATCTTCAAATAACTATACAATAGTGTAATTATAACAATCTTCACGGGATTTTACAACAGAAACGGACAGCATTTTCCCGAAACCGACATTCAGAACGTCTCTCCATATCCCAGTGACCCGGATAACTGTCCGAAAAAATAATTCCCGGAAATACTGTCTTCTTTCAGCATCTCCGGGAATTGGTCAAATGCGGATAACAGGACTTGAACCTGCACGTCATGGACACCAGATCCTAAATCTGGCGCGTCTGCCAATTCCGCCATATCCGCCTGTACTTTTCTGAAACTCTCCGGCTTCCTTACGCCCACAGACAGCTCCAATGTAAATCAGAAAAAAATAGAACAAGCATAACTGCTTGTCCTGAACTGAGCGTGCGGGGATTCGAACCCCGGACAACTTGATTAAAAGTCAAGTGCTCTACCACCTGAGCTACACGCCCA
>CALWLJ010000025.1 GCA_944381495.1 uncultured Mediterraneibacter sp. | reverse complement strand
TTGAAGTTGGAGTGTTTTACTTCAACTATAGCTGAATACCCTGTGAAAAGATAGCCATTATTTTATTGAGCGCTTACAAACTATATTGACGATATCATCTCTCGGACAGATATTTTGATTCAGTAAAAAATAGGCTGACGGCATATCTTATTGATACACTGTCAGCCTTTTGTAATTCCTGCTTTATTTTTTCGGGCCAAATTCCTTTTTATAGAGGCAAGGTGGAGAAGTCCAGGGAGGAGGTGCTAAAGCCGTAAATCTGAATGATTTTTTTGAAGCTGTGACTGTAGTTTTCAGTGTTCCGAGCGGTCAGCAGCCGGAACAATCAGAGAGAGTACCCCGGTGATTTACATTTGTTTTTTAATCGGTTTTTGCACAGATAGTGACATGTGTTCCATTTTTACATTTGGACAAATTTTCAGTCTATCGAACTAAATTTTATGCAACAACTTCACTTTATCACCAATCATCCTCATCAACAGAACAGAATATAGCACAAATAATATTATTTGGATTCTTATACCCATAAACATAATAATCATCAAATTCCCAGCGATAATCATATGTATCATCTTCTTGCGGTTGTTTTTCTAGAACACGAGATAACTCATCAAGAAAATTTTCATATTCTGTTTGGTTACATTCATCATCTGAAAACCAATATACATACTGTACTTTTTTAGAATATGTAATAGATGCTGTACATACTGTTCCAGAAATGTCACACAACTCGTAATCTCCCTTATTTTCCCAGCCATTTTCATCAAGATTATCGGTATTAAGTTGAGTGCCAAATAAATCAGTAATATTTTCTATAGTTTCACGACTTTTCGCCACTGTAGAATGGTTAAATAGAAAAACTCCGATTAATATAGCCAAAATTGCCAGTAAAAGTATTGTAATATTTATGATAACATGTTTGTACTTTTGAAATCCGTCAGTGTGAAGCCTACTATCTTTATGATACGCTACTTCTTGTTTTGGTTTTTCTAGCATTTCTTCCGGTTTTGCATCGGGAAAAACTTTGTGAACTAATTTTTCTTGTAATTCTTCTTTATGTTCTTTTCGATAAATAAAATCTTGATATTCCTTTGCAATACTTTCTTTTGTAAATTTAGTTTTAACATATTTCTTTTCACGTGAACAGTGTTTGCAATACTCATCCGATACCTTATTTACTTGCCCACACGTACACTGCCAGCAACTATCATTTTCGACATAATAAAATATTGGCAAAATAGAATTGGTGTCATAAGAATTTATAAACTCATCCGATGCTTCTATTTCATGTTGTCGTTGAATAGTAACAATATTTTCAGGATTTGATTTCCATACTGTCCCATCCAACAACACAACCTTTTCTATTACAACCTCTATTTTTCTGGCATCACGAGGAAGATCTATTGAAATTTTATTTCCAAAAATTGTATTTGGTTCACATATTATATCTTGATAAACGTAAGTAAATTCATCTTGTCCATTATATTTAACATTTTCACCAAAGATATCTTTCAAGGTTCCCTTGATTGCAATTGCAACAATATCTTGATTAGCAACATTCACGAAAATGTTTCGTAATAATATCTTATCATCTACAGTATCTTTAATTATAGCTGTTTCTTGAAGAACAAGTGGTGCATCTAATTCAACTTTTAAAGGATTAACTTTAAATAGCGTCTCAAAATATTTCATACCCACACCCCATCTCACCATTTATACCCGCATACATTACATTTATATGTATTTCTTATATTGCTGCTGAAAATTCCAAACATTGCGCCACCTACGGCTTTAGATGTTAATGAAATTTTAGAAATATTAGTTGAACCACAGGTTGGACATCTTGGAACCGAGGTTTTAATTACTGGTTCTGGAGTCGGAGCTACTACATTTTGAACTCCTCTATTTTCAACATTAACCTTTCTTTCTTCTGGAAGACCGGTAATTACATTACTCGAAATTCCGCAAAAGCACTCAACTCCTGTTTTAATATCTTGCAATTCATATTTTTTAAACTTTAATTCACGACCACAGTTATCACATGCCGCATATATAATTTCATCTTTTTCATACAAAAAATGCATTATAAAGCCTCCATTTTAAATCTATTTTCTTTACCAGCACTTACTACAAGCATCATACCCCATTGCTTCAGCAGATGATCGAGATACTTGACTCGCTGTATTCGGATTCATGTTTCCGCAATCGGGAATACTATGATATTTTTCACCGTGAGCCGGTATCCACACCATATCGCTGACAGAATCATTACTACTTTCACTAAGATATCCATCTGACCCAGGTACAGGTAATCGTCCTCCCCCAGTACCTCCTGCACCGCTCATACTAGAATCGTTTTCTGATATCTGCTCTTTTAATTCTTCATTTTCTGCTGAAAGAGCATCATACTTTTCTTGTAAATCTGTGAGTTGAGCATTCAGAGAATCTATCGTTTCCTGCTGATCCTGATAATTGGTAAGTTCGGTCTCTAAATCATTATAACTACTTTGTAGCTCATCAAACTTTGCTAATAAATCATCGTAATTGCTTTGCAATTCATTATATTGATCTGTCTGTTCCTGTAGTTGATTTGACATCAAATCCCGTTGATCCACAGCAAATGATACCGTCCCGCTCATAGCAAGTACACAGATAAGCAGACAAGTCGTAACAGCAACTAATACTTTGTTTCTAAGGATATACTGCTTCATCCTCTGCAATCTTGACTCTTGCCTAGCTTGTCCATTCAAAGATTTTCCGCAGTAAGGACATGTATAGTCTGTTCCCTCAATATGTGTCACGTCCTTTTGGCAATGCGGACACTTTACTATTCTGTACTTTTCTTCCATGGCATAAAGTCCCCCTGTATTTTATATGCCCGTCCCAGATAACACCACATTATCCTATACTTGTATTTTATCATACACTATATAGGATTACGAGAAAATTTAAGCGTCAGCAAAAATACTGACGCCTTATTTTTAACCATAGCCTTATTCCCACCAATCGACCGATACTTGTGTAGATGTAAATTCCTTATCAGTCATAAATTCAAATTGTACTTTTGCCCCCTGTGCGAAAGCACTAACATTATCATATGTTGTCTCGACAATCACACCATCACTGTTCAACAAATTGATAGTAATATTCAATGTGTTAAAATCAATTCCTGTTGTATTTTCAACAACTGCCTGATAGGTTTTATAGCCGCCGTCATCTTCTACCTCGTCAAACTGAATACCATCAAGCATTTGCTGAATAGCCGCCTCCTCATTTTCTTGTTCAATAACTAATTGAGAGTTGGTCAAAAAATCATTTAGCGTTTGCTGATAATCTTCATCAACAGTCATACCGTAATCATTTACCAGTTGTGAAATAATTTTACTTCTCTCATTATATACAGGTTGAAATACTTCCAAGTATTTATCATAATCAACTGTCATATATTGGCATGCATCCTTATGCTGTTTTAATAGATTCACATATTTAACTGCAATTTCCTGTAAATTACTATCCTCAAATTTTTCATTCTGATATTTTTCAACATAATCTAACTCTGCCTGGATATAATTATTCATCATTTCCTGATATTCTTCGCTGTTGACAAGAATTTCATCATATCCTTCTTTTGCTTCATCCTCTTCATTAAGTTTCCATCTGGCCTGAAGCCCTTTTGACATATCAGAAATAAAGTCTTGATCCGAATATGTGGGTTCTTCTACAACCGGCTCTTCACTGGCACACCCACCTAAAATCAGGCACGATAAACTAATAATAATTAACTTTTTCAACACTGTTCTTTTCCTTCCACATGCTCTTTTATTTTTCTCAATATTCCTCGGAAAATCGGATCTCTGAGCAGATACATCTTGTCACGACTCACAGGAAACTCCTGCATAAAATCCGGATTATCAGTAAAAAATTCCTGTTGTTCTTTATCCGAAAGATTAATCGTATACTCTTCGTAAAAATCCAAATCATCACCTAATATAAGATTCCAGAATTTCTGTTCTATAGTCGTCTTAACACTGTGCATTGCTCATATGCTCCTTGTTACATGTTCTAATTATAGTCTCTTTAAAGACTATAGTCAATAAAACAACCACATACTATTCTGTAATCAGACAGGAGGTACGGTATGATTGACTATAGTCCATTCTGGAAAACATTAAAGCAATCAAAAGAATCAACATATACATTGATCAATACTTACCATATCTCCAGCTCCACGATAGACAAGCTGCGGAAAAACAAGCCATTAAACACAACTACCATCAATGACTTTTGCCGCATCCTGAATTGTGATGTACAAGATATATGCAGGTATGTTCCAAGTGATGAGGATCAACCTTTATAAAATTAATTCTATTTGTTCTGTGCTTATTACAGTGATTGATTTTGACACTAAACTTCACTTAGGCAATAAAAGTATCGTCTGACAGCAGTTGTCTGTAAAATTCTATAATACAACTTAAAATAGAATGCTTGGCAGCAGGCGTAAAAAAATAGGCATACCAGATAGTTTATTCTATCCAGTATGCCTGTTATTATATGCCTCTGTCGCTTTGTATTTGCCCGAATAATCGGTTTTAAGTCGGTTAGTGGAATCATTATCAAATTAATTGAGCGTTCAAATAAGCCTATTATCCGCTTTCCTATCGTGAAAAGCACCTGTTTCTATCAAATACCCTCACCGTATAATAAACTTATTTCAATGTTCAATTTTCATTAGCATATGTGCAAGATTTCCTCCTTCTTATGTATTTGTATTCAGGTAACACGAATGCTTATTTAAATATCGGCTTGCCAATACCCGAAAAACCTATATTTTTGCATGAAAAAATCGGAGTGACAGGATTTGAACCTGCGACCTCTACGACCGATGAATAACGTATTTATAGGAATTGTGAGGGGTTATTTTAAAAAACTTAAGTAAACCTTAAGTAGAATCATAAAATGAAAAGAAAGGAGTGTCTGAACATATGCGCTTAATGTTATTAAAGGACTTTCGTTAAGAAAGCCCTTAATCATCCAAAATTACCAATAATTCACTAATATCACAGCCAAAATAGTCGCATAGCTTAATAATCAGATTTGCATCTATTCGTTGAAAATCATCTCTGCAATATCTATTAAAATTACCACGAGGCAAATTTAAATCTTTACATATTTGATTTTTACTTATTCCATTTTCATTGAGCAGTTCAATGATCCTAATGTGTATACGTTTCATTTTGATAATCCCCTTTATTGGTTTAGTATAAACAATAAATTTAGAGATAGTAATTTCATATATTTCAAGTTAAAATATAAGAAGTTAATAAATATAAAGGGGTATCAATAATAATGAAAAGGAAAATCATTATAGTATCAATGCTAGTAATGTGTTTGCTGTGTTCGTGCGAAAAAAAGAAAGAATATACAGGGGAAATAGATGTTACGAGCAGTAGATCAACTATATCAAATGATGGTTATCGTGAAGATATAACAGTAGTAGTAGATGTAGAGAAAATCGTCGATTATAAAGATTGTGCATGGACAATCATAGATTCTTATATTGCCAATGGCTTCAAAAGTACTAAATTCAGTTTTGATCTTAAAGGCTATCCAAATGAATTAAGCGCAAATGTATACGTGACAGAGAATGACGATCCGATTTTTAGAATGAATTATGTTGCAGATTCTTACCAGTATAATATAAAAGATAATCCAGATATGTATACTTTGGAAATAGAAAATTTTGATTAGTATTTCAATATAGGAATATCATTAGAAGATGTATTATCCCCTTAAGTAGAAATTTAATATTTATCTACTTGAGGGGAATGTCAATGCTTTTCATTATAGACCAACTAGAAGAATGAGTGTTAGAGAAGCGTGGTCATTCTGGCAGGCGGTAGGGAAATAGATAATCTTTCAATCTGGTTGGCATAACGTTATCTATTCGGACAAATTAAAGGATGTTTCTAGTAATCCATTATTTATGGCGTGTTCGATGACGAGTGAGTTGGGGAGAATATTTTTATTATTCTTGATTCGGTTTTTGGTTTCGATTTTTATGGCATCTTCTAATTGATTTGTATCTGCTAAAATGTTGTCAACTTTTGCCATTTTTTCTTTAAATTCTTTGATTAGTTTGTGCTCGCGATCATATATCCTATCAGCTATACAATCTATTCGTTCCTCGGGGGTATAATGATTATCGCCTAGTAGCGCAACATCACTATTAATATATTTGTATAGATCTTTGTGTGTTATAGATATTGGTTTAATTTCTACTTTCATGATATGCATTTGAGTGCATAATGATTTGAGTAGTTCTTCGGGCTCTTGTATTTCCCGTTGCACATATGTTGACCGATAGTAGGTTATATAAAAAGTATATCGTGAACACTTAGTTTTAAACAGTTCGTTAAATGATGCGATTTTTTCGTTTAGGTGGGATGTAAAATTATTTAGCAGATTTTCTATGGCATAACCGAGTTTTTCTTTATTTGCATCTATAACAGGTGTAGCAATAGCCTCTCGAATTTCTTTTCGCGTATCTCGTCTAAAAGGATTTGTTTTTCGACTCCAAAATTTATTCTCAATCGCATAATAACAATTATCGTAATAAGATTCATTCATTACGATAAGTTTATGTCCACCATTTCCGGTTTTTCTTGATTTAGCAAAGTTCTTCACGTCCCGTGGATATTCCGTATCATCAATCCCCCAAATCACAGGTGTTTCATTCTGCCATGGTTTCTTTTCATTAAAACGATTTTCTTCATTGACATATCCGCGCTTTATTAATTCGATTAATCGAGCATTCTGGTAGCTTATATATCCTTTTTCACTGGAACATGGATAGATCTCTAATCTATTTTTTAGATCTTTAATTGTATATAATCTCATAAATTTCTCCTCCTCTGGATATGATGCAAAATCTCCTCATGCAGTGTTGACTTTTTTGGATGACAATGCGAGTAAGAACAATCCTTGTTCTCATTCATATTAAATCTGATGGTGACAGTTCGCAAGAGGGTGTATACGGGGAGGTGAGTGCCTATGACTTGAGTAAGTGTGGACCAAAAGCGTAGCAGTAAATTAGTATTCTAAACAAACAGGAGGACAGATATGGATAAAACAAAGAATTCAAATGAAATTAATAAAAAGAAGAATTTTGCAGATGCAAGTATTAAGGAGATAATCGCTGATCCAGTGATACAATCGGCACTAAAAGCACGTCTGCAAGCTCCGACACAAGTGTTGATCAAGAAAATACGCAAGCCATACCACCCGAAAAATGCCGATGAAGACACGCCCGAAACCCAGAAAGTAGAAGCGGTATATGGTACATCTCTTATGGATGTCCAAACTATTGATATGACTTTGGTTGGAATTACTCTAGATAAGCAGGCGATTAATCATTATTATCGGATTGTTGATTATACGTATGGATTGATCGCTAATATGTCTGGCAGCAATTTTTCCGGATATTCGGCGACTGGCTTTAAGTTGCTGATAACCCGATTGGAGGAGGTACAAAATAATGCACATGAAACGCCTTAATGTCAAAACGGATGGAACTGCTATTACGACAATCAAGCAGTTAATAATGATAATAGCTATAGCGTGCATAACCTTACCGTATATTGTGATGATCTGGAGCGATAATAATGTCGCTCCAGATTTCCACCAATTCTTAACCAATATATTTTTTATTGGATTATATTTATTGCTTGGCTTTGCAGTGCTAATGATATTGCTGTCACGGTATTCACCTATCAAAGTATTGGCGATCCGCAAACAGTTGATTATATTTACAAGAAAATTTCTGGAATCAAAAGATGATGGAGCGCTAAAACTTTCAGTTACATGGAAATATTGCTTAAAAGGTAAAATACTTATAATAAAATTATATCCTAACGGATTAGTAAAAGATACCGCACTTGTCGGCAAAAAATTATCTGAGCGCCTAGGGGAAAAGCTCTTGGATTATGAGGAGTTAGACGGGGAAGTACACTATGTTTTTGGAAAATTACCTGACCGCTATGATGGAATCGCAGTAATGAGCGAAAACATGCCTTCACAAGAAGATGATATTAAGATAGTTGCATATAATAATCCAATACCAATATATGATGATATTTTTTGGAATATCGCGAGCGAGGCAATACATATTCTTCTGATTGCACCTAGTGGAGCAGGCAAAACAATGTTTCTCTCCTATCTGATCGGGATGTTGCTAAAACGGAAACACTTGGTTTATGTCGTTGACGCGAAAAATTCCGCGTTTGGTCGGTTTTGTCGACATGTCGGACTTCCAGTTGCTACTAATGTTGTTGAGGTTATTCAAATGCTTAATGCGCTTATGGAAGAAATGCAAGATATATACACTACACATTTTGCCAATGGTGAAGCGTCTGTAGATACAGATTTTTCTACATTGCCAATTAAAGGTCACTTTTTGATTTTTGACGAAGTTTTATCGGTGCTTGCTTCCGCAGACAAAAAAGAAAAAGCAGAAATTGAATATCTACTAGGACAGTTAGCATTACTTGGTAGAGCCGCAGGATTTGGAATTGTAGTATCGGCACAGAAATTGAATGCAACAGATTTATCTAAAAACATTACAGAACAATGCCAGACGCGTATTATATTGGGAAGAATTGTATCGGATGAAACATTTCACCAAGCTACTGGCATGTATAAGAAAGACTTAGGTCATGCATATCGCGGTGGAGTGGGCAAAGGCTATGCAGTCACGCCGCTATCGGGCATAAAATATATTGAGACACCGTTAATGCCACATAATGTAAGGGACTATATGGTTCTCATGAAAGAATTAAGAGATCGGGGGACGCCGTATGGAGAAGGTCGCTAGGTTATTATACGTCATTGAGTTGGAAAATGGCGAAATACATGTCATCAGCACGGACAAGCGTCAGATGGCGCGATGGTATGCTATGGATTATCTGCGTGATAAGCCTCGAATGACAGACAAAGGCTACACGGGAGTTGTCGCTGATGGGGTTCGTTTCACGCCAGCGTTTCGCAAGCAAAAATAAACATACATTATTATCGGCATTGTGGTCTGCAAGAGTCGCATACTGCATATCTGGTCAGCGCGTATCGTGGAGAACGCGTGTGGGGTGGCTTGCCATCCCACATTTAGCGGACTCTGCGGATATGCTCTGACTGGATACGCGGGTATGTGATGGATTGCAGGACTGCACAGCCGGAAAATAAAAGTGTGACAGTCATTGCCTACTCGACAAAAGGCAATGTTGTGACGTTAACGAAAAACATCAGAAAACTATTATCAATGGAGATATTGGTATGAAAATTGAGATTCAACCAGAAGATTATTTCGAGGAATACAATCGGAAAACAGTTGACTTTGGCAACGGGCGTATAGAAGTAGTGGCTTACCATTCTCCACAGTTGAAATATCTAGGAAATAACCGAAGATCTGTGTTGCCTACGAAGAAACCTGTGTTATCAGATGAAGCGCAGGAAGAACGGACACGCAAACAGGTATATGCTATCAGACGGCGCATTAAATGGTACGCATTGTCAAATGATTTCAGATGGTTTGTCACGTTGACATTTGATCCTGAAAAAATTGACAGCTTCAATTTTGAGATTGCGAAAAAAGCAATCTTGAAATGGTGTCGCCTTATGAGAGACAGATACAAACGGTTTGATTATATTATCATTCCAGAACTTCATCAGTCGGGTGCTGTGCATTTTCATGGATTGCTTGGAGATGTATCGGCAAATTTTGTAGAAGCCACACATCCGCGAACAGGTAAGCCTTTGGTAAGACATGACAGACAAGTCTACAATCTGGCGGATTGGGAGTATGGATTCAGTGATTGCGAACAGATCGAAAGTCCTGAGAGAGCGGCATCATATATTACAAAGTATGTGACCACCGCGCTGTTAACAAATAAGGAAATGTACAACAAGAAGAGATATTTTAATTCGCAGGGATTACATAAACCAGACGTTTCCTATGCTATGGAAGATAATGAAGAATTAAGAGCTTTTACACCTAATTTTGGCGTGATCGACACTGACAGCACAGGAGAAAATTTTATCGATAAAGGTATCTATAATTTAAATCGCGATTCAGAGACAGGCGAATTGACTCAGAGTGATACAGATTATCTTTTGATTGCAAAAAATTAGTTTCCAGATCATTAATAGAACCAAAGTCATCATAGATACATTTTGAAAGAAAGGAGGGGCGGTTCAAATGAAAAAACTTGATGTATGCGAGATCAAAGTTCTGAATCGCACTCTCCAAGAACAGATAAAATTGGTAAAATCATTGATTCTGGACATAGAGAATGGTAGAATTGATACAGCATATGTTCAGACAATGATTGAGATGAACAAAAATGAAATTTTAAAAATCCACAAAAAGAAATTCAAGTATTGGCAGGGCAAAAACGGTAACTGGAATACATATTTCCCGAAAGAAAACGTTGAGCCGCCATATGGGAGGTTGGTAAGCAAAGTAGATCAGGAAAGATTAGATAAAGCAATTATTGACTACTACATTAAAGAGGATAAAACTGTTATTGTACCGACATTTCGCCAGATGTACGAAAAGTGGAGAGAGACAAAGGATCTGGAACTCAGCGACAACTCAATCCTGCGATATGATTCCGACTATAAGAGGTTTTTTGAAAATTCTGATTTTGAAAATCTTCCTATGAATCAGATTAACGAAAATACTATTAAAAAATTCATGTTAGAAACCATACGGGATAAGAAACTATGCCGCGAGGCTTGTAAAAAAATGTTCAGTTGCATCAAAAATACCGTGAAATGCGCGCGTATTGAAAAGGTTGTAACGGATAATCCGGTAGAGTTTCTTGAATTGAAACAGTTCACTAGGCATTGTGAAGAAAAAGAAAAACAGGCAGAAGAACAGGTATTCAATGACAATGAACTTCTGCTGATCCAAGAGGGGTTACATGAATTATACGGCGATAAACCTGAGTTCATGCCGCAATATGGAGTTGAAATGTCTTTGCTGACGGGCATGAGAGTTGGCGAGATCGCGGCTCTGAAATGGGAAGATGTTCACGACGATTATATTCTCATACATACTTCTATCAAGCATAATCGTCTTAAGAATGAATTTCATGTTGGCGCGACAAAGACAAAGAAGTCAAGACAGTTCCCTATGTGCGACGAGATCAGGGATCTTCTGAAACGGATCAGAACGGTTCAAGAAGAATATGGCTGTGTCAGCGAGTTCATCTTCACGAATGGGCGAGGCAGTTATATCAATAGTCAGCGGATCAGTGATTGTATGAAAAGGCTGACAAATTATCTGGGAATACACGGCGGAGGGATTACCGCGTTGAGAAAAACGATCAATTCAAATTTAAGACGAAACGGCGTTCCGGTTACGATCGTGGCGAGTATGCTCGGACACACGGAAGAGGTCAATAACAAGTATTATACTTACGATACGTCTAATCTTTCCGAAAAACAAAAAATTATCAAAGACAGAAATTCTAAAGTTACTTCTCTGGTTGGCTGACCTTAAGTAAACTTAAGTAGATTTCCTATCTTTGATAATCCTCAAAAACCGCGTAAAATAAAGAAAAAATCGGAGTGACAGGATTTGAACCTGCGACCTCTACGTCCCGAACGTAGCGCTCTACCAAGCTGAGCCACACTCCGATAAATAAGGGAATCTGCTCTCCGCAAATTCCCAGCTACGGAAAAGGGACTTGAACCCCTACTAACAGAGTCAGAGTCTGCTGTGCTGCCAATTACACCATTCCGCATTACTCTTTGTTTCTTGCTCTCACAAGCAACATGGTTATTATATCAGACCTGACGAAAAAATCAACCCCTTTTTTTAATTTCTTTATATTCATTTTTTTTAAGGCTTTTGTCAGACTTTACATTGTTTTTATATATTCTTTAATATTTATTTTTCTTCCTGTCATAAAATGTTCACACCTGTCATATAAACTGAACTGGCACAAGATGGAAAACTTCTATCTTCATTAATTCTGAAAGGAGCTGTTGCACATGATAACCGGAACACTGAATGCAAACCCGCGCGGTGGAATCTATATTGCTGATGACCACAGACCGCAGAATGTCAGCGTTAAATCTGGACAGTATCTTTATCTTGCCGTCCATGACTGCTGGATTCCGGTGGTCATCCGATTTTCTCCTGCAACCGGGAACTGGTCATTCCAGAATCTTGAAAATGTTAATGTTAACGGACAGAAAGTAATGTTAAAAAATTAGAGATGCCGGCATCGGCATCTCATTTTCATCCTATCACTCTTCCGGCCACACGCCGTCAAATACTACTTCTGCAGGTCCTGTCATATACACCGTGTCCTTTTCTCTGTTCCATTCGATCTGAAGATCTCCGCCCAGCAGTTTTACTGTTACTTTCTCTTCAGTGAGACCGTTCAGAATACAGGATACAGCCACGGCACAGGCTCCTGTCCCGCAGGCAAGTGTTTCCCCGGATCCCCGTTCCCACACCCGCATTTCCACGTTTTTCCGGTCAAGGACACGGGCAAATTCTGTATTGATCCGGTTCGGAAATCTTTTATGGTTTTCAAATTTAGGACCGATCGTCTCAAGCGGGATTTTTTTCACATCCTCATCCACAAAAATAACTGCGTGAGGATTCCCCATGGACACACATGTCATGCGGTATTCTTTTCCATCCGTCTCTATCGGTTCGTCCACAACCCGCTCTCCTTCTGCCTCCACAGGAATCTCTGAGGGAACAAGGATTGGCCGTCCCATATCTACCTTCACCAGCTTGACCTTGCCGTCCTCCACAGTAAGATCCAGATATTTTATTCCCCCGAGAGTCTCCACGGAGATAGACGTTTTATCTGTCAGACCGTAATCATAAACATATTTTGCCACACAGCGGATGCCGTTTCCGCACATCTCTCCGCGGGAACCGTCTGCATTGTACATCACCATCTCAAAATCCGCCTTATCAGACGGACAGATCAGAATCAGCCCGTCCGATCCGACTCCAAAGTGACGGTCGCTGATCCTGACCGCAAGTTCTGAAGGATTCGGCACTTTTTCACTGAAACAGTTCACATAAACATAATCATTTCCAAGTCCCTGCATTTTTGTAAATTTCATACTGATACCATACCTTTCCTCTCAATCATCACACGGACATCATACCACAACCGGGATCAGCTGTCCATCAGCGTCAGGACCATCTGAGCGGTCTCCATCATGTTTGTCCCGCTCTCCATGCTGCTTTTCTGAAGATACCGGTGTGCCTCCGCCTCAGACATCCCGTTTCTTTCCATGAGGAGGGCTTTCGCGCGGTCTATGGTCTCCTTCTCACCCGCGCTGCGTTCCTTGCTCCGTGCCTTCCGCCTTCTCCGCTGCCGATCCAGAGTCTGCATCATCATCTCCATGGTATTCACAAGATCGTAGACCTTGATAGGCATGGGCAGGCCGATCACCCCATCCGGCAGTTCATCAATCCATTTATCCGGCGAAGCGATCAAGAGCATCTGGAACGGATCAGGCAGGTTTTCCCGAAGCTGGGTATAAGGCATATCCTGGAGCCTGTGTCCGCATACCACAATGCCGTCGTTCCATGTATCTGCATACTGCAGCACCTTTGCCCCGGTAAGGCAGACAGCAGATACTTCCATTCCGGAACGTGCCAGTACATTACGTATTCCGGCAGCATTCTCTCTCTTTGAAAATGCTACGATAATATGTGCCATATCCGCTTCCGCCTCCTTTCCGTTTTCCTTTCCTTATTGCCCGCCTGACTAAAACGGCCAGTTTCACCTGTCTTCCATATGCGCAGTATAACATCAGAGTTTGTAAAGATAGTTGGAGATTTCCCAGTCTGTCACCTGCATACAATAATCATGGTATTCCTTTTTGTGGGCCTTTATGATCTTATCCGCAAGTTCTTTTCCAAGTACATCCAGGACCAGATCATCTTTTTCCAGCTCTGCCACCGCATCTTTCAGCGTTCTCGGCAGCTCCTCCACATGGAGAGCGTCCCGCTGCTGCTGGGTCATTTTCTGTATATTTTCATCAATGCTGTCCGGCGGCATGATCTGTGCTCTGATTCCGTCCAGTCCCGCCTTCAGCAGAACAGCAAGCGCCAGATACGGATTTGCCGTGGGATCCGGACTTCTCAGTTCAATCCTTGTATTCTCACCTCTGCCGGAGGGGACCCGGATCAACGGGCCTCTCGTCTTGCCGGACCATCCCATATAAACAGGCGCCTCATACCCCGGCACAAACCGCTTATAAGAATTCACAGTAGGATTGACAATACATGTGATTGCCTTCATATGTTTCATCAGGCCTCCGATAAAATAATATCCCTCTCTGCTCAGCCCGTTTGGATCATCTTCGCTCTGAAAAGCATTTACGCCATCCCGGCTCAGCGAAAGATTGATATGCATTCCCGATCCATATGTCTCAATCCTGGGCTTTGGCATGAATGTCGCATGAAGGCCATGCCGCTTTGCAATTGTCTTCACTACCATTTTAAATGTCATCAGGTTATCTGCTGTCACAAGCGCCTCATCATACCGGAAATCAATCTCATGCTGGGCAGGAGCGATCTCGTGATGAGAAGAGGTAATCTCAAAACCCATTTCCTCAAGAGTAAGCACCATGTCCCGCCTCGCGTTTTCTCCCAGGTCCAGCGGTCCCACATCAAAATATCCGCCTTTTTCATGAGTCACTGTAGTGGGGATCCCGTCTTCATCTGTATGAAACAGGAAAAATTCGCACTCCGGTCCTACATTCATGGTATATCCCATTTCCTTTGCTTCCGCGATAGTCTTCTTCAGTACATATCTTGGATCCACCTCATAGGGTGTGCCGTCTGTACGGTACACATCGCAGATCAGCCTGGCCACCTTGCCCTGCTGGGGGCGCCATGGAAATATCTCAAAAGTACTCAGATCCGGATAAAGATACATATCTGATTCTTCCTCTCCGGAAAGGCCTTCCAGAGATGAAACATCGAACATACAGCGGTTATCAAGAGCCTTTTCCAGCTGGCTTACAGTAACAGCCATATTCTTCATGGTCCCGAAAATATCCGTGAACTGCAGACGGATAAAAGCAACGTCTTCCTCTTCCACGATCCGAAGGATATCTTCTCTCGTATAGTCGTGCATATATAAAAACCTCCTTTTTATATTATCCTCTTCAAGACAATGATCCACTCTTCTCCTGTCCTCCACAGAATCCGATTATTGTCTCAGAACGGAACAATTTAATTCTCATAACCAGTCTTCTTTTCAAAACAGAAAAGGGCGTTCTCCATCTGTGAAAAACGCCCTTGTTTCGTTCTTAATTATATCGGCTCAATGATCGGATGTCAAACAGTTTCTTTTCATTTATTTGCAGCGCCTGTCATCCTCCACACTTACTCATATGCATTAGACGCCAGAATCACACGGATCAGTCTGGCTGCGCAGTCACACAGTTCCTTTTTGGTCAGAGTCCCGTCCGCTATTGCCTGGCGGATGCTGTCTCTGTCCATGGGCATCCCGGGCATGACCAGATCGTTTCCGGCCTTCATGCAGCCGGCGGCACAGCATTCATCTCCCTGGTTTGTAGTACACCAGTCTGTCATGATCACGCCCCGGAAACCAAACTCGCACCGCGCCGCTTTCATACAGAGATCATAGTTATTGGCAGAATGGATGCCGTTGACCAGATTATAGCTGGTCATGACAGCCATAGGCTGAGCCTCTCTGACAGCGATCCCGAACCCTCTCAGATAGATTTCGCGCAGAGTTCTCTCAGAAAGGATACTGTCCGATCCCACACGGTTATCCTCCTGGTTATTGCACACAAAATGCTTGATGGTCGTTCCGCAGCCCGGTCGGCTCTGTACGCCCCGTGTGATGGCAGCCGCCATCTTTCCGCTGATCAGGGGATCCTCAGAATAGTATTCAAAGTTCCGCCCGCACAGAGGATTCCTGTGTATGTTCATCCCCGGAGCCAGCCAGAGCGTCACACCAAAACGTTCCATTTCTTCTGCCACGGCCTGCCCTACTTTCTCCAGCAGCTCTGTATCCCATGTCTGTGCCAGCAGCGTGCCCACGGGAAATGCCGTACAATACTGATAATACACGGTACCTTCCGGTTCCGGGCCG
Organism: uncultured Mediterraneibacter sp.; assembly: GCA_944381495.1. Classification (GTDB taxonomy): domain Bacteria; phylum Bacillota; class Clostridia; order Lachnospirales; family Lachnospiraceae; genus Mediterraneibacter. Next base: position 33,559 of record CALWLJ010000025.1, on the reverse strand, counting down.
TCATATAAATATCCCTGCTCGAAAGCGGCTGCAACAGGCAGTGTGCACGTCCTGCCATCCTTTACAGTATAGCGCTGATGCAGTCTCAGCCCTGCCGGTCCATCTGCCAGCACTATATTTGCTATTCCCTGTTCCAGCGCGCAAGATCCGGTTTCTCCTGCCGAACCCGGCACAGAGACGCCTGCCGAACCGATCTGGCTGTCCTGTCCCTTCTCCGGATCTCCTACCACCAGACCGATCAGCTGCTCTTCTGTAAGCTCGGCGGCAAGCTCGGACGCCTCGTCTGCCGGTTCTTTCCAGTCATAAGAGTATTCTACCGTCTTCACCCCGGAAAGATCCCAGAGGATCTTCGGCAGCTTCTCCGCCTTCTCCAGGAATCCCGTATGAAGCATCTCCACATCTTCCTCGTAGTTGGTCATCTCCTCCAGCTCTTCCTGTGGCGGACAGAGATGCTCCGTACGTGCAAGGGTCTTCTCTTCCTCCAGCCGCAGAGAAGCCGTCAGCACACTGCTGTCCAGAGAATTTCCCACAAAGATACCGTAGAGACCCGGTTCCAGGATCCAGCCCGGCTTATTCTCATCATAAGAAGCCAGTTCTTCCGGTGAAAAAGTAAGTTCCATATTCTCACACTCCCCGGGTGCGAGAAGAGAAGTCTTTGCAAATGCACAGAGTCTCCTGTATTCTTTCTCCAGTTTTCCTTTCGGAAGCGACACATAGATCTGGACAACTTCACGGCCGGAGTACTGTTCTCCTGTATTGGTGACCGTTACCGGGACGTGGACCGCTCCATTCATATCGGTCGTAATGTCACCTGTTTTTACAGAGAACTCCGTGTAGGAGAGTCCATATCCAAACCCGTATCTTGCCGGAATTCCAAAGGAATCGAAGAAGCGATATCCTACATAGATGCCTTCTTCATAGAGTTCCTTCTCCACATCTCCATTCATATGAGAAAAAGTCACTGAATTCGGATACGCCTCATACTCCATGGCCCATGTATCCGTCAGCTTGCCGCATGGAGTCACCCTGCCGCTGAGCACATCCGCCACTGCATGTCCGCCCTCCTGGCCGGGCTGAGATACATAGAGGACCGCCTTGATCTGCGGAAACTGCTCAAGGAAGGACAGATCTGTCACTCCTCCTGTGTTTACGATAAGCAGCACTTTCTCATATATGCCGCAGATATCACTGAGCATAGCATATTCCTCGTCACTGAGAAAATAATCACCATCCTCCGCTTTTCTGTCTGCGCCCTCTCCGGCCACTCTGCTAAGGACATAAACGGCCATATCCGCATTGGACGTAACGACCGGAGGGCCTGCCGGAACAGAAAAAGGCGTGGTAGAATAAGCCGAAAAGAAATCTGTATTTTCTGCCTTTTTCAGAATCTGTGCCTTCCATTCCTGCCGCTTTTCTTCATAGACTGTTTCAAAATCCCGGATCCACTCTTCGCTGGTAATCTCGTACCCGGCATCTTTCAGTCCCTGGAAAATACTTACACTTTTTCTCTCATTTACATCACCGGAACCAGTACCGCCTTTCACTGTTCTGGATGCACCTGCGCCAAACAAAGCCAGTCTGCTGCCCGGCGCAATGGGAAGGAGGTTCCCCCAATTTTTCAAAAGTACCATTCCCTCTGCCGCTGCTTTCCGTGCAATCTCTCCATGCTCTCTCTCATAACGTTCTTCCGACGGATCTGTTGAACCGGTAAAGGTTCTGGTTTTTATTTTTCTTTCCATAATACTTTTTCCTTTCCTGTCATGTCTTCTTACTGATATGAGCCCATTATAACACGACTGTCATTTCCACGGTATATAGAACAAGAAAGAATCCTCGCGGAGCGTTTTTATTTTCTGTCAAGAATAATGGCAGATGACGGAGGATTTTTCCTGATGCCATCTGCCTTCTTCCTCATATATTGTATTTTTTATCTGTGTCTGACTGCCCGTTTATTTTCTCTTCATCCACAGGAAATCCCATCCGGAAAGCTCCACAGTCTCAACCTCTTCCGTGACACCTGTCAGAAGATTTGTATACTCCGCTTTCTCAGGCATCCAAATGGTCTTTCCGTTGTCACTGAAGTTAAAGACGGCATGAAGTTCTTCTCCTTCTGCCTTTCTCACAACCCAGAGTACAGAATTGTCATTGTAATCTTTTGTATATACTTCTGCATCCGCATTAAACACAGGCTCCATCCTGCGGATCTTCTCCAGCTGCTCAAGGCCATTAAAGATCCTGCTCTGAACGCTGTGCTCATCTTTAATATTGTCCACCAGATTCCAGTCAAACTTTCCTCTGTGGATATACCTCGAATCCGGCGCCTTCTCCGGATCTTCCTTATAGGAATAATCGTTGACCTGTCCTACTTCATCTCCGCTGTAGAGCATGGGGATACCGGACTGGGTAAACATATATGCATGGAGCATGAGATCCTTCTGGATCGCCCAGTCCATCTTCTCTTCATTCTGCTCGAATCCGGCGCTCTCAATGCCGCACATGGAGGCCGTCGTAGCGCAGAATCTGGCATCGCCTGTTACCGGATCCTCATTGTAAAGCTCTCCGCGGCTGACGCTGCCTTCTACTTTTCCCTGGAAATAATCGTTCAGGTATTTCTTGTGAGGCACTTCCTTCATGCCCCAGTCACTCAGCGTAGCATAGTCCAGTCCCCAGCCAATATCGTCATGACACCGCAGATAGTTCAGGAATGTATACTCTCTCGGAAGCGAGCACACGATGTCCATCTGTTTTCTCAGCAGACGGATATCTCTGGTGGCTACCGTATTCCAGGTAGTAGCCATGGTAGTCACATTGTAAAGCATATGACATTCCGGCTTCTCCACCGTTCCGAAATACGGCGCTACTTTATCCGGCTCCATAACAACTTCTCCCAGCAGCACGATACCCGGACATACGATTTCTCCGATCATACGCATCATACGGACAATGGTATGTACCTGGGGCAGGTTCCTGCAGTTTGTCCCCAGCTCTTTCCAGATATACGGCACCGCGTCGATCCGGATGATATCCATCCCCTGGTTTGCCAGGTAGAGGAAATTGTACATCATTTCATTAAAGACCCGGGGATTGCGATAGTTCAGGTCCCACTGATATGGATAGAATGTTGTCATCACGTAATGTCCCAGCTCCGGCAGATAAGTAAAGTTGCCCGGCGCCGTAGTAGGAAATACCTGAGGCACGGTTTTCTCATATTCCGCCGGAATAGACGGATCCGCATAGAAGAAATAGCGGCTCATATACTCTCCGTCTCCCTGGCGCGCCTTCACCGCCCACTCATGATCCTCCGATGTATGGTTCATGACAAAATCCATACACAAGCTTATCCCTTTCTCATGGCATTTCTCTGCCAGCTCAGCCAGATCTTCCATCGTGCCCAGCTCCGGCTTCACCTTTCGGAAATCCGCCACCGCATATCCCCCGTCGGATCTTCCCTTCGGCGAATCCAGGAAGGGCATCAAATGGATATAATTCACATTGCACGCTTCAAGATAAGGCAGCTTTTCCTGAACGCCTTTGATATTGCCTGCAAAATTGTCAATATACATCATCATGCCAAGCATATCACGCTTCCGGTACCATTCTCCCTCAGCTTCCCGCTCCACATCCAGTTTCTTCAGTTTGCTGTTCCTCTCATCATAGTACCGCTTCATCTGACCGCAGAGCTCAGCAAACATATCATCATTTCCATACAGCTCCATATACAGCCACCTGAGTTCGTCATGATACCTGTTGATCCGCTCCTGGAATATCCTGTCCTCTTCCGCCTTCACGGCTGCCGCAGTTTTTGCTGATGCCTCAGTCTTCTTCTCTGTTTTCACAGTATTCACTGCTTTCTTAGCAGGAGCAGTCTTTGCTCCAGTTTTCCTCACCGGTTTTCCCGACGCAGTTTTCTTAGCCATAATGCAGTTTCCTTTCTTACAATTCATATTGGGTTTATAAACACTAGGTTTCAAGTACTTCTGAAGGCCGCTCTGCATTTTACACTTCCGGGCCCTCAGCCTTATGATCTATCAGCCATTATATATTATAGTAAAAAAGATGCCTGCCCGCAAGACGGACAGACATCCTTACCGGACCATACAGCAGGCTGTATTTCCGTTCCCCTATTTTGCGTCCTCTCGGACAAAATGCCACTGATATGCCCGATATTCTCCCATCTCAGCCGGCATCGGAAGACCTGCCTCACGAAGAGCTGTACTGTTATACAGCTTTCCGCTTTCCGTTTCACGGTACATGGTATTCTCTTTCAACCCTTTTACTTTTATATAATCAACGGTCATATTTGCGTGCTGCCTCACGCTGACCGCCTGCACGAGAGCCTCGCTCTGATCTTCAGCAACGAACTCCCATGCTCCCTCATCTGCTGTCTGCGGATTTGTCAGTCGGTAGTACACTCCTCTCTGCACCAGGGGAGCAAACTTCCTGTACTGATCGATCTGCCCCCGTATCTCATCTTTCTCTTCCTCGCTGATTTCATTAAGATTCAGCTCATATCCGAATGTACCCGCCATAGCTACCACACCCCGGGTCTTCAGCGATGTAACTCTTCCGGTCTGATGGTTTGGCGACGCCGACACATGGGATCCTACCGACGATGCAGGATAGATAAAGGAGGTTCCATACTGGATCTGCAGCCTGTCGATAGGGTCCGTGTTGTCGCTGCACCAGATCTGCGGCGTATAATAGAGCATTCCTGCATCAAAACGTCCGCCGCCGCCGCTGCAGCCCTCGATCAGGATATCCGGATAGCGTTCCACGATCCGCTCAAGGAAATCATAAAGTCCCAGCACATAGTCGTGCAGGACTCTGCCCTGACTGTCCGCCGTGGCGGAATAAACATCGGCGATACTCCGGTTCATGTCCCACTTAATATATTCTACGTTGCCCTGATCAAGCACACCGCAAATCTGCTCATAAATGTAGTCCACAACTTCTTTTCTTGAAAAATCAAGAACAAGCTGATGTCTGGACCGGTTGGGCCGGCGCCCCGGTATGACAAATGCCCAGTCCGGATGCTCCCGGTACAAATCGCTGTCCTCATTGACCATCTCCGGTTCAACCCAGATACCGAACTTCAGGCCCATATCGTTAATTTTGCCGATCAGTTCGCCCAGAGTACAGCCCAGCTTCTCCTCGTTGACTTTCCAGTCTCCCAGTCCCCGCATATCACTGTCTCTATTTCCGAACCAGCCGTCATCCAGGACAAACATCTCGATGCCCAGATCCGCCGCCTGACGCGCCAGCTTCAGCAGAGACTCTCCTGTAAAATCAAAATAGGACGCTTCCCAGCTGTTCAGCAGGATCGGGCGTACCGTCTCTTTATATTTGCCGCGGCACAGATGGCTCCTTATACAGCGGTGAAGATTCTGAGACAGTTTTCCAAGTCCTTTTGCAGAGTAGCTCATAATAACCTCCGGAGACTGGAACTCCTCCCCCGGGTTCAAAGGATATGCAAACTGCTCTTCACTGAGTCCCATCAGGACCCTGGTCTGGTAATACTGATCCTGTCCCGCCTCACTCTGGAATCCTCCGCTGTATACAAAGGCCATAGCGTAACATGCCCCTGCATCCTCTGTCGTTTCCCGATCTGCAACGATGACTGCCGGATTGTACTGATGGCTGGAAGTACCTCTCAAACTTCCGATCTTGGAAATACCGTGTCCGATAGGCATCCTCTGGAAATTTCTCTCCATGGCATGCCGGCCGTAAAACGTAATAAAATCGTATTCTCCCCCCATGATATCCAGACATGCCGGGGCAAGTTTTTTCACAGAGATATGTCCGCTGCTTGCATTGATGATCTTAGCGCTCCTGGTAATAATATCATACTCGGGCAGTACTCCGTAAAGCAGCTCCGCCTTTACTCCAGTTACCCGGTCCGAGAGCACGACCTCCAGTGTCTGCGCCTCACTGGCCCCGGCGTAAACTGCCGGGAGCCCTTTCAGCGCATATTTCCCTTCTTTGATGCAATGACTCTCATAGCGGAAATCACTGCAGTAAGTGCGGTCTGTATTCTTGATGATGCACGCCGGAGTCCGGTAGTCCCCGGTTCCCAGTGACGGGAACTCCTGGGGCAGCGCATCCATGGAATAAGTCTTGTCGTTTCCCGCCTCATAAGGATTGCCAGAGAACCCGCGGTCATAATAAGTCAGCAGGTAATCCATGCATCCTTCCGCGTGCTTCCCATAGTACAGGTGGAGCAGGAACCCATACCGGCCCACCTGCATCTGATAAGTAGTATTTTTTGTATGCAGTGTAAATGTTTTATTTTTTTCATCGTATACTATGCCCATATTTTTCCTCCTGTTTTTTTCTTCTGCCGGGGCATATCCCATACTACTTCACCGCGCCGTTCACAACACCGTTGATGATCTGCTTCTGACAGATCACATAGAAGATGATGATCGGAATCAGCGCCAGAAGATAGGACGCAAATGCCAGATTATAGTTTGTTCCGAACTGAGTCTGGAATGTCAGCTGTGCCAGAGGCAGTGTGTTCGAGCCTTTTCCTGACATGATGATCAAAGGTGTCATGACGTCGTTCCATACCGCCAGAGCCGTAATGACAGCTACAGTAGCGTGCATAGGCTTCATGATCGGAAAGATAATGCTCCAGAATGTTCTCCACGTACTTGCACCATCCACTCTCGCCGCTTCTTCCAGAGCAATCGGAATGTTTACGAGATACCCGGTATACAGAAGTAAATTCATCGGCATATAGAATACCACATAAAGCAGGATTACGCCAAACCAGTTATCAAGATGCATCTCAGCAGTCTGTTTTGCCAGAGGCATCATCAGGATCGCAAAGGGTACGAACATACCGCTTACGATAAACAGATACACAAAATTGTACCATTTGCTGTGCGCTTTATTTCTTCCCACTGCATATCCCATCAGAGAATGAAGCAGCATACACAGGATTACGGTAACAATTGTTACCATTAAACTGTTTCCAAGAGAATGCCAGAAATCGGTCAGTTCCATCGCCTGGGCAAAGTTACTCAGACTCCAGGACTTGGGCAGAGAAAGGATGCCGGCGATACTGTTCGTCATCTCGGAAGGCTGCTTGAAAGCGATCACAATTGTCATATACAGCGGAAACGCCACTGTGATCAGACCGATAAACAGAAGGATCGTAACAGGCCAGTTTACTCTTGATTTCATTTTTTCATACATTATAACTGTTCCTCCTTCTTACTTGATATAGACATCTGAGCCACAGAGATGGCAACAATCACGATAAAGAATACAACCGCGTTGGCACTCTGATACCCGAAGCTTCCGCCTGACAGACCATTGTTGTAGATCAGGTAGGAAATAGACTCTGTACTCTGCTCCGGTCCGCCCTTTGTCATTGCCATGATCTGGTCGAATACCATCAGGAAGTTCTTTACACAAAGCACCATGTTGATGGTGAAGAACGGAATGATCAGCGGGAAGGTCAGATATCTGAACTTCTTCCAGCCTGTAGCTCCGTCCAGGTCTCCTGCTTCATATACATCCTCCGGAACTGTCTGAAGACCGGAGATATAAATGATGGTATTCATTGCAATAGACTGCCATGCACATACGATCACGATCGCGATCCATGCAGTTTTGCTGTTGGACAGCATACTGGAACTGAGCGCTTCAATTCCCAGCGCGCTTCCGATCTCAGGAAGAATATAGGTGAAGAAGTACTGGAAAATATATCCTACAACCAGTGCTCCAAGTACGTTCGGCACGAAATAAGTCGCCCGCAGGAAAGTCTTTCCTTTGATCCTGCTGTTAAGACCAAGCGCCAGAATCAGACTGATTACGTTGGTAATGATCGTAGCTGTAATAGCCAGTTTGATCGTAAAGAGATAGGAACCTCCGATCCTGGAGTCCGTAAACAGGTCCATATAGTTGCGGAATCCTACGAAATCATATGTACCAAAGCCTTTAAAGTTTGTAAAACTATAGATCACACCGCGGATCAGCGGTATTGTATTAAAGCAAACAAACAGTGCCAGGATCGGTATGGTGATCAGCATATATGTCCGTTTGCTGTCATTTGCTCTTTTCATTTATTCCCTCTCCTTTCCTACTGCTCAGTTCCGTGTTCTTCGTTGTATTTCTGAACCTCACGGATGATATCTCTGTTGTATCTCTGCCAGCTTGTATCAAATTTCTGGAGAAAAGCATCTACATCCCCGTTGATCAGGAATGTCTGAATCTGTGCGTCAGCTGCCATCTCAGATGGATAATAGTGATCCTGATAATCGGTCATGTTTCCAGCCTCGATAAATGACGTCATACCGTCCAGTGCCGGCGACAGGTCAAAGTCTCCCGTCTTGCAGGGGATTGCATTCTGATCATCAATATAAGCCTGGATATTTTCATCTTCCAGAAGGAAATCAAGTACCTCATATGCTGCGTCTTTGTTCTTGCATGCCGCTGTTACGCAGAACATCAGGTCCACACCTGAATTCAGAGTATTCTTGGAAGCATCGTCATTTCCCGGCATAACAAATGAATCAATATTCATATCCGGATTCACCTGCTGTATCTGGGGAACTGCATAGCTTCCGATCGGATACATAGCCGACTCGCCGTTTGCGAATGCCGTACACGCATCATTATAGCCATATGCAAAGGGATCGTCAGGCCCGTAGCTTACCAGCTCCAGACATTTCTCTGCCGTCTCCCGGTATTCGTTCTCAAAAGTGGTCTCTCCCGCATTCACTCTCTGACAGGTATCCGACGGCGCCAGTCCTACTACAAGCGCATTCCATGGCGCAAGACAGGTCCATGTATCACGGAATCCGAAGTAGAACGGCAGGATACCCTCCGACTGGATCTCATTGCAGAGATCGATCAGCTCTGTCCACGTTTCCGGAATCTTCCAGTTATGTTCTTCGAACATATCCTTGTTGTACAGAATTCCTGCTGCATTTGCCACATAGGGTACGCCATATGTTCCCTCCGTAGGAACAATTTCCAGAGACTCCAGAATATCCACGTATGTCGGATTGATATCTGCAAGCCCCTCATAATCCGAAACATCTGCAAGAATATCTGCATCAACATAATAGGAATAGTTGATATCGCCTCCTATTCCGATGATGTCCGGATAATCCTCCCTGACAAAACGAGTCCTCATGATCGTACTGGCGTCATTAGGCGAACTGATCGTCAGATGGATATCATCATGAGTTGCATTGAATTCCTCCTCGACCTTGTCAAAATAGGCTGCTGCCTCAGGCTTGTACTGGAGGATCTCAATCTCAGTTTTCCCCGAATCCTCATTCGCACCGCACCCCGGAAGAATGGCCGCTGCCAGCATGGTCACTGCAAGGACAGCGCTAATCGCATTTTTCCTTTTCATAATTGTTTCAGCTCCTTCCCTTAAGCTTTATTCGATTTATGGGATAATTATAACATTCCAAAATGCGTCCATGAATACCTCGATTTTTGCAATTTTATGCCTTTATGCGATTTATATTATGTTATTGCCAAATAGGGTTGCATTTTGGTATATTATAAATAACTCACCTATTTTTCATTCACAGGAGGACTGCAACATGAGTGATCTCATTTTTTCTGTATTTCCCAACGAAAACTTCGTAGACCTTGGACTGTATCAGTTTGGAAGGGAACGCTGCGAACCTGCCCACTCCTTTGGTCCCGCTTCCAGGAACCACTATCTGTTCCATTATGTCCTATCCGGCACCGGCGAACTGCTTGCCGATGACTCTCGCGGGGCAACACAGCGATATCAGATCAAGAGCGGACAGGGATTTATGATCTTTCCCCGGCAGATCAATACTTATGTAGCTGATCCGGATCTTCCCTGGGAATACGCCTGGGTGGAATTCGACGGGCTGCGCGCGAAAGAAATCGTGGAGATTGCAGGGCTGACTCCGGACAATCCGGTATATCATGCCCATTCCAAAGAACTGCGTGAAGAAATGAAAAAAGAACTGCTCTATCTGGCTGAACATGGAAACGAATCACCTTTCCATCTGATCGGCCACCTTTATCTGTTCATAGATTATATGTCCCGCTCCTCCGCCTCCATGCGGCTCTCCTCTGAAGGCAGCGTCCGGGATTTCTATATAAAAGAAGCTCTGTCCTACATAGAACAGAACTTCCAGAATGATATATCTGTTGAAGGCATCGCAGAGGTCTGCGGCTTGAACCGAAGCTATTTCGGCAGGATCTTTAAAGAAACAATCGGAAAGTCTCCGAAAGAATTCCTCATGAACTACCGGATGGTCAAGGCAGCCGAACTTCTGAAACTGACGGATTTCTCCATCGGAGATGTGGGCAACGCGGTAGGATACCCTAACCAGCTCCATTTTTCAAGAGCCTTTAAACATGCCTATGGGATGTCCCCCCGTGAGTGGCGGAACAAGAACCGGATGAAGTGATGGTCAAATATACTTTTTCGGAGGGCATCTGGCCGGATGTAACCTTGAAGCTGCAGAGAGACTACATGCTTATTCCGTGCGGGATGCCTTCTGATAAATCGGGCTTCCGTCTTAGATAAAGTAAGTCCCCGGGCAGGGCGTCACGTGAGCAGAACATTCCGCGGGAGCGTTCCGAAAAGCATTCGTTCTGGATGTTAGTCGGGGGAAATGGAGTGCCTTTGCACGAACATTTTCTCCCGGCGTTACATCCATTCGAATCTTTGAGGTAGAGCGGAGCGGGTTCTGCGATGTGACACCCTGTCCGGGGACGAACCTTATCTATACCCGGAAGACGGATTTTTCAGCATCCCTGAATCAGACTGAGGACTTCCTCCCGTTCGGGCATGGCTTTGATGGCCCCTTTCTTGGTGGTCACCAGGGCTGCCGCACCGTTGGCGAAGGTGAGCATCTCGCCCAGCTGTTCCTCCGTCAGGTTATGGAAATCATGCTCCAGGATATAAGTGAGAGAGCTGCCGCAGAAGGTATCTCCCGCGCCGGTAGTCTCGATGGCCTTTACCGTAAAGCCGGGACGCTCCACGCGCATTCCTTTGTAGTAGGCACGGCTTCCGTCCCTGCCCATCGTAAGAAGGATCAGAGGGATATGATATCTCTCCTGGAGGTAAGCGATTCCCTCGTCATAATCCTCTTTACCTGACACGAACTGGATCTCATTATCAGAGATTTTCAGGATATCACACTGGGTAAAGCCATATTCCATCTGCTCCTTTGCCAGATCCAGCGAACTCCACAGCGGAGGTCTCAGATTAGGATCAAAGGAAATCAGACAGCCGTTTTCTTTTGCAGCTCTGAGCGCTTTCTTCGTAGCCTCCCGCACAGTATCATGAGTCATGGACAATGTACCGAAATGGAAGATCTTCGTCTGAGCGATAAGATCTGTGTTCACTTCCTCCGGCCGGAGCATCATATCCGCTCCCGGATTGCGGTAAAATGAGAACTCTCTGTCTCCGTCCGGAAATGTATGCACAAATGCGAGCGTAGTATTTACTTCTTTATCCATCACCAGATTAGACGCGTCGATTCCCGCCTCCATAATAGTCTCCTTCAGAAGACTGCCAAACTGATCCTGCCCTACTTTTCCGATGAAAGCCGTCTTTTTCCCCATTTTATTGAGGAGGGCAAGCACATTGCAGGGCGCTCCACCCGGACATGCTTCGAACAAATTGTTTCCCTGGTCGCTCTGGCCATACATGGGAAAGTCGATCAGCAGTTCTCCCAATGCAGTCACATCAAATTTTTTTTCCATTCCTGTATACCTCCTGTCGGTTTTATTAATTGAAATATACCAGTTCCTCTATGGGCTCTGCAGGTTCTACATTTTCCGCCTCCAGCACAGGACCCTCACCCTGATATACAGATAGATTCGCATATCTTACTTTTGCCCGCACCTTCACCCATTGACCGGCTTTCAGCTTGGGCGCATAGGCGCTCCTGCACACATACCCCAGGAACGAGGTGTCGTCGGCACAGCAGGTCATGGCCATTCGCCCGGGCAGGAACACCTTGGATGGGAAGGACCTGGGCTTCATTACCTTAGCGGTAAATTCCACCACTTTTCCCTTATATCTCTCCGGATGTTCCATCATATCCACATACCATATACCATAATCCTCACGGCGGATTTCAATCACCGGAGCTTTCATATCATACGGGACCTCATCCTCAAAGATATTATCAACCTCTCCATTCTCATCCTCAAAGATCACTTCCGCCTGAGGGCTTACCACCTTCACGCTGCGGCGGTATCCGGCCAACGGTTTCTTGTCCTCGCAGCGGTTGAACAGCACCAGCTCTGCCCCTCTTACCATTTCTACAAAAAGCGGTTTCAGATTGGTCAGATACGCCTGGAAGGTACTGGCATCAACTGTAGTGATCTTCTGCTCCACAGCCCATCCCTCCGGGAGCTTCATATTTTCGAAGTCGCTGACTTTCCACATACCGTTATATTCCACTACCACACGCTCGGGTTCGTGTTTCCGGTTCATCTCCTCCAGCCACTCTTCCGTCAGATCCTCCTGGTCTTCCACACGCTCTATAACAACGCCATACTTCAGCATTTCCATGGGATTATACTCTTCTTCCCCTTCTTCGCAGAGGATAAGGAGTGTCTTTCCGTTGATCTGAAAATAATCCTGCTTCAACGTAAAATTCAGGAACTGAGTCTTTCCGCTGTCCAGGAAGCCCGTCATCAGATATACCATTACATCTGGTTCTCTCATAATGCCATCTCCTATTGCTTTTTTACAGCCTGCACTTTAACTTCTATTTTACTCCAAAGAGCTCAGCCAGCTTATCTTCATTGAGCTCGGCTCCGATCACGCAGATCCTTCCCGTGTATTCCGGTGCGCCTGTCCTTACCTCATGCTCCTCCGGAACCATGTCGAAGTAGATCCACTGGCCGTCCTCGCCTGCCACCATACCTTTGGCACGGAGCACATTTCCATAAGAGCTGTCTGACTCAAGCTGCTTCAGCATGTCTGCGATCTGCTCCTGCGTATATTTGCGGATCGTCTCACGTCCCCAGCTGGTAAATACATCATCTGCGTGATGGTGTCCGGCATGATCATGATGGTGGTGATCATGGTCGTGGTGATCGTGGTCATGATGGTCGTGATCATGGTCGTGGTGATCATGGTCGTGGTGATCGTGGTCATGATGGTCGTGATCGTGGTCGTGGTGATCGTGGTCATGATGATCGTGATCATGGTCGTGATGGTCATGACAGCAGCACTCTCCCTCTTCATGGTGCTCACCGCACTCCGGGCAGATCACTTCTGACAGCAGTTCCTCCTCCAGAGACTTGCTGGACTCCATCGTCTCCAGGATCTTCTGTCCCGGCAGCTGGGAGATCGGAGTCGTGATAAATGGCGCCTTATCATTGAGCTGTCTCAGCAGAGCGATGCTCTCCTCGATCTTCTCCGGCTTTGCCTTGTCGGTACGGCTCAGGATCACAGCTCCCGCATATTCGATCTGATTGCTGAAGAATTCTCCGAAGTTCTTCAGATAGATCTTACACTTGGTCACATCCGCCACTGTTGTAAAGCTGTTGAGCTCCGCGTCGATTTCAGACTGCACATCCTGCACTGCCTTGATCACGTCAGAGAGCTTTCCTACTCCGGAGGGCTCGATCAGGATACGGTCCGGATGATAGGTGTCCACCACTTCACGCAGAGACTTTCCGAAGTCTCCAACCAGAGAGCAGCAGATACATCCGGAATTCATCTCCCGGATCTCGATGCCGGACTCTTTTAAGAATCCGCCGTCAATGCCGATCTCTCCGAATTCATTTTCGATCAGGACTACCTGCTCTCCCGTAAATGCCTCAGAGAGCAGCTTCTTGATCAGCGTTGTCTTTCCGGCACCAAGGAAGCCGGATATAATATCAATCTTCGTCATTTTCAATACTTCCTTTCTAAAACTAATCCTTTATGTCAAGTTCTACCGGACAATGGTCAGATCCCATCACGTCCGTAAGAATCTTAGCATCTAACAGCCTGTCCTTCAGGTTTTCTGACACGCAGAAATAGTCGATCCGCCACCCTGCGTTCTTCGCCCGGGCGCTGAACCGGTATGACCACCAGGAATAGATTCCCGTCTGGTCAGGATAAAAATACCGGAACGTATCGATGAATCCCGCATCCAGCAGCTCTGTAAACTTCTGCCGCTCCTCATCGGTAAATCCTGCGTTTTTCCGGTTTGTCTTCGGGTTCTTAAGGTCAATCTCCTCGTGGGCAACGTTCATATCTCCCGTCACAATAACGGGTCGCTTCTCCTCCAGCTTCTTCAGATAAGCCCGGAAGTCGTCCTCCCATTTCATCCGGTAATCCAGCCTTGCCAGTTCGTTCTGAGAATTGGGCGTGTACACTGTGACAAAATAGAAGTCTTCAAACTCGCAGGTGATCACCCTGCCTTCCTGGTCGTGCTCCTCGATCCCGATCCCGTACGTCACGGAGATTGGTTCCTTTTTGGTAAAAACAGCGGTTCCTGAATAACCTTTCCTCACCGCGTAATTCCAGTACTGGTGATATCCGTCCAGTTCCAGGGTCAGCTGGCCTTCCTGCATCTTCGTCTCCTGGATACAGAAAATATCCGCGTCCGCCTCCCGGAAGAAATCAAGGAATCCCTTCTGGACGCACGCGCGTATGCCATTTACATTCCATGATATAAGTTTCATTTACGCCTCCTTATGATCGAACTCACCGTCTGCCATTCTGCTGCCGGTGTTCGTAGTATACTTCTTTCAGGAAAAGTCCCTGAGCCGGTGCCAGAAAACCAGCCTTCCATCTTTCTTCTGTCTGAAGAGGAATAAGAACGCTCTCCGGGCTTCTGGCTCCGGTTCCTGCTTCTAACAGAGTCCCTGTCAGTATCCGTACCATATGATACATAAAGCCGCTTCCCTCATATCGGAAAGTCAGCCTGCTCCCCTGTCCGGTGATTATTATATCATAAATCGTTCTCTTTGTGGATGTCTCATCCGGCCGATCCGTAAACCCGCCGAATCTGTGAGTTCCGATAAGATATTCCCCTGCCCGGCGCATCTTCTCGATGTCAAGCTTCTCCGGATAATGAAAGATATATCTTCGGTCAAAGACATCCGCTCTCCGGGCCGTATCCACATAATACTCATATGCCTTCCAGCAGGCGCTCCTTCTGGCATGGAAACTATTCGGCATCAGACAAGCATCCAGAATCCGGATATTCTCCGGCAGCGCCGCGTTCATCTCATCCAGGAAATCCTCCGGGTTTACAAGACCTTTCAGCGTCAGACTCGCAGTCTGCCCGGACGCATGTACTCCTCCGTCTGTTCTGCCGGAACCGTTCACATCCACCGGATATCCCATCTTTTCCGAAATGGTCCTCTCCAGGACTCCCTGGATCGTTCTGTCCGTATCCGGCTGACGCTGCCATCCCCGGAAGCCTGTCCCGTCATATGCGATCGTCAGTTTATATGTCCTCAAGAATTTCCCTCCTTCAACGGGCTTATCGCGCAGAATCGGCTATACTCCATACCGGAGTATAACCGATCCTGCAAATTTCCTCAACCACTCTCCGTTATCCTACTGGAGAAATTTTTTCAGTTCATCCATAAATGTGCCGGCGTCTTTAAATTCTCTGTACACGGATGCGAATCTGACATAAGCCACCGGATCCAGATCCTTCAGCTTGTCCATAACGATCTCTCCGATCTCGCTGCTGGGGATTTCCTTTTCCTCCCTGTTGAAGATCTCACGCTCGATGGCATCAATCGTCTTCTGGATCTCCTCCGCCGGAACCGGACGCTTATAGCAGGCGCTGAGCACGCCATGTTCAATCTTGGACCGCTCGTACTGTTCACGGTTATTATCCTTCTTAATAACTATCAGAGGAATCGTCTCCACTTTCTCGTATGTTGTAAATCTCCTGCCGCACTCATCACAGGAACGCCGTCTGCGTATCGTACTTTTATCTTCCGCCGGACGTGAATCAATTACCCTTGTGTCCGGGTTGCCGCAATAGGGACATCTCATAGTCTTTTCCGCCTTTCCCGCAGCCGTATTTTGCACTCCGCACAGCCTGAAAACAGAGCATCTGCACGGAACCGGCATTGTATCTCTCATTTTTCTGCCACTATTATACACAACAACTAGAACTTTTGCAAAAACTTTTCTTCCTGTATCTCTACCAATATGATATCCGGCCCGATCTTCCTGATACAGCCGAAAGGGATGACATACTCACAGTCTGTCCCCAGGAATCCGCATATCTTTCCCGGCCCGGGCACTATGATTGCTTCCACTTGTCCGCTGCACACGTCAAAATCCACGTCCACCGCGCATCCCAGGCGCCGCCCGCTGCAGATATTGATCACTTCCTTTTCTCTGAGCTCACAGACCCGCACAGACTCACCTTCCTCCTGCCAGCCGTTTCCGGCGTACTGCATACATTCGTCTTTATATTATATGCTCCTTCCGCTGAAAATGTAACACTTGCCCGTCTCCCTTTTCCCGGCGCCGCCGGGCAGATATTTCATCCCTCTGTCCGCGATGGTTTCCCCCTTTCTTTTTCTTTTCTTCTGAGGTACAATAACAGAGTCACAGCCGCTTCGGCGTCTGAACCGGCAATACAACATATCTGTAAAAAAACTGATAGGAGATTTCATCATATGAAAGAAACAATTCTTCTTTTTAATCCACCGGAACGGGATCAGCTCCTGAAAATTGAAATGGCTCTGTTCCCGCTTCATGTACGGCTGAAAAAGATTCCGACAGAAAGCTATATCCAGCCTCTGGGAGTACTGGCAGGCATCAAAGATATGGAACCTGCGGAATGTACTTACGAAGGAGGGGAGCTGCCTGGTACCCTGTTCGTCTTCTGCTTCTTCGGAGATAACCGTCTGAACCAGGCTCTGGCGGCGCTTAGGAAATGCGGAGCCGGACCCTTCCCGTATAAGGCGATCCTGACTCCCACCAACAGCAGCTGGACTGCGCCAGAATGTTTTGAGGAAATCCGCAGGGAGCATGAAGCTCTGCATCCATAGAGTCTAACACGGGGCTGTTTTGTTCCTTCCCGTCTCAGGCGCTGAGAAGGAGCTGGACAGCCTCTTCGTCTGCTTTTACGAAACGCTCCAGGAATCTTGCAAAACTGACTCTGCTAAATTATAATATAAAATATTGTAGATTAACGAATATTTCACTATGATCCGGAGGCCGCCATGTGGAAAAGAAAAGTAATGAAAAAGAAAAGCCGCACAACGCTAAAGCAGAATTACTGGAGGGCGGTATCCGTCTGCTTTCTTATCGCTGTTCTTACGGCAGCATATCCTCTTTCTACGACTTTTCTGTCTCTGCGCACCGACACCGGACAAACTGTCGATGTTGTCCCTTTCACTCCTGATGTTTCCAACTCAGAGACGGTCTTCGAGACAGTGAAACACTTTTTCAGCAATACATTCCTGCAGGATTTTTATCAGGGGAAAGCCGGAGAGGCCGCCGGATTACTGACCGACCTTTTGACACCGGTAACATCGCCTTTCTTTTCCCTTCTGCGCACTGTCAACAACTTTGTAACTGATGAGCTCGGACTTGCAATAATCTTCCCTGTGATCGGTATTGCAGCCGCAGTTTTATATCAGATTTTTATTAATAATATCCTGCTGATCGGTGAGAAACGTTTCTTTCTGGAAACCCATAATTATCACCATACGCCGGTGAGCAAGATTTTCTTTCTTTATAAGCTGCGGTGTGTTGCCAATCCGGCATGGATCATGCTCTGCCGTTCCTTTTTCCAGTTTGTCTGGAGCCTGACTATTGTAGGAGGGATCATCAAACATTATGAGTTTAGTATGATTCCCTTTATCCTTGCCGAGAATCCAAAGATAAGCAGAAAAAATGCATTTTTTCTGTCCCGTCAGCTCACTCACCGGAACAAATGGAAACTCTTTTTGCTGGACCTCTCGTTTATAGGCTGGAAACTCCTTTCCGCTCTGACGCTGGGACTGCTGGACTTTTTTTATGTAAATCCATACATAACAGGATGCAGGTCTGAACTGTACCTTTCCCTGAGGCGCAACTATGTCCTGTCCCGGGCGGCATGTTATGAGTGTCTGAGCGACTCCACACTGGAGCATGTCCCCACGGAGGATGAGCTTCTTATTATGAAGGCGCTTTACGATGATTCCCAGGGGCCGTATACCAAAATGACCAGCTTCAAGCCGGATCAGTACCCTGCTTTCCTTTTCTCTATCCAGCCGCCCCTCCGGGCCGTCCGTTATCCGGTCAACGCAGACAGGAAATATGATCTTCTGTCATATGTCTTCCTTTTCTTTGCATTTTCCGCTTTCGGCTGGCTGCTTGAGTTACTCAGCTGTCTGTTCCGCAACGGGACTCTGCCGGACAACTTTCTCCTTTTCGGCCCATGGATCCCCATGTACGGACTGTGCGGCATTCTGCTGCTGACAGTCATGAAACGGCTGATGGATAAGCCTGCTCTGGTCTTTATGCTGAACCTTATCATATACTCGGCAGCCGAATATGCGGTAAACTGGATTACAGACAAAGATCCTGGTGTCTCCGCTGTAGACTACAGCTCTTATCTGCTGAACCTGAACGGCAGAATATATGCGGGTTCTTCTGTTATCTATGCACTGCTGGGCTGCGCGTTTCTGTATTATCTCGCCCCCAGATGGGACAGTCTGTTTACCAGACTCACCCGTGCCAAAAGAAGGCTGATCTGTGCCGTACTGTCTATTCTGTTTCTGACAGATCTGGCACTATCCGTATATATCCGGACACTCTGATCCACTTCAGGCTGTCCGGCCAGGCAATGTGTATCAGTCCGGCAGGAAACATTACATCATAATATCACAGGAAGGACATTTACTCATGAGTGAAATTTATATCAGCAAAGAACACTTTACCCATATACCAGACTGTACCGGACGCCAGGAGAAAGAACGGCGGGTCTATACGCTTCTGGAGGAACTTGAAATTCCTTTTGAAGGAGTCGATCATGAAATAGCACCCACCATCGAAGCATGCCGGGGAATTGAGTCTGAACTGGGGATCATGCCCTGTAAAAACCTCTTTCTCAGAAACCGGCAGAAGACCATGTTCTATCTGCTCCTCATGCCCGGAGACAAGAAGTTTTTCACAAAGGATCTGTCCCATCAGCTGGGTATCTCCCGTCTCTCTTTTGCGGAACCGGAATACATGGAGCAGTATCTGGACATCACACCGGGCAGCGTCAGCGTCCTGGGCCTGATGAACGATACGGATCACAAGGTAAATCTTGTCTTCGACGGAGACATCCTTCGCAGCGAATATATCGGCTGCCATCCCTGCATGAACACATCAAGCCTGAAGATAAAAACATCCGATATTCTGGAAAAATTTCTCCCTTACACCGGTCACACATGGACTTCCGTGGAACTTTAACTGCCGCTCAGCCATTATTACTGCCGGTTTGATGTTTTTATTGCTTTTTTCCTTCAATAATAGTAAACTTTTTATAAGTTATTTTCTCTTGCGCCGCGGCATAAACTGGCAGTTCCGCCGGTTTTGCCGTGTACCCGCGCGGATTACGAAATCTATAACAGGAAAGGAACATATATCATGAAAAAAAGAGTTGTTGTAGCACTGGGTCACCGTGCCCTGGGAACCACACTTCCCGAACAGCAGATTGCTGTCAAACATTCCTCAAAATGTATCGCAGATTTGATCGAAGAGGGCTATCAGGTTTCGATCACCCATAGCAATGCTCCCCAGGTAGGCATGATCCATACCGCCATGAATGAATTTGCCAAGGCACATCCGGAATATACTCCGGCGCCCATGTCTGTCTGCTCTGCCATGAGCCAGGGATACATCGGCTATGACCTGCAGAACGGGATCCGGGAGGAGCTGCTGAACAGGGGGATCTATAAGACTGTCAGTACCGTTCTGACTCAGGTCATTGTAGACCCTTACGATGACGCATTCTATACCCCCACAAAAGTGCTTGGCCGTTATATGAATGCCCAGGAAGCGAATGAAGAACGCAAAAAAGGAAATTATGTTATTGAAGAGCCAGGGAAAGGATTCCGGCGGGTTGTATCCGCTCCCAATCCGGTGCAGATTGTTGAACTGGATGCTGTGAATGCTCTGCTGGACGCTGATCAGATCGTAGTTGCCGCAGGCGGCGGCGGTATCCCCGTACTTGAACAGGACAACCACCTGAAAGGCGCCAGCGCCGTAATTGAAAAGGATCTGGTAGCCGGAAAACTGGCCGAAGGAATCAATGCGGATATGCTCATCATCCTTACCAATGTAGAGAAGGTCTGCATCAATCTCGGGCAGCCGGATGAAGAGCCTTTGGGCGAGATTACAGTAGATCAGGCAAGGGCATATATGGATCAGGGACATTTCGGTATCTATAATATGTATCCGAAATTCAAGGCTTCTGTAGAATTTATCGAAGGCAGAGAAGGAAGATCCGCTCTGATCACATCCTTCGATAAAGTAAAAGAGGCCCTGAAGGGCAAGACAGGAACTGTGATCCACCGATAAGCCGTCAGACCGGTATCACTGGTATCCGGCTCAGAAATGATCTCATACTGTTTAACGAAAAAGAGCAAAACAGAAAAAGGACTGTCAAAGTATCTATTTATCCATACTTTGATGGTCCTTTTTTCTATGCCTTCAGAATATTGAATTATGCATTGGAAATTTTGAGAAAAAACGCAAAATAATCAGATAGTTTTTGTATAAAAATCAGGTTGATTTTTCGGAATATATGTTGTAGTATATGCATATACTTGATGTAGTTTTAAAAACCACTTGTTGTTTTATCATCCGGGAGGTGCATATTATGGACAACAAAAAACATATTAAAGAACCAGGGAGCGCAATCACACATTTTATCGGCATGCTGATGGCAATATTCGCTGCAGTCCCGCTACTGATCAAAGCCGCCCATGAACCGAGCCGGATATATATCATCTCGCTGGCCATATATGCAGCCAGCCTGATTCTGTTATATGCGGCCAGCACGACTTACCATACTTTTGATATCTCGCCGAAAGTCAACACGATACTGAAAAAAATCGACCACATGATGATTTCCGTACTGATTGCAGGGAGCTACACTCCGGTATGTCTCATCGTCCTGAAAGGAAAGACCGGCATCATCCTTCTTTCTATTGTATGGTCCATCGCCATTATAGGGATACTGATCAAGGCATTCTGGGTATACTGTCCCAAATGGGTGTCATCGGTGCTCTACATCGGCATGGGATGGACATGTGTACTGGCTTTTACACAGATTTTAAACAATATGTCACCGGCAGCTTTCGGATGGCTTCTGGCAGGCGGTATCATCTATACTGTAGGCGGAGTCATCTACGCACTGAAACTTCCGATCTTCAATAACAAGCATAAAAACTTCGGAAGCCACGAGATCTTCCATCTGTTTGTAATGGGCGGAAGTGCCTGCCACTTTATAGTCATGTACGCATTCCTTCTTCCATAAAAAGAGATGTGAAATTGTATTATTTGAAAACGCCGCTTTGATTTAAGCATGCTCTATAAAGAGCGTCTTCTTAAACCAAAGCGGCATTTTTCTTTAACAAAGATTTTCCTTGCCTTACTTCCTTCTAATCACACCATACATTCGTGAAGCGCTTCCTGCTCTATGCCCCCTGCCTGCAGAACTTTCATCAGTTGTTCTCTCTCCTCCAAGGGCGAGCACCAGGCGAGACCGCAGCCGGCGGAGATGGAGCGGGGCACCGGGATCAGTCTGCCGGGAACGTGCTGTTCCTGACAGACTTTCTCCACTGCCATAGCGTCTGCTGTAGTATGAAACGTTACTACAAGTTTTAATACTTTCTTTCGCATCGTCTTTCCTTCTAAATGTCCGTTCTACTCGATGATCACAGCAAAGCCGTCATCCGTTTCCGTGGATGTGGCTTTTCTTCCTCTGTCCCTCGCCAGCTTTTCTACATTCATCCTCTGATGCGGTTCTGTCACAAGGACTCTGACCGGGCCGCTCTCATTCTTCAAAGCCTCCGCTGTGAGCATCAGCGGCTCCGGGCAGGACAGCCCTCTTGCATCTACCTCTTTCATTCCGATCACTCTTTCCTTTCTTCTTATCTATTCTTTTTATCCCGTTTCCTCATTTCAAATATCTGCTCTCTTTTCTCCCGCTCCGTTGGTCAGCTCTCTCCGGTGTTACTTTCCTTCGGTTCTCTTGTTCAGGAATCCGATGACGAAGCAGGCAGCGATACAGATGATCACCGCCACTTTTCCGTTAAACGGCACGGATCCTGCCACTACTTCCTGAGTTTCCGCATTCAGCGCTGTAGCGCTTCCTGCCAGGCCAAAGTTATGAGCCATAGCAGCTCCAATAAACATACCGAGGACAGTCACAGCGGAATCAGAGGATCCCTGCCCCGCAAGGATCAGCTGGCGCAGCGGGCATCCGCCTGCCAGGACCGCTGCGAATCCTACTGCATACATACCCAGGATGTTCCACAGGTGATCCGAGTGCGCAATGATTCCCGGGGTATCAAAGGCCAGTATAAATCTACCTGTAGCAATGTTGAAGATCAGCATGACTGCAAAGAATCCTCCGATGATAGTCAGCAGATCGAAGTTCCGCATCAGCATCACATCACGGATGCTTCCTGCGAAACACATCCTTGACTTCTGAGCAAACGCACCGAAAATCAGACCGCCGATCAGTGACATAAGGATCGGGGCGTGCATGCTTCCCGGGCCGCTCTCACTGCTTTTCAGAAGCGTTGTAGCAAGTGCAAGGATCAGAATGCCGAGCATAAGCACCGGAAGAACGCCTCCGCTCATCCGGTTTGTCAGGTGGGCTCTTCCCAGACTGAAACCTTTTTTCAGGACGATCACACCAGTCCCCACACCGAGGATAAAACCGATCAATGCCACCCATGCGTTCAGATCACCTGCCGACATACGAATGATCATACGGAGCGGACATCCCAGGAACACCAGGGAGCCAATCGCCAGTATCATTCCAAGTACGAACCGGATCATGGGCGAGGATCCTGCTGTGGAGCGATACTCCTTCGTTACTGCTGAGATAATAAATGCGCCCAGCACCAGTCCGATAATCTCAGGACGGGCATACTGCACAGTCTCTGTTGAGTGCAGCCCCAGAGCGCCTGCAGTATCACGTATGAAACACGCAATACAGAAGGCCATGTTGGCCGGATTGCCAAAGTACGCCAGACAGGCTGCCACAAGTCCGCAGACTACGCCGGCCAGCGCAAGTTTCTTCTTCGAATCAGATAAATTCATTGTCATTTCCCTCCTGCTCTGTCAGTTCCTTTATCGCATTTACAGCGAACGCGACTTCTTCTTCTGTATTGTAATGAGAGAAGCTGAACCGGACCGCTCCCTGTTCCACTGTTCCCAGCGCTCTGTGCATCAGAGGCGCACAGTGGGCTCCGGGACGGGTCACGATCCCATAGGTCATATTCAGCTCATCACTGACTTCTGAAGAGTCGTAATCCCCGATATTCAGCGATACAATTGGACTTCTCTGTTCTGTATCGAAATCCCCGTACACCGTCACACCGGGTATGCAGGAAACACCTTCATAAAACTTTCTCATGAGGCGGAGTTCTTTCTCACGGATTACATCCAAACCGGTTTCTTCCAGAAAGGATATGGCTGCGCTCAGTCCTGCAATCCCATATCCGTTCAAAGTCCCCGCCTCCAGAGCCGTGGGCATCTGCTCCGGGTGATGAGTATTGTAAGTATCCACGCCGCTCCCGCCTGAGAGCAACGGCCGGATCTTCACACCTGTCCGCACATACATCCCGCCGGTTCCCTGGGGGCCCAGCAGGCTTTTGTGTCCCGTAAAGCAGAGAACATCGATTCCCAGTGCATGTACGTCAATAGGCCATACTCCGGCCGTCTGGGAAGCATCCACTACCAGAAGCAGACCATGTCTTTTTGCGATCTGTCCCGTCCGTTCCAGATCAATCATATTGCCGGTCAGATTAGATGCATGTGTGCAGACAATGGCTTTCGTATTTTCCCGGATTGCTTTCTCCATCTCGTCATATGAGATATTTCCCTTCTTATCGCAGCTCAGAATGGTCAGTTCCACTCCTATTTGACTGCATTCGTACAAAGGACGCAGCACGGAATTATGCTCCAGAACGGTGGTGATCACATGATCTCCCGGAGAGAACAGCCCCTTGACGGCAATATTCAGACTCTCCGTAGAATTTGCGGTAAATACTATTGTGGAAGGATTCTCCGCATGAAAAAAACGAGCCAGTTTCTCTCTCGCCCTGTAGATTACCCTGGCCGCGTCCAATGCAGGTTCTGACGCTCCCCGCCCGGCATTCCCCATCGTGTCGAAGGCCTCCATTACTGCCTGCTTTACCGCCTCCGGCTTGTGCAGCGTTGTTGCCGCATTATCCATATAGATCATAACTCTCCCGCTTCCTTTCTACCTCTTTCAGTATATCCTCTCCCGCCTCATTCCGTCTAATCGAAAACCCTGATTTGAAAAAGGAGGCTTATAGATAAAATCTATAAACCTCCTTTTTCGTATATTTCTGTAACTCATTCATTCCTATACAAAACTGTCTTTCCGGCAACATGCCCGGATTCCCGGATACATATTTTCCATAACATCTATGAATCTGCCGGCCGCAGGCATGAGTGGGAACTCCTTTTCAAATACCAGATTAATATTTCGCTTTCCGCCCTCTCTTCTCAGAGGAAAGGCCAGCAGCCTGCCGCTCCTGATCTCTTCCTCGGCAGCAAGAGCAGACAGAATGGATATCCCCATTCCATTTCCTACAGAACGCTTGATCGTCTCCTGATTCTGGATACTGGCCACTATATTCAGATCCTCCAGGGCAACTCCTGCCTCTGCAAGCAGCCTTCCCGCCTCTCTGCGGGTTCCCGATCCTTCCTCTCTCAGTATCACAGGTTCCTTCCGGATCCACTTTTCCGGATCCGACCCCTGCAGGCTCAGGAAAGGCTCTGTCCCGGGTGTAATCACTACCAGCTCATCCTCATAGAAAGGGATATAGATACACCGGTGATCATCCAGGACTGTTCCGGTAAATCCAATGTCCGCCCGGCGGGAAAGCAGTTCATCCACCACTCCGGCGCTGTCCGTCTCTGTAACTTTCAGCTGTTCTTCCGGCCATCTCTCCCGGAATCTTGCCATGATCTCCGGCAGAAGATACTGAGAGGGTATGGTAGATGCCGCAATATGCAGGACACTCTTTCCTCTTTTCCGGTATTCAAAATGTTCCTGTATCTTTTTCTCAATAACAAGCATCTGCTCTGCATAGGCATAAAGTTCTCTGCCTGCTTCCGAGAGTTCGACCCCCTTTGTATCCCGTATAAAAAGAGCTTCCCCCAGCTCCTTCTCCAAAGAGGCGATATGAGCGCTTACTGTCGGCTGTGTCAGATACAGGTACTTTGCCGCTTTGGAAAAACTTTTCAGCTCCGCTATACGGACAAAGGCTTCCAGCTGTTTCAGGTTCATGACTCGCTCACCTCCGGGGTCTGTTCATTTCTGCTGACCTTCAGATCCGCTGTATTCTATTGTAATCCTTTATCAGGAATTTGTCATCACAATACTTCCCACTGTATCCGCTACATGCTCACAGGCATCCGCACATTTTTCCATATAATCATAGATTTCCCGCCATGCGATGATCTGAAGCACATCTTTTTCTTCCGTGTGGAGCTTGCGAAGATTCGCGATGTACATCTTATCTGCCTCTTCCTCCAGAGAATTGATATTGATGATGATAGGACGAAGCTTGCTGGAATGTCTGAAATCCGCAAATTCCTTCATAAGGTTCATCATCTCATCACAGCAGCGGATGACCGTATCAAGCATCTCAAGGGCCTCCGGACGCATAGCCTGAATATTATTGATATAGATACGGATCAGTACTTCTTCAATCTTATCCGTCACCTCATCGATGTAGTGACTCAGTGTCACGATATCTTCACGCTCGATCGGAGTGATAAAAGCCCTGGCAACCCTGTCCGTAAGTATGTGTCTCTCCTCATCCGCCTTTCTCTCAATCTCATGGATCTCATCAAACTGTTCTGAGATCTTCTCCGGATTAAAATCTGTAAGCACTTTTTTCAATTGATGCGCAGCCTTGCTGGACAGCTCCGCACAGGCAGTAAAATTATCAAAATAAAATGCATCCTGCTTTTTTGACATTGTTTTTTCCTCCTCTGATTCGAAAATTATCCGAAAATAAACATAAAGATATTAGCCATAACAAAGCTGATCAGTCCGCAGCCCGGAAATGTAAAGATCCATGTAAGCATCATATCCTTTACCACGCCAAAATTAATGGCTGACAATCTCTTTACTGCACCCACGCCCATAATAGCGCTCGTTTTTGTATGCGTAGTGGAAACCGGAATACCGAACAGACTGGAGAACAACAGACAGAGCGCGCCTGCCAGGTCCGCCGAGAATCCCTGGTAACGCTCCAGCTTTACCATATCCATTCCCACCGATTTGATGATCTTCTCCCCGCCTACACTGGTTCCAAGTCCCATGACCACACTGCACAGAAGCATGAGCCATACCGGAATCTCCATTCCGCTGACCGAGTTCTGTCCATTGGAAAACGCCACTCCAAGGAAAAGCACCCCGATAAATTTCTGTCCATCCTGAGCACCATGCATAAAGCTCATGGCCGCAGCGCCTACAATCTGTGCGCCTGCAAAAAAACGATTGGTCTTTCTCCGGTCCATCTCCCGGCAGATTACCGTGATCAGCCGGCAGACTACCCAGCCTGTCACGAATCCAAGAATCAGGCTGAGTACAAGTCCGTAGATAACCTTGATCCACTCGGCTCCGTTGATACCGCCTGTCCCGTGCTGGATGGCAATAGCCGCTCCTGACAGTCCTGCGATCAGGCTGTGGCTCTCACTGGTAGGTATCCCGAAAAAAGATGCCGCCACACTGTAGACCACGATGGACAGAAGAGCCGCGCAGAGAGCGATCAGCGCTTCATGCGTACTGTCGCCGAAATCAACCATATTGCTGATCGTAGATGCAACGGAACTGTTGATCTGGGTCATAATAAACACACCAAGGAAATTGAAAGCGGCGCTCATAAGAATGGCCCTTCTCGGGCTCATGCACCGGGTCGTCACACAAGTGGCGATAGCATTGGGAGCATCTGTCCACCCGTTGACAAAGATAACGCCAAGGGTAAAAAGTACTGTGATCAGCAGTATGGGATTTGACATACTCTCCCTCGCAAATGATAATAATGATGTATCCATATTATTTTCTGCTCCTTTAACTTATTCACTGTGCTGTACACAGTGTCCTGCACTCCTGCATAGAAAGGACGGTCATCCATTTCTTCCCGTCCTTCTTCAACCGGATCCTCAGATCCCTCAGGAAACAGGATGCAGGGAAAAAAGCGCCTCTACATCGGGAACATATACATCCTTTGAATAATACGGCAGAAGAGATGAGTATCGGGATAAGGAATATCTCCATCTGTCTGAGCATATTTTTCCCGTCTCTGCTCTGCCCCGGGCAGAGTACCTGTCCGCTGCCGGACGGAGAGGCAGACGCCGGATCCTGCTCCATTGTCTCATCTTTCTCCGCCAGGTGTACTCCGCTGGAAATAGCCGTGACCGTTGTGACCGCTCCGGTTTCTTCCGGCACATTCCCAACAGATTCTTCTTCACCGCAAAAATAAAAAGGAAGAAGAATGCTGATAAAAGCGATCACAAGCGCCGCTGCGGCTGACTCTCTCTCTCTTCGCATTTTTCTCCCTCCATATGTAAAATCTATTTTAAATCCATTTTAAATCTATGTAAAAACCATTTAAAAGATATCATCTATCCCCCTCTCTGTCAATTCTCTTCTTTTATATTTGTGATTTTAGACAATTTCCCTTTTCTCCTGCATTATGGTTCCCGTGATTATTCCCTGTCTTTCAGCCTTTTAACATTTTATTCAGCGCATCTGTCTCTCACTCTGAGCGCCTGTCTGCTTTACGATTCCCATATTTTCCATATAATCCAATATAAGCTTTGCATTTTTTCTGGATACGTCGAACATATCTTTTATCTGGATAATAGTGATGATCTCTCCGGATCGATACTTTTCTCTGATCCTTCTGCGGATCTGATCTGAAATCTGCGGAATTGTGTAATAGTCTCCGGAGATCTGCACGATCTGTCGCCTCCTGATCATAAGACCTGCGATTTCCTCCGCATCCTTTCTTTCTATCTGAGACGCCGCCTCTTTCAGACTGACGAAGGCAAAGCCCGCTTCCAGAAATATACGGTTCATTCTTTCTGCCGCCCGGCGGTATCCTGCGCTTTCTTCCGGCTCATATCCCCGGGGCGCCAGCAGCTCTCCCTTCCCGTCCGAACCGGGAACAGCTTCCTCGCCGCAGCATCCTTCCGTCACAGTTCTCCGCTCCAGTATCTGGTTCCGGATCAGACTTTCCAGATAGGCATCCGCCACATTCTTTTTCATCTCCGGTATGACCGAGCTTCGGATCTGCTGAACAGGAATCCCCACACGGTAAGGATATTTGCGAAAATAATTTTCCATCTCTACGCGAATTCTTCTTCTCGTCCTTTTTTCATCACCAGACTGCCAGACATACTCTTCACCGTTAACCTGGAATATCTGAATCCTGCCGGCATCTGCCAGCTTCCGCACGTACAGATCCGCACATTCCCTGTCCAAGGACAGTTCTGCGGCCAGCAGACTGACATCAGCCATTGTCTGCGCATATTTCCTCAGCTTTATCTCCATATATTCGGCAGGATCCTCCTTCTCCAGACGGCTCAGACGCTCTGTCACTTCCTGACGGAATCTTTTTTCTCTGGGGGCATCCGCATCAAGGACAATGCCTCCGCCGATCGTCTCCTCCGGCGAATAAAAACGTACAATAAATGGGTCTCCAGTCCGCAGCGCAGTGTCTGACTCCATCCGCAGCTGTGCATAACCGCTCTCCCCCGGCTTCAGTTCTTCCCGGTCAAGAAGTACAGCCCTGCAGAGCAATTCTGACGTTCCGCTGTAGAAATGAAGGCGGCTCTGATTCTTTACTGTCCGGTTCGAATGCCCCAGGAGAGACAGCCTCACATCTACCATTCTGCCGGAATAAATACTGCCGGATGGTGCGATCACGCACCCCCTCCTGATTTCATCCTTCTGTATCCCTGTAAGATTCAAAGCCGCACGCTGCCCTTTCCCGCACTGCTTTACCCGCTCATTATATACCTGGATTTCTCTTACTCTGCACTTCTGTTTTCCGGGATAGACCATCAATTCTTCTCCCTGCAAAATACAGCCGTCCAGCATGGTCCCTGTTACCACTGTCCCCGTTCCTTTCAGGCTAAATACCCGGTCCACCGGAAGGCGGGGATAACCTCTCTCCGCACATTCTTCACTCTGATTTCCAGGTCTGTCTGATGTTTTTTTATCATCCGTCTCTTCTGCCATGACCGAGATCATGTTCCGGAGATCTTCTATGCCTTCTCCAGTAACAGAGGACACCCGCAGCAGCGGCGCATCCTCCAGCGCTGTCCCTGCTGTTTCAGTACGAATTTCATCTGTCACCATCCGGATCCATTCCTCATCCGCCAGATCACACTTTGTCAGCACAATAATATACTGTCTGACTCCAAGCAGCTGAAGAATATCCATATGTTCCCTTGTCTGAGGCATAACTCCCTCATCCGCGGCGATCACAAGCAGAACCAGATCCATCCCCTGCACTCCTGCAGCCATATTCCGGATAAACCGCTCATGCCCGGGCACATCGATGATTCCTGCCCGTTCTCCCCCCGGCAGATCAAAATAAGTGAATCCCAGATCAATGGTGATCCCTCTGCGTTTTTCCTCCTCCAGTCTGTCCGTGTCTCTCCCTGTAAGAGCCTTGATCAGAGCTGTCTTTCCATGATCAATATGTCCCGCTGTACCTATGACAATATGCTTCATATAAATAGGAACCTATCCTTTCTTCAGGATACTGCCGCCCCGGAAATTCTCCGCAATATATGGGATATCTTGTTCATCTACAGACCGCATATCCAGAAAATATTTTCCTTCCTGTATCCTTCCAATCACCGGGATCTCAAGATTCCTCATTCTTCTGTCCAGCTCAGCCGCCGTAATCTGAACCGGCTCAAAATAAACAGCATAGCTTTGCACTTCTGCTCCCGGCATTGCACCGCCTCCTGCTGCCGCTCTGCATTCTCCTGTCGAAATACAGACCAGAGTCTCACACCCCTTCTCTTCGGCTTCCCCGCCATCTGTCAGATGATTTTCTGCCGTCCGTTTTTCTTCCCGGAGTACCGCGCGGATCATTCCCGCCAGAGTTTCCGCATCCTGTCTCACATATCGCAGAGGGCATGTCAGCATATGAAGGACCGGAATCTCTGCCACGGCGGTATCCGGATCCAGGTAGGCCGACAGAACCGACTCCAGAGCCGCTGCTGTGAACTTGTCAATACGCAGCACCCTGGCAAGGGGATGTCTCCTGATCCGGTCGATGTATTCCTTTTTCCCTGCAATAATCCCTGCCTGCGGTCCCCCCAGCAGCTTATCGCCGCTAAAGGTTACCACATCGGCTCCTCCTTCTGCAGCTTCCTGTACTGTTGGTTCATATTGCAGCCCATATTCCTTCAGGTCCACGAACACTCCGCTTCCCAGATCTTCAATAACCGGAACACCATATTTCTCACGCAGTCCACACAGCTCCTCCAGCGAAACCGCGCTGGTAAATCCCACGATCCTGTAATTGCTCGTATGCACCTTGAGAAATGCCTTTGTATCCGTTCCTACGGCATTCTCATAATCAGAGAGATGGGTCCGATTCGTGGTACCTACTTCCTTCAGGCGCGCCCGGCTCACCTCCATCATCTCCGGCACCCGGAATTTCCCGCCGATCTCCACCAGTTCGCCCCGGGATACGATCACTTCGCCGCCCCCTGCCAGAGCTGCAAGGGTAAGAAATACAGCAGCCGCATTGTTATTAACCGCCATAGCCGCCTCAAATCCGGTAATCCGGCAGATCACTTTCTCAAAATGCGCGCTCCGGTCTCCTCTCTTCCCACTTTCCAGATCATACTCCAGATTGGAATAACCTGACGCGATCTGCGAGGCATGAGCCGCTGCCTTTTCTCCAAGAGGCGCCCTTCCAAGTCCGGTGTGAAGGATGATCCCCGTTCCGTTTATGACCCGCCTGAGATCATATCGGGACCATTCTTTCAGAATATCTTCTATCTGATCCGGCAGATGATCCAGTTCCCGTTCTGCTTCCTCTTCCGACTGGATCTCTCCCAGTTTTTTCCGTATCTTATCCAGTGCCTGGCGCACAGCGTCAAGCACTGGATCATATCCGTATCTTTCTGTCATTTTCCGGACTGCTTCGTCCTGCATCAGGCGGTCCACACCGGGAATCCTCCTGTAAATTTCATTTCTGTCCAAGTCAATTCTCTCCTTTGTCCGGCCTTGTCTCACTCAGTTTGTACTATAACTTTCTGAACAATACAGCAGGGGTGTCCTTCCGGCTCTTCCCCTGCTGCATCAGATCTTACTTTAATCGGATGAGTTTGTCCTCTGCTTTCTTCACCCGGCCGATCACCGAGACTTCCGTCTCCAGGCCTTTCTGCTTCAGACTTCTGATCAGTCCGTCAGCTTCCTCTTCCGGTACACTGAACAGCAGCCCGCCTGAGGTCTGTGGATCACTGAGCAGATCCAGGTACATCTCTTCCACATTTCCCGGATCCAGATATGGCTCCGCGAACTCTCGGTTGCGGTACGCACCGGCAGGGACCAGTCCCATCCGGGCATAGGCCGGAGCTTCTTTCATATACGCCACGTCTTCGGCAGTTATTTCCAGAGTCATATTTCCAGCCTTCGCCATCTCAGTGCAGTGCCCCAACAGACCGAATCCAGTAATGTCTGTACATGCATGAACAGTAAATCCCTCTGCCGCTTCCTTCGCCTTGCGGTTCAGGGAAGCCATCACCCGGATTACTTCCTCCGATGCCTCTTCCGATGCCATCTGCGCTTTTACCGCGGTATTGATAATCCCGCTTCCGATCTGTTTTGTCAGGATCAGCACATCGCCGGGCCGGCACCCATAGTTCTTGTATATCCGGTCAGGATGGACAAAGCCTGTGACGGACAGTCCGTATTTCGGCTCATCGTCCCGAACGGAATGTCCTCCCGCCAGTACTGCTCCGGCTTCCTTTACCTTGTCTGCTCCGCCCCGGAGGATCTCTCCAAGAATTTCCGGATCCAAACAATTTGGAAAGCATACAATGTTCAGCGCCATCTTCGGTTCCCCTCCCATGGCATACACATCGCTGAGGGCATTGGCAGCGGCAATCTGCCCGAACATATAAGGATCGTCTACTACAGGTGTGAAGAAATCCAGTGTCTGTATGATCGCAATATCATCCGATACTTTGTAGACTGCAGCATCGTCCGATGTCTCCAGTCCCACGAGCATCCGCCCGTCTTCAAATTTCGGCAGCCTGCCCAGAACCTGGGCAAGGGTCTCAGGACCTATTTTGGCCGCTCACCCGGCTGTCTTTGTCATCTGTGTCAGATGGATCTCTTTGTACATGGACCCTCACCTCCTTTCACCGGCAGTACACATCTGCCGCAGGCATTATCCTCTGTATGTGCCTGCAAAAATATACCATATATAATCATTTACGGGCGGATCACTCTTCTCGCCTGCTGCATGGTCTCCACGATACTGTACATGTTCGTAACCGTGCCCACTGCCAGCTTATCCTTCAGCCCGTAGAAATCAAGACAGGTACCACATGTCATGATCTCCACGCCCTGCTCCGCCAGGCTTTTCAGATCTTCCAGAGCAGCAGAACCTTCCACAGTCAGCTTCGCACCACCGTTATAAAATACCATCTTCGCCGGGAGCTGATCCAGCTGTGTCACCGCAAACAGGAAACTCTTCATAAGAATATGTCCCAGTTCCTCATCGCCTTCTCCCATCTTGTCCGAAGAAACCACCACAATGGTATCACCCTTTACCGACTCCTGCTCTCCACAGCCGCAGCTCTCCAGGCTGTCATCGGATACCTCTTCCATGCCCGCATTGTCAGCACCGCCTTCACCAACTGTCACAAGGACCCGGTATCTTCCCTCTCCCAGTTTTTCCTGAGTAACAGAAGCTCCTGAACTCTCCGCCATCTTCGTCACATTGCGCACTGCCGTCTCATTGTCCACCAGGACCTCGATCTCTCCTGCACCGGATAATTCCTGCAGCGCTTTCTTCGTCTTGATAACCGGGATCGGACATGCGTCCCCCATTGCATTTACCGTAACCATCTATGATCAACCTCCTGTCTGCTTTTCTATTAATGGTAACAAAATCCTTCACAGGAATCAATGGCTCAGTCTTACATTTATTTTCCTCTTTCTGGGGGAGGGATGCTGCTGAATGTACATCCGACAAGGGGAAGTATGATTTTGAAGATATGAAAGTAACGGTTTTCCTTTTTCTGTTCATGTGATATACTGTGAACACTTGGTGAGGTTCTTTCGAACCTAGTGTGAACGTACATCTGGACACTTAACGAGGT
>CALWLJ010000024.1 GCA_944381495.1 uncultured Mediterraneibacter sp. | reverse complement strand
GAATTGTCATATCTGTAATTCTTACCAAAAAGGAGCCATTTTTTACCAAAGCCACAAAGTTTTTTACACTACCTCTTCGCATGATACCTGGATCCTGCTCTCCTTCAGCCCTGCCTTCATTTCGTGCGCTTTTTATCTGGGTATTATAATCCAGCATAGCTCTCTCACGGGCCTCGTACTCCAGACGCTTTTTCTCGTCCGCACTCAGCTTTTTCAGCTCCAGAATGTGGATTTCCAGAAGGTCCGTATACTGTTCTCCGGTCTCAGTATCGCACAGCGTGATTTTGCGGTAACATCTCTTATCCTTCGGGAAATGGATGAAGTCCAGAATGCTGACATGGATGCATTTCTTTAATGCGTCATAGTCCTCGCCTGTCCTGATCTGCCCTGTATAGGTCTTGCTCAGATAAAACAGGATCCGGTTGGGCCAGAACTGGAAATAAGCCTCCTTCATCTTACCACGTTCTCTTTTTCGGAAAAAGCGGTCTTTGTGTTCATTATCCTGATCGTGTAGAATTTTGGACGGAAAGGCCCAGAGAATCCTGACTGGTTAATATGATCAGCTTGACTTAGATTGTTTTGGTGGCATTACGATAGCATATTCCTTTCATAAACACAATAATACATGTGCAAAAATAAGCACTATCAACAAACTTTATAAATTTTTAGACTATATTTATTGATGTGACTGTGGTTGTTCGCTACAATTAGATTATTAACAGGATAAAATCGGGCAGCGGACAGGCCGCCGGAACGGAGGAAGAAATGGAAAGAGAAAACTTGCCGGAGATGGTACGGGGCGCGGGCAGAAACATGCTCATGGGACAGGCGATGGATCTGCTTGACAGCGTGCTGGACTATAAGGAACTGATGATGAACTATGCCTGTGCGATCAAGGAGATCAATACGAAGTTCGAGGTCCTTGACACGGAATTTGAAGTAAGATATAAAAGAAACCCTATCAGCTCCATCCAGACACGGCTGAAGAGCCAGACCAGCATTCTGGAAAAGATGGCAAGACTCGGAGTTCCGCCCACACGGGAAAATATTGAATATCATCTCAATGACATTGCCGGAATCCGGGTGATCTGCTCCTATATCGACGATATCTATCTTCTGGCGGACGCCCTGACGAAACAGGATGATATTAAGCTGATCAAAAGGAAGGATTATATCAGCAATCCAAAGCCCAACGGATATCGAAGTCTTCATCTGATCGTCAGTGTTCCTATTTTTTTCGCGGAATCGGTAAAAGAGGTAAAGGCGGAGGTTCAGATCCGTACCATCGCCATGGATTTCTGGGCCAGTCTGGAGCACCAGATTAAGTATAAGAAAAATGTGGAGCATGCGGAGAAAGTGATCGCCCGCCTCAAGGACTGCGCAGAAGAGATCGCACATGTGGATGAGACGATGCAGGAGATCCGGATCGAGATGGACAGCATTAAGGAAGAAACGACGGATGTGGAAACGTTGTATGAAAAGCTGAAAAAGATAAATATCAATCTGATCTGAGAGCTTTCTTATTATTTTTTAGGTAGAAAAACAGAACAGCAGCCGGGAAATATGTGTTTCATAAGTGAGATTTCCCGGCTGCTGTTTTGCTTTTTGTATGGGGTTTATAGTGTGCTGCGGATTTATCTCATCCCATCACAGCCACTCCCCATACCTGCGGATATAGATATTCTTCACTGCAGTCACAAGAACCATATACCCCAGCAGGATCCCTGCCAGCCATACGAAATACAGTGCCGGAAGAGCGGTCAGTTCCAGTGCGGTGCCAAGCGGCGTAAACGGGATGACTGTCACCGCGGCGATGCCTATAAGAGAGAACAGCGTGACAGAGGCGGATGCCCTGCTTTGTATAAATGGGATTTTCGGCGTGCGGATCATATGGATGACCAGTGTCTGGCTCCACATGGACTCCACAAACCAGCCGGTCTGGAACAGTGCGGTGTACAGCGCCTGCGCCGCCGGATCCGTGATCTGGGGATACAGCATACCGCCGGTAAACATGGGGCAGATCACAAAATACATCAGCAGATATGTTGCAATGTCAAAGATTGAACTGGTGGGGCCGATCCATAGCATAAAGCGCCCGATTCCCGATGCGTCCCATTTCCGGGGAACTTTGAGATAGCTGCTGTCTACATGATCCCAGGAAATGGCGGTGCAGGAGATATCGTAGATTAGGTTCAGCAGGATCAGGTGCAGCGAGGCCATGGGGAGGAAGGGGAGAAAAGCGCTTGCCGCCAGTACGGAAAACATATTTCCGAAGTTGGAGGATGCAGTCATCTTGATGTATTTGATCATGTTGGCATAAGTTTTCCTGCCTTCGATGACTCCCTGTTCCAGCACCGTCAGGTCCTTTTCAAGAAGAATAACAGATGCGGATTCCTTGGCGATATCTACCGCTGTGTCAACGGAGATGCCTACGTCAGAGGCCTTCATGGCTGCCGCGTCATTGATCCCATCTCCCATGTAGCCTGTGCTGTGCCCGTTTTCTCTCAGTACACGGATGATGCGGGCTTTCTGTGACGGTGACAGCTTGGCAAATACAGTGATATCCTCTGCCGCGCTGCCAAGCTCCTGGTCATTCATCTTATCCAGATTGCTGCCCAGAAGGATCCGGTCTGCCCGCAGGCCTACCTGCCGGCAGATGGCGCAGGTAACCTTTTCGTTGTCGCCGGTCAGGATCTTTACGTCCACCCCATATTCGCGGAGTGCCTGAATGGCAGCCTTTGTGGTAGCCTTCGGCGGATCCAGAAACGCAAGAAATCCGATCAGCACCATGTCGCTTTCATCCTCGACGGAAAACTGTCCCACGGGAGAAGGATCAGTCTTCTGGGCGACGGCGATTACCCTCATTCCCTTTTCGTTCAATTCATCGGACTTCGTAAGGACAAGGCGGCGGACCTGGTCTGTCAGTGGACGGATCTCTCCGCCGCATTCTGCATAACTGCAGCATTTCAGCATCTCTTCTACTGCGCCCTTGGTGACAAGCTGGGTCTTGCTGGCTGTATCCCTGACCACCACGCTCATTCTGCGGCGCTCGAAGTCGAAGGGGATCTCATCTACCTTTGTGTATCTGCTGATCAGCTGATCAGATCCCAGTTCCTCCTGCTTCGAGATTACTGCGATATCGATCAGGTTTTTCAGCCCTGTCTGGAACCAGCTGTTGAGAAAGGCATGGCGGAGGACACGATCGTCCTCTTCTCCGTCCACATTCAGATGATATTCCAGTATTACCTTATCCTGCGTCAGTGTTCCTGTTTTATCTGTGCAGAGAATGTCGATGGAACCGAGATTCTGGATGGAATTCAGGTCTTTGATGATCACCTTTTTCCTGCTCATGGCCATGGCGCCCTTTGCCAGGGAGGTAGTCACGATCATGGGGAGCATCTCAGGTGTCAAACCGACTGCGATGGAGATCGCGAACAGCGCCGCCTGCATCCAGTCACCTTTTGTAAATCCGTTGACAAAAAGTACGATAGGAACCATGATCAGCATGAAACGGATCAGAACCCAGGAGACAGAGTTTACTCCTTTTTCAAAAGTTGTCTTCGGCGGCTTTTCGTTCAGCGTCTTTGCCATTGAGCCAAGCATGGTGTCGTTCCCCACTGCGATCACAATGCCTCTGGCGCTTCCGCTGATCACATTGCTCCCCATAAAGGCCAGATTTCTCATATCTGTGAGAGCGTTATTTCCGTTGTCTGCTTCGCCCCACTTCTCTACTGGTTCGCTCTCTCCGGTCAGAGCAGACTGGCTGATAAACAGATCCTTTGCGCTGACGATCCTCATATCTGCAGGGATCATATCTCCGGCGGACAGATACACTATATCTCCGACCACGATCTCATCCATGGGAATCTCCGACTGCACGCCGGACCGCATGACGCAGGCTGTCGTGTGGATCATGCCCAGCAGCTTTGCCGCTACATTTCCGCTGCGTGTCTCCTGTACGAAGCGGAGAATGCCGGAGAACATGACCATTACGGTTATAATGCTCACTGTAGCGTAATTTTCATCTCCCGGTTCTGCAAGTATGATGTCTGTAAAAACCGAGATCACTGCCAGCGCCAGCAGTACCACAGTAAAAGGGTTGATAAAAGCAGCGATGAGCCGTTTGACAAGAGGATTTTTCTTTCCGTAGGTGAGAATATTTTCTCCGTATTGTTCCCTGGATTCCTCTGCTCCGGCGGTATCCAGTCCGGCCGGAGAGGTCTTGTATTTTGCCCATAATTCCTCTTCCGTGCAGGATGCCGCATGATACAGTCTTTCCTGGATCTCATTGTTTCTGGCAGAGCCGTTGCCCATAACGGGCATAGAGATTTTTCTGTTCATTTCTTTCAGCATTTTCTTCATTGTCCTGTCCCTCCTATCTCAAAATGGGCGCAAAAAGACCGTCGCCCGTAAATCTCTGCAAAACGACGGTTGATCAGGAAAAGAAATATGCGAAAGAGCTGAAATCCGGAACCGGCTTATGCTCCCGGAGCAGAAACCGTGGATGAACACTCCGGTAAAACTATGCAGAAGAGTGCATCTTTACCCTGGCAGTATTGGTATCCTGCCCGTCGTTCTGTGATCAGACTGCAGTTACTTTTGTTTAAAATAAAAGAATGGTTTTGACTGTGACTTCGTCCATGTTCCATGATGCCTCACCTGCCTTTCCTGTAAAATAAAAAACCCGTATGTCCGGATAGAACATACGGGAAAATAACCCTGTTGTACATTCGTCTGAGCTTTAGCTTTGCAGGGCGGTGAAACTGTATTATGATACACCTTGCGTTCGATGTATCCTGTTCAAACCAGCTCATAGTGTCTCCACTATTTCGCGGCAACAGTCCATATCCCTGCAGTAGCCTTACCTACCGAACAATTTCAAAATAGCATAGGGGAGAAAGGTTTGTCAACCCGAGACGGATTTTTCATAGAATTTTCACCATCTCCTTTCGGATCTTTACGGGGGATTATGAAAACTTGGGGGGTACCGAGTTTACGGTACCCCCCAAGCGTGTATAGGTATTAAGTCTGAGATCTCAGCAGATGCCGGATCCGCCGATCTGTCCCTCCGCCTCTGCCTTATAATCTGTGATGCCTTCCCCGGCATTCGGGTGAACCTGAGAATAGGCAAAGTCCACGAGAAATACAGCCATCAGTGCGATGCAGACCACCCGGAGGATTTTCTCGTTCAGAGCCATCAAAGCATTGTCGATAATGGGGGCGATGACATATACCACCGCGATCCCGCCTATTCCGAATACAAGCAGTCCTTCCGCACAGATCCGTCCGTTCAGGTTCAGGAAATATCCGCTGTAATCCCACCATTTCAGTCCGCCGGAAGTAAATTCCATGAATACGGAGGTCATATACTCGAGGAAGCCGCACACAACGATGGTCGCTGTGAACTCCAGTACCGGGTTCCTCCTCAGCCTGGTCAGCAGCGTCAGGATCAGGATGGATCCTGTGCCGTAGATAGGCAGCCAGGGGCCGTACAGCGCTCCCCGGTTTACAAACTCTCCGTCGGTGATCAGATGCAGGCTGACTTCCCATACCCAGCCGAAGAATGCCAGTCCCAGGAAGATGACGATCAATGACCAGATCGTATAATGTCGCATATAGTTCAGCGACTGTACCAGCTTCCGTTTGTTTTCCTCCGGTATCGGGTAAAAGCGTACCGGATATGCCAGCCCCTCCATATCGTCGATCAGGGCGTGGATTCGTACATGCTCCGCCTGTCTGCGCTCGTATTCTTTCTCTTCCTGTCGGCTGAAGAGCAGCAGACCCAGGTTCCTTGCCAGGAATCCTCTCCAGCCGGTCAGGTCTCCGTCAGGATCCGGCGGCTGCTGTGTGATTGCGTACACATCGGAGTATTTTTTTCTCAGGATCTCCGGATCCGGTTTCTCATAGAGGTACCAGTCATACAGCATTTCGGAACCGGGTATCTTTTTTTCACGGGCAAGAGCCCGAAGCTGTTCGTAATATTGTGTAAACGCCGCCGTTTTGTACGGATTGGTAAAAAATATATTGAAGATACCCAGCGTTAAGGAGCCCAGGATGGACCAGCCGAGAAAGGACAGCTCAAATATGAAGCATTCCCATTTGTGTCCCTTCATCATTTTCCGGGACAGAGTTACGGCCTGGCATGCCCCTATGTCCGGATTCTCCGCCACGATATAGGGGACGAGGAAGTAAGAGTACCGCTTGATGAGCGCTCCCACAATAGTCAGGCTCCATAATGTGTAGAAAAAGGAAGACACAAGCATGGACCAGGATGCTTTCAGCCACTTTTTCACCCGCAGCAGGAAGATAAATCTCTGGGGTGTGACCTGAGAATATGTCAGCCCCTCCAGAAAGATCCTTCGTACCACAACGGGAAACAGATTTTTGATCAGGAACCAGAACAGGAAATAAACGATCACACTGCACAGGATCAGAATAACGATTCCCAGGCTGTCCGATCCGGTAATAGAGCCGATGGCTGCTACTGCAGTGACTATGATGGAGCCGGATGTGATCTGGTTGACCACATCAGACAGTACCCCTCTGGTCCGGCCGAACATAGGATTACCTTGTTGGGCTTTCTCGATAGCGTCCTGCCGGAGCTGGTCGGACAGTTCACGCCCTGCCTCGGTATTCTCGTCTGCGATCTGCATCAGGACGTCGTCCCAGCTTACCGCCCATCCGGGGGAGCTGACAGAATATTCTATGTTTCCGGATGGATCTTCCCTGATCTGTTCATATGTCTGCATGGACGAAAAGTTCAGGGAACTTTTGAATTCCGATCCGAGGAAGGATGCGATCAGGCAGGCCGCCACGAAGATCAGATAGTGCTGTTTCAGGGAACGTTTTCCCTGCTTTTTCATTTCTTTTCTTGTTAACATTGTCTCCTTTCCGGCCGCGTCAGATAAGGCGTCCGGTTCTCTCTTTCCTTTGTATTGATACCTTCAAAACTGAGGTGGTTTCATTCTAGCACAGACATTTCCTGAACACAAGGAAGAGAAAACGGATTGACATCTGACGGGAAGATGGTATACTGATTACTGGAAATAAATACGGAAAAAGATAGAGTGAACACGAGTTCAGGAAGGGGTGCACCACCACGGGTGTATTTCTTTGTGAACTCTTTTTTTGTTCCGATGGAAACTATGTTCTTCTGTCTTTGCAGGACAGTGTGGAACTGGGTTCTGTAATTCCGGAAAGGAGGATGCTATGATCCGGGTCAACGGAGAAGATAGACAACTGGAAAAGGAGATCATACTCCAGGATTTCCTGGAGAGGGAAGGGTATCAGACCGGCCGTATCGCAGTGGAGAAAAACGGCGGTATCGTTCCGAAAAGCCGGTATGCCGAAACACTGCTCCACAGCGGAGATGTGCTGGAGATCGTAAGTTTTGTAGGAGGAGGCTGACATGAGATTTTCAAAAGAAGAGATACAGGAAGCTCTTTGTCTGAGACATACCCATGAGATACAGGAACGGCTGGACCGGGGACGGGTGGCTGTTGCCGGTCTGGGCGGTCTCGGATCCTTTGTGGCTGTGGCCCTGGCGCGGATCGGTGTGGGGCATCTGCATCTGATCGATCATGATCAGGTCGATCTGACCAATCTGAACCGGCAGCAGTACTGCATGGGGCATGTGGGAATGTACAAGACCGACGCTCTCAGGGAGCAGCTGCTGGAGATCAATCCATATCTGGATATCCGGACCGACTGCGTCC
The DNA here is from genome assembly GCA_944381495.1 of uncultured Mediterraneibacter sp. Classification (GTDB taxonomy): domain Bacteria; phylum Bacillota; class Clostridia; order Lachnospirales; family Lachnospiraceae; genus Mediterraneibacter. The sequence goes on along the minus strand of CALWLJ010000024.1, from coordinate 43,417 downwards.
GGGTCTGCGAGGAAAATATCCGGGAACTTTTTGCTGAGGATGATATCATCTGCGAAGCTTTCGATGTGCCGGAGAGCAAAGCCATGCTGGTAAACGGCGTTCTGGGGCAGTTCGAGGAGAAAAAGATCGTCAGCGCTTCGGGGATGGCAGGCTATGGAAACAGTAATGAGATCCGGACAAGGAAGATTACGGACCGGTTCTATCTGTGCGGGGATGAAGTGAGTGATTCCAGAAATGGACTGGGACTGATGGCTCCCAGGGTGGGGATCTGCGCGGGACATGAGGCTAATCTGATCGTGCAGCTGCTGATTGACGATGGAGCAGAAAGATAGAGGCAGAAGGCCCGCCCGGCTTGTTGCCCGCAGGAATAAAAGACAATAGAAGGAGAGAAAGAAAATGACAGATTTAAACAAAGACACATTTTGTCTGGGAGGACATGAATTCCAGTCACGTTTCATATTAGGATCAGGGAAATATTCCCTGGAGCTGATCAAAGCGGCAGTAGAGAATGCGGGGGCTCAGATCATTACTCTTGCCCTGCGCCGTGCGAACCAGGGCGGCCTGGCAAATATTCTTGATTACATCCCGGAAGGAGTAACTCTTCTTCCAAATACATCCGGAGCGAGGAACGCGGAGGAGGCGGTCCGCATCGCCCGTCTGGCCAGAGAAATCTGCCAGAGTGATTTCATCAAGATCGAAGTGATCCATGATTCCAAATATCTTCTGCCGGATAACTATGAGACGGTAAAAGCCACAGAGATCCTGGCGAAAGAAGGGTTTGTGGTCATGCCTTATATGTATCCCGACCTGAATGCTGCCCGGGATCTGGCAAATGCAGGGGCAGCCTGCATCATGCCTCTTGGCTCTCCTATCGGTTCCAACAAGGGTATCTGCACGAAAGAGTTTATCCAGATCCTGATCGATGAAATCGACCTGCCCATTATCGTGGACGCAGGCATCGGAAGGCCCTCTCAGGCATGTGAGGCTATGGAAATGGGTGCGGCGGCAGTCATGGCAAATACAGCTATTGCCACAGCCGGAGATATCCCGGCTATGGCCGGCGCATTCCGGAAAGCCATCGAAGCAGGAAGGACTGCGTATCTGTCCGGGATGGGCCGGGTGATCGAGAAAGGCTCCAGCGCGTCCTCTCCGCTGACAGGATTCCTTCAGGAACAGGAGGCGAGCGGCAATGAGTAAGAATAATCATATTAATGAAAGCATATTAAGCGATGAGATCCGGGAACATCAGAAAAAGAACCGGATCGACCATATGACCTATCTCCCGGGCATGGAAGTGATCGAATCCGATGTAATGGATCAGGTGCTGGCTGCCATGAACGCCTACGACTATGAGAAATATACGGACAGCGATGTACGCCGGGCACTGGCAAAGGACAACCGGGGACCGGAGGAATTCGCCGCGCTGCTCTCCCCGGCGGCCCTGCCCCATCTGGAGGAGATGGCTCAGCTGGCCCAGAAGGAGACCAGGAAACATTTCGGAAACTCGGTCTATATGTTCACGCCTATTTACATCGCAAATTACTGCGAAAACTACTGCATTTACTGCGGGTTCAACTGCCACAACAAGATCCGCCGGGCAAAGCTGAATTATGAAGAGATCGATAAGGAGATGAAGTCCATCTCGGAGAGCGGACTTCAGGAGATCCTGATCCTTACCGGAGAGAGCCGGGCAAAGTCCGATGTGAAATATATCGGCGAAGCATGTAAGATTGCCCGGAAATATTTCAAGGTCATCGGGCTGGAAGTATATCCCATGAATTCCGATGAGTACCGCTATCTGCACGAGTGCGGAGCTGATTACGTGACTGTTTTCCAGGAGACTTATAATCCGGACAAATACGAAACGCTACACCTGGCCGGACACAAGCGCATCTTCCCCTACCGGGTCAATACCCAGGAGCGCGCTCTTATGGGAGGCATGAGAGGAGTAGCCTTCGCGGCGCTGCTGGGGCTGGATGATTTTAGAAAAGATGCTTTTGCTACAGGTATGCATGCATGGCTCCTCCAGAGAAAATATCCTCACGCAGAGATTTCCTTCTCCTGCCCCCGCCTGCGGCCTATCATCAACAATGACCGGATCAATCCTATGGATGTCCATGAGACTCAGCTCCTCCAGGTGGTTACCGCCTACCGGTTGTTCATGCCTTATGCCGGCATAACTATCTCTACCCGGGAGTGTGCAAGAGTGCGGGATAATATCGTCAACATTGCGGCAACGAAGATATCCGCCGGAGTCAGCACCGGCATCGGAAGCCATGTGGAGGAAGTAGAGGATAAGGGAGACGAGCAGTTTGAAATCTCCGATTCCCGTACCGTGGATGAGGTGTACCGGGATCTGACCCGGCTTCACCTGCAGCCTGTCATGAGCGATTACATCTATGTGTAGGAAAATGCTATGTGTGAGGAAATGAAATATCAGGAGATTGATTTTTCAAAAGTGATCGCAGTCTCCAACCGTCATCTGACCCGCCTGCCCTATCTGGAGCAGGCGGACCGGATCTGCAGTTTCCATCCGAGGGCGTTCCTGCTCCGGGAGAAAGATCTGCCGTTGGAAGATTACCTGAGACTTGCGGAAGAAGTGAAGCGGATCTGTGACCGGCATCATGTAACTTTGATCTCTCATTTCTATCCGGAGGCAGCTGCGCGGATCGGAACCCGGTTCCTCCATCTGCCGCTGTGGAAGCTGAGAGAACTGCAGCAGGGAGCCTGTGAAGAGACGGGAGGAAAGCTGGATAGAGAGTATAGTATAGAAACGGCTGGAGAGGCCCGGAATTTTCTGCCGCAGCAGATCGGCGTCTCTGTTCATTCTGCGGAGGAAGCACGGGAAGCGGTCCGGCTAGGGGCCTCGTATCTCACCGCAGGTCATGTGTTTGCCACGGACTGCAAGAAGGGAGTCCCGCCCCGGGGACTGGAATTTTTAAAAGAAATCTGTGAACTGGCCCCTGTGCCTGTGTACGGGATCGGAGGGATCCGGCTGGATCCGGAGCAGATCCGGGAGGTGCTGGCACAGGGCGCGGCGGGGGCGTGTATCATGTCCCAGATGATGAGAATATAGCAGGAGAGTCAGCGTTTTATGACAGATCGGACTCTGATTCAATCTGCCGATGGCAAAAACGCTCTTCGGAGAAATAATCTTGACAGATGAATAAAAACAGGGCAGCCCCTTTCGTTTTCCGGGGCTGCCCTGTCTGAATATAGAAGAGAAAAACAGGCAATCTTATTTATACCACACAACTGCCTCGTATGGTCTCAGTGTCCACACGGTTCCCTCCGGTGTTTTCACATCTTTATAGTTGCCGATCACGCACTTATATCCTGCCACATCCGGCGCGTCTTTCCACTGGCACTCTCTGCCGTAGAAGTTTGCCGCCATGATCAGTTCATGGCCCTTATAAGTCCTGCGATAAGCAAACACACAGGGATCTTTCTGAGCCAGCGGCTGGATATCGCCGTAAGCGATAACGTCCAGCTCTTTTCTCAGTGCGATCAGTTTCTGATAATAGTGGAAGATGGAGTCCTCATCCTTTAACTGATCTGCCGCATTGATCTTTGTGTGGTTTCCGTTTACCGCGATCCAGGGCTCTGCACTGTCTTCCGCGGAGAATCCGGCGTACTTTGTATCATCCCACTGCATGGGCGTACGTCCGTTGTCCCGGGAGTGGATCTGAATGATGCGCAGGGCGTCGGAAGGAGACAGTCCTTTGTCCTGCAGGATCTGGTAGTGGTTCAGGCTTTCCACATCCTTGAACTGGGAAATGTCCGTGAAGTCCGTATTGGTCATGCCGATCTCCTCGCCCTGGTATACATAAGGCGTACCTCTCAGGCAGTGGATGATGGTTCCCAGCATTTTTGCGGATTCCTTCCAGTATTTTCCCTCATCACCGAAACGGGATACCACACGGGGCTGATCGTGGTTGCACCAGAATACAGCGTTCCATGCGTTGTGCTCTGCCATGCCGGTCTGCCACTGGAAGATGATATCTTTCAGCTTCTGGAAATCCGCGGGAACAAGAACCCATTTCTCATTGCCCATGAAGTCTACCTTCAGGTGATGGAAGCTGAATACCATGGACAGCTCGCCGGTATCGGCGCCTGCGTATTTGTAGCAGTTCTCGATGGATGTGCTGGACATCTCGCCTACCGTAATGATCTCAGCGTCTGTTCCAAAGGTCATGTCGTGGAGCTCTTTCAGATATTTGTGGATATTGGGACCGTCTGTATAATATTTCCGTCCGTCTCCGGTCTCATCGTCCTCGAAGCATTCCTTGCTGATCAGATTGATCACGTCAAAGCGGAAGCCCTTTACTCCTTTATCCATCCAGAAACGGATGATCTTCTGCACTTCTTTTCTTACATTTTCATTGTCCCAGTTCAGGTCGGCCTGGGTCACATGGAACAGGTGAAGATAATACTCGTCGAATTTCTCCACATACTCCCATGCATTTCCGCCGAACTTGCTTTCCCAGTTGGTAGGCGGCACGCCGTCTCCCTTGCCTTTACGGAAGAAGAAGAAATCTTTGTAGTATGGATCCCCTTCCATGGCCTTCTTAAACCACTCGTGCTCCGTGGAAACATGGTTGAACACCATGTCGAACATCAGGCGGATGCCTCTCTTGTCCGCCTCTGCGATCAGTTCCTCTACATCTGCCATTGTGCCGTATCTGGGGTCGATATTATAGTAATCTGCGATATCATATCCGTTGTCGTTCTGAGGAGATACGAAGAAAGGAGTGAGCCAGATATAGTCTGCGCCCAGTTCCTTGATATAGTCCAGTTTCTCGATCACGCCCCGGAGGTCGCCTAGGCCGTCTTTGTTGGTGTCACAGAAAGACTTGGGATAGATCTGATATACCGTGCTTTTTCTAAAATCTGTTTTCATAACCTCGAAACCTGCCTTCCTTTATAATTTTTCTAGATCCGTTCCCTGTTTCTTCAGCTGTTCACTGCGAAGCAGATATACTTCGCACGCCGCCCTCCGGCCGCCCGAACAGGCTCCCCGAAGTGCGGCGCTCATGATATGTGAGGGATTGGAATTATTGTTATTTCAAGGCTTCTGCCGGATTGCACCGGCACAGGATGTGTGCCGCTTTGTCTGACAGAAACCATCTGCGGGTTTAATCCCAGGAGATAACGGTTGTCTCGCCGGCTTTTGCGTCCATGCCGGAGTGCATCTTGATATTTGCAGCGCTGCCTTCGCCGGTTACGATCAGCATCGTGGTACAGGGATGTCCTGCCGCTTTGATTTTGGCCGGATCGAATTCGATCAGCGGCTGTCCTGCCTTTACATGATCTCCCTCATGTACAAGAAGTTTGAATCCGTCTCCGCCCATATCTACTGTATCAACGCCTACATGGATCAGGAGTTCCAGTCCGTTGGGAAGCGTCAGACCGCATGCGTGGCCGGTGTCAGCCATAACAATGCTTACATCACAGTCCGCCGGAGCGGTAACGACTGTATTGGAAGGCTCGATCGCAAGTCCGTCGCCCATGATCTTCTGGGAGAACACATCATCCGGAGCTTCCTCGATGGGCATTACTTTTCCGTCAAGGATTGATTTCAGTTCTTTTACATCTGCTGCGGGAGCAGCGTCATCTGTTTTTGCCTCAACAGCTGCAGTGGTTTCTGATGCTGTATCAGCAGCCGGAGCAGCCTCTCTGCCGAAACGGTCTTCTTTCGTAAGTTTGATCCGTCCAACGATAGTAGTCAGGATAAACGGAATAACGATTGCCACTGCCATGGCCAGAAGGAAGTACAGCCAGAACTCCGGTTTGATGGAAAGGATTCCCGGAAGTCCGCCAACGCCGATACTCAGTGCTTCTACGCCGAATCCTACGGAGATCATTGCCGCACAGCAGGAACCGATCATACCGCATACAAGCGGGAAGCCGTATTTCAGGTTGACACCGAAGAGTGCAGGCTCCGTAACACCCAGGTAACAGGAGATACATGCCGGTACATTGACCTGCTGTGCGCGCTCGTTCTTTTTCTGAAGGAAGGACATAGCCAGCACGCTGGAGCCCTGTGCGATATTTGACAGAGCGATCATAGGCCAGAGGATCGTTGAATCCGCTGTGTTGATCAGCTGTGTGTCGATGGCGTTTGTCATGTGGTGCAGACCGGTCATGACCAGCGGAGCATACAACAGACCGAATACCGCTGCAAATAGGAACCGGAAGTCAGATGTAAGTCCTGCGTATACCACATCGCCGATGGCGTTTCCGATGGTCCAGCCGATGGGGCCTACGATCGTATGTGCAATGATTACTGCCGGAACGAGGGAGCAGAACGGAACAACGATCATGCTGACGACTTCCGGACATATTTTCTTAAAGAATTTCTCAAGGTAAACAAGGACGAAGCCTGCCATCATAGCCGCGATGACCTGCCCCTGGTAACCGATCATCTCTACTTTTGCAAATCCGAAATCCCAGTAAGGGATCTGATCCGCAGGAGTATCTGCTACGCTGAAACCGTTCAGCAGCTGGGAAGATACAAGTGTCAGACCAAGGACAATACCAAGAATCTGTGTGGTTCCCATTTTCTTGGTGATGGACCATACGATACCTACCGGCAGCAGGTGGAATACAGCTTCACCGATCAGCCACAGGAAGTTGTACATTCCGTTCCAGAACTGGTAGACGTCCGCAAGACTCTCTGTCCCGTTATTGAAGAAATTGATCTCACCGATAATGTTTCTGAAGCCAAGGACAAGACCGCCGCAGATCAGGGCCGGAATCAGAGGAGCGAAAATCTCGCCCAGCGTACCCATGATCTTCTGGATCGGATTCTGGTTTGTCTTTGCCGCCGCCTTTACAGCGTCTTTGCTCACGCCCTCGATTCCGGCGTAGGAAGTGAACTCATTGTAAAATGTTGATACATCGTTTCCGATGATGACCTGGTACTGACCGGCCTGTGTAAAGGTACCCTTGACACTCGGCAGATCCTCGATGGCTTTTTCATCTGCCTTTTTCGGATCGACCAGTACGAAACGCATTCTTGTCATGCAGTGGGATACCGCCTGTATGTTCCCTTTTCCCCCGATCAGGTCCAACAGACGTTTTACATCATTGTCATACTTGCCCATTGTTTCTCTCCTTTTCTCTTTAAAACTGGTTTTATTGTTCCCTCATGCAAGTTCTTTAAACGAACCGAACTTGTTTGAACAACTAGACTATAACACTCTTGTTTAAACATGTCAACGCGAGAAATGAAAAATGTTTCGTTTCAGTTAATCTTCACAAAAACAAGCTTGGAAATTTGTAAACAAGTTCAGAACATTCTTTGGAGTACGATGTTACTCTTGATTTTCCTAAAGAGCATTTTTATAATGGAAGAAGATGTTTAAACAAGAGGTGTAAACAGGATGCCAAAGGCAAAATACGACCAGATATACAGAGACTTAAAAGAAAAGATCGAGACAGAATACTATGCATATCAGGAAATGCTCCCTTCTGAGCATACGCTGGTGGAAGAATATGGATGTTCCCGCAATACAGTCCGCCGGGCGATTGCCGGGCTGACTGCGGACGGTTATGTTCAGCCCATGCATGGAAAGGGAGTCAGAAATATTTTCCAGCCTATCGAACAGACTGCATTTACGGTGGGCGGGATCGAGTCCTTCAAAGAATCCGCTGCCCGCAACCGCAAAGTGCCATTTACCCGGATCCTTCAGTTCGCCGAGATTACAGCTGATAAGAAGATTGAGAGAAAGACAGGGTTCCGCGAGGGGACAGAACTGCTGTACATGCAGAGGCTCCGTTCCCTGGACGGCAAGCCGCTGATCCTGGACCATAACTATTTCCGGAAGGATCTGACACCCGGCCTTACTCCCGAGATTGCCGCACGTTCGGTTTACGACTACCTGGAGGGAGAGCTGGGAATTACCATTTCCACCAGTAAGAGGACACTGACCGTAGAGCGGGTCACACAGGTGGATGAAAAATATATTGAGCTGAAAGACTACAATTGTATGGCAGTCATTACCAGCCAGACATTCGATGATAATGGAATTCAGTTCGAGTATACTCAGTCACGGCACCGGCCTGATTATTTCCGGTTCCAGGACGTGGCGACGAGACACAGGATGAAATAAACCTCGATTGGGGACGTAGTAAAATCGAATTTCACTACGTCCCCAATCGAGATTCAGTGTGTCCCAAATCGAGTTTTGCCCTGTCCCTTTTCTGCCATTTTTTCAGAAACCGCCCCGTTTTTTCACGATATAGACGGGCCTTTTCTTACTTTCCATATAATCCTTTGAGATGTACTCGCCCAGGATGGAGATGAACAGCATCTGTATTCCGCTGAGCAGCAGGATCAGGCATACAAGCATGGGAACGCCGCGCAAAGCATGTCCGGACAGCAGGATCCCCAGGGCGGACAGGATGGATACTGCGATGAGCAGCCCGCCGGCAGTCCCTGCGAGTGTGACCGGGGCGGAGGAAAATGACAGGATGCCGTCTACGGCATAGCGGAACAGGGAGCGGAAATTCCACTTGGTTTTCCCGGCGGCACGTTTCACGTTGTGGAATGGAATCCATTTTGTGTCAAATCCTACAAAGGAAAAGATCCCTTTCATATACCGGTTATATTCTTTCAGTTCCAGGACCGCATCGGTCATAGTACGGTTCATCATGCGAAAATCTCCGGCTCCATCAGTCATATCCAGACGGCACATCCTGTTGATCACCCGGTAGAACGCGTGGGAGAGAAAATTACGGATCCGTCCTTCTCCTGTCCGGTCTTCCCGCAGTCCGGCGCAGCAGTCGTAGCCCTCCGACTTTACTGCATGATACATGTCTTTCAGCAGCGCCGGCGGATGCTGCAGATCGGCGTCCATGAAGACACAGTAATCTCCGGAGGCGTTCTGAAGCCCGGCGTACATGGCAGCTTCTTTTCCGAAATTCCTTGAAAAGGACAGGAACCTGCACCGCTCATCCATGCGGGTAAAGTGCTGCAGGATTTCCGGGGTGTGATCCCGGCTCCCGTCGTCTACGAAGATGAATTCACATTCCGCTCCTTCGATTTCCTTTACTGCGGCCGTTGTTTCACGGTAGAATGCCGGCAGTACATTTTCCTCATTGTAGCAGGGTACGATAATGCTGATCTTATCCATGACAGACCTCCTCCTTCTTAAACACTCCATATTTGCAGAGAATATAATTTCCAATCACCGTTACAACGCTGACCGCTATCTTAGCCGGAAACGGCATGATATGCATCTGGTCGATGAGCAGCCAGAGCAGGATATTTTCAATGACAAGTGTGACAAACCGCAGAGCTGCAAAGGAAGGAAACTCCTGCCAGATCCGGTTTCGGGAGCGAAACACCCATTTTCGGTTCAGCCCGTATGCGGTCAGTACGGCGCCCGCCCAGGCAATGCTGTTTGTTGCCAGCCAGGGTAACCCCGTCCAGAGAAGCCCGGCATACAGTGCGTAGTTGACGCCTGTAGTCAGTCCTCCACTGATGATGTATGTGATGAATTCCTTTTTTATCTTCATGATACTCTCCTCCTTATTAGTCTTGCTGTCAGCGTGCCGGGCGGACATGCTCGCATGTCCATTTGACGGTTCCCGCAGACATCGGATCCTCTAATCTCAAAATCATGCTGGATTTTCCATCTTCTGAACTTTCCTTATCCGGATATCCCATATGAGAAATCCCGCGTATCCTGCCAGAGCCAGCAGGCTGATCAGGATGCCGGCAGTTTTCCCCGGCGGAGAGAATCGGATCTCGATGAAATGAGTTCCCTCCTTCAGCCATGTCCCGGCAAAGGCTTCATTTACTTTCATGATCTCTCCGGCCTTTCCATCCACCAGGATTTCCAGCCCGTTCTGGAGCGGGATGGATGTGGCGAAGAGCCCGTCCGAATCTGCCGTTACAGTACCCGCAAGCACAAGATGGGATCCTTCAGATACCCGTCCGGAATCTGCGGGCATTCCGCTGGATCCTGCCCCATCATTGCCCTCAGGCAGACTTTCCTCTGACACCGGGATCAGCGGTGTGACTGATTTATCTGAAAAGTGGTTTACATCATATGCCAGCCATCTGATATCCCGCAGTATATAGTGTCCCTTGGAAAATGTAATCTCCAGGCTCTCAACTCCTTCCCCGGGTGTGGGGCAGAACTGATAGTGGAAGCATTCGTTCCCGTTAGGATATGGAGCGGACGGCCCGGACAGTTTGTTGCGGATATCGTTGATATCGATGACCACTGCTTTCCGGGACAAGTTCTCTACATGGAACTGCAGCAGAAGGATCTTGTCCGCAGGCGCGTTGGAGACGGCCAGTTTCAGAGTGCATTCCTTTTCCGCGGAAATCTCATATCCGCCGGAAGCCTTATCTATCTTCATCCCGTCCGTAATGGTTTCGCCGGGTTCCAGAGACAGTTCCGGAAGAAAATCTTCCATAAAATTTTCCGCTTTACCATCCGTACCCTCAGCTGTACTCTTCATATTTGTCACTGTATAGCGGGTGAGGATATCCAGTTTTTCATATGGATCCAGACGGTTATATTCTGATTCCGGAAACAGATCATCTGTGAAATATGCAATAGGAAGCACCTGAGTATTTTCAGCCAGAACTTTGTCTCCTGACTGGCGGACAGCCGTGTATCCGGCCGGTATATGGGCCACGTCAGTTTCCAGATAGCGGACCCCCATGAGATCCAGCATAAAGGGATTGAGGGATGGGAGTATTGCTACCCGGTTGTTGATTCGGATGGGTGTCATCAGCGTGTCGTAGTAAAAGTCTGAATACACATAGTTTGTCACTGAGGAGTACATGGTGCTCCGGGACGGTCCTTCTGGGGATAGTTTATTACAGTCGGCCAGCGGTTCGAGCAGACTTCCGGCCCGGTAAATCTGCCGGAGATCCTGCCCTCCGTTTCCTCCGGACAATTCCTTTTCCGCCGCTTCATCTCCGGCTATGCCAGAGGAGTCATCGGAGACTTCTGCTCTCCTGACCCAGTCTTCGGTCCCTGCGGTCGTCAGATACATTCCTGTCGGGGCAATGAGGATGAGCAGCGAACAGAGTGTTCCGGCAAGAAGCGGAGCTCTTCCCTGCAAGGGCTGTGGTCTGCCGTAGTAAAACTTCATGACCAGACATGCCAGAAGCAGCAGGATCAGTTCTGTCATGATCCATGGAAACTGAACCTGGCTGACCCAGAGGAGACTGACAGGAATCATGATCAGAAATGGCCATGTGGGAAATGCTCTGTGCTTTCTGCGTTCGGATAAAGAGACACCCTCATCGGATGCTCCGGCGGCTGCGTCCTGCAGAAACCTGACGCAGTGCAGGATTACCAGAGGCATGAAAGGGATCAGTATCTTCGGCCTGGAATAAAGAGCACCGTTTAAAATGTAGGAAAAGATGCCGAACATCCCCAGCAGCAGAAACAGGATGCTGTCTATCCGGAATTTTCTCCTTGCCAGCCCCGCGAGAATGGCATACAGGCAGACCAGCGTCAGGCCCATGCCGTATTCGTTGAACAGGATATTGTTCAGGACCGGATTGGGGGCGAACAGTTCCGCCAGATTGACGCCGGAGCCGCCTCTGCGGTGTTCCAGCAGGATAAGTCCGGTGGGAATGAGCAGAGCGCCTGCCATTGCCACAGACAGCAGGGCAGCCGGCACATATCCTCTGAGAAAATATTTCCGGAAATATTCTTTCCCTTCTGTCCTGTACCAGTACCATCCCACAGCGGCCAGTGCGGCTCCGGAATAATAGAAGCTGCTCAGGAAGATAAGCGTCAGGCAGATCGGCAGCCAGCGAAACTTTCTTTTCCGGATACACAGAAAGGCAAGGATCAGGAACGGCATGTAGTTGACAAACATAACCTGACGGTGCATATGGAACATGCAGCCTGCGGTCATGAACAGTACACTTCCTGCAAATGCAGTGACGGGCCGGATGTTTTCGCACCTTAGCCAGTGCCAGACCAGCAGAACGGATGCGAGATATACGGCCAGCATATATCCGATCAGGATCTTCACCATGGGCACCTGCGGCAGCAGACATCCGATCAGGATATCCGGCCGGAGAAATCCATAATAGGAGAACTGAAATCCATTTGCTCCGCCGCCCAGATCCAGCCAGGACGGGAGCAGCGTCTTCTGCTCCAGGCAGGCGTCCCGGATAGTCTCTGCAAGAGCAGCGTGCTGGCTCAGCCAGTCCGTATGAGAGCCGAAGATACAGCCCTCCGGTATCGACAGTACAATGAGCAGTATAAATAGCAGGATGAGCGCTGCCGGAAAAAGTAGGCAAGGCAGAAGAGTACGCCAGTCGTTTCGTTTCTTCTTCAGATGGGAAGTTTCATGCGTTCCGGAAATTATATTTTTGAAAACAGTTGTCTTTATCATCGTGTGATCCCTCGTGTTTCAATGTTCTTACGTGCCTAATCTTAGAATCTGTTTCTTAATATATCCCCCAAGAGTTTCTAAAGAATTCTTAAGAAGGGAGTACAGAAATCTTAAAATCGTGTATACTTCAGTCAAAGACCCCGGTACAAGCATATCTGCTTGGCTCGTTGTTCACGGGAATTAAGAAAAAGGAAGACATAAAAGAGAGGGAACAAAATGGAGACACCACAGACAACTGCACGCATCCTCGTTGTAGATGACAATCCGGAGATCAGGGAAATCCTGCATATCCTGCTGGGCGGCGAAGGTTATGAAATAGATGAGGCCAGAGACGGAGCATCAGCTCTGAAACAGACAGAGACAGCAGAATATGACCTGATCATCCTCGATATCATGATGCCGGGGATGAACGGTTATCAGACCTGCCGGGAGATCAGGAAAAACAGCAATGCGCCGATCCTTTTCCTGAGCGCCAGGACACAGGAGGGAGATAAGATGCTGGGATTCTCCAGCGGAGGGGATGACTATCTGGCCAAGCCTTTTTCCTATAATGAGCTGGTCAGCCGGTCGAAGGCTCTGATCCGCCGGTATCAGGTCTATCAGGGTAAAAATGATACTGCCGGAGGTAAAGAAAATACTTCTGAAAATGGGAAGAAGCATACTGAGAAGAATGTCATCCGGTTTCATGAGCTGGAGATCGATGAGTCGGCGGAGACTGTGACAAAGAACGGAATGGTCGTGGATCTGACAGATACGGAGTACGCCCTGCTTCATCTTCTCGTAAAGAACCGCCGTCAGATCTTTTCCGCGGAGCACCTCTACGAGTCGGTATGGGGCGAGCCCTACTATTACGGCGCCGCCAATACAGTCATGGTCCACATCCGGAACCTGCGGCGGTAGATCGAGCCGGATCCGGGGAATCCTACATGGATCAGAACAGTATGGGGAAGGGGGTACCGCTGTGATTAAAGATCGTGTGAAAGGACTTTTTCAGGCCCACCGGCTGCGAAAATGGCGGATCCGTACAAAGCTGGCAGTGCTGGTGGTGATCATGGCGGCTGTAAGCATCAGCCTTTATTATTTTCTGTGGACCAGACAGCAGGACGTATGCATATTTCTGGAAAAGACCGGGATCGTTACATTCTTCAACGAGGAAAAATTTCTTGAAAAGCTTGAGGCGGAAGCGAAAAAATATACAGTTCCTGAGATGGAGGATGGGGCGGGAACAGAGGAGATGGCTCCGTTCTTTGATGCGGTCTGTGACAAATATACGATGATATCGATCTTCGGTGAAGAAGACGGCATGTTCAGAGTGGGAAATATGGGAGGAGCCATTGCAGATTTCCTTTACGGAACATATACCTATAAGAGTATGCAGCTGCTGGGAGAAAAACTGGGGAATGCCTCCGTTGAATTTAAGAACGGCACATATCTTGTAGAGTACCGTTCTTATCACAGGACTTACTTTACTTTTCCTTATACAGTATTCTGCCTGATCTTCTGCGGCTCCCTTTTTCTGTGCAGCATTTTGATCTATATGGGAAGAGTGATGAAACGGATTTTCTGTGTAAAGGAATCCATTGTCAGGATGTCCCTGGGAGATCTGGCCCGCCCGGTGCCCGCATGCGGGGAAGATGAGGTGGGGATCCTTGCCGCTGAACTGGATTCCATGCGCCGCACCCTTCAGGAAAATATTGAGAAAGAGACAGAGAGCCGCAAGGCCAACCAGGATCTGATCACAGCCATGTCGCATGATCTGAGGACGCCTCTCACTGTTCTCAATGGTTATCTGGAGGTGCTTAGACTGAAACGAGCCGACCCGGAGCAGCAGGAGGAATTTATCGAGAGATGTCTCGGGAAAACAGAGGATATCCGGACACTGACAGACCGGATGTTTGAATATGCACTTGTATTTGAAGAAAATGAGGTACCTGAGCTTAGAAAGATGCCGCTCTCCATCCTGCAGGGGATCCTGGCAGAAAACTGCGATTTTATCAGTCTGGCAGGATTTGCTGTTGAACAGGATATCCGGCTTCCGGACTGTTCCTTTTCCGGAGACGAAGTCATGCTGAAACGTATTTTCAGCAATCTTTTTTCTAATATATTAAAGTACGGAGACAAGAAAGCTCCGGTTGTCGTGCAGGCAGCACCTGTGAGAGGCCGGCTTGAGATCACTCTGACAAATGCAGTCAGGCAGACGGAAGAAGATGTGGAGAGCAACCGGATCGGTCTGAAAAGCACAGAGAAAATGATACAGATGCACCAGGGTGAAATGTATACGATAGAAGAAAATCATGTATTTACCGTGGAGATACGTTTTACAATCTCTGATTTTTATCCGTCCGGAGTAAGCATGGCAATATAAATACAATTCGGATTTTTAAAAAATACAGAATTTTCTGATAAATACAGAATATTTTAATTATTTTAAAATTATTAAAATAAAAAACAAAAAATGTGTTGACAAAATCGGGGTCCGGTGGTATTATTAAATCAATCCAAAAGAGATACAACAAAACATCTCAAAAGGATATTTATCTAAGAGAACACAATATATCAGGTGTTCGATTAGATTAAAAATAAAAGGCAACAGGAGGATGGGTCCCATGGACAGTATAGTTTCAGTTAATAATCAATATGTCAGTGGTACGGCAAATGTAAGTTCCTGTGAAGAAAGAGACCTTTGCTGATACAAAAGATTAACGATCCAGAAATAAGCAGAATGAAAAGATTTGGTCGGAGAGTTCGGAATCTGGATAAATAATCAAATGATTTAACATTTGCAGACGTATTGAATATAGATACCACATTTAGTAAAATTTCGAAAGATGTGTAAAGAAACATTGAGTAGATTGTTATCTTATATTAAATGTACATAGTTATAGAAGCAATAATTCAGTAATGTGTAGGAATATCGGGTAAGGATACTGCTTCAGATGAAAGATTATAGGAATAATAACTTGGGTACGGTTTAAGACATAAGATAATACCCGGAAAGAAGCGAGAGCAGAAAAGGGGATTTTGCTATAAACCTCAATTGTTATTTAAGAAAAAGAAGATTACAGAAGAGGAATTTTTGAAGAAGAAGTTTTCTAAGGAAAATAATTTTGAGAAGAGATCTGAGAATCAGAGATGAATTAAATAACAGACGGCAGAGGTCTTACAGGAACGTAATCAAGCATTTGCCTCCGATATCAAATATAAAATAAAAATTATGAAACAATTAAATAAAACATAAAATGCATCTTCAATGTCAATTGAGGATGCATTTTTTTGACAGAACGGGTCTCATATGGTAAACTATTGAAAGAGTATCGGCTTACGCCAGAAACATAAAGATGAGCAAATTGATCGATGAAATAATATTTTCGATGAGGTGAATGCGGTGGATAAGTATGAATATAAGCTAAAAACCGAACAGATGCTTGAACTGATGGAGAACGGGTCCTACAGGCAGGCTGCGGAGATAGCAGATCAGATTGAATGGAAGCGGGTCCGCAATGTTACGATGCTGATCAATGTCAGCGATATATATGAAAAAAATAAGGAATATCAGAAGAGTTATGATGTCCTGAGTATTGCCTATCACCGTGCCGAGGGAAGCAGAAAAGTAATTTATCATCTGTGTACTCTGGCTATTAAGACGGGCAATGTTGACGAGGCAATCGACTATTATGATGATTTTATGCAGATCGCACCAAAGGACCCGAATCAGTTTATATTGAGATATCAGATACTCAGAGCTCAGAGAGCTCCGATCGAACAGCAGATAGAAGCTCTTGAGGAATTCAAGAAGTCTGAATATATTGAAGAGTGGGCATATGAGCTTGCGAAACTTTATCAGGAAGCCGGTATGACAGCAGAATGTCTGGAAGAGTGTGATGATCTCATCTTATGGTTCAGTGAAGGCAAGTACGTTTACAAGGCGATGGAGCTGAAGATGCAGTACAAGCCGTTGACACCGTCCCAGCAGGAAAAATATGACCGCAGATATGAGAAGATGTCGTCAGATACGGAAGAGATGCCAGATCTGGAAGCATATACAGAGCGAAAAGCTCAGGAAGAAGATGCTGTAGAGACGGAGGCTGTTGAAGTGGCTGAAGAGCCGGCTGCTGAAACACAGGATGAAAATAAGAAGGAAGAGAGCGAAGCCTCAACATCTGACTCTGGTACAGCCGGAATGCATATTCTTAAAGAAGCTGGTAAAAAAATCGGCGATACAATGAGACTGGATGAGGCTTTGAAGAAACTTCTCCATCCGGAAAAGAATGAAAATGAAGAAGAAACTCCGGAAATGTCATCAGATGATGCTGCAGAAGCACCGGGTGTTGAGAGTGAAATAGACGATAGGGTCAATGATGAACACGAAGAACCGGATATGACTGACCTGGAAGCCGAAATTGATGCGATAGAATCAGTTGCGGATCTCGGCATGGCGGACAGGATCGCGGGGACAGCCGTACCGGAAGCAGGAGCAAAAGTATCAGTATCCGGAGATATGAAAGAAATTATTCCGGATGATGTAGAAGTCCCGGTAGAAGAAACAGAAGAAGTGGAAGAACCGGAATCCGAGGAGCTTGAAGAGGTCGATGCAGAGATTTTAGAGCCTGAAGAAATTGCGGAAGCGGAAGCGGAGCCTCTGGAATCCGAAGAGACTGAAGAAGTTGAAGGAGAAATTTTGGACGTCGAAGAAGCGGAGGCAGAGCCTCTGGAATCTGAAGAAATTGAGGAAGCAGATGCAGAAGCTCTTGATGATGAAGAGAATGAGACGGCTGATATGATCGGGGAAGATACTCAGATTACCGGTCAGATGAGTCTGGAGGACATCCTGGAGGGATGGGATTCTCAGACGGTTGATCAAGTTGGTGAGGAAAATCAGGATATTTCAGAGGAAGATATTTTGGAAGAGGATTTTTCCGAGCCTGAGGATATTTCGACACAGCAGGGCAGTGATGAAGACAGTATGTCTGGGAATGAATCGATAGAAACAGTTGAAGAATTCGATGCAATAGAATATGGCGAGGCCGAAGATCTGGACGAGGCTGATTACGAAGAGGCTGAGGATCTGGACGAGGCTGATTACGAAGAGGCTGAGGATCTGGATGAAGCTGATTACGAAGAAGCTGAAGATCTGGATGAAGCCGATTACGAAGAGGCTGAGGATTTGGATGAAGCTGATTACGAAGAAGCTGAAGATCTGGATGAAGCCGATTACGAAGAGGCTGAGGATTTGGATGAGACTGATGCGGAAGAAGTGGTTGAAAATGCTTCTGCAAAGAAAACAGAGCCTATACTTCCGCCGGATATCCAGCGTCTGATTGATGAGATTGAAGGTGTAGTTCCGCCGGAGGAAGAAGTGGCTAAGCCGGTCAGAACCAGAAAAATTGATAATACTCCTACTGAGAATATGGGAAAAGTTGCTGACGAACTCCGTCTGGATGACATGGATCTGGAAGATGCAGAGGATTACGAAGAAGACGAAGAGTATTTCAGCGACGATGACTATGATACTGGGTTTATACCGGATGAGGATGAACCGGAAGACAATGAATCCGGCGAAGAGTATGACAGACTGTTCGATGATGATGACTATGAAGGAGAAGCTCCGGATCTGGAAGAGGAGTTCCGGATTAATCCTGATCATGGAACGGAGCCGGATGACAGAGAGATACCGGACGATGATGATGATATAATGGATATCATGTCATCTGCTACAACACCTTTGAGCAGAAAAGAAACGGCGAAGCTGATTGCTACAGGAAAGACATCACCTCTTCCGTTGGATGAGATATCAGATGCGTTGTCTATGACAGATACCGGATTTATTGTACGGGCAAGATACGACCTCAGCGGACAGTCCGGTAAAGGACCGCGGCCGACGCTGACAGAAGAACAGAAGAAGCTGTTCTCCTATTTTGTACCGGTACGTGGAATGAGCGAACAGCTTGTAGATGTTCTGGAGCAGGATAAAAACTGTACGAACAGGAAGGGAACTTCAAGGACAGGAAATCTTCTGATCATAGGAAATAAAGGAAATGGAAAGACGGTTCTTGCTGTTGATGTTGTGAAAGCAATTCAGAAGCAGCGAAAGATCCATCAGGGAAAGGTAGCGATTGTTACCGGTGAATCTCTGAATAAGAAGAAGATAAGTGATATCTTTGCCAAACTGCACGGTGGCGCGTTGATTATTGAAAAAGCGGGAAAGATGAATGAAAAGACTGTTGCGCGTTTGAATAAGGCCATGGAGAAGGACACCGGAGAGCTTCTTGTTGTGCTGGAAGAACAGCGGAAACCGCTTGACCGTCTGCTTTCCTCTAACAGAGAGTTCAGAAGAAAGTTTACTTCACGATTGGAGGTACCGATCTTTATTAATGACGAGCTGGTTACGTTTGGACAGACATACGCACAGGAAAACGGATACCGCATTGATGAAATGGGAATTCTGGCGCTTTACAGTAAGATTGATTCCCTGCAGAGAGAAGATCATGCCGTTACAGTTGCTGAAGTTAAGGACGTTATGGATGAGGCAATCCGGCATTCTCAGAAAGCATCTGCAAAGAAGCTGGTAAAACGTGTGTTTGGAAAGAATACGGATGATGCAGACCGGATTCTTCTTTCGGAGAAAGATTTCAATATTTAATATGAATATAAAAAACAGGCAGTTTCACGGGAGGCTGCCTGTTTTTATTTATCTGAGACGCTTTTCTCTTTCTTTTTGGACGGGTTTAAAGTATAATGGTGTTATATAAATGTCCGGCTGTCATCCGGGATGCCTGATCCTTTATTTTACCCGGAATATTTTTTCGTCAGACGGCTGGAGCAGTTATTAAAATTTGAGCGGCGAGGTGGGCTTTATGGTAGAGAAGAAGAACACAAAGAAGGACTTGGAGTCATTCGAGATCGGAGAACTGGACCAGTATCTTTTCGGACAGGGCAACCATTATGAGATTTACCAGAAGATGGGTGCCCACAAAGTTACGGTTAATGGTGAGGAAGGCGTCTATTTTGCAGTATGGGCTCCGCACGCAAGGAGAGTTGCTGTAGTAGGTGACTTCAACGGATGGGATTTCGAGGCGAATTACATGGAACGGCAGGAGCCAATGGGGATTTATACCTGCTTTGTACCGGGCGTGAAGGAAGGAGACCTGTACAAGTTCTGTATTGAGACACAGCAGGGTAAGCGGATATTTAAGGCGGATCCATTTGCAAACTATGCGGAGCTCAGACCGGGGACAGCCTCAAGAGTTACAGATATTTCTCATCTGAAGTGGACAGACGACGCATGGATGGAACTGAGAAAGACGTGGGATCATCATACAAATCCAATGTCCATCTATGAGGTTCATCTCGGATCATGGAAGAGAAACCCTGGAACAGATGATGAAGGGTTCTATACATATAGAGAATTTGCCGAAGCTATTACAGATTATGTGAAGGATATGGGATATACCCATGTGGAACTTATGGGTATGGCAGAGCATCCTTTTGACGGGTCTTGGGGATATCAGGTGACCGGGTATTATGCGCCGACGTCAAGATACGGAACTCCGGAAGATTTCGCATATATGATCAATTATCTCCACAGGAACAAGATTGGAGTTATCCTTGACTGGGTACCGGCTCATTTCCCAAAGGATGCTCATGGACTGGCGGATTTTGACGGAACGCCTACTTTTGAGTATGCGGATCCGAGAAAAGGTGAGCATCCGGACTGGGGCACCAAGATTTTTGATTATGGTAAACCAGAGGTGAAGAACTTCCTTATTGCCAATGCACTCTTCTGGATCGAACATTTCCATGTGGACGGACTTCGGGTGGATGCGGTTGCCTCCATGCTTTATCTGGACTACGGCAAACAGGACGGCCAGTGGGTGGCTAACAAGTACGGCGGAAATGAAAACCTGGAGGCGATTGAATTCTTCAAACATCTGAACTCCGTAGTGCTTGGAAGAAATAAAGGCGCTGTAATGATTGCCGAGGAGTCGACTGCATGGCCCAAGGTGACAGGAGCTCCGGAAGACGGAGGCCTTGGATTCAGCCTGAAGTGGAACATGGGCTGGATGCATGATTTTACAGAATACATGAAGCTGGATCCGTATTTCAGAAAGAATGCGCATCATATGATGACATTTGCAAGTTCCTATGCATATAGCGAGAATTATATTCTCGTGCTTTCGCATGATGAGGTGGTACATCTGAAATGTTCTATGATCAATAAGATGCCCGGCCTTGGATTCGATAAATATGCGAACCTGAAAGTGGGATATGCATTTATGATGGGACATCCGGGAAAGAAACTTCTCTTCATGGGACAGGATTTTGCTCAGCTTCGAGAGTGGAGCGAGGAGAGAGAACTGGACTGGTACCTTCTTGAAGAGGCGCCGCATCAGCAGATCCAGAACTGGTATCGCGATCTGCTGCATCTCTATAAGAAGAATAAAGCCATGTTCGAGATGGATTCAGATCCGGCGGGATTTGAGTGGATCAATGCAGACGATTGCTATCGCAGCATCTACAGTTTTATGAGACATTCAAAGGATAATAAGAAGAATCTTCTCTTTATCTGTAACTTTACGCCTATGGAGCGCAGGGATTACAGAGTTGGAGTGCCGAGGAGAAAGCAGTGCCGTCTGATCCTGAACAGCGATGATGTTCAGTACGGAGGCACCGGAGAGCCCAGACCGCTTCTTTACAAACCGGTGAAACAGGAGTGTGACGGAAAGAAGTATTCCTTCGCATATCCGCTTCCGCCGTATGGAGTTGCAGTATTTGAGTTCTGAGAATCAGACAGAATCACATGAAATAAGAATATATTGCTGTGCAACCAAGGGTTGTTGCCGGGATTACTCCTGGCGGCAGCCCTTTTTCGATTTAAAACGATTCTACCGCGTATCAGACAGCAGAAAAACTTTTAGAGAAAGTTTACTGGAATACAGGATTGTTGTGTGAGAAAATATATAGGAATATTGCAATATTGCATAAAAATATTGCTAAAATTAAAAATGTATTCAGAAAAAACTACCAAAAAATATATATGGGTGTTATAATAGACCACGTACATATAAAATTTAAAAATGGAATGGAGGAAAGATTTACATGGACAATCTATTGGCACTACTGACACTATGCGGATCCGTCATTGCTCTTCTGTTTGTCGTAAGCAGAGCGCAGAAGGTTCTTCGCTTCCCCGAAGGCAATGACAAGATGAAAAAGATCTCGGCATCCATCCATCAGGGAGCGATGGCGTACCTGAGACGCCAGTATAAGATCCTTATCGGATTTTTTGCGGCGATGTTCGTCATCCTCTTTATTATGGCGGCATTTGGTCTTCTGACCTGGTTTGTACCATTTGCGTTTGTAACGGGAGGATTCTTCTCGGGACTTTCCGGATTTGTAGGAATGCAGATTGCTACAAGAGCCAATGCCAGAACAGCGGCTGCCTGCCAGAAAAGCCTGAACAAAGGTCTGAACGTGGCGTTTTCGGCGGGATCAGTTATGGGATTTACAGTGGTTGGACTGGGACTTCTGGATATCTCGATCTGGTATCTGCTTCTGAGATTAGTATTTGATCTTCCAATCGAAGATATTACAAGTACAATGCTTACATTTGGAATGGGCGCATCATCCATGGCATTGTTTGCCCGTGTTGGCGGCGGTATTTATACGAAGGCAGCTGATGTGGGCGCGGACCTTGTAGGTAAGGTTGAGGCGGGGATCCCGGAGGATGACCCGAGAAATCCGGCCGTGATCGCAGACAATGTTGGTGACAATGTAGGTGATGTTGCCGGAATGGGCGCGGATCTGTATGAGTCCTATGTAGGCTCTATTCTGTCAGCGTGTGCCCTTGGCGTGATCGCTTTTAACAAGATCGAATCTGTGGATCGTGTAAATGCAGTTGTGATCCCCATGATCCTGGCAGCTGTAGGTGTGCTGGCGTCCATCATCGGATCTCTGCTTGTTAAGACCGGTGAGAGTACGGATCAGAGTACACTGCTGAAAGCTCTGAGAAGAGGAACCAATACAAGTGCGATCATTATCGCGGTTGTCGCATTCCCGATCGTGTGGTTCATTCTTGGAAAAGAATTTATCGGATTTTACGTTGCAATCCTGGCAGGTCTGCTGGCAGGCGTGCTCATCGGATTCTTTACGGAGTATTTTACATCTGATACATACAAACCGACTCAGAAACTGGCAGATAAGTCCGAGACGGGTTCTGCTACCATTATCATCGGCGGACTGAGCCTTGGAATGCTTTCCACGGCTGTTCCGATCATCATTATCGCGGTATGCGTTATGGCTGCATATGCACTTTCCGGTGGATTTATCGAGTCAACAAGAGGACTGTACGGAATCGCTCTTGCTGCTGTTGGAATGCTTTCCACTCTTGGAATCACGCTTGCCACAGATGCATACGGACCAATTGCGGACAATGCCGGTGGTATCGCCGAGATGGCAGGGCTTGACGCTGAGGTTAGGAAGCGTACGGATGCTCTGGACTCTCTTGGAAATACAACGGCGGCTACTGGAAAGGGCTTTGCCATCGGCTCGGCAGCTCTGACAGCTCTGGCTCTGATCGCGTCTTATGTGGAGAAGGTCCAGGAAGTAGGCGGTGCAGATATCGCTCTTGATATGAGTGTTATGAATCCGACTGTCCTGGTTGGTATCTTCATTGGTGCATGCCTGCCATTCGTATTTGCTGCACTGACAATGGATTCTGTAGGACGTGCGGCTCAGAGTATCGTTGTGGAGGTAAGGCGTCAGTTCAGAGAGATAAGAGGCCTGATGGAAGGCAAGGCAGACGCAGATTATGAGAGATGCGTTGACATCTGTACGAAGGCAAGTCTTCATGAGATGATCCTTCCGACGCTGCTTGCGATCATCACACCGGTCGTGACCGGACTGATCCTGGGATATAATGGAGTGATCGGACTTCTGACGGGATCTACGGCGACAGGATTCCTGATGGCTATCTTCATGGCAAATGCAGGAGGCGCATGGGATAATGCGAAAAAATATATCGAGGGCGGCGCTCATGGCGGAAAGGGAAGCGAGTGCCACAAGGCGGCTGTAGTAGGCGACACGGTAGGAGATCCGTTCAAGGATACTTCTGGACCGTCCATCAATATCCTGATCAAGCTGCTGTCCATGGTATCTATCGTATTTGCGGCGCTGGTTGTGAACTATCATATTTTCTAAAACAGAGATATTAGAAAATCAGATCTGAAACAAGAAGTAAAGCAGGCGTATTGTGAGAACAGTATGCCTGCTTTTTCACTGGTGCAAATATCAGGAATATGTTAATATTGATTCGAGGGGAATTCAGTGGAATCTCAGCAGTGTGTATTTGCAGGCAGGATAATATCTGCAAAAGAAAAGGGGAAAGATAATGAGCTATAAAGATGAATGGCTTCTTCTGGAAGCGAATGACGATATTGATGAGATCGAACACAGGGAGCCGACAGAAGAGTTCCTGTTTTACCGGGCAGTGGCAAGCGGCGATGTGGAGACGGTCAGGAAGAACTGTGAGCAGGGCCGGTTTGTAGAAGAAGAGGGTGTTGGCGTCCTGTCCAGAGATCCGGTAACCAATCTGAAGTATCATTTTGTGATCACAACAGCGATGATCACCCGTCTGTGCAGGCAGAGCGGCATGGAACTGGAGCAGGCTTTCCGGCTGAGCGATTTCTATATCCAGAAGCTGGATGATTTACATACGGAAGAGGAAGTCCGCAGTCTTCATGATGAGATGGTCATGGACTACACGCAGAAGATGGGGAAATATTACCGGAGCGACACGAATTCGAAGCATATAAATGCCTGCAAAGAGTATATCTATTCACATATAAAAGACAGGATCACAATCGAGGATCTGGCGGACGCCCTTGGAGTATCCGCAAGCTATCTGTCGCGTTTGTTCAAAAAAGAAACGGGGATCTCGGTGAGCGCATATATCCGGGCGCAGAAAATTGATATGGCCAAGAACCTGCTCAGATTCAGTGATTATTCTATGATAGAGATTGCCAACAGGCTTTCTTTTTCATCTCAGAGCCATTTCATACAGCAGTTCCGTGAAGTGGTGGGGATGACCCCGAAGAAATACCGCGATGAGTATTATATGATCCAGTGGGATATAGAGATGCCGGCGGGATACCACGGCCATGATGGAGCAGATAATGCTTCAGGTGAGAAGCAGCAGTGATGAAAATACAGAAGTGCCGTATTGAGAGACGGCTGAACTTTATCAGGTCCAGCCGTTCTTTCAGTACGGTACTTTTTTGATGGGATATTTGTTACAGTAATCTCTGTTACAGTTACATGGTCAGTATGATCTCGTTGTTGTCCCTCAGGAGCTCTTCCGGAATGTAATTATCAGGAAGCTCATCTCCGTTCAGCACGGTGCGGACACATCCGGATTCATGCTGATCCGGGTTCTCGACGCGGATATGAAGGTGTTTTCCCCGGAAGTCCTTATCAATCTCAAAGGACGCCCAGGATCTCGGGACCGCAGGAGCGAGCCGTATGCCGCCAAGATCCGGACGGAGTCCCAGGATTCCCTCTACGCATCCGACCATAACAGTGGAGGCGGTGCCGGTCAGCCAGTGAACGTGGGAACGGCCGAAGTGGCTGCTCGCCGGGCCCTCTGTGAACTGGCCATAGCAGTATGGTTCCAGGCAGCGCACGTCCGCGTTATCATTCTGAGCAGCGGGAGCGTTTTCCGTGAAATATGCAAATGCCCGTTCGCCGTGTCCGCAGAGGGCCTCGGCCAGGATCAACCATCCCTGGGACTGGGAGAATATTCCGGAGTTTTCTTTTGTTCCCTGATTATAGATGACTGCCAGTGCGCCGTCGAAAGCATGCTCGTGGTAGGGCGGATCCATCAGGACTGCGCCGAAAGCGGTGTTCAGTCTCTGGTATACATTTTCCATGGCGGTTTCAGCCTGCTCTTTGGTGGCAAGACCGCTGATCACGCCCCAGCTCTGGGGATTGAGCCACATGTTAGCTTCCGGATCTGCAGCCGCGCCGATCCGCTCGCCTGCTTCTGTATACCCGCGGATAAAGCGGTCGTTGTCCCAGCAGAGGCGCTGGATTTTTTCCCCGATCTCATTCTGCTTTTCTTCCAGCCAGCTGACATAATCCATATCCTGTCTGTAAACAGCGAACTGCTTCAGGATGGTCATGGCATAATAAAACTGCTGCGCTACAAAGACGGATTCTCCGTTGGCACCGAGACGGAGACAGTCATTCCAGTCGGCGTACAGCCCGGCAGGCAGGCCGTGGGGGCCGAGGTGGTCAAAGGAGAACTGGATGGCACGTTTCAGGTGCTCATAGACGGTTCCTTCATCCTTGTTGGCAAATGGGATGACCTCGTCCAGGAAAGCGGTATTTCCGGTTTCGGCAATGTATTTATACACTGTGGGGAAGAGCCAGAGCGCATCGTCCGCACGGTATGCGGGATGGCCGGTTTCCTGCACGTATGAAGCATCATCCGGTGTATCTTCGTGTCCCGGATCATGAGTGAACTTCACAAGGGGAAGTCCGCCTCCGTTGTCGACCTGAGCAGAAAGCATAAAACGAATCTTCTCGCAGGCCATTTCCGGAGCAAGGTGGATGATTCCCTGGATATCCTGTACGGTGTCACGGTATCCGTAGCCGTTGCGGAGTCCACAGTAAATAAAGGATGCGGCCCGGGACCAGACAAAAGTGATGAAACAGTTATATGCATTCCAGGTATTGATCATCGTGTTAAATGCAGGATCCGGTGTGCTGACCTTCAGATGATCCAGTTTTGCATACCAGTTCTTCTTCAGAGCTGAGACTTCCTCGCGGACCAGAGCCTCCGGATCTGTGCAGCAATCCAGGAGTGCTGCGGCTTCTCCGGCAGGTTTCATGCCAAGAAGGAAGAGAATGGTCCTTGACTCGCCGGGGGCAAGGCTGACTGCACAGGAAAGGGCTCCGCAGGAGTTTTCGTTGTAGCTTGTCACATTGCCGAGAGCGCCGGTGATGACACCATGAGGATTCCCGTAGCCGTGGTATTTCCCGAGGAAAGCATCTTTATCACCACAGTAGGAAGCTACTTCAGCTCCTGCAAGACCGAAGAAACGCTCAGTCACATTTTTGTCATCTACCTTCTCATCTTCCGGGAGAGCGTCCAGATTGCCGTGGATCTGCTGGATGATCATATTCTTTTTGAACAGGGTGCGCGTGATAAAAAGAGAGTACTGAAGGTTCACCTGATCCTGCTCGTAGTTGTTGTGGTTTGTAAATTCCGCGTATCCGGTCAGAGTCAGATCTCGTGGGCGGTCTGACTGATTTGTCACAGTGAGGGCCCATACCTCGTGAGTGCTGTCCAAAGGAACGTAATAGACTGCCTCGGAATGTATATCGGAATAGTCCGCCAGCATCCGGGTGTATCCCATTCCGTGACGGCAGCTGCACTGATAGCTATCCAGATCCTTGCCCACGGGCTGCCATGAAGCGGACCAGTAGTCTCCGGAATCATTGTCTCTGATATATATGTAACGCCCCGGCTGATCAAACTGGTTGAAGATGTAGCGCAGGATACGGCCATTGGCGCCGGATCTGGCGAAACTGTATCCTCCGGCATTGTTTGAAATGATCGCGCCGTACTCGGGCGAGCCGAGATAGTTGACCCAGGGTGAGGGAGTGTCCGGCCTTTCGATTACGTATTCACGTTCTTTGTCGTCAAAATATCCATATCTCATAATCTTATACCTTTCCTTCCGATTGAATTAAATCAGTTTAATAATAATGTGATGGACTCCGTCTGATAGTTCGTCCAGCATTCTGCGCGGCATGATTGCCCGGCCATCATCGGCAAGGGGGAGCTCAACGCCGCCGCATATTGCAGAGCCTGTGGCGTAGTCCCCGTATTCTTTTCGGCCGGTGTTTTCATAAGTAATCTCAAGATCCCTGCCGGCAAAGGATACGCAGACCGATGCTCTACCCTGCTCATCTAACTGTTCTGCGCACAGTTTCGGGTCAAAGATCAGATCTCCTGCTTCACCGCGGACACCGAAGACCTGTGTGACCATGGTCAGCATGTACCAGCTGGCAGCGCCTGTGAGGTAGTGATACATACCTCTGCCATCCGCACGGAAATATTCCGGGATACCGGGATAAATGCGGCTGGTGTCAAAATCCAGCGCTGTCTCCGCCAGTGTTTTCAGAGCCTTCCACCCCTCTCTGGCAAAGCCGCGGCGGTACAGGGCATTGGCAAACATGACGGTCATATGAGAGAATACGGCGCCGTTTTCCTTTTCGCCGTACGCGAAGCCGAACATTCTGCCCATGTCGAACTTCAGCTCGTGAAAATCTGTGTTCAGGCGGTATCCGCCGATCTCTTTGCGGTAGAGATAGTGGTCGGCGCTCCGTACAATGCTGCTGATCTGAGACTCTGTTGCTACATTTCCCATAATGGCAAATACCTGTCCGGTCAGCATCATGCGAACTCCGTCAGGGAAGAATCCTTCCACGGCATGTCCGTGATCATCGTAATAGCTGTTGAACCAGCCTTCCCCGTTCTCTCCGCTGATCCACTCCTGCTCCTTCAGGCAGTCGGACAGCCAGTCTGCCTTGCGCTCCAGATTGCGGGCAAGATCGGACAGCCGTACACGGATGCGGCGGCCGCTGACATACCGGCGGCAGGAGCGTACATATCGGTCGAGAATCTCCTGTTTTGCCTGTATGTTTCCGAAGACTTCGGGGTCATCATTGAGCAGGATGCCCAGCTCTTCCATTACTTCAGTCTCATGATCCCGGGAGCGGATTTCCAGAAGGCGGATCATCTCCGCAAGCTCTCTGAGATTTCCTGCGTAGGCACAGGTGAAGGCCACGCTTTCGCCGTGCTCTTCCGCCATATCCAGAGCGTCATTCCAGTCGGCACCCCGGAGCCGGCAGATATTGTGATCCCCTACCTCATAGAAAGAGGTCAGCTGCTGGATGAGGAGGTGTTCCAGGATACTTCCGGTATAGACTTCGTTCTGCTCTGTACGCTGCAGACTGCCCTGCTCAGGCTCCCAGACCGTGTCGGCGGCTGTACCACGCATGCACTGGCTGTCTTTGAAATATGAGGCCTGTCTGTTCAGGATCTCTGTATCGCCTGTCTGGTCGATGTAAAGTCTGGTAGTCATCTGTGGCCAGAGGGCATGATCCATCCATACGCGGGCGATGCCGTTGCGGTCAGCGATGAAATTGCCGTCCCCGGCTCCGATGATTGTGGCATTGGTGCCATCGACGCGGACTCCGCCGAAGTTCTTCTCGATCATCTGACCTACGCCGTCCGGGTCCATCAACAGCAGGGAGAGGCAGTCCTGCCAGAGATCCCTCCATCCCCGGCCTCCCCGTCCATAGTCATGATGGGGCAGGAAAGAGCATCCGAAGAGTCTGCGGAGGAAAGGCTGGAAACATACCCATTTCATGAATCCGTCAAAACTGCTGCTGCCGGTGTGGAAGCCGACATTGACTTTATCACGCCACAGGGAGCGGGTTGCCTCAAGTGCGGCGGCAGTCTTCTCGGCAGAGTCATATTTACTGAAGACACGCCTGACTGCCGATTCGCTCTCCTCTATTCCGAAGATCAGGACATATTCTGTCGTCTGACCGGGCATAAGTGTGATCCTGGGGAAGCGGAAAGCACCCATGGCTTCTTTCCCTTCTGCATGGGAAAACGGTGGAACACCTTCTGTGTGTTCATATACAGCACGGGGGTGAGTGTAGGTTCCCCCTTCACCAAGGAAATCCTCTGCCGTTGGATAGAAGCATTCGGGAGCCTGCCCTGACGCTCCGTATCCATATACATAGTAGATTCTGTGATTGGGCCGGTGTCCCCGCTCGTCAAAGGACATGGTGGGGCATACCAGTACTCCGTGGGAATCAGTCTTTATTCTGTGGAGCATGGAAGTTACGTTCCTGTGGTCTCTGATATTATCTGCGCTGCGGCCGTAGACCGGCACTGCGGCATAAGGGGTCAGTGTTTCCGGGGAGTCGGATGTATTGCATATGGTGATATGCATGATCTCCGCATTTTCATCCGCCGGTATAAAAGAGGTGACTGTGGCCCTGACAGCAGGTGTATGTGATACCCGTTCCATGGTATGCCACATAAATCCTGCTGTCAGTCTGCTCTCATCCTGTCCGGAAGTAAACTTCATGTCTTCCTGACGGGCAGATGATCCGACTACAGAGAAGATCCCGCCATTTTCAGAGGCAAGCCAGAAGTTCCTG
This sequence comes from uncultured Mediterraneibacter sp., assembly GCA_944381495.1. Classification (GTDB taxonomy): domain Bacteria; phylum Bacillota; class Clostridia; order Lachnospirales; family Lachnospiraceae; genus Mediterraneibacter. Next base: position 13,795 of record CALWLJ010000024.1, on the reverse strand, counting down.
GTGGAGCGGTTATTATGAAGATTCTCCGCACTTACCGGCTCCAGCAGAAAGCTCTCCTGATCCAGTTTGGAATCACCGCCAAGATTGGGAGTGACAGAGCTTTTCAGCCCGGTTTCTGACGCGAGCGGAAAGTACAGATAACTGATATTTTCCGGACGTTCTGCAGTAAAACTTCCGTACTCATCAATAAATTGTAGTTGTTTCAATTTTGGTTCTCCTTTCGTTTGGCATTTACAGGCATTATATAAGAATATCAGTAAGGCAAAAATCAGAAAAACGAGGAAAAATATCAGAATCATGACATAAAATGGATTTCCGGAGAAAACGGGTCATGAATCTGACATTTTTTTGAGATTTATAATATATCGCGGAGAACGATTGAGCTATAATTTTCACATCTTGAGCGGGGCGGAAGCACCGTGAATAATAGAAATAGGAGGAATTAACAATGAAAAAGAGAGTAGTTGCTGTTCTGTTGGCAGCAGTCACAGCTGCCGGATTGCTGGCAGGATGTGGCGGAAACGGCGGATCCGGAGAAGGCGGCGGATCGGAGACGACAGAGGAAGGAAAGGTCATCAATATTTACAGCTGGAATGATGAGTTCCGTACCAGACTGGAGGCTGTTTATCCGGAAGTTGAGAGTACATCTGATGACGGAACGGTTACGACACTGAAGGACGGAACGGAGATCCACTGGATCATCAACCCGAACCAGGACGGCGTGTATCAGCAGAAACTTGACGAGGCTCTTCTCGCTCAGGCTGATGCGGCTCCGGACGACAAGGTAGATATCTTCCTTTCTGAGACAGACTATGTGTTCAAGTATACGGATGCAGACGCTGACGTGGCAATGCCGCTTGAAGACCTGGGAATCGATCCGGAGACAGACCTGGCGGATCAGTATGAGTTCACAAAGACAACGGCATCTGATCAGAACGGCGTCCAGAGAGGATCAACATGGCAGTGCTGTCCGGGACTCCTTGTATACCGCAGGGATATTGCCAAGGATGTATTCGGAACCGATGATCCGACAGCGGTAGGTGAGAAAGTGAAGGACTGGGATACACTGAAGACAACAGCTGGGGAGCTGAAAGCAAAAGGTTATTATACATTTGCTTCTTATGCAGATACATTCCGTCTGTATGGAAACAGCATTGATGAGCCATGGGTTGCTACCGGCGATACAGTTATCAAAGTAAACCAGAAAATCATGGACTGGATCAACGATTCCAAGGAATGGCTTGACGAAGGTTACTTCGACAAAACAGTCAAGGGACAGTGGAACGACGACTGGAACAAGGCTATGAGTTCTTCTTCCAAGGTATTTGCTTTCCTGCTTCCGGCATGGGGAATTGATTTCACTCTGAATCCGAACTGGGACGGCGGAGACGGAGCATGGGCAGTTACGAACCCGCCGCAGGAATACAACTGGGGTGGTTCCTATATCCATGCATGTACAGGAACAGATAATCCGGAGCATGTAAAAGACATTATCCTTTCTCTTACGGCAGACAAGGACAACCTGATGAAGATCTCCAAGGATTATCTTGATTTTACAAACACAGTAAGCGGTATGCAGGAAGCAGCTCAGAGCGACGAGTTCGCATCTGACTTCCTCGGCGGACAGAATCCCTACGAGTATTTCGCTCCTGTTGCAGAGAATATCGAGATCGCGCCTCTTTCCTCTTATGATCAGGGATGTGTGGAGCTGATCCAGAATGCATTCAGCGATTATTTCCAGGGCAAAGTAGATTATGACAGAGCAAAAAGCAACTTCGAGACAGCAATAAAAGAACGTTATCCGGACATTACCGAGATCCAGTGGCCGGAGTAAGAGAATAAAGCGGCTGCCGTGCGGGACGAAAGAGGCTCTGCACGGCAGTTCCCGAAAGAAAGGAATGACGTTTTATGAAGAAAAAACGCAAAAGCATCAGCTATGCGAAATGGGGGTATATCTTTATCCTTCCGTTTTTTATATGCTTTTTTATCTTTTCACTGATCCCGCTGGTCGATACGATACGGTACAGCTTCTATGAGTATTACCGTTCTGGTATCAAGGAGATCGGGCCTACATTTATCGGGCTGGAAAACTATATAAGCCTGCTTGATTCGGATATGCTGAAGTATGCGGGAAATACACTGATCCTGTGGGTTATCGGGTTTATCCCGCAGATCGTGATCGCACTGCTTCTCGCTAACTGGTTTACAGATATCCGACTGAAGATCCATGGCAAACAGTTCTTCAAGGTTGTTATCTATCTTCCGAACCTGATCATGGCATCTGCATTTGCAATGTTGTTCTTTGCTATGTTCTCCACCAACGGACCGATCAACTCCATCCTGATGTCTCTGGGGTGGACGAGCGAGCCGATTGACTTCCTCGGCTCTGTTCTGGGAACACGGTCTCTGGTAGGACTGATGAACTTCCTGATGTGGTTTGGAAATACAACGATCATGCTGATGGCAGCCATCATGGGAATCAGCCAGGATATATTTGAGGCGTGCGAACTGGACGGCTGTACCAGTGTAAAAAGATTTTTCTATATTACATTACCGCTGATCCGACCAATCCTTGCATATACGCTGATCACATCTATCATCGGTGGTCTGCAGATGTTTGACGTGCCTCAGATCCTGACAAACGGACAGGGTAATCCGGACCGTACGTCTATGACGCTGATCATGTTCCTGAACAGCCATCTGAAGAGCAGGAACTACGGTATGGCCGGTGCGCTGTCAGTATATCTCTTTATTGTCAGCGCGATCCTCTGCTTCTTTGTATACAGGATGACCAACGGAACTGATGACAATGGAGCAAAAGCGGCGAAAAGAAGAGCAAAAGCGGAAAAAAGGGGGAGATAGTTCATGAAATCAAGCAAGCCAAAACATGTACAGAGCATACTGGCTCATGTGGTACTCATCGTGCTTTCATTCATGTGCCTGTTTTTCTTTTACATACTGATCGTGAATGCAACCCGCTCCCATGCGGATCTGCAAAAGGGATTTTCAGCCATTCCGGGAAATTATTTCCTGGAAAACCTGAAAAACGTTGCGAATGACGGAAGCTTTCCGATGTTCAGAGGCATCATCAACAGTCTTATCGTATCAACGTGTTCGGCAGCGCTTTGTACTTATTTTTCGTCTCTGACGGCATATGGCCTGTATGCATATGACTTTAAGGTAAAGAAAGTTGCTTTTACCTTCATCATGGCCATCCTTGTAATGCCGACGCAGGTTACTGCAATGGGATTCCTGCGGTTGATCACTAATATGGGAATGTATGATTCACTGCTTCCGCTTATCATACCGTCCATTGCATCTCCGGCAGTGTTCTACTTTATGTACAGCTACCTGCAGTCGTCACTTCCTCTGTCGCTGGTAGAGGCGGCAAGGATCGACGGATCCGGAGAGTTCATGACATTTAACAGGATCGTGCTTCCGATCATGAAGCCGGCGATCGCGGTCCAGGCGATCTTCTCATTTGTAGGATCATGGAACAATTACTTCGTTCCTGCACTGGTCATCCAGTCAAAGGATAAGATGACGGTCCCGATCCTGATCGCAACGCTCAGAGGCGCGGACTATATGAATTTTGATATGGGAAAGATCTACATGATGATCACAGTGGCGATCGTGCCGATTATTATTGTGTATCTGCTTCTTTCCAAATATATCATTGCAGGCGTAACGCTTGGCGGTGTTAAGGAATAAAAGATTACATTTAAAAGCTGAAAAACGTCATAGAGCCGTCCTTAAAAAGCAGGGAAACCCTATGGCGTTTTTCATATATAAGCAGAAGGAGAATCTAGGATGATGCGAAAATGGAACCACAGCGGATGTCACGTATCAGAAGTATCGGAACGTGAGAAGAGAAATGGAGAACTTGCAAGAAAAACAGCGGCGGAGGGAATTGTGCTGCTGAAAAACGACGGTGTGCTCCCTCTTAAACAGTCAGAGCCTGTGGCTCTGTTCGGAAGCGGAGCGGAGAAGACGGTAAAAGGCGGGATTGGATCCGGAGACGTTAACAACCGGGAAAATATCTCCATTTACAGAGGGATAAAAGAAGCGGGCGTAACTGTCACAAGCGAGGCATGGATCAGGGATTATGAGGAACGTTACAGACAGGCAAGGGAACAGTGGAAAGAGAAAATACTGGAAGACGCCCTCCATGTGGAGAATCCTTTTGATGCATATGCCGCAAACCCGTTTGTCCTCCCGGAGGGAAGAAAAATAACAGGGGAGGATCTGGCAGAAGCGGGCTGCGCAGTGTATGTGATCAGCAGGATATCCGGCGAGGGAAAGGACAGGCGTCTGGAAGACGGGGATTACTATCTCAGCAGGAGGGAGATGGAAGATATCTTTGACCTTGACCGGCGTCAGATTCCGATCATCCTGATCCTGAATGCCGGAGGTCCGGTGGAACTCACGGATATTCTTCAGAAGGCAAAAAATGTCAGAGCTGTCCTGACTGTGTCACAGCCGGGGCAGGAGGGCGGCCATGCCGTGGCGGATGTGCTCCTGGGAAAAGCAGTGCCGGAGGGAAAACTGACTGCTACCTGGGCAAAAAATTACGAGGATTATCCGTCTGCCCTGAACTACAGTTACCTCAACGGGGATCTGGCAAAAGAAGTATATGAAGAGGGAATCTATGTGGGATACCGGTATTTTGACAGCTTTGGTGTGGAGCCGCTGTTCCCATTTGGATATGGCCTGTCCTATACTTCATTTAAAATAAGCTTCTGCGGTCTGAAGGTAAATGAAAGATCGCTGGAGGCGGAAGCGGAAGTAACAAATTTGGGTGAAATTTATTCCGGCCGCGAGGTCGTGCAGGTCTATGTGACGCTGCCTCAGACCGGCGAGGCAAAGGAATACCGGAGGCTTGCGGGATTTGCAAAGACGGATACCCTGAAGCCGGGGGAGAGACAGAAGGTGTCTGCACTGATCCGGCAGAAAGAGCTCGCTGTATTTTCAGAAAAACGTCAGGCGTGGATCGTGGAACAGGGAACATACGGAATCTGGATCGGAAACAGCTCCGCATCGGTGGAACTTGTCGCGGAAATCGAAGTCTCACAGGATACCATTATTGAAGAAACCAGCAGGATCTGTCCTCCGGCGGCAGAGATCAGAGAGTCTGCAGGGGCCGAGCATGCCGCGGAACTGGAGAAAAAGTGGCTGGAGCATGGGAAGAAAATCGGTGTGCCGGTCTATTCATTCGAGCCGGGTGTAGAAGAAAAAACAGAGTGTGTCACGCCTTATGCGGAGGACTATCCGGTGGAAGACCTCATCCCGCTCCTGTATGGAAATATCACAGACGGGGCAAGCACACTGGGGTCTGCAGGCATCCGTGTCCCGGGATCGGCCGGAGAAACAACAGAGGCTCTGGAAGAAAAATATGGGATCCGCTCTCTGATCATGGCAGACGGGCCGGCAGGGCTCCGTCTCAGACAGTGGTACCAGGTTGACCGGGCTTCCGATACGGTTTACGGGACCGGAGTACTGGGCTCTCTGGAAAACGGCTTCCTGGATTCGGCAGAGATCCATGAAGATGCGGATACTTATTACCAGTACTGTACGGCGTTCCCGGTGGGAACCGCGCTTGCCCAGACATGGGATCCGGAGCTGCTGGAGACGTTCGGACGGGCAGTCGCGGAGGAGATGGAAGAATTCCACGTGGACCTGTGGCTTGCGCCTGGAATGAATATCCAGAGAAATCCGCTCTGCGGGCGTAACTTTGAATATTATTCTGAGGATCCTCTCCTGTCCGGAATCATGGCGGCTGCTGTTACCCGGGGCGTACAGAGCAGACCCGGATGCGGCGTTACAATAAAACACTATGCCTGCAATAACCAGGAGGACAACAGAATGGGTGTTGATGTGTGTGTTTCTCAGCGGACACTCAGAGAAATCTATCTCCGGGGGTTTGAGATCGCGGTAAAGGAGAGCAGACCGGCAGCAGTTATGTCCTCATATAATCTGGTCAATGGAGTCCATGCGGCTAACAGCAGAGATCTATGTACAACACTTGTGCGGGAAGAATGGGGCTTCGATGGGGTGATCATGTCGGACTGGAATACAACAGTGCCGGAAGACGGAAGCATCCCATGCCAGTGCGCGGCTGCCGGAAACGATATTATCATGCCGGGAAACAGGCAGGATGACGCGGATATCAGACAGGCCTATGCAGAAGGAAAACTGTCCGAGAGAGAGATACGCGCATGTGCGGGAAGAGTGATCAGACTGGCAGAGAAATTAAGTGAAAAAGAGGAAAGATGATCGGCTCAGAGGGAGAGAAAGGATTAAAAATTCAGGAGGGCATTTTGCCCTCCTGAATTTTTGGCCTTTTAAATCCCCGGTAAAATCACGGCGTAACGGAATCGCTTTCAGCAGTACCCGGGTCAGTTACATCCGCTGTGTTGTCAGCGGAATCATCATTGGCAGTGGATCCTTCGGAAAGTTCATCTGAACCGGAACCGTTGTCAGCACTGTCTGTTCCATCTGCATTGTTTTCCGGCTCATTTTCGGCAGCTGTCCCGTCTGTGTTTTCGTATGTAGAATCGGAGCCTTCTGATGTGTCGCCTGTATTTTCCTGATTTGCATCTGGCGTATCGGCAGTATCAGCCGGGACGTCTGCTGTATCTTCTGGTGTATCATCTGCGTTTCCATCTGTTGTGTCGGAAGTATCATCCATACCGAAAAGATTTCTGAAGAAATTCACAATGCTGTCCCAGAATCCGCCGCTTTCTTCTCCGCTGTCAGAGCTTTCAGTGTCGGAAGATCCGGAAGAATCCAGAGTGCTGTCAGTTACAACATCGCTTCCAAGGACGTCGTCCTGTGTATCGTTAATAATTCCGCCGTCAGATTCATTTCCGGTGAAGAAATTAACAATAGAATCCCACAGATTGGAGAAGAATCCCCCGGCTTTTCCATTCAGATTATCCAGAGTATCCTTTAAAGCGTTGATATCGTAGTCATACTGTGAGATCGTCTCCATCAGGGAAGTGATCTTGTTCATCTGGTCTTCTGTCAGGGTGATATTATAAGTATCTGCCGCATCGCTGACTACATTCTCAATGTCGGATGCATCGGTAATATTGTCTTCGATCACCTGTTCCTTGATATCGTTCATAAGACCGGTAGCAGTCTCATTTCCAATCTCGTCTGCCAGCTCCCCGGTGGTAACAAGTTCCTCTGTGGCAGCTGCTTTCTGACCTTCATCCAGAGTTTCGCCGCTGGCAGTTTCATATGCCATCATAATACCGGTCAGAGCTCCTGTGCCGGATACTGCAATGGGAGAAGCTGCGACTACGTTACAGTTCTCTACGCCTGAGGTGAGAAGTGTACTTGAGATCATGGAGCTGGTGACATAGGTTAGATTGGCAACCTTCACCTGGACTCCGCCGCTGGAAGTCGGTTCCACATAAGAACAGCTGTAGGTTCTGGTCCCGATCTGCTCTTCCGAAGCGATCCCTTCCATATATTGGCGCTCGTCAGCATTTGTAACTTCAATGGTCACCACTTCGTCTTCGGATGTGCCGAAATATTCATACATAGAAGCTTTTTGTTCATCTGTTAAGTTCGCTCCCAGAGTTACTACTTTAGAGCTGTCGGCCTGTACAGAAAGCGGTATGGAAGCTGTAGTGAGGACAGCTGCCAGGAATACCGGCAAAATTTTTTTCGTTGTTTTCATAATATCTGGTGTAAACACCATACCTCCTTTTTGCAAAATATTTTTTCATTCTACAATATAAATATGAACTTTTTGTGTACTTAATGGTAAAAGGGAGGTTTGGATAGCAGATTGGCTTTTATTATGGATTTACAGAAAAAGAGAACTTGATAAATCAAAAATATTATTGAATAATAAAGGCGGAAATTTTAATGGTATTGGTTATCTGAATGAATATATTTATACACCGGATGACAATTAATATTTTCGATATTACAAACTAATACGATAAAATTAAAGAGTTTTTCCAGAGCGAGAGAATGACTTCCTTTTTCCCTGCATACATTGTAAAAACAACGTTTGCAGGGGGATTCTTTTGAAGGATTATATTGAGGAGAGAGCCGTGGAGATTGCAAATTATATTATAGAGAATAATGCGACGGTGAGGCAGACGGCGAAGCGGTTCCGGATCAGCAAGAGTACGGTACATAAGGACGTCACCGAACGGCTCCTCCAGATCAATCCGTCCCTGGCCCGGGAGGCCCGCAAGGTTCTGGATACGAATAAATCTGAGCGGCATATCCGGGGCGGGATGGCTACGAGAGAGAAGTATCTTCATCAGCATGGATAAAGCAAAATCAAGCAGTAATACAGGCAGGAGCTGAGTGAAAGCCAACGCACACTTCAGCTCCTGTTTGCGTCTTTTCTGACAGAAACCATATTTTTATAACACATTTCCTTTTATCGGATGTATAATAGGTATGTTTGTCTGAGCAATATCTGACAGATAGAGGAAGGAATGGAGTTATTACATATGAAACTGTTGAAAGGAATTATGAAGAATGAGACAGTCTTCTGCGTCTCATTTGTGCTGGCGGTACTGTCATCTTTTGCGGTGCATCCGGATGAGGGGTATCTGGCTTATCCGGACTACAGGACGCTGGCGCTGCTGTTCTGCCTGATGATCATTGTGGCCGGCTTTCAGTCGCTCGGTGTGTTTGCGATGCTGGGACATGCGCTGCTGAAGCGGGCGGGAAGCATAAGGGCTCTGTCGGCGATCATGGTGCTGCTGTGCTTTTTCTGCAGCATGGTGATTACCAATGATGTGACATTGATTACTTTTGTGCCGTTTACTATGATGGTGTTCCGGATGACCGGCCAGACGAAGCGGATCGTGAAGCTTGTGGTATTGGAGACGATCGCGGCCAATCTCGGGAGTATGGCGACACCTATCGGAAATCCGCAGAATCTCTATCTGTATTCCATTTCGGGGATTCATGCAGGGGAGTTTGCACTGGCGGTCCTTCCATATGCAGGACTGTCTCTGATCCTGCTGATGGCTGTGATTCTGATCGAAAGGGACGAGCCGCTGATGGAAGTAGCGGTGAAGGAAAAGAAAAATACGGAAGTAAAGAAGCTTATGCGGGCATTGCTGCCGTATCTGCTGCTGCTCGTGTTATGTCTGATGGTGGTGTTCCGGGTGCTGCCGTATGTTCCGGTGCTGATCTGTGTGGCGGTAGTGATCCTGGCGGTGAACCGAAGGCTGTATCTGTCAGTGGATTATTTTCTGCTGCTGACATTTCTGTGTTTCTTTATATTTATCGGGAATATCAAACGTATTCCCGAGATCAGCAGTCTGCTGGTCTCTGTTGTTGAGGGCAGAGAGCTGCTGACGGGGATACTGGCAAGTCAGGTGATCAGCAATGTTCCGGCGGCAATCCTGTTGTCCGGATTTACAGGAAATTTTGCGGAACTGCTTACCGGTGTGAACCTGGGCGGGCTGGGGACGCTGATCGCGTCGTTGGCGAGTCTGATTTCATTTAAATTTTTTGCAAAGGAGTATCCGGATCAGAAGGGATCCTTTATGAAGGTATTTACGGTATGGAACGTGCTGTTCCTGCTGGTGCTGATGGCAGAGGCATTTCTGATCGGAAGATTAGCGGGATGACCGGACCGGTGAAGAGAGAAGGTGTGAACCGATGAAGATCGTGGTTGTCATACGTGACAGGACAGAGCTTGAGAAAATTGAAAATATGCTGCAGAGTATGACGTTGTCGCCTGATATAAAGGGAGGCAAAGAAGAGTGCTTTGAAGTGATCGGATCTGCTGTTGACGGAAAGAGGGGATACGAAATGATCCGTCGGGAATGTCCGGACCTTGTCATAGCAGATATAGACCTCCCGGAGATGTCCGGTCTGGAAATGCTGGAGAAAATACGGGATGAACTGCAGGACAGTTTACAGGATGGGTATTTATGCAGAAATCAAAGCGGACGGGGAGATGTGGGACCGATAAAAGACGTTAAGGCTGTCCTCCTGGCTGGAAAAGAGGATTTTGGGCAGGTGAAGCGTGCCATTGATCTGGGCGTAGAAGGGTATCTGGGGAAACCGGTGACAGAAGATGAGCTTCGGCAGGCGGTGACGCGGGCTGCAGAGAAAGTGATGAGAGATCATGCGGCGGATGCTGTACTCTCGATCGAAAATATCCTTATAGCATGTATGAATGGGCAGCTCACTCCGGACAGGGAATTCCATATGATGACGAAGCAGCGGTTTGGATTTACAATAGATGAGCCGGGTGCGGTGTTCGCCGTATGGCTTGGCGACGGTTATGAAGAGAATAAGGAACAGGCGAAAAATGTGATCGGACAGTCGGAGGCGTTTCGGGCAGGACGGGCTTCCCGTGTGTTTGAGGCGAGGGCGTGGAACATTCTTCTGGTAGTCCTGTATCATATACAGGATGAAGAACAGGAGTATTTATATTTTCAGAAAGAAATCGTCTCGAAACTGTGTCAGGAGCTGCCGGGGACGGTGGTATGTATGTGGGCAAAAACGGACCATATAATCAACCTGCTGGATGTGCTGAAACATATGAATGCCATGAAAGACTGGAATCTGCTGTTTGACAGAGGCGAGCTGATCCGACAGGAGGTCATAGACAGTCAGAAGACGGTGCCGCTGAAATATCCGGCGGAGATTGAGCAGCAGGCGCGCCAGGCGATGATCGCGAAGGATGGAGAAGGAATCAAGAGGGCCTATTACAGACTTTATGATCAGATACGCCGGAAACCCCACAGTCCGGGAGAAATGAAAGAATGTCTGATCCGTTTCAATATGTCTCTGCTTAATGTTTATAAAACCCAGAGAGAGATTGAATCGGAGCTGGAGATCCAGCGTTGTATGCTGGCAATAGCTACTGCAATGAGCTGGAGAGAGGTACGGACGGCGACAGAGGATTTCCTGCAGACGCTGAACTTCGACGCTTTTGAAGAAGAAAAGGACAGTGAGCTCAGCCCGCTGGTGCGCAAGGCAGTCCAGGTGGTGAGAAAATATTACGATCAGGGAATCACGCTGGAGGAAGTGGCGGGCCGTCTCTTTGTCTCAGAGGAATATCTGAGCAGCCAGTTCAAAAAGGAAACAGGAGCCGGATTTGCAGAGACGATCCGGAAATACCGGATTGAGCGGATCAAAGGGCTTCTCATCGGGACAGAGCTTAAGTTGAACCAGATCGCAGAACTGACCGGTTATAAAGATGCAAAGTATATGAGCAGAGTATTTAAGGAAGAAACCGGGATGCTTCCTACAGAATTCAGAAAGACAGCTCATTAAAAAACTCCACCTTTTTTAGAAATTTCACCCTTTTCATCCTGGTTAAATATGGTATGATACCCTAGGCTGAAGACAGACAGGCAAAAAGAATCATATCATTGCAAAGAGAGGTGAGATGAATAATGAGCGAAATGAAGATTACATTTAAGCATCCGGAAGAAATCCGTGAGTTCGTAAATATGGTCTCAAAATATGATTTTGACATGGACGTCAGAAGAGGCCGTGTTGTGGTAGATGCAAAATCTTTACTTGGAATTATGCATCTTGGACTGAACAATGTAATGGAGCTTAAGCTGCACTCAGATGACTGTGAAGAGCTTCAGAAAATGATCATGAAATATGCAGCATAAAAGAACACTTGATCAGAATGATTTTGCATAGAGTTTCCCGGCAGTTCTAATGAATATGCCGGGGAATTTTTTAATTTTATAGGAAAATGCGTTCCTATGAAATGAAAACGCTCCGCGAGGATCGCACTGCGGCGATAAGGTGTTCCACTTTGTTCTTGTCAAAACGGAGCGGCTCTACTATAATGAAAACATAAGAGCACGCGGTCCGAAGGGGCCGTATTTTACAGGAGGAAAATTGTGAAGAACGAATTAGTGATAGTTCTTGATTTCGGCGGACAGTACAATCAGCTCGTTGCCAGACGTGTCAGAGAGTGTAACGTGTATTGTGAGATCTATTCTTATAAGACCGATATCGAGAAGATTAAAGAAATGAATCCCCGCGGAATCATTCTGACGGGCGGACCGAACAGCTGCTATCTGCCGGATTCTCCGACTTATACGGATGAGCTGTTCAAACTGGGAATACCGGTGCTGGGACTGTGCTACGGCGCACAGCTTATGATGCACGTATTAGGCGGAAAGGTAGAAAAGGCAGAGGTCAGAGAGTATGGCAAGACAGAGGTGCTGATCGATAAGACAGAGTCAAAGATCTTCCAGGGCGTATCAACTCCTACAATCTGCTGGATGAGCCATTTCGATTATATTTCAAAAATCGCGCCTGGATTCCAGATCTCTGCACATACTGCAGACTGTCCGGTAGCTGCGGCGGAGAACGAGGCAGAGAAACTTTACGCGATCCAGTTCCATCCGGAAGTGCTCCACACTCAGGAAGGAACTAAGATGATCAACAATTTCGTAAAGAATGTCTGCGGATGCAGCGGCGACTGGCGAATGGATTCCTTTGTGGAGCACTCTATCGAAGCCATCCGTGAAAAAGTCGGAGATGGTAAAGTCCTGCTTGCATTGTCAGGCGGAGTGGACTCTTCCGTGGCAGCAGGCCTTCTCTCCAGAGCAATTGGAAAACAGCTGACATGCGTATTCGTAGACCACGGTCTTCTCCGTAAAAATGAAGGAGATGAAGTGGAGGCCGTATTCGGACCGGAAGGCGACTTTGACCTGAACTTTATCCGCGTAAATGCGCAGGAAAGATACTATAACAAACTGGCCGGCGTGACAGAGCCGGAGAAGAAACGTAAGATCATCGGCGAAGAATTCATCCGTGTATTCGAGGAAGAGGCGAAGAAGATCGGAGCTGTAGACTTCCTCGCACAGGGAACCATTTACCCGGACGTGGTAGAGAGCGGCCTGGGCGGAGAATCCGCAGTGATCAAATCCCACCACAATGTAGGCGGACTTCCGGACTATGTTGATTTTAAAGAGATCATCGAGCCCCTTCGCGATCTGTTCAAAGACGAAGTGCGTAAAGCAGGTCTGGAGCTGGGAATCCCGGAAGAACTGGTGTATCGCCAGCCATTCCCGGGACCGGGACTTGGAATCCGTATCATCGGTGAAGTAACAGCTGAGAAAGTACGCATCGTACAGGATGCGGACGCGATCTATAGAGAAGAAATCGCAAAGGCAGGACTGGACAGAGAGATCAACCAGTACTTTGCAGCGCTGACTAATATGCGTTCCGTTGGAGTTATGGGAGACGAGAGAACCTATGACTATGCGGTGGCGCTGAGAGCGGTGAAGACGATCGATTTCATGACAGCTGAGGCAGCGGAGATCCCGTTTGAGGTACTGCAGAAGGTGATGAGCAGGATTATTAATGAGGTAAAGGGCGTTAATAGGGTGTTCTATGATCTGACTAGTAAGCCGCCGGGGACGATAGAGTTTGAATAGTCGGCGGTGGGCCAGAAAGCCTTTATTTACGGGCTTTTCCGGCACCGGTGCCTCTGGATTGCATTATCATTGCATTTTTACATTTGCCTGTGATAAGAAGCGGTGAACTGATTGTGTGTGTAATCAGCCACGCTTTCCGTAGCAGGTGTGAAGTTAATAACTCCGCCTAACATTTTAGCAACCTCAAAGTTGCTGTTAGGATATAGATGTCCATAGGTCCCTAAAGTCGTCTGGATTTTTTCGTGGCCGAGACGGTCTTTAATGATCAATGGATTCACCCCCATGCTGATTAAGAGTGCAACATGAGAATGACGTAAAGCATGGATTTTAATTCGGTGAACGCCGGCAAGCCCTGCCAGCTTTTCCAGGGCTCTTGGCAGGGTATG
>CALWLJ010000023.1 GCA_944381495.1 uncultured Mediterraneibacter sp. | reverse complement strand
AAGTTCTCCACAACAGGAGATACGATCTGTGACGAGCAGCATCCGGTAATCCTTGAGTCCATGGAATTCCCGGATCCGGTTATCGAGCTCGCGATCGAGCCGAAGACAAAGGCTTCCCAGGGCAAACTTGGAGAGTCCCTTGCAAAACTGGCAGAGGAAGACCCGACATTCCGCGCGCACACTGATCCGGAGACGGGCCAGACGATCATCGCCGGAATGGGTGAGCTCCATCTTGAGATCATCGTAGACAGACTTCTGCGTGAGTTCAAGGTAGAGGCGAATGTAGGTGCACCTCAGGTTGCTTACAAAGAGACGATCACAAAGCCGGCAGATATCGACAGCAAATATGCTAAGCAGTCCGGTGGACGTGGACAGTACGGACACTGTAAAGTTAAATTTGAGCCAATGGATGCGAATGGAGAGGAGACATACTCCTTCGAGTCTACTGTTGTCGGCGGATCTATTCCGAAAGAGTATATCCCGGCTGTAGACGAAGGTATCCAGGACGCTATGAAGTCCGGTATCCTCGGCGGATTCCCGGTAGTAGGCGTTCACGCAAACTGCTACGACGGATCCTACCATGAGGTCGACTCTTCCGAGATGGCGTTCCATATCGCAGGTTCCCTTGCATTTAAGGATGCTATGAAACAGGGAGCACCGGTACTGCTTGAGCCTATCATGAAGGTTGAGGTAACAATGCCGGAAGAGTATATGGGCGATATCATCGGTGACCTGAACTCACGTCGCGGACGTATTGAGGGTATGGATGATCTCGGCGGCGGAAAGATCGTACGCGCATTTGTTCCGCTTTCAGAGATGTTCGGATACTCTACAGATCTTCGTTCCAGAACACAGGGACGTGGTAACTACTCAATGTTCTTCGAGAAATACGAGCAGGTGCCGAAATCTGTACAGGAAAAAGTATTATCCAACAAAAATGCCTAAATATTAGAAAAAGGCTTGAAAAACGGCTAGGTTTGAAATATAATCAAACTTAGCCGGGTAAAATCGAATTTCATTTAGAAATGCCTGAAAACAGGTGAAATTTTAAGGAGGACATTCAAAATGGCAAAAGCTAAATTTGAAAGAACAAAACCGCATTGTAATATTGGTACCATCGGCCACGTTGACCATGGTAAAACAACTCTGACAGCTGCTATTACAAAGGTACTTGCTCACAGAGTATCCGGTAATGCAGAGGTTGCTTTCGACAACATCGATAAGGCTCCGGAAGAGAGAGAGCGTGGAATCACAATCTCTACAGCACACGTTGAGTATGAGACAGAGAAACGTCACTATGCACACGTTGACTGCCCGGGACATGCTGACTACGTTAAGAACATGATCACAGGTGCTGCTCAGATGGACGGCGCTATCCTCGTAGTTGCTGCTACTGACGGTGTTATGGCTCAGACAAAGGAGCACATCCTTCTGTCCCGTCAGGTTAACGTACCGTACATCGTAGTATTCATGAACAAATGCGATATGGTAGACGACGAAGAGCTGCTTGAGCTTGTAGAGATGGAGATCCGTGAAGTACTCAACGAGTATGAGTTCCCGGGAGATGACACACCGGTTATCCAGGGTTCAGCTCTGAAGGCTCTCGAGGATCCGGACGGACCGTGGGGAGACAAGATCATGGAGCTTATGGACGCTGTTGACGAGTGGATCCCGACTCCGGAGCGTGACACAGACAAACCGTTCCTGATGCCGGTAGAGGACGTATTCTCTATCACAGGACGTGGTACTGTTGCTACAGGTAGAGTAGAGCGTGGTACACTTCACATTTCTGATGAAGTTGAGATCATCGGTATCCATGAGGATGTTAAGAAGACAGTTGTAACAGGTATCGAGATGTTCCGTAAACTGCTCGACGAGGCTCGTGCAGGTGATAACATCGGTGCTCTGCTTCGTGGTATCCAGAGAACAGAGATCGAAAGAGGACAGTGTCTGATCAAACCGGGCACAGTAACATGCCATACAAAATTCACATGCCAGGTTTACGTTCTGACAAAAGATGAAGGTGGACGTCATACTCCGTTCTTCAACAACTACAGACCGCAGTTCTACTTCAGAACAACAGACGTTACAGGTGTTTGCGAGCTGCCGGAAGGCGTAGAGATGTGCATGCCTGGTGATAACGTAGAGATGACAGTTGAGCTGATTCATCCGGTAGCTATGGAGGAAGGTCTGAGATTCGCTATCCGTGAGGGTGGACGTACAGTTGGATCTGGTACAGTAGCTAAGATCATCGAGTAATCATATCTGATAACAGAATATTGAACTCAAATATATCCCCCGGGAACTTTGTTTCCGGGGGTTTTTGTCATATAAGCAATATAGCAAAGAATAGCGGCGTTTCCTGGATTATCATAGGTAAACGCTGCTTTTCTATTTCACGAAAAACAAACTAAAAAAATTTTAATTTATGCGTCCTTTTTTCCTTGTCATCCGTCTAATGTATAGGAAGCAATAAAGAGGAGGAATGGAATACTGATGAATATTACGCAAAGGAAGGAGGGGGTCTCGCTGAAGTATCTGGTCAGAAAGGCACAGCAGGGTGATGCCAGAGCTTTTATCGAACTGATGGATAACTGCCGGCAGAGTATGTACAAGATCGCGAGAAGCTTCTTTTCCAATGAGGAGGACATTGCGGATGCGATACAGGATACGATTGAGTCATGCTATCGCAGTCTTCCGGATCTGAAACAGAAAGAATATTTCCGTACATGGCTGATTCGCATCCTGATCAATAAATGTAAGGATATCGTAAGAAAAAATAAAAGAGAGTGCCCGACAGAGAGCTTTCTGGAACAGGGCGAAGCCTGTATGGATCTGAAGAACTGTGAGTTTGAGGATCTTATGAACAGCCTGGACGAGAAATACCGTACAGTCCTTCTTCTTTATTACGGGGAGGGATTCAAGATCAGTGAGATCGCTTTGCTCCTGGATATGGAAGAAAGCACCGTGAAAAGCCGTCTGTCGAGAGGAAGGGAGAAATTTCGCAGGGTCTGGACAGAGGCGGACGGCAGTTAGAAAAATTTTCATTTTCGAGAGGAGGATAGATTTTGAAACAGGAATATACCCAGCATGAAATGGAACGGATTCTTAAGGGAAAGACAGAGATTCCCATGGCTGTAGAGAAGAGAATTGAAGATACGTACTGTGCTCTGGGGCTTACAGGAGAAACTGGCAGAAAGCGGAGAACGTGGAGAGCAGCGGCTGCGGTGGCTGTTCTTGCCGCAGGGATTTCTGTTACGGCGTTTACAATCGTACATTATATGAATGTGCGATTACAGGAAGAGAATGGAGCCTTGTCCTATGATATCACGATCGATCCTGAGGTATCGGAAGCACACCCGATCACGGTCCGTGCAGCCTATATACCCGAAGGATATACGGATGAGGATGGCGATATGAAATGGCAGAATACAGATACAGGAGCATCCCTGACGCTCATAAGCTATAATGCGGCTGAACTGTATCTGGCTTCTCAGACGGGTGACGTCAGACTGCCGTCATTTGATAAAGATTCTTATGTGAAAACAGTGCAGAATCAGGATATGACGGGAGACCTGTTTTTTACTGACAGCAGTTGTCTGCCGGGTGACACGGAATCAGATAAAAGGCTTGTCCTTTATAATAGTGAATACGGATATATTGTGGAAATACTCTCCGAGGCGGAGGAACCTCTTTCCGACAGCGAGATGATCCGGATTGCAGAAGGTCTGGAAATCCGGGTGTCAGATGAGATTATCCCATATCCTACGGATGAGGAGATCGCGCTGGAGAAACAAATCTTTGAAGAGGCGCAGGAAGGAGACTCCTGGCCTGATGTGAAAGAATCGGATATTTATTCCGCTGGTGATGTGATCCGTGACAGGAACAGCTATTCTGACGTGGCAGAGAAAGTGGAGTCCTATGTGGATATCGAATACTGCGTGACGGATATTCAGATCCTTGACACCCTTCCAATTTCTGAGTATCCGAAGGAAAATTATATACAGGATTACGACTCAGTTGTAGCTCCGCTGCTGAATGAGGATGGCACGCTTAAGACGCATGTCCGGTATCCGGCGGACCGACAGGTGAATGACCTCTCTGATCTTGAGACTGTCGGATCCAGATTTATAGCGGTGACACTTAGAGTTACAAATACCGGACCGGATCAAAAAGAGGTATTTCTCGCGCCGAAACTAAAGCAGCTCCGGGAAAACGGAGATGGCACATTGACAGTTATGCAGGAACAGGAAGCTGTAGAAGAAGCGTATCGTGCTGTTTCCATAGAAGGATTGCCTTTTTATCAGAGCATCCAGACAAATGTAGATGATGAGAAGAAACATGTATTTTTTACTGATCTTGAAGCAGGAGAGACTCTGGAATATACATCAGTCTATGTGGCGGATGAGGACGGGATCGACTCCGCATATCTGAGTTTCTTTACTGATGTTGAGGCACTTGCGGAAGATGAAAGCAGACTTTCGCAGCCATATGTGAAGATAACTGAGTGAGCAGATTGAAAACAGGATAAATTCAGGCGCCGGATATGGAGGGCATATCGAAGTCTGTATACCGGCGCAGAGAAAATGACAGGAGACAGTTTATGAAGAAGAGAAAAAATGCAGCGATCATAATAAGTTTTTTGGCAGTGCTGTCCATATCTGCCTGCAGTTATCTGCCATCCATAAATGACGATGCTGATGGTGATGTAGTGGAGGATGAAAAAATCAGGATAAAAAATACAGAAGAAGCGATTGACAAAAGCAGTGCTATTTCTGATCCTTTTTGTGAGGGAACGCTAAATTATCGCATTACGGACTGCCAGGTGTATCAGTCTCTTCAAGAAGCCGGCATCAGTCAATCAGATATAAGTGATCCGGCGAATATGTATTCCTCTTCTGAGGATTCCCGGCAGTATCAGGAACTTTCAGATTATTTAACCCCGGATGGAGATATTGTAGAATTCCATCGTCTGGTTGTCCTGAGTCTGAATATCCAGAATGTTGATGCCGTAGGATTGGAAAAAAAGGATGAATTTTTGATAAACAGTATTCTGCTCTACGGTGGTGAAAATGAAGATGTTTCTGTTTATTCTCCGGTATATTTCAGCGAAGCCGGGAAAGTTGATCCCGGAAATGAGGCGTATGTTTTTCGTTATAAGCTGGAACAGGGAGAAAATATGGACGTCCGTCTGGGTTATTTCGTACTGGAAAAAGATGTGGAGAGCCTGAAGGGGGCTTTTGGAGGAACAGATCAGGATATCCAGTTTAATATCTGGTAGCAGGGAGGAGAATATGGCGGCAAAATGTATAAAAAATGAAATGAGAAAAGCATTATTCAGCAAGGCGTCGCTTATAACATACTTGCTGAGCTTTTCCCTTGTAATCTATCATACCGTGACAAAAGCTGAAATTTACAATGAGTTCTATACCGCTTATCAAACCGGAGAGGTACAGGGAAATCCCATGATCACGGCAGTATCATTATACTGTAATTGGCTGGGGGCTGATGTGACCTCATTTGCTACAAGTGCTTTTTTCTTTTTGTTCCCGATTATTGCAGTCATGCCATATGGCTGGTCCATGGCCGGAGAAATCAAGAGCGGATATACAAAAAATGTCATAAGCAGGATACCGCGCAAAGTATATTTCTTCTCTAAGTATTTTGCCGCTTTTGTATCCGGCGCGCTGGCGGTCATGATTCCGCTTCTTTTAAGTTTTCTTCTGATGTCATTGGTTTTACCTGCCCTGCATATGGAAAACATTTATCCTTATGGAGTGATCGGGGAGAGGAGCATGTGGGCTGAATTATATTACAGTAATCCCTTCCTTTACAGTATGCTGTATGTACTGCTGGACGGGATTTTTTCGGGGCTGACCGCCTGTATCAGTATGGCTTTCGCTTTTTTTACACGGAGCCAGGTGTCCGTTGTCCTGATGCCCTTTTTCCTGATGCTTCTTCTGGATTATATCGATACGAATGTACTTCCGGGATGGGAGCTCTCGCCGGTCAGATTTTTACAGGCGCTTCCAGTAGTAAATGAACGCAGTGGAGTGATCGATCTTGCGTTTTGCCTGGCTTTTGCGGTGTTCACACTTGGGATTATATTGTATAAAGAGAGAAAATATGAGGCTTTATAGACTGATAAGATATGATATAAAAAATGGAATCTGCAGCAGGCTGTACCTGTATGTACCTGCCGCCATTCTGTGCTCCGTATTTACCATCGGTTTTTATATGTCGCTCCAGAACAGGAATCTTGAAAATGAAAAGCTTACAATTATCAATATCCTTCTGTATTTTTTTGAGGGAAAAGAACCGTTTTCACCGGAACTGGGAAATGCTTTTGTATTTCCGGTTGTGTGGCTTTTCATTTTTCTTTATTCTGCCTTTCTGACATTAAATTATCCATACAGTAATCTGACCGGTTATGGGGTACAGGTAATAACAAGAACGAAAAGCAGAAAACTGTGGTGGCTCTCAAAGTGCTTTTGGGTCTTTTTGACTACATTTTTGTACTTTGCTGTCTGGTATCTCGTTTCACTGGTGCTGAGCCTGATCCTGCATATAGATCTTTCGATTCAATATTCCGAACGAATCTGCGCAGAACTGCTTGACATGAAACTTCAATCCGTGCAGGCCGGCAGCGTATGGATATCTCTGGTAATCCTGCCGGTTATGACTTCTGTCGCAGTAAACCTGCTTCAACTTTGTCTGGGACTTTTCTTTGACCGGATTTATTGTTTCCTTGCCAGTGCGGTGATTCTGTTCGCATCAACTTACTTTCAGACGCCATTGCTGATTGGAAATTTTGCCATGGTAAAGAGAAGTGTGATGTATCAGGAAAATGGAATGGACTTTACGCAGGGGATCATAGCCTGCGTAGCCTTGATTATTCTGAGTATTGGGGCAGGTTTCTGGCGGATCAGAAAATACGATATACTGAAAAAACATGAGCGCGGTTTACAGCAGGAGGCGGAAGATGATTAAACTGGAAAATGTGAGTAAGAGTATAAAAGGGAAAACAGTGATAGACGGGATTACCCAGACATTTCATGGGGGAATCACATACGGGCTGAAAGGAATAAATGGTTCTGGAAAAACAATGCTTATGAGGCTGATCAGCGGACTGATCTATCCTACGGCAGGCAGGATCGAGATCAGGGGAAAGGAACTGGGAAAAGACCTGTCCTTTCCTGAGAATTTGGGGCTGCTGATTGAGAATCCTGCATTTCTGGATACCTATACAGGCTTTGACAACCTGTGGCTCCTGGCATCCTTAAATAACAAGGTCGGTAAAACAGAAGTGAGGGAGGCACTGCTGAAGACTGGTCTCAATCCGGAAGACAGACGAAAATATAAGAAATATTCTCTTGGTATGAAACAGCGGCTTGGAATAGCGGCGGCAATTATGGAGAAACCGCAGATCCTGATTCTGGACGAACCACTGAATGCACTGGATGCGGAAGGCGTGGCACTGTTTGATAAGATTATAAGAGAAGAAAAAGAAAAAGGAACTTTGATTATTCTGTCCTGTCATGAGGAAGAAAAACTGCGTGAATATTCAGATGTGATTCTTACGATGGAAAATGGAAAGATCAAAAACAGGGAGGAACTGTGATTATGAAAGGGACAAAAAAAGGAGGAGTTATAACAGTTATATTAGCCCTCTCTATCTTCCTTGCCTTTGTCTGTACAGAGCGTATCCGGTATGTGAACCGGCAGCTTCAGGATGCTCCCGTGCAGAAATTTCAGACAGGAGAGACAGTAGCGTTTGAAAAAGATATCCTGATCAATGACACAATGGAGGGATATTCCGTCAGAGTCGATCGGGCGGAAATCCTTGATTATAAGGCTTTTCTGAAAAAGTATGATGTGGAGGATGAATACACTTATGTTCCGGATAAGGTTTATGATGTGGAAGTTACACTGAAAAATATGGATGCAGATGAAGGAACAGGGATAAATCTGATTGAATTTTATGTGCAGGGGCCGGCCATTGTATGCGGTCTGAATACTGATCTGCTTGGTGTGGCGAATCCTCAGTTGGATGGCGTATATGCCATTGCGCTGAGAGATAATACCGAATTGGTGGTTCATCTGCCCTTTGATCTGAATGAAGCCTATTTTAAAGAAAGAACATGGGATCATCTGGAAGATCTGGATATGAACCTTGTCGCAACATTGTATCCGGTAAAGAAAGTGATCGCTCTGTGAAAGTGAACAAGAAGGCAGGCTGCGCCTCTCTTTCAAACGTAGTACAATGAACTCAGATTCTCACATATGCGTATGATCGGGTATATCAGGAAAATATATTTGGAAAGGAGGCGTTTTACGGACGGAACAGCGAATCCGGAAGAGTATCTTACCGCTTTGCAGTTCCTTTCTGAGTGTCTGAAGAATGATTTAAGAATTCTGTACTGCAGTGGTTTGAGAAAAGAACGGAGAAAAAGGATCTGTCCTCTCTTTATAAAAGCTTTCTGAACGGAGAATGCGAGAGGGCGGCAAAGATCCTCTCTGAGAATCTGATGGAAACGATCAGCTTTTATGATTATCAGGAACTGGAAATGAAGTGCAACGAGGCGTTAAGGCAGATTGAAGACCGGAAGTATGAGGAGCCTCTGCGCCAGGAGGGATATAGTGACATCCTGAAATATGGGGTAGCCTTCTACAGAAAAGAATGTATGGTGAAGAGTTAAAGGAAGTTCTTGTCTAGCAGATCAGGGAAATAAGTAGGAGACATCTGATAGAAAATGATAATTTGCGAAAAAAAGAGGCTTACGGGCACGGCCTGGAAGCCTTTTAACTAAACGTAAAAAGAAGAAATGCCTGATGATTGAGGTCAAAACGATATACGAAAAGTATTATCTGTCGGCAGAAAAAGTGACAGCAATTTCTGCGGAATTTTTATGAAAGATTGCCGTTTTTATCACAGGTGAGTGTTACTGTTCTCGTGAGGCTATTTGCAGGCTTTGAGTTGACATATTGTATTGCAGTGGCGGTTGCCTTTCCCTTGTTTCCGGATCTGGACGCTGATTTGTCGGAAATCTTCCAGGCGGAGGAATAGGATCCGGCTGTCGCGGAGGCGGAAGTGCATGAACTTGTACTGCCATTATAGGTGAATGTGGCTGTTACTTTCACATACCATAGAGCATTACCGGATGCAGAATAGTATTTTGTTGTCGTAGAAGCTATTTTGGTTTTGTTTGCCGAGAGAACCCCGATTGATGGAACAGAATCTTCTTGAATTTCAGTGAGGTAGTAACTTCCATCAGATAGATATGTGTTTTGCTATTTCCATTTTCATTTTGATTCCTCCGTTTCGTCTATAATGATTGTAGCTTCTATTTGATTATTCAAATTTTCTGTTTCATGAATATCATGGAGCGTTTTATTCCACCAAAGTGTGTTCAGTATACTTCCGAAAATTACTGCAGCTAATAAAAAAGTCAGAAAACCAGCAGAAATCCGTTTTATATTGATGGACTTAGTTAATTCTCTTTCATCCTGTGCAGAGGCATATTCATATAATAACTCGACAGGCGTTCCAAATTCTTTTTCCAGATCTGCACAGGAGGTGTCTGGAGTACTCAACAGATATTCATCGATATCTTGTCTTAGGTTATTAAGAAATGTTTTTCTGTCTTTTCTTTTCCCGATTAAAAGCTGTTCGACGGAATGTAAATACAGTTTTTTATTCCTCATGGCTTGAAATCTCCTATTCTGATGTCTCAATTATCTCAATAGTATTTGTATATCCGCCGACAGTGTTGTCCATGGCATTGTCATATTCTCGAATAAGATGACCTGTATATATCCCTAAACTGAGAATGATCATGAGTGAAATGGCGATAAAAATACGTATTAGAAGCTTTCTCAGTTTCACCTGTTTGATTAGTAAACCTGAATTTTGCTCGGAAAGATAAGAATAAAACATATCCAGTGGAGAGCCGAATTCCTGGGTTAGGGTCTCGTAGCTGCTGTCCGGATGAGCGGTGCTGAATTCATCCAGATCACTGCGCAGACTATGTAAAAAGCGGCGCTCAGTCTTTCCCTTCACAGGCATGAAAGATTTGACATGTCTTAAGTAGCGCTTTTCATTTTTCGTCATCTTCTTTTTTGTCTCCTTCATAATCCAGTATTTTTAAAATCGCATGAGAAATACTCCGGTAAGCGTCGATCTGTTCCTTAAGGTAATCAGCGCCGCTCTCTTCCAGGTGGTAATAGATACGTTCCTGTCTTTTTCCACTTTTTACGGTATATTCTGTAATATATCCGTTGTCCAGCAGTTTGTACAGAGTTGGATAGAGAGAACCGGATGGAATCTGAATCAGACCATCTGATTCCTTCTTCATAATTTGAGTAAGTTGATAACCATAGCAGTCTTGAACAGAAAGAAGTTTTAGGATCAGCATTTCCAGAGATCCTTTTTTAAAAGCATCTTTTGATTTCATATGTCTCCCCCCCTTTTTTTAAATAGTACTTGAGAAAATAGATGGGATTTTATTTGATCAAGCATAAATTTTATAATGCCAGGCTCAAAAGGCCTGAACCCACATAAGCTTGCTAGTAAGTGGACAAAAGGCCTTAGGAGTTGTCTCGATATGAGTATAAAAGTGGGATGTATATCCTACAATATGCGTATATTTGGGTAAATTGTGGGAGTGCGCAGTACGGAACAATATGTAGGCATCATAGTTGGAGGTTTTTGCACCAACATCAATATTATAACAGAATAGCAAAAAAATGCTTTACAAATTTTATTATATATGATACCATTCGATTGTAAATATATTATGTATGTAACTTACATAGTATAAAAACAATTATTTGCAAAATATTTTAAAATTTGAAAAAGGAGATTAAAACTCTGATGAAAAAATTATTATGTGCAGCCATTAAAGAAGAACTGATATGAGTCTGGTATTTATGTATATTGGAAAAGCACTAAAATATGCTTTTGTTGGCGGAAGCGTGGCTATTATATATTTCCTGATTAAAAGGAAATACTTTAATGCTGATTTCCATATAAAAGACATATGGAAGGTCTTGTTTATATCCTATGTTATAGCGTTGCTGTCACAGACGGTTTTCCCTGAAATTAATTATGGAATTGCCGCAAATACGGGAAAACCTTATCTGGATATATATTATATTTTAGATGGACCGTCTGAGTTAAATCTGAAGCCTTTTCACAGTATATTACAAATGATGACAGGCTCAGGGATAAATATTAATCCAGAGGATGTTATAAAGGTGGGAATCTTGAATCTTCTTGGCAATCTGGTGATGTTTATGCCGTTTGGGTTCCTTTTGCCGGCTTTGTGGAGAAAATGTGAGAAATTTTACATTACATTTTTGGCAGGTATGTTTGTTTCTGTCGGAATTGAGATGATTCAGTATTTTATTGGCCGGAGCACAGATGTAGATGATGTAATATTGAATTCAGCTGGGACTGTAGTCGGATATATTTGTTTTATCTGTTTTCGTCATATGTATAAGTTTTACAGCAAGAAAAGCATTACGGTGAAGAAGAGGTTCAAACGGTCGAACTCATAGGGAATCGGGTATATTCCGACTCAAAAGTGCGCATGCTGTAAGAAACAGATCCTATACGGAGGAACAGCTGTGCACAGGAATAGAAATAGAATAACAGCATTTATAACAGACTTACTTTACGATATTGCCGGCAGTATTTTATACGCTGCCGGCATCTATACGTTTGCCAAATATGCCCGGTTTGCACCCGGCGGCATCTCCGGACTTGCCCTGATCCTGAATTACATGATCGGACTGCCTGTAGGTATCACAAACCTGGCTTTGAATGTGCCGCTTGCCCTGATCAGCTATAAGGTCGTGGGGAGAGAATTTCTGTTGAGGACAGCCAGGAGCATGGCGGTTTCTACCATATTTCTGGACATCATATTCCCCATGTTTCCTGCCTATCAGGGGCAGCGGATTATGGCGGCGCTCTATTCCGGAGTATTTCTGGGGGCGGGAATGGCACTGTTCTATATGAGGGGATCATCCTCCGGCGGCATTGATTTTATCGCTATGGTGGTGAAGAAGAAACGGCCTTATTTCTCCCTTGGGGTAATCACCATGGTCATAGATATCGTGATCATTGCCCTGGGTTGGCCCGTCTTCGGGGATGTGGATTCTGTGCTCTATGGGGTGGCGTCTACAGGAGTATCTACGATTGTGATCGATAAGATCCTGTACGGGATCGGAGCCGGAACTCTTGCCATTATTATTACTGGCAAAGGAAAGAAAATGGCCGGCCGGATCGGCGAAGCGGCACAGCGGGGAGTGACATTGCTGAAGGCCACAGGCGGCTATACAGAGCTGGACCGGCAGGTGCTGCTCTGCGCCTGCACCAAGTCCGAAGCATACCGTTTGAAGAATATCGTGCATGAGGTAGATGAAAGAGCATTTCTCATGTTTACCGAGACAAGCGAAGTGTTCGGGGAAGGATTCAAGGAGGAGAAAAGCAAAATAGATTGAAAATCGGGATAGAATATAATATTATAAGGACATGATCGGTGTGAGAAAAGTATTTTCTGAAAATGCACCGGTGTTGCGGGTAATGACGTATTGTGTTTCATATTCGGGCGGAGGTAAATTCTTATGTCAGGGAGAAAATCCAAGATCATAGCGGGAACATTTCTTTTACTGCTGGTCATGTGTTTCATGGCGTTCCTTTACAGGAACAGCACCAGGGGCCAGTTTGAAAGCAGTCTGCCCTCTGAGTACTCAAGTGATGTGACGATGCGGGAAATCAAGGAAGATGTGGATGATTTTATCGCTCATGAGAACCTGTTCGTCAGATATGACAGCGCAGGATATTGTGATTTTCTCTCAGAGATGTCAACCACCACAGAATACACAGATGAGCTTGACGAGACGACACTCAGATATTATAAAGCATACGCATCCTATTATCTTGGCAACTTCGGCGCCGAGGTACCCCTGGATATAACAATAGACGGGAAGGAGACTGCCTAAGACAGCAGCGAAGGAGTTCAGAAATGAGCTCCTTTTTGTTTAGCAGGAAACTTTGTTCCCCGTTAAGCAAAACATTCCGCGGGATACACACTCGCGCGAAGCGGAACTCTTTAGGCTTACTATTCAACCGTATCACAGTATCCAGCACCGCTCCGTTTGGGCGGCCCCCTGAGAACGAATGAATAGTACCCATTTCTTAAGGTGCATCCGGCCCCATAGAATAAAAGGATTGAAAAATACACGCTGATGCCGTAAAATAAAATGCAATGAGCAGAATTGCGGGACTTCCGGCCTGCAGCTGTTTCTGGAGATGCAGCATTTACATTTATAAGTGGAAGATATACGGAGGCGGGTTTGCCGATGGAAATGATACATTCTGAAAAACTGGTGTATGAATATGACAAACGGGATGAAGAGGGTAATGTGATCGGGACCAACCGGGCCATCGATGGTGTGGATATCGATGTGGCGCCGGGGTCTTTTGTTGCCGTGCTGGGACACAACGGTTCCGGCAAGTCTACCCTGGCAAAGCATATGAACGCTATCCTGGTGCCTACCGGGGGAACTATATGGGTGGACGGAAAGGACACGAAGGATCCGGCCGAGCTGTGGAATGTTCGCCAGACTGCCGGCATGGTTTTCCAGAATCCGGATAACCAGATTATCGGAACTGTAGTAGAGGAGGATGTGGGATTCGGTCCGGAGAATCTGGGCGTGCCCACAGATGAGATATGGAAGCGTGTGGAGGACAGCCTCCGCTCGGTAGGCATGCTGGAGTACAGAAAGGCTTCTCCGAACAAGCTCTCCGGCGGACAGAAGCAGCGGGTTGCCATTGCAGGCGTGATCGCCATGGAACCCAAGTGTATCGTGCTGGATGAACCTACCGCCATGCTGGATCCTAATGGCAGGAGGGAAGTAATCCAGGCTGTGGAGAAGCTGCGGGAGGAGAAGAATGTTACCGTGATCCTGATCACCCATTACATGGAGGAAGTCATTGACGCGGATCAGGTGTTTGTTATGGATGACGGACATATCGTCATGCACGGGACGCCGCGGGAGATATTCAGCCGGGTGGATGAGCTGAAGGTATACCGCATGGATGTGCCCCAGGTTACCATGCTGGCGGAAGAACTGAGAAAACGGGGGCTTGACCTGCCCCGGGGAATTCTGAGAAGGGAAGAGCTGGTGGAAGCATTATGTCGATTGCGTTAGAACATGTGAATTATGTATACAGCCCGGGAACTGCTTATGAGAGGCATGCGCTGAAGGATGTGAGCCTGGAGATCGAACAGGGACAGTTTGTGGGGATCATCGGCCATACCGGGTCCGGAAAGTCTACGTTGATCCAGCATCTGAACGGCCTTATGAAGGCAACCTCGGGAAATATTTACTATGAGGGGCAGAGCATTTATGAGGAAGGCTATGATATGAAGAAGCTCCGTACACAGGTAGGGCTGGTCTTTCAGTATCCGGAGTATCAGCTTTTTGAGGTGGATGTCCTGACGGATGTATGTTTCGGCCCGAAAAACCAGGGGCTGTCTCAGGAAGAGTGTGAGAAGAATGCCAGAGAGGCGCTGGAGCTGGTAGGATTCCCTGAGAAATATTACAGACAGTCGCCTTTTGAACTGTCCGGAGGCCAGAAGCGCCGTGTGGCTATTGCCGGGATCCTGGCCATGCACCCGAAGGTCCTGGTGCTGGATGAGCCCACAGCAGGGCTGGATCCGAAGGGCAGGGATGAGATCCTGGACCAGATCGATCATCTCCATAAAGAGACGGGGATGACGGTCATCCTTGTGTCACACAGTATGGAAGACATCGCCAACTATGTGGACCGGATCGTTGTCATGAACCGGGGAGAGAAGATGCTGGACGGTACGCCCAGGGAAGTATTTGCGCACTATAAGGAGCTGGAGAAGGTAGGGCTGGCGGCGCCCCAGGTGACTTATGTGATGCATGACTTGAAGGAGCGGGGATTTGATGTGGCTGCGGACGCGACTACTATCGAGGAGGCCGCAGATGATATAATGAGGAGTTTCCATGATTAGAGATATAACGATAGGACAATATTATCCGGCGGAGAGCCCCATACACAGACTGGATCCCAGGGTGAAGATCGTCTGCACCCTCCTTTTTCTGATATCGCTTTTTATCCAGAACAGTCTGCTGGGGTATGTGATCGCCACACTGTTTCTCGGCTGTGTGATCCATTTTTCAAAAGTGCCGGTAAAGTACATCGCAAAAGGGCTGAAGCCCATTGTCATTCTTCTGCTTTTTACTGTTGTGATGAATCTGCTCCTTACAAGAGGAGGGGAGACGCTGGTGCATTTCGGGATCATCACGATCACTGAGAATGGACTGCGGACATCCGTATTTATGGCAATCCGGCTGATCTATCTGGTGGCAGGATCTTCAATCATGACATTTACCACTACGCCAAACGGGCTGACAGACGGTCTGGAGAAGCTGCTTCATCCGTTGAACAGGCTGAATGTTCCTGTTCATGAAGTGGCCATGATCATGTCTATTGCCCTGCGCTTTATCCCCATTCTGCTGGAGGAGACGGATAAGATCATGAAGGCGCAGATGGCAAGGGGAGCAGACTTTGAATCGGGAAATATTATTCAGAGAGCCAAGGCCATGATTCCCATCCTGGTGCCGCTGTTCATATCCGCTTTCCGCCGTGCCAACGACCTGGCGATGGCCATGGAGGCACGCTGTTACCACGGCGGAGAAGGGCGGACGAAGATGAAACCGCTGCGCTATAAAGGCAGGGATAAAATGGCGTACATTTTCACCTTGATCTATATTGTTGTGATATTTATGGTCGGAAGATTTGTTCCCTTTAAACTGTGGGTTTTTTAAAGAGAGCCGGTTGATCGATATTCGAAAAGGGACACACTGAATCTCAATTGGGGACGTAGTAAAATCGAGTTTTACTACGTCCCCAATCGATAAGGAGGGGCTTATGAAGCGGATCAGGCTGACCGTCGCCTATGACGGAACCAGTTACTGCGGCTGGCAGATCCAGCCGAACGGAATAACCATCGAGGAGGTCCTGAATCGGGAGCTGTCCCGGCTGACCGGGGAGGAGATCCGGATCATCGGCGCCAGCCGAACGGATGCGGGAGTACATGCCAGAGGGAATGTGGCGGTGTTTGATACGGAGACTACGATCCCGCCGGAGAGAGTGGCCTACGCGCTGAACCGTTTCCTCCCGGAGGATATCGTGATCGTCCGCTCGGATGAGGTGCCGCCGGACTGGCACCCCAGATACCGGGATTGCGTGAAGACATATGAGTACCGGATCCTGAACCGGGAGATGCCGGATCCCCTGCTCAGGAAGATGACGTATTTCGTATCTTTTCCTCTCGATCTTGAGCGGATGAGAGAGGCCGCCGGGTATCTGAAGGGAACTCATGATTTCAAGAGCTTCTGCAGCATCCATACCG
This sequence comes from uncultured Mediterraneibacter sp., assembly GCA_944381495.1. Taxonomy (GTDB): domain Bacteria; phylum Bacillota; class Clostridia; order Lachnospirales; family Lachnospiraceae; genus Mediterraneibacter. Next base: position 35,979 of record CALWLJ010000023.1, on the reverse strand, counting down.
ATGTGAAGGATACGGTAAGAACGATTTTTGAGCTGGATATTGAGAGAGCGGAGGACATTATCACATTGCGGATCAGCGGGAACGGATTTCTCTATAATATGGTCCGCATCATAGCGGGTACGCTGGTCAGTGTGGGAAGAGGATTTTATACGCCGGAGCAGGTGAGGGACATGCTGGAGGCAAAGGACCGGCAGCAGGCCGGCGTGACTGCGCCTCCTCAGGGACTGGTACTTGCAAAAATTGTATATTAAGTTGCAAATAATATTCAACATCCTGGGGGATGCTTGACAATGCCGGATTTCATTGTTAGTATAACTTTAAGCGATGAGAACTGGGTTGTTACTCCTGAAAGGAAAGACCGGATTTTCAAGAAGTAAAGGAGACTTTATGTTCGGAAGATCCGGTCTTTTTCAGAATGAATGACTTGGGGAAATTTATGGAAAAGAGGAGGAATGGCACATGAGGATCTATGTGACAGAGAATTATCAGGAGATGAGCAGACAGGCGGCGAATATTCTGTCCGCGCAGATCATTTTAAAGCCGGACTGCGTACTGGGACTGGCAACAGGATCGTCGCCCATCGGTACATATGACCAGCTGGTAGAGTGGTATAAGAAGGGAGACCTGGATTTTTCAGAGGTGAAAACAGTCAATCTTGACGAGTACAGAGGTCTGACCAGAGACAACGATCAGAGCTATTATTATTTTATGCATCACCATCTGTTTGACCGGGTGAACATCGATCTGGATAATACAAACGTTCCGGATGGAATGGAGCCGGATTCTGACAAGGAGTGCGCAAGATATGAGGAACTGATCCGTTCTATGGGCGGGGTTGACATTCAGCTTCTGGGAATCGGCCACAATGGACATATCGGATTCAATGAGCCGGATGCTGCCTTTGCACGGACAACTCACTGTGTAGATCTTACTGAGAGCACGATCGAGGCCAACAAGCGTTTCTTTGCTTCTGCGGATGATGTGCCGAGACAGGCGTACACTATGGGTATCGGCACGATCATGAAGGCAAAGAAGATCCTTCTGATCGCCAGCGGAGAGGACAAGGCGGAGATCCTTGCCAAGGCTTTCTACGGACCGATCACACCGGAGGTACCCGCGTCAATCCTGCAGCTGCATGATGACGTGACCCTGGTGGCTGACAAGGCGGCAATGTCGAAGATGCCGAAATAATCAGTGTGGGGAGCGCCGGAAAGACAGCGGATGATTTAACCGGAATACGGCGGCCTCCGTCTGTGGCATGGGGAATAGACACAGGCGGAGGCTGTTTTGTGAAAAGGAGTCAGAATATATGATCATAGAAAATGTAAAAATATTTGGCGAAGACAAGACTTTTACAGAGGGAAGAGCAGCAGTGGAAGACGGCAGGTTCGTGGATCCGGCTCAGGGGGCCGGAGAGATCGTAGACGGCGGAGGCTGTTTTATGATCCCGGGTCTTGTGGATATCCATTTTCATGGGTGTGTGGGGGATGATTTCTGCGATGCGTCTCTCCAGGCAGTGGAGAATATGGCAAAATATGAGGCTTCAGTCGGAGTCACTTCTATCTGTCCGGCTACCATGACACTTGCAGAAGAAGATCTGCACAAGATCATGAAGAATGCGGCGGAATACCGAAGATCCACTGATGAGAAAAAGGCGGCGGGCCAGTGGGACGGCAAAGGTGCCAAACTGGTCGGTATCAATATGGAGGGGCCTTTTATCAGCGAGAAGAAAAAAGGCGCTCAGGCGGCAGATCATATCCGCAAGTGTGACACGGCGCTGTTCCGAAAACTTCAGGAAGAGTCCGGCGGGCTCATCAAACTGGTCGATATTGCTCCGGAAAATGACGGCGCCATGGAGTTTATCCGGGATGTGAAGGATGAAGTGGTGATCTCTATCGCCCATACGGTGGCCGACTATGATACAGCGGCAAAGGCGCTGGAAGAAGGCGCAAGCCATGTAACTCATCTGTATAATGCCATGCCGCCCTTCAGCCACAGGGCTCCCGGCGTCATCGGAGCGGCCAGGGATGATGAGAAGTGCCATGCGGAACTGATCTGTGACGGCATCCATATCCATCCTTCCGTAGTACGGGCTACCTTTGCCATGTTTGGCGCCGACAGGATCATCCTGATCAGCGACAGCATGAGGGCGGCAGGCCTGACAGACGGCCAGTACACTCTGGGCGGTCAGGACGTTTTTGTGAAGGGCTCTCTTGCTACACTTGCAGACGGAACGATAGCGGGGTCTGTGACGGATCTGATGGGATGTATGAAGACGGCTGTCCTGAAGATGGGAATTCCGCTGGAGGATGCGGTTGCATGTGTGACAATGAATCCGGCGAAAGAGATCGGTGTCTACGACCGCTGCGGAAGCATTTCCGTGGGCAAAGACGCAGACTTTGTCCTGCTGGATGAGAATCTGAATGTGAAGGCAGTCTATGTAAACGGCGTGAAACAGTGACAAAATACGCTTGACAAAACGGAAATGATAGGCTAATATTTCTCATATGTAAGAAAGGCATGGAAGGGAAGAAGTAGCAGACAGCGGAGGAAAACAGAGAGCAGCCGGCAGCTGAGAGGCGCAGGAATCCCGTCTGGCGAATACATCCCGGAGCTTCGCACCGAAATCCTGACCGGAACGGTACTGTGAGGAGACAGTGCTGACGGACATGGACGCGTAGGCTGCGGCGGAGTGGGGCACGTTATCGTCCCGGAGAGGCTGACAGGGGACAGCGAGGATCCCGGTCAGTGAAGTAAGGTGGTACCACGGCAGATATCCGTCCTTGCTGCGATGAGCAGCAAGGACGTTTTTTATTATCCGGAGAAGTCATTCCGACAGAATATAAAGTCTTTCGGGCAGAGACCGATTGCCGGAGAATCCTGCATTGTGGTGCGGAGAGAAACAGAAAAGCAGGAAAAGGAGAAAAAAACGATGGGAATTTATGAGGAACTTCAGGCAAGAGGCCTGATCGCTCAGGTGACGGACGAGGAGCGGATCCGTGATCTTGTGAACAACGGGAAAGCGGTATTTTACATCGGATTCGATCCTACGGCGGACAGCCTTCATGTGGGACATTTCATGGCGCTGTGCCTGATGAAACGTCTCCAGGAGGCGGGAAACAAGCCGATCGCTCTGATCGGAGGAGGTACAGGCTACATCGGCGATCCTTCCGGAAGAACGGATATGAGGAGTATGATGACGCCGGAGCAGATCCAGCATAACTGTGACTGCTTCAAGGAGCAGATGAGCCGTTTTATCGACTTTTCAGACGGCAAGGCCCTTATGGTGAACAACGCGGACTGGCTGCTTGATCTGAACTATATCGAGCTGCTTCGTGAAGTGGGGCCGCATTTCTCTGTAAACAGAATGCTGACGGCAGAGTGTTACAAGCAGAGGATGGAGAGAGGATTAAGCTTCCTTGAGTTCAACTACATGATCATGCAGGCTTATGATTTCTACGCACTGTTCCAGAAATACGGCTGCAACCTGCAGTTCGGCGGCGACGATCAGTGGAGCAACATGCTGGCGGGAACAGAGCTGATCCGCAGAAAGCTTGGCGAGGACGCTGGTGCCATGACGATCACTCTGCTTCTGAACTCCGAAGGAAAGAAGATGGGCAAGACACAGTCCGGCGCGGTATGGCTTGATCCCAACAAGACTTCACCTTTCGAATTCTACCAGTACTGGAGAAATGTGGCTGACGCGGACGTGCTGAAATGTATCCGCATGCTTACCTTCCTGCCTCTGGAAGAGATCGACAAGATGGACTCCTGGGAAGGCGCGCAGCTGAACACAGCGAAAGAGATCCTGGCATACGAGCTGACCAAGCTTGTTCACGGCGAGGAAGAGGCGAAGAAAGCCCAGGAGAGCGCCCGGGCGCTGTTCAGCAAGGGAAATGCGGCAGAGATGCCTACTACAGAGCTGACAGACGAGGATTTCCAGGATGGAACGATCGACATCCTTACTGTACTTGTGAAGAGCGGTCTTGTACCTTCCAGATCTGAGGCGAGACGTGCAGTACAGCAGGGCGGCGTTACCGTTGACGGAGAGAAGGTAGCTGCTATCGATGCTTCTTTCGGAAAGGACACATTTACAGGAGATGGAATCGTACTCAAGAGAGGAAAGAAGAACTTCCGCCGTGTAGTAGTAAAATAAAGGGAAGGATCCGGATCCCTGGCGGAAGAGAAAGCTGGAGATATTATCCATATATAATCCATAAAGAGAGAATTAAGCAGAAAGAAGCCTCCGCGGTTTCCGGTCTGATACATTCACGGTATCTGACGGTAAACCGCGGAGGCTTCTTATTAAATTATATTATACTTCTTACTATCTTACTGTTGTTCCGGCCTGGTCGGTATCAATGTTTAAAGCGCCCTGAGATACTGAACGCTGTAAGGCGGCATGACAAGCTGTCCGGAGAGTGTGACCGGTTCAGGAGACTTCTTCACCGGCTCTTCAGCATCAGCGGCGGGAGCAGCATCGGATGCCGGCTCTGCTGCGGAAACATCAGCTTTTGAAGTAACGTTTTCTGAAGCGTTGGCGTCTGCTTTATCTGCGGCCTTAGAGAAGTCTGCATCCGGCAGCTCTTCCTCCAGCATGTTGACATAAGTTCCCTGAAGTTCACCATGGTTCGCTGTGTATTCGGAGTCAGAGGCGTTGACGGCTACCAGAACTCTGCCGCTGTCGCTCTTGCGCTCAAATATAAGCTGATGATTGGTGATCACTACATTTCGGTAAACACCGTTGCAGAGGGGATCGCTCGTCCTGCGGACCGCGATCAGGTGACGGATGAACTCTGTCAGCTCATTTGGCTTCGGTTCATCAAAGCAAGGCCTCAGAGCATAGTCGTTGTCCGGTGCCTTCACACCTTCCTCACCCCATTCGCTTCCATAGTAAATGCAGGGAATGCCCGGCATGCCGAAGAGAATGCCGTAGGCCAGGGGCAGGTGTTTTTTGTTCGTCAGGATGCTGGCGATCCTGGTCACGTCGTGATTGTCAACAAATGTCATGAGATGCTTTCCGCGGTAGATGCACCACTGTTCCGGTCCGAACTGACGGTTCAGGGAATGGGCGATCTCGAAAAGATTCATACTGTTGAAACTGGAATAGATTCCTTTATAGCACTCATAGTTTGTGCAGCTGTGGAGCATCTCGTCGTTTACGATCAGGTTGTAATCACCGAAGAGAACCTCGCCGATCAGCGCGAATCCCGGTTTGATCTGATCACAGTAGGAACGCAGTCTGCGCATGAAGTTGTGATCCAGGCTGTAAGCCACATCCAGCCGGAGCCCGTCGATCTCGAACTCATCGATCCACATCTTTACACATTCCAGGAGATAATCCACTACAGCCGGATTCTGAAGATTCAGCTCCACCAGTTCATAATGGCCTTCCCATCCCTGGTACCAGAAGCCGTCGTTGTAGCAGCTGTTTCCATCGAAGTTGATCTTGAACCAGTCCTTGTACGGGGAGTCCCATTTCTTCTCCTGGACATCCTTGAAGGCCCAGAATCCTCTGCCTACGTGATTGAAAACGCCGTCCAGCATGATCTTCACGTTATGGTCGTGGAGCTGCTGACAGACCTTCTTGAAATCGTCATTCGTTCCCAGGCGGCAGTCAATCTTCTTGAAATCTCTCGTGTCATAGCCGTGGTTGTCAGACTCGAAGATCGGGTTCAGGATGATAGAACCGATCCCAAGCTCCTGCAAATATTCTGCCCATTCACCGATCTTGAGGATGCGGTGCGCAGTCACCCCGTCGTTGTGTACCGGAGCGCCGCAGAATCCGATAGGATATATCTGATAAAAAGTTTCGTTGTAAGCCCACATAGTCAGTACCTTCTTTCATTAATAGTCATGTTTGTGTATCAGGCTTTGTCCGCCTTACGGCAGACATAAATCTTTATCAGTATATCATAAATGGAGACAAAAAAGAACAATTTTTTATGAAAAATGATGAAAACTTAATGATATACAGAATGAAAGATAGTAATAATTGACAGTAAATTTTTTGGGGAATATACTAAAAACATGCTAAAATATTAATGAAATGTTATATTTCCTGATGCCTGAAGTCGAAAGCCATCAGGAACCTGATCAGAATGAATGGAGGGATATTCATGAAAAAACATGTAATAGATATGAGAAAGCTGGCAGTATTCCTTCTGGCGGGGGTGCTCCTTGCGGCGGGAATCCCGGTATATGCGGACGGACAGACTGCGTCTGATAATGCTGCGGAGACGGAAGCGGGAGATTCCGCTGCGGGTGAAGAAGCGGATGCGGAAACCGCAAGGCAGGATACTGGAAATGTAACGGATCAGTCAGAAACGGAGATTATAATAGAAGAAAGCGGTAAAAGCTGTCAGGAAAATCATACAGTATTAGAAAATGATGATACAGCGTCAGATGAAGAAATGGATACAGACAGCGGCACGACAGAATCTGAGACAGACATTGATCAGGACGGGACTGAGGTCGGAACAGCCGATACTGACACGCCCTCCTGCCCGGAAAATGGGGAAGGATCCGGAAATGGGGATTCTGGTCTGACTGATCCGGAAATTCCGTCCGATACGGGGGATCCTTATATTGCTTCAGATCCTGCAACAGGCATTGCAATTGAAGCCGATGCTGGTATTATATCTGTGCCGTCGTTTTTTGTGGTAACTCCTATTGAAAGCGGAGAAGAATATGAGATGCTGAGCATGCTCCTTTCTGCTACGCAGGATCAGTTTCGGATTTATAATCTGGGGCTGTGGGACATGACCGGACAGAGCGTGACACCGGCAGGAGCAGTAACAGTGAAGATCCCTGTTCCTGCCGGATATGGCTCGGACCGGCTGGCGGTTTACAAGATCGGTATGGACGGCAGCCGGACAGAGCAGACGATCCGGCTGGAAGACGGAACAGCAGTATTTGAGACAGAAGAGCTGGGACTCTATGCCATTACTCAGAAAAAGGACGAGGCTCAGATGCAGCTTCCGGACCGGCTGGAACCAACAGAAAAGGTAGACCGGCTGGAGCTGAATAAGGTAAAGCTGTCAGCTTCGGCAGGAACATCAGGAACCTCTGTGAAAACGGATTCCGGGGCTGTTGGATATGGAAAGACGGCTGCTGTTCCTGAGACCGGCGATGACACAAATGTTACGGCGTGGATCGTCCTGTTGGTGGCGGCTGCGGCAGCTGTGATCGCAGTAGTCGTTATACGGAAAAGAAAATAAAAACCCGGGCAGAAACTTCTTGACAGGGCAGAATTCTGGTACTATAATATTACAGCGTGACAAAAGGGAGAAACAGTATGCGCCATAAGCCCCGGAGTATGCTGATTTCACATATATATTGTAAATGTTATCTGATGATTATTATAGGAGGAACACCCATGAAAACTTATATGGCTAACCCTGACAAGATTGAAAGAAAATGGTATGTGGTTGACGCTGAGAACTGCACATTAGGCCGTCTTGCATCTGAGGTCGCTAGAGTGCTCAGAGGAAAGAACAAGCCGGAATATACACCGCACATCGACACAGGAGACTATGTGATCGTTGTGAATGCTGAGAAAGTAAAAGTTACAGGTAAGAAACTTCAGCAGAAGATTTACTACAATCACTCCGATTATGTTGGAGGAATGAGAGAGACAACACTTGCCGAGATGATGGCAAAGAAACCTGAGAAGGTTATCGAGCTGGCTGTTAAGGGAATGCTCCCGAAAGGACCTATGGGAAGAGACATGATCAAGAAGCTTCATGTATACGCTGGCCCAGAGCATGCACATCAGGCTCAGAAGCCGGAAGTTCTGACATTTTAGGTAGAGGTTGAAAGGAGGATATAACAGTGGCTAACGCAAAATATTACGGAACAGGAAGAAGAAAAAAATCAGTAGCAAGAGTTTATCTTGTACCTGGAACAGGTAAGATCACTATCAATAAAAGAGACATCGACGAGTATCTCGGACTTGAGACACTGAAGGTTGTTGTTCGCCAGCCGCTCGTTGCGACTGAGACAACAGACAAATTCGATGTTATCGTAAACGTTCACGGCGGCGGTTACACAGGACAGGCTGGCGCGATCCGTCATGGTATCGCAAGAGCTCTTCTTGAAGCTGACGCTGATTACAGACCGGTTCTCAAGAGCGCAGGATTCCTGACTCGTGACCCGAGAATGAAAGAGCGTAAGAAATACGGACTCAAAGCAGCTCGTAGAGCTCCGCAGTTCTCCAAACGTTAATCAAAGCGTTCGCGCAGGATTACGAAAGATATTCTATCCCGGAAGTGTTGGCTTCCGGGATTTTTCAAACAAATCTGAAATCATTTCATATATATGCAGGCAGTTTTGGTAACAGATGAACTGCCGGAACGAATCTATAACAAGAAAAACAATTCCTAACCGTAAGAATTGTAGTGAGAGTGTGGTTTAGATACCGGAAACTCGAATTTTAACCGTAAGAATTGTGGTGGGAGGACGGTTCAAATATCAGAAACTAGAATTCAACCGCAAGTATCGTGGTGAGGATACGGTTCGGATATCAGAAACTCCAAATTCAACCGTAAGAATCAGGAACGGGATACGGCTCAGATACTAGCCCGCCTGATTTTAACCGTATATGGCAATAAAAGACTACGGTTTTACAGTCTATAAATCAATTCACAACCGTAAATCAATATAAATTCCAGAAGTTATTATTACAAGTTACTCTATAGCAGGACAGTGTCTATTATTTCAGACATGTTTTATTCAGGAAATGTAAAAAAATAGAAAGGAAACTCATATGGCAGGTCTTAGAGAAATGTTATTACAGGAGCAGGACAGACTGGAGAAGATACTTCAGAAGACTTCGGAACAATTGAAAGATGCTCCGCTGGGGAAACTACGTTTGTCCAGCAGTAACAAATGCGTTCAGTATTATTACTGTGTGCCGGGAGGAAGAAAAAATGGGGAATATCTTCCGAGAGAGAAGGAGAAACTGGCGTACAGACTGGCCCAGAAATCTTACGATGAAAAGATAATGAAGCTTGCTGAAAAAAGGTTGTCCCAGATCAGAAGGATTACAAAAGATTATGACGAGGAAGAAATTGAAAAAATTTTTTGGGCTGAGCATCCTGAAAGACAGAAGCTGATTGAGCCGGCTGAACCTGTCTGGGAACAGCAATTAAACAAGTGGGCTGCTGAAGATTACAAGAGAAAAGAATTTCGGGAAGATATGCCTGTCATATTAACAGAGAAAGGTGAACGAGTGCGTTCAAAATCAGAAAAAATCCTTGCAGACTTTTTTTACCGAAACGGTATTTTATACAAATATGAATGCCCCTTGTATTTAAAACGTTTTGGTACAGTTCATCCGGATTTCACTTTTCTTTCCAGAAAGACAAAGCAGGAAATCTACTGGGAGCATGACGGAAGAATGGATGACCCGGTATATGCGCAGAATGCGGTAAGAAAAATACAGGCATATGAAGAAAACGGCATTTATCCCGGCGAGCGGCTGATACTTACATTTGAGACAGGGAAAATTGTTCTGGACACCAGAACGATAGAAAGACTTGTTTACAAATATTTACTGTAGATTATAGAAGCTCCACAAGGCAGCAGAACATTAAAAAGGCTGTAGAAGGTCAAAAAGGCGTTCTCTGCGTGGAGGTGCTTGTCCTGCGTACGTTAACTGCTGAAAGCGCCATATATGGCCTGAGAGTGATGATTATCTTTACTTTTAGTTTGTATTGCAGTAAGGAAAGTTTGATTGTGATTTTATTAATCAAACGTCTTTAGATGAAATAAAGGATAAAGCAAGTGCTTTGGATGCATTTTATCAATTTGCGCAAAAAGAACAGAAAAAAGAAGCGGAAGAACTGATAAGAGAGGAACACCTGAATGAGGAAGCTCTATTAAAAATATTAGTCTATAGTAGAGGAAGATTAATGAGCTGCAGCTGGAAAATCAAATTCTGAAAAATATTCTCGATTGTTCCGGCATTTCATATACACATAAGATTGTTTGTAACAGAGAGCAAAAACTAGAGGAATATGATCTGGATCAGGGCACACGGATTATCCATCCGAGATAGATTACGGATGAAATGGCAAATTTATTTTATGCTGGATTTTGGGGCGGGCTTAGGCTTTTCGGATCGGATCCAGCAAAGCTGAGAGAGAATAGTATCGTGGTGACGATTCCTTTTGATCGGTTAGAGACAAAGGTATATGACAGCATTGATTTTAGAATTTTGCCATAAGCCAAAATTAGCGTGATTCATATTTTCCCATATTTACTCAAAATGAATCATTTTTACTCAAATTTTTCTTTTGCCATACGAAGAAAGTCATGTTAGGATATTGCACTGTGAAAATGAAAAATTATGAGGTGACGATTATGAGTGATAAGAGAGTGTTGAGTGGAAAACCCAGCGTTGACCGTCCCTGGATGCAGTACTATCCGGACATGCTGATGCAGATGATCAAAGAGCCAAACTGTACGATCAATGAGTATCTCAGAAACTGCTGTCCGGGAATGGATGTAGATGCAATACATTATTATGGCGAAAATATCAGCTGGAAAACTGTTTTTGAGCAGGCGGATAAGACCGCAAGAGCGTTGAAGGCAATTGGATTCGGTGAGGGAGATCAGATTCCGGTGTACCTTCGTCTGGTACCTGAATTTCTTTATCTTCTGCTTGGCGCAGAGAAGATTGGAGCGTCTGTTCTCTGCCGCGATAATACCGTAGAAGAAAACGTGGAAGCAGCCAGAAAAGCAAAGGCAAAAGTAATTATTGCTCATGACTTTATGTCTAATAAGGAAATGCATGAGTTCCTGGATAACAGTGAGGTGGAAAAAATTGTACTTCTCTCCCCAGTACATAGTGGAAGCAGGGATGAGATGCCGGCGCACGTGCAGGCATGTCTGAATGACTGCTATCCTTCAAAATGTGCTGCCGGTTCCGCTGTGGTGACATGGGATGAATTTATTTCACAGGGCGAAACGTATACTGGAACGGTAGAGGCGCCGGCTGATATCAAACGCCCACTGTTCCGCGCATATACAAGCGGATCCACCGGTCCTTCCAAGCAGGTTATCCATTCAGCAGAAACGATGCTGGGAATTATCTGCCAGATGAATTTCTATGGCGGAGCAGAGGAATTCCGTCCGAACTGGATGGTTACATGTCTGCCTCCTGCACTGGTTGCTGTTGTGGTGTCCATGGTTCTTCTTCCGCTGTCTTCGAACAAGCTGCTGATCATGGATCCCTTCTGCTATCCGGAGGACGTTGATCTGGAATTAATGAGATATAAAGCAAATAACTGGCCGATCATTCCGATGTTTATTGAGAATGTAATGCGCAACGGACGCATCCCGGATGATTATGATATGTCACACCTGCTTGCGGCAGGCCCGGGATGTGAGGCATGCAATAATATTCAGCTGGAAAATATGGAAAAGTTCCTTCATGCTCACAACTGTAACATCCGTGTTACGACAGGTTACGGCAGCAGCGAGGCGGGATCAACATTTTCCCTTCCGATGGCTCCGAAGCCGATCAGAGATGGAAACGTTGGAATCCCCATGCCGCTCAGTGTGGTAAGTGTATTTAAGCCGGGTACTCAGGAAGAGCTTACTTATAATCAGCTGGGCGAGATCTGCAAGACAGGACCGGGAAATATGCTTGGATATGATAATCCGGAAGCTACTGCAAAAGCTCTTCAGAAACATGAGGACGGAAATATCTGGCTTCATACAGGAGATCTCGGATATATGGACGAGGATGGTGTAATGTATGTTCTGAACAGAGGATATGCACCTCGTTACGGCGGCGGAGATCTGGCTGTTCTCCCGATGGAAAACAGAGTAGCAAATGCACGGATCGAAGGAATCGACGATGAGTTCTTTGTGCTGATCGATGATGAAGATCATCCGGGATATTACGTTCCATATCTCTATGTTGTGTTAGAGGAAGGATATTCAATCGACAGTATCAGGGATAAAGTTGATGCGTGTCTGGATGAGTATATGCGTCCGGCAGATATCATTCAGCTTGACAAGAGACCGTTCTTCCACTTCAAGACGAACAGGATCGGCCTGATCAGAGAGTTGAAGGAAGAGTCCGCTTCGTAAGAAACAGCTTTCTGATAATAAAACTAATATATGATGAGATTTTAAGAGCAAGGCGTGAAAAATGTCTTGCTCTTTTTGAACCCGCGATGCTATGAAATATTTGAATCATATTTCAGGATCTTTTTATCAGATGGAATCCACTTTTATCAGGTTCTTATGTATTTATTCTTTTGCCTTTGGCAATTACGGATGCTAAGATGGGCATTAAGAAATAACAAAATGCGGGGAAAATGTGGCACTCTGTTATGTCATGCGGTTCTGTCGGGAAATAGATTCCCTGCAAAAATTATGAGAAGGGGATCATGTCATGAAAATTACACTTGCAACAACAAGCTTCACACCTGTTTATTCCAAGGAGGCCAATCTTCAGCAATATTTTAAGTATATTGATATCGCGGCGGAGAAAAACGCCCGGCTTATTGTTTTCCCGGAACAGTCGCTCCAGGCTCCGCCCCGGAGTTTCCCGGAAGTTACGGAAGAGGACCGGATATATCAGCTGGAAAATGCCGAGCTGATACCAGAAGGAGCAAGTACACAACTTCTGATAGGCAAGGCAAAAGAGAAGAATATGTACATTGTCTGGAGCATGACAGAGCGTGAATCTGAGAAATTAGAAATCCTTTACAACACGGCTGTACTTGTCGGACCGGAAGGGTATGTTGGAAAATATCGTAAAGTTCACCAGACAGCGCCTGAAAAACCGATTTACAGGCGGGGACACAAGTTTTCTGTATTTGATACGGAGATAGGAAAAATCGGACTGATGATCTGTTATGATAAGGCTTTTCCGGAATCGGCGCGAGAATTGTATGCACAGGGTGCCGAGATAATAGCCATGCCCTCCGCTTGGCCTGTAGGAAGCAATACAGATGCAAAGGATGATAACGATATGTATCTTGGACTTTATAACATGTACGATAAAGTCCGTTCTGCTGAAAATACAGTCTTCTTCCTCTCGTCAAATCAGATTGGAAAAGTGGGAGATGTATATTATTGTGGACACAGCCGCATTACGCGTCCTACTCCTATTGGAGAAGAGGCAGCGTGTACAGGATGGGAAGAAGGAATCGTTTTTGCAGAAGCTGAAGTGCAGAAGGAAATCGAAATGTATGGAAGATACCCGGTATATGCGGACCGGCTTCCTGAAGCGTATGGACATATCGCGCAGCCGCTTCAGATGTAAATATAATGCATGAATAAATGTAACGCACAGACAGAGAAAATCAGATGTCTGTGCGTTATATTTTTTCCCGGCTTTTTCTGAAGTTGGATGGAGAGACGCCAAAGTGCTTCTTGAAAACCTTGCTGAAATGGTAAGCGTCCTCATAGCCCACGCTTTTAGCGATATCCTGGACGCTGGCGTCCGGTCGGGCAAGAAGCAGCTGTTTGGCTTCTTTCATACGCAAGGTGATCAGGTAATTAATGGGGGTATCCCCTACTTCGTTTTTGAACAGGCGGGAGATATAGAATGGGCTCAGGTACATGTTGCGCGCAATCTGGTCCAGAGAAATCTTCTCGGAGAAATGGCGCTCAAAGTAGTCTACTACCTGTTCTACGATATATTTCTTATTGTTAGATTCGAAGTAATACCCGGTCCCGGCGGCGCTGGAGGAGCCGGCCTGCTCCCGGTAGAGCAGCAGGATCAGCTGAGTCAGATAAGACTTCAGCATAAAGTAACGTCCCGGCTCTGTGTGACAGGCTTCTGACATCATCGCTTCCGCCAGGCGGGAAATCTGGAGAAATACTTTCTCTTTTGGGTGCAGGAGGAAAGTTTTGCCAGGGAAGCAGATTTGGTTTTCGTCCATATTCCGGAAGCGCAGGTTGGTAAAAGCGGTGTAGAATTCGGCCGCCTGATGCGTATCGGATATATGTCTGCTCTGATGGATCACGCCCGGGTTAAAGAGCAGAAGATCCCCCTTTTTGACAGGAAAAGTGCTGCCGTCTACGCAGAACTCGCCTGTGCCGTCAAGGATCACGGCAATCTCCGGAAAATCATGGCTGTGGGGCTGCTCTGACGAACGGCGGATCCCATGAGTGGTGTACAGAAAAACCGGGTTCAGATCTTCATAGGTGATGTCATACTGCTGCTGGCACATGGAAAACACCTCACTTTTTTCGTTCTTAATATTCTAGTTTGAAACCCCTGATTTGTAAATACATAATGCAGAATAATACAAAAATATATCAAGAAAATACATTTTATTTTGGGATGGATTCCTTATCATGTTGTTTACAGAAATTTACTGAAAAGAAGAAAGGGAGGGTATGAACAATGACTCCGATGAAATGGTTTTTGACGTATCTGAAACAATACCGCCCGCGCATTATCTTCGGGCTGGTCCTCGTAACAGCGATGGCGGCGCTGGCCATCGTCAGTCCCAATATATCCGGTGAGATCGTAGACGGTGTGATCCAGGGAGGAAAATATGAGGAACTACCTGTTCTTATTATGATCCTGATCGGGGCTACAGCTGCCAGAAGTATATTGAAGTTCTGTGTGCCCTATAATTTCGAGATCTGCTCTCAGGGAATCATTTATAAAATGAGAGATGAGATATATGAGAAGCTGCTGTCTGAGGATTTTCACTTTTTTGACCGGAACCGTACCGGTGATCTGATGTCCAGGCAGACGGGAGATATGGAAGCAATCCGTAATTTTACGGCGGCTACTATCTATGCGGTGTTTGAAAATATCCTGTATTTTTCTTTTGCGCTGCTTATGATCTTTACGGTAAATATTAAACTTGCCCTGGGGATGTTGTGTATTCTCCCGTTTACTGCGCTGACTACAGTCCTTCAGATGAGAGCGGTGAAGCCGGCCTTCCGGGGGATCCGGCGGCAGTTCTCTTCTTTGAATGCTTTTGTGCAGGAAAATATCAGCGCCAACCGGGTGGTGAAGGCATTTGCCAAGGAAGACTATGAGATGGAAAAGTTTGAGAAGGAAAACGACGCCTACAGGGATGCGGAGCTTGCGTGTGCCCGGGTGTGGGAAAAATATGTACCGGTGTTCGAGCTGTTTTCCAATGTTCTTATGGTCGTGCTGATGCTTTACGGCGGATATCTGGCAGTGGCAGGGGAGATAACCGTAGGAAATATGGTGACTGTCAACGGATATCTCTGGATGCTGAACAGCCCTCTGCGCATGGCCGGATGGTATATCAATGATATCCAGCGCTTTGTGACCTCCGTGGAAAAAATCTACGATACATTTTCCGTGGAGCCTTCCATCAAGAACGAGGTTGCAGAAAATGAAGCAGCTGGAAATGAAAACCCAGAAATCAGAGAGGCGGGCAATAAAGCGGCAGAAAACAAAACGGAAAAGTCTGGGGCCGGAGAAAATGTCGACCTGGGAAATAGAAACAGCAATAACAAATTAAAAGGGGATGTGGAATTCCGGCACGTGTCCTACCGGGCTCCGGACGGCGAGCTGCTCATCCGGGATGTGAGTTTCCACGCGCGCAGGGGGCAGACGATTGGGATCATCGGGCCTACCGGCTCGGGTAAATCCATCCTGATGAACCTGCTGTGCAGATTTTATGATGCAACGGAAGGAGAAGTTCTGGTGGACGGCGTGGACGTGAGAAAGGCAGATCTGAAGAAGCTGCGGGACCGGATCGGTATGGCTATGCAGGATGTGTTTCTCTTTTCGGATACCATTGAGGGAAATCTGGCATATGGCCGCCCGGACTGTGATTTTGAGACTGTGAAAAAGGCAGCTGTGGCAGCAGACGCCAACCACTTTATCAAGGAGACGCCGGATGGATATGACACTATCGTAGGCGAGCGGGGCGTGGGCCTCTCCGGAGGACAGAAGCAGAGGATATCACTTGCCAGGGCGCTGGTAAAGGATCCGGAGATCCTGATCCTGGATGACACTACCTCAGCGGTAGATATGGAGACAGAGTCTTACATACAGAAACAGCTGAAGAATATCGGAAAAGACCACACAGTCTTTATTATCGCGTACCGGATCTCCTCGGTGAAGGATGCGGATCAGATTTATGTGATGCAGCATGGCCGGATCACAGAGAGAGGAACGCACCGGGAGCTGGTAAACAGCGGCGGGTACTACGCACAGGTATTTGCTCATCAGTACGGAAAAGGGGTGACAGAACATGGCAAGAAATAAATACGATGTAGACGAGATCATGGAGGAGCGCTTTGATGCCCGGCAGCTGGCCCGGGTCGGGAGATATCTGATACCTTATAAAGGAAAGCTGATCCTGACGGCGGT
Organism: uncultured Mediterraneibacter sp.; assembly: GCA_944381495.1. Lineage (GTDB taxonomy): Bacteria > Bacillota > Clostridia > Lachnospirales > Lachnospiraceae > Mediterraneibacter. The sequence goes on along the minus strand of CALWLJ010000023.1, from coordinate 19,643 downwards.
GCTGATGCTTTCCGCAAGCGCGCTGACGATGTTGATCCCGCAGTTTTTTATGAACGTGATCGACAGGAGCATACCGGAAAAGGATATGAGGAGCATTTTTATGTATTCCGGGCTGAGTATGCTGATCATCCTGTACTCGGTGATCACGCTGAGGATTAAGATCCGGCTGACCAGCCAGGTGGGGCAGGGAGTGATCCATCAGCTGAGGACAGATTTGTTCGAACATCTGCAGGAGCTGCCCTTTTCTTATTATGACAGCCGGCCTCACGGAAAGATCCAGGTGAGAGTGGTCAACTATGTGAATAATATCAGTGATCTTCTTTCTAACGGATTGATCAACACCATCACAGATCTGTGTAGCCTGATCTTTATCATTGTCTTTATGCTGGCAATTGACTGGAGACTGACACTGATGTGTATGTGCGGGCTTCCTGTACTGGCGGCATTTACAATTCTGATTAAGAAGAAACAGCATCTGGCATGGCAGATCCAGAGTAATAAGCAGTCCAACCTGAACGCTTATATTTCCGAGAGTATCAATGGCGTGCGTGTGACACAGTCCTTTGTCAGAGAGGAGAAGAACCGGGAGATATTCAACAGTCTCAGCGACAGCTACCGTCAGTCCTGGATGAAGGCGGTAAGGTATAATTTTATGATGGGGCCGACGGTGGATATGATCTCCATGGTCACGACGATCTTCCTCTATGTTGTGATCGTCAGCTGGATACGAAGCGGCACCGGAACGGCGTCCATCGGAGTTATGGTGGCGTTTACCAGTTATATCAGCAGGTTCTGGGCGCCGATCACTACGCTGGCCAATTTCTACAATTCTCTTTTGACAGCTATATCCTATCTGGAGAGGATCTTTGAGACGATCGATGAACCGGTGGCTGTAAAAGATGCTCCTGATGCAGTGGAAATGCCTGTGATCAAAGGAAAGGTAACCTTTGACCATGTGGATTTCAGCTATGAAGACGGGGAGAAGATCCTGAACCAGGTCAGCTTCACCACAGAACCGGGACAGTCCTTTGCCATAGTGGGGCCTACCGGAGCGGGGAAATCCACTATCGTAAATCTGCTGAGCCGTTTTTACAATGTAGACAGCGGGACCATATATGTGGATGACATTGATATATCGAAGGTGACGCTCCACTCTCTGAGAAGCCAGATGAGCGTGATGATGCAGGATAGCTTTATCTTCTCGGGTACCATTATGGATAACATCCGTTACGGAAATAAAACAGCCACAGACGAAGATGTGGTACGCGCGGCAAAAACAGTCTGCGCGCATGATTTTATCATGAAGATGGAAAACGGCTATCAGACTCAGGTCAATGAGAGGGGCAGCAGGCTTTCGGCAGGGCAGAGGCAGCTGATCTCATTTGCCAGAGCGCTGCTTGCGGATCCGAAGATCCTGATCCTGGACGAGGCCACATCCAGTATCGACACAGAAACGGAAATCGCTCTGCAGAGAGGACTGAATGAGCTGCTGAAAGGAAGAACATCCTTCATCATTGCCCACCGTCTCTCCACCATACAGAACTGTGACAGGATTCTGTATGTATCGGGCGGCAGGATTCAGGAGATGGGGAACCATGAGGAACTCCTGGAGAAAAAGGGACTTTATTATGAGCTTTACATGTCTCAGTACCGGTTCCTGGAGGGTGCCTAGGAAAAGACGGCGCAAGCATATGGGCATTAAACTAGCAACGATGCAAGCATCGGAGTACTAGGTCTACGCTCCGCTTGGCTCGTTGCTCGCGGGAATAAAGCCTCGATAAAGCCGGAGATTATGGCCCGCATTTTGGTTGAATGGTTACTTGAAAAAGAAAAACATCTTGACAGATATACATCGCAGTGCTATATATAAATTAAGATATATAGCACTGCGATGTATTGCGCTTCGATAGAGGAGGATGCCATGGATGCACATATCAGAAAAGTTTATGTACCGATGACTGAGACTGGTTTCTATATCCTGCTCTGTCTCCGGGAAGAGATGCACGGATACGGGATCGTTCAGAAGGTGGAGCAGCTGACGGACGGGGATATCATCCTCAGCCCGGGGACCATGTACGGAAGTCTCTCCAAGATGGAGAAGGACGGTCTGATCTGTTTTGTAAGGGAAGAAGAAAAGAGAAAGATCTATCATATTACAGAGCTGGGACAGGAAGTGCTGGACCTGGAGACGAAACGGATCGAGAGACTCTACAGGAATGTAAAGGAGGTGCTGGGATGAGCGGGTTTGGTGAAATGAAGAAAGAATTCAAAGTGTTCCTGATCACGGATTATGAAGAAGAAGGAGAGTATCTGAGCAGGATGCACAGGCGGGGATGGAAGTTTGTAAATGTGACTCTGCCGGGGATCTATTTCTTTGAGAAGTGTACGCCCGAAGATGTGGTGTATCAGCTGGACTACAATGAAGAAGGCCTGAATCATAAAGAAGAGTATATCCAGATGTTTCAGGACTGCGGATGGGAATATCTGATGGAGTATGTAGGCTATACTTATTTCCGCAAGCCAAGGGCAGAGATGAAGGGTGACGAGAAGATATTCTGCGATGACGAGTCGAGGCTTGAGATGCTCAGGCGTGTTTTTCAGGCGAGGATGTTCCCTATCCTTATTATCATGTTCTGCCTTATCATTCCGCAGTTTATAGGACTTATGGATGAACAGCGGGGAGACAGGTGGATCCTTCTTATCCTGTATTCGGTCCTGCTTGCGCTTTACACTTATATCTGTGCCAAGTTCGGGGTTCATTACTGGAATCTGAAGAACCGGCTGAAAAGCTGAAGAGATCGGAGAAAACGGAACAATATATTTTACTGAAAGGAACCATAATGGAAAATATTTACGATAATGAAACATTTTTTGACGCATATGCCCAGATGTCCCGCAGCAGAGACGGGCTGGCAGGAGCCGGTGAGTGGCACCAGTTCCGGAATCTGTTCCCGGATATGTCGGGGATGAAAGTGCTGGATCTGGGCTGCGGTTACGGCTGGCACTGCAAATATGCGGCAGAGCAGGGAGCTGCATCAGTCCTGGGCATTGACCTGAGTGAGAAGATGATCGCCCGTGCGAGGGAGATCAATGGAGATGAGCGGATCACCTATCGGATCTGCGGACTGGAAGAATATGAGTATCCCGAGGAGGAATATGACTGCGTAGTGTCGAATCTGGCGCTCCACTATATCGAAGATCTGGATACCGTTTATCAGAAGATCTGCCGGACTCTGAAGCCGGGAGGTATCTTTCTCCTTAATATTGAGCATCCGGCCTTTACCGCCGGGGTGAACGAGGACTGGATCTATGACAAGGACGGCAATCCGGAATACTGGCCCGTTGATAATTACTATTATCCCGGAGAACGCTCTACGCTTTTTCTCGGGAAAAGGGTCAGAAAATATCATCACACCCTGACTCAGATCCTGATGGGACTGCTGAATGCTGGATTTGCTCTGGAAGCAGTGGAAGAGGCGATGCCTGACGAGAGCATGTTGGATATCCCCGGTATGAAGGACGAGATGCGCCGGCCGATGATGCTTCTTGTGAGGGCGAGAAAATGAGCAAGATACTGATTATTGAGGATGATACAGATTTGAGAGAGGGCCTGCTTTTTTCATTCACTGCAGACGGAGATGAAGCGGCAGGCGCGGGGACGAAGAGGGATGGGCTGCGGGAGATCGTACAGGGCAGTTATGATCTGGTGCTGCTGATCCTTTCTGTGGGATACGGCATCCGGGAAAAAAGAAAAACTTATCAGAAGATCGACCGTCTGCTGGACTGTGTGCTGAACGGGGAGCCGATCCTGCAGTCAGACGTGGAAGAGGGAGGGTTTTCCGCTCTGGTGAGCAGAGTTCTGCAGATACAGAATGTACTGGGGCAGCAGAAGGACAGAGCAGAAGAGGAGAAGGAGCAGGTGAAAAGCCTGGTCTCCAATATGTCCCACCAGCTGAAAACTCCCCTTGCCAATCTGTCGATCTATTCGGAAATCCTTGGAAGTGATGATCTGGATCCGGAGCAGCGCAGGGGATTTCTGAAGAAGATGAGCCGGCAGGTGGAAAAGCTCACCTGGATCATAGAGTCACTGTCCAAGATGGTGAAACTGGAACAGAATATTGATTCTTTCCCGGTACAGGATGCACCCATCCGGCAGACGATCCTGGATGCGGTGGACACGGTGTATGACAGGCTGGAGAAAAAGGAAATCACGCTGTCGGTAGTTCCTTTTGATGACATGCCTCTTTTCCATAACAGGAAGTGGACGGCGGAAGTGTTCGCCAATATCCTTGAAAATGCTGTAAAGTATACAGAAAGAGGGGGAAGAGTGGAAATATCTGTCCGGCCTTATGAGCTGTATACAGAGATCCGTTTCGCTGATAACGGCATGGGGATCAGGCAGGAGGAGATCACAGAAATATTCAAGCGGTTTTATCGCGGAAAGGACACGGAGAATGTGGAGGGGTCCGGGATTGGTCTGTATCTGTCGAACCTGATCCTGGAGAAGGAAAAGGGATACATGACAGTTGATTCTGTATATGGAGAAGGAAGCTGCTTCTCCGTGTTCTTACAAAACTGTAAGAACTGATCCTGCATTTGTAAAGAAACTGAAAGAACGGTCGGATATACTGATAGCGTCGGTACAGAGGAGAAGATCCAAAGGTGCCGGCGCTATTTACAGTAAAGGAGCGGTGACAGATGAACATACTGGATCTGAGACAGGTGGAAAAAGTATATGGAGAAAAGGAAAATCAGGTCAGAGCTCTCCGAGGGGTGAGCCTGCAGGTTGGGGAAGGAGAATTTATCGCTATAGTAGGAACTTCGGGATCGGGTAAATCTACGCTTCTGAATCTCATCGGCGGACTGGATTCTCCCACAGGAGGCAGCATATCTGTAAAGGGCAGGGAAATCTCTTCTCTGTCAAGGAAGGAACTGACTATCTTCCGCAGGCGGAATATCGGATTCGTTTTTCAGAACTACAGTCTGATGCCGGTACTAAATGTATATGATAATGTGGCTCTTCCGGTGACGTTTGACCGGGGAAAGCACCTGAACCGGAGATATATCGAGGAGCTGTTAAGAGAGCTGGGAATCTGGGATAAGAGGAAGAAGTATCCCCATGAACTGTCTGGAGGGCAGCAGCAGAGAGTAGCGATCGCCAGGGCGCTGGTGAACAAGCCTGCCCTGCTTCTGTGCGATGAACCGACGGGAAATCTGGATTCGGCTACTACAGTGGAGGTGATGGGGCTGTTGAAGGCCAGCTGCCGGAAATACAGCCAGACCATCCTGATGGTCACGCATAATGAAGCAATCGCCCAGACATGCGACCGGATCATCCACATCGAGGATGGCCAGATCGTATCCGGAAGGCGCCGTTTCCATGGGGAAGGCGGTGAGGGGATATGCTGAAACTGGCATGGAAATATATGAAATTCTACAGAAGTCAGACCTTTGCAATATTTATCAGTATCTTTCTGACGGCCGGCCTGCTCTCGGGAATCGCTTCCCTGATGTACAGCAGCCGGCAGAGCGAGATCGCAAACGACAAAGCAATCTACGGAGACTGGCATTACCAGATGGAGGCGGACGCAGAAACGTACAGCAGCGTGCAAAGCGGCGAAGCGGGAGACGGGTATACGCTGGAACAGTGCGGAAAGATGGAAATCCGGGACGCAGTGTCCGAGCCTTATGTCATCTACTTTGTCTATGGAGATGAAGATTACCGGAAAATGGCACACCGCCAGCTGATTGAAGGGACTTACCCGGAAGCGGAAAATGAGATTGCGGCGGATGCATATGTTCTGAGTAATCTGGGCTTTTCAGGAAATGTTGGCGATGCCATTGACATAGGCGGCACAGAATACATTGTAACAGGGATTCTCCAGAGCGAGTGGGCTGCCAGCGCCAGTGAGATGGAGGTATTTGTGAGCGACTCCTTTATCGGGCGAGGGAGCCAGAGGTTCCTTTATCTCCAATTCGCGGAAGATGGAAAACTGTACAGACAGTTGGAGGCATTTCAGCGGAAATACGGGCTGCCATTTGACGGAGCGGAGGCAAATGATGAGGTGACGCAGTATCTGGGAGGAGAGCCGGCGGACAGCATTCCGGATATTGTCAGATTTGGTCTGACGAATGAGCAGGGGAACTTTACCTACATTGTTTTAAAACTGGAATCAGAATACAATCTCTCTTATTACGGGATGATCCTGCTCCTCTGCCTGTTCAGCCTGTTTGTTGTGTACAGTGTGTTCAATATTTCCGCGTCAAAAAGGACGGCGGAATATGGGATGATGCAGACGCTGGGTATCAGTGAGAAACGGATCGGAGCCACTCTGGTCCTTGAGCTTTGGACCATGTTCCTTATCGGATATCCTCTCGGCTGTCTGGCCGGGAACGGGATCCTCGGACTTTGCTACGGAAGTTTGACCGGAGTATTTCAGGATTACGGAGCATCTCTTACCGGAGGAGCTCAGCTGACTGCGGCGGATCAGACGCTGGCACAGACCGCGTCTTCGGAAAGCGGCTTCTTTGTGGCCTGGGATGCGGCGGCTGTTGGATTCGTATTTATGTTGGCGGCGCTTGCCGCGGCCGGATATGTTACGGTTTATTCTCTCCGCAGGCATTCTCTCAGAGAGGTGATGAGCGGAGACACCTCATTTGCCAGGCGCAGGAAGATTTATGCAAAGCGTCATGCAGACCTGGCAGGCGTTGTGGTCCGGAAGTTCATGTTCTCCAACAAAAGAAAGGTGCTGGGGATCCTGCTGTCCCTGTCTGTTGGCGGCTGCATTTTCTTATGCACGACTTATATGGTGGAGAATCTGAAGATCCACGCAGAGCTGTCTCTGAAATCAGACGACGGACTGGGATCGGAATACCGGATATCCCTGCGTTCCGCATCACTTGCCGATACTCTGCCGGAGTCTGTGGTGGACGCGATCCGCAAAATGCCGGATGCGGCAGATACGTTCGGAACGAGGTATACATTAGGAGAAGTTCAGCTGACGGAAGAGGAGTTCCTGCACGATCCGGACTGGCAGTATTATTTCGATGAGAAGAACAACGATACCTACTTTAACCAGAGATACGGCGGAATCTGCGTGCGGAAAGAGGATGGAAGCTACGGGATCAAATACGATGTTTACGGCTATGATGACGGGATGATCGCGCAGCTTCAGGATTATATCCTGGAAGGTGATGTGGATCCGGCCCGGATGAAGGCGGAGGATCAGATCATTGCAGTTGCCAATGTGGACGGCCAGGGAAATTACTATTTCTACGGAAAGAAGCCGGGAGACAGGATCACTCTGAAGGTTCCGAAAATGGACGGCTATACAGATGAGCTGCTGAAATTTCAGGAAAGTGGTGAGCAGTATGTAGAGAAGGAGTTCGAGATTGCTGCCATCGTCAGCAGGCCGCTGGCCCAGGAAGACAGCTTTATGAATGTGGATGCGTGGAGCAATACACAGAGCGTGATCCTGACCAATGAGCAGATGGAAGAAAGTTTCGGTATTACAGGATACAGCTTTGTAAATGCGTCTCCCGCTGACGACGCGCAGCCGGATCTAGTCAGCGCACAGCTGCTCCAGGTGATCCGGGATGTTCCGAAGGCTGTGCTGACGGATTATACGACGGCCATCCGGACTCAGAGAAATTATCTGAATCAGCAGCAGCTCTTCTTCTCGGGGATCGCAGGAATCATCCTGGTGATCAGTCTGTTCCATATCGTCAACAGCATGAACTACTCCATCCTTGCCCGCCGCAGAGAGTACGGCATTATCCGGGCCATGGGGATCACGGACGCAGGTTTCTACAGGATGATCCTGAAGACAGGGATCATGTACGGACTGCTGGCCGATCTCTTCATTTTCCTGTTGTATAATATGTTCCTGCGCAGAGTGATGGATTATTACATGATGCATATCGTACAGTTCCTGCATCTGTCATCCGGAGTGCCCGATCTGGTAATGGCCGGGGTCATGGCGCTGAACATAGTCATTGCATCGGCCGCGGTTTTCGTGCCGGCAAGGCGGATGCTGAAAGAAAATGTTATTGACGAGATAAAAATCTGAACCTCCGCCAGAATTATTACAATATATCAGTGAAGGGGCAAGATCCCAGAGACGTCTTACGGGAGAAAAAGCGAAATGACCAATCTTGAAATGGAGCAATTTATAACAGAATATGGCAGAGAGATCTATTCCTTCTGTGTCAGTCTGTGCGGCAGCCGTCAGGAGGCAGATGACCTGTATCAGGATACATTCCTGACGGCGCTGGAGAAGATCGACCGGATCGATATAGCCGGAAATATCAGAAGTTACCTGCTGTCTGTGGCTGTCCGTCTGTGGAAAAACCGTCGGAGAAAACGGGCATGGAGAAGGCGGATTGCGCAGGAGCAGGAACTGAACGAGCAGACTGCAGACAGAATCACTGCGGAAGAGATGCAGGATGTAAGCGTCCTGCCGGAGGAACGGATCCTGGAGGAGGAACGGCTGAATGCTGTCCGCAGGGCAGTCTCACGGCTGCCGGACAGGCTGAGAGTTCCGGTCCTGTTATATTATATGGAAGAACGGCAGATAATGGAGATATCAGAGATCCTGCGTCTGCCCGAGGGAACTGTAAAAAGCAGACTGCACCAGGCAAGAAAGCGGCTGGAAAGAGAATTGGAGAGTGTTTTAAATGACTGAGAAGTATGATGACATTTTAAAACAGGCCCTGGCTCCCAATGAAGAACCTGATCTCCGGCTTAACCGGAAGATCATCAATCAGGTAAAGGAGACGGATGGGATGATGAAAAAAAGAAAAAAATGGGCTCCGGGAATCGTGTTTGCTATTGCATTGACATTGGTGCTGGGATCGGCAGGAGTATACGCTGCATACAGATTTCTGACGCCGCAGGAAGCAGCAGAGCATACAGGAGATAAGAAACTGGCGGCGGCTTTTGAATCGGAAGATGCAGTCAAGATCAATGAGACGCAGCATTTCCGGGATTATGATGTGACCCTTCTTGGAATCGTGTCCGGGGAGGAGATTGCGGACCATTTGACAGAGAAAAATGGTGAGGTTCAGGCGGACCGTACTTATGCGGTCACTGCGGTCGGCAGGGCGGACGGGAGCTCTATGCCGGAGCAACTGTCGGATCCGGAATATGACAGCGAGAGATTTTTCATATCTCCGCTGATAGAGGGGTGCAATCCGCTGTTTGTTAATATCGGTTCGATGGATGGAGCATATGTTGAGTTCACTCAGGATGGTATCTTATACCGCCTGACAGAGTGTGATAATCTTGAGATGTTTGCGGACCGGACAGTTTATCTGTGTGTACTCTCCGGAGATTTCTTTGATGAAGCCGCATATTCCTACGATGAAGCATCTGGAGCGATAACCCGGACGGAATCTTATGAAGGAGTCAACGCCCTGTTTACACTTCCGCTTGATTCCAAACAGGCGGATCGGGAAGCGGCGGAGCAGTATATCGCTGATCTGATGCCGGATGAAGATTCAGATCAGGATAGTGTGCAGGAGCAGTCGGAAGTGGATGCCTTTATGGCGAAAATTACGCCGGAGAATATTGATCAGTACGCCGAAAGAGTGGAAAGCACCGTGTGGACTATACCTGCAGATGAGGATGGAGTTATCTATCATTATATGATAGATGGCGAGGAATTGGGCGGAGTATATATGGAGCGGGCACGGATGTTTCCGGACGGCAAAACTGGAATGTCAGACCGGCTGGCTTATTTTGACTATGAAAAGGGCATGGAATCTCTGAAAATCGCGACGTTTACCTTAAACGAAGATGGTTCGGTCACCTGTGCCATATACGTGCCAATATCATAAAGCCGGCGTAAACTCCAACTTTGTATAAAACTGGGGAGTGACAAAAATCCGACTGGAATAATGCACAAAACAATATGTCACATAATTAGGAATAATTGACGAAAATAATTGACAATTGCAAAAATATTACCATTATTGTCGGGAATTGTGTTAAAGTATATCTGGTAAGACTGCGAAAAAGGCCGTTACAAACGTTGTACCGGCCTTTCTTTGGCTATACTTTGAGTAGTAGTAGAAAAATGGAAGGAGGATATGAATGCTCAGCAGAGGAGACGCGGTTGTTTATAAGTGCAGAGGTTTATACAAGGTGGAAGAGATCGGAACGTTGGATTTTTCTTTTGCAGATCAGAAGAAAAAGTATTATACGCTTCAATCCGTGGAAGATGCCCGGGACCGGGCCTATGTTCCGACAGATGACGAGACAAATATCCGTAAGCCGGTGAGCCGGGAAGAGGCTATGGACCTGATCAGCAGGATGCCGGATATTGATGTGCTGAGTGTGAAAAATGAAAAATTAAGAGAGCAGGAGTACAAGAACTGCATCTCTGACTACTGTCCTGAAAACTGGGTAAAGGTGCTGAAAACGCTGTACCGGAGGACGCAGAGCAGAGGCAGTGTCACAAGCATGGACAGAAAGTACCAGATGCTTCTTGAGCATGCTCTCTACAGTGAATTTTCCTATGTTCTGGGAGTTCCGGTGGGGGAGATGACAAAGTTCATCGCAGAGCATACGGGAAAGAGCAGCTGAAACGGAACTTGCGAAAATACAGTCTGCATGATATACTTCTCCTGATATTATATTTATATATTTTAAGGAGGAGTATTTTTTATGGACGCAGACCCTGCGGGAAACTCGATTCTATTTGAACTGTTACTGTTGTTATTTTTCACATTGCTGAACGCTTACTTCGCGGGAGCCGAGATGGCGGTCGTATCGGTCAATAAGAACCGGATACGGGCCCTGGCAGAAGAAGGAAACAAGAAGGCAAAGGTGATCGAAGGACTTTTTGATGATTCTACGAAGTTCCTGTCGACCATTCAGGTGGCGATCACATTTGCAGGCTTCTACTCATCTGCTTCTGCGGCGGCGGGAATCTCCCCTGTTCTGGCAGAATGGATGCGTGGATTTAACATTCCGTACAGTTCACAGATCGCGCACAACGGAGTCACACTGTTACTGATGTTTTTTAATCTGGTGTTTGGTGAGCTGGTACCCAAAAGGATCGCGCTTCAGAAGGCGGAGGCTTTCTGTATGCTGACAGTTATGCCGGTGCACTATATTTCCATTATTCTGTCACCGTTTACAAAACTGCTCTCTGTATCCACCAAGCTGGTTCTCAAGATCCTGCATATGCAGACGGAAGACCAGGAAGAGGCGGTTACTGAGGAAGAGATAAAAGCTCTTCTGAAACAGGGAAACGAGAGCGGAACCTTCGATGATGAAGAGCGGGAGATGATCGACTCGGTATTTGCCTTTGACGACAGGACCGCCAGGGAGGTTATGGTGCCCAGGCGAGACGTGGTGTCTATCAATATTGAGGATCCGTTTGACGAACTGATCGATGAGATCCTTGAGTCCAGACACAGCAGGATTCCGGTTTATGAGGAGAATATTGATAACATCATCGGTGTGCTTCATGTAAAAGATGTGATGATCGAGCTTAGAAAATCAGGGCTTGAGCAGATAAATATAAGAGAGATGCTTCACAAGCCGTTCTTTGTCCCGGAGACGAAAGAGGCAGATGAGCTGTTCCGCAGCATGCAGGCGAGCAGACATCATATGGCTCTTCTCGTGGATGAGTATGGCGGTTTTTCCGGTATTGTCACTATTGAGGACCTGGTAGAGGAAATTATGGGTGAGATCAATGACGAATACGAGGAAGTCGTACCAGAGATTGAAGCGGTCAGCGAGGATGAATATCTTCTCGACGGCAGCGTGCTGATTGAAGATCTGAACGATGAACTTGGACTGAAACTTGAGACAGAGAACTACGACACATTGTCCGGATATCTGATCGAGCAGCTGGGACATATTCCGGCGAAGGAAGACCGCGATGTGATCCAGTGTCAGAACCTGGAGTTCGCTGTGGAAGAAGTGAAGGATAACCGGATCAGCCGTGTAAGGCTGAAGGTGCTTCCCCCGGAGGAAGAGGATGAGGAAGCCGACCGCAAGGAGAAAGACAGCCGGAAAGAGAAAGACAGAAAAGAAAAAGACAAGAAAGAAAAATAATATAAGACACAACCAATGGAAAGGAGAACCAGAGCGATGAAGATGTTATCGATCGAGCAGGAACTGAAGGAAAATTCTTATCCGGGAAGAGGAATCATTCTCGGAAAGACTCCGGATGGAACAAAGGCTGTGGCGGCGTACTTTATCATGGGACGCAGCGAGAACAGCAGAAACAGGATTTTTGTAGAGGACGGAGAGGGGATCCGTACGCAGGCGTTTGACCCCTCCAAATTGACAGACCCCAGCCTGATCATCTACGCTCCGGTTCGTGTCCTTGGGAACAAGACGATCGTGACCAATGGAGATCAGACAGATACCATTTACGATGGAATGGACAGACAGCTTACTTTTGAGCAGTCCCTGAGAACACGGGAGTTCGAACCGGACGGCCCGAATTATACACCCCGTATATCAGGAATCATGCACATCGAGAACGGATCCTACAATTACGCGATGTCGATCCTCAAGAGCAATAACGGCAGCCCGGAGGGATGCTGCAGATATACGTTCGCCTATGAGAATCCGGCGGCAGGAGAGGGACATTTTATTCACACTTATATGTGTGACGGAGACCCGCTCCCCAGCTTTGAGGGCGAGCCGAAGCTGATCGGCGTTATGGATGATATGGACGCATTTACAGATCTTCTGTGGAACAGTCTGAACGAGGACAACAAGGTATCTCTTTTTGTCCGCTATATTGATATCGAGACAGGTAACTATGAGACAAGGATTGTAAATAAAAACCAGTAAGGAGCGGATGAAGAGATGAAAGAATTAGAACTGAAATATGGATGCAACCCGAATCAGAAGCCTTCCAGGATCTATATGAGCGACGGCAGTGATCTCCCGATCACTGTACTCTGTGGTCGTCCGGGATATATTAACTTTCTGGATGCTTTTAACGGCTGGCAGCTGGTGTCTGAGCTGAAGAAAGCTACAGGGCTTCCGGCTGCGACTTCATTTAAGCATGTATCACCGGCAGGAGCAGCAGTAGGTCTTCCGCTGTCTGATACTCTGGCGAAGATCTATTGGGTGGATGATCTTGGAGAACTCTCCCCCCTCGCAAGTGCATATGCCAGAGCGAGAGGCGCTGACCGGATGTCATCCTTTGGTGATTTTATCGCGCTGTCCGATGTCTGCGATGTAGATACGGCGCGTCTGATCAAAAGAGAAGTGTCAGATGGTGTGATCGCCGCGGGATATGAGCCTGAGGCACTGGAACTTCTGAGACAGAAGAAAAAGGGCAATTACAACATTATCCAGATCGATCCGGATTATGTGCCGGCGGCGCTGGAACACAAGGAAGTGTTCGGCATTACATTCGAACAGGGAAGAAATGAGCTGAATATTGACAAGGATTTCTTCTCCAATGTAGTTACGGAGAACAAGGAAATTCCGGAAGCAGCGAAGATTGATCTGGCAATCTCCATGATCACGCTGAAATATACACAGTCCAATTCCGTGTGCTATGTCAAAGACGGACAGGCTATCGGTATCGGTGCCGGACAGCAGTCTCGCATCCACTGTACACGGCTGGCAGGGCAGAAAGCAGACAACTGGTGGCTGCGCCAGAGCCCGAAGGTAATGGGACTGCAGTTTAAGGATGATATCCGCCGCGCTGACAGAGACAACGCCATTGATCTTTACATCGGCGAAGAGTATATGGATGTGCTGGCAGACGGTGTGTGGGAGAACACATTTAAGGTGAAACCGGAAGTGTTTACCCGCGAGGAGAAAAGAGCATGGCTGGATAAGCTGACGGACGTCTCGCTGGGGTCTGATGCATTCTTCCCGTTTGGCGACAATATTGAGAGAGCGCATAAGAGCGGCGTGAAGTATGTAGCACAGCCGGGCGGATCTGTTCGTGACGACAACGTGATCGCTACATGCAATAAATATGGTATGGCGATGGCATTTACCGGTATCCGTCTGTTCCATCACTAGGAGGCCAGCTGTATGGTTATAGAGACGAGAAGCCCGGAAGAAACGTTCCGCCTGGGTGAACAGCTGGGAGAAAAATCTCGCCCGGGGCAGGTATATACTCTGACCGGCGACCTGGGAGTGGGAAAAACGGTTTTTACCCAGGGGCTGGCAAAGGGCCTGGGGATAGATGAACCGGTGAACAGTCCTACATTTACCATCGTCCAGGTGTACGAAGGGGGCAGACTGCCGTTCTATCACTTTGACGTCTACCGGATCGGCGATGTGGAAGAGATGGATGAAGTGGGATTTGAAGACTATATTATGGGAGACGGTGTCTCTCTGATCGAGTGGGCGGATCTGATCCGGGAAATCCTTCCGGACAAGCGGACAGAGATCCTGATCGAGAAAGATCTGGAGCAGGGATTCGACTACAGAAAGATCACCATAACAGAAATGGAATGATACAGCAGTGCTGTCGTGAACAGAGGTGTTTTGCCGCCTCTTTTTCCGGCAGCGCTTTTGTGCGATATGCGATAAGCCTGGTAAGCGGCTGCCGTACTCTCACGGGCAGACATTTGCCAGGGGATGGAAAGGAAACAGGACGATCATGAAAGTACTGGCAATAGACAGTTCCGGTCTGACCGCAACCACGGCGATCGTAGAAGAAGACCGGACCATTGCGGAATATACGATTGACTATAAGAAAACGCATTCTCAGACTCTTCTGCCAATGATTGATGAGATGGTCAGGATGGTGGAACTGGATCTGAAGGAGATCGACGCCATAGCTGTGGCAGGAGGTCCCGGATCATTTACCGGGCTGCGGATTGGCTCCGCAACAGCGAAAGGACTGGGGCTGGCGTTGGATAAACCACTGATTCACGTGCCGACGGTAGATGCGCTTGCCTACAGTGTATATGGCTGCGGGGATCTGATCTGCCCGATTATGGACGCCAGAAGAAATCAGGTTTATACTGGCATCTATACTTTTTCTCTTAAAGCGGGGACACGGGAAGGACAGAATCTTGCGGCACCTGTGTTTCAGGTGATCCGGATGCAGATGGCCATACCGCTGGAGGATCTGATCCGCCGCCTGAACAACTATGGGCGGAGAGTTGTCTTCCTGGGAGATGGAGTTCCGGTTTACCGGGATGCGCTGGCAGAAGGACTTAAGGTGCCCTATTCCTTTGCACCTTCATATATGAACCGGCAGAGAGCTGCCGTAGTCGGCGCGCTGGGGATCCATTATTACAAAACCGGACGATTCGAGACGGCGGCTGAGCATAAGCCGGAATATCTGCGCGTCTCTCAGGCTGAGAGAGAGCGGGCGGAAAGGGAGAGAAAGGCAGAGACAGTCATAAGAGCCACTGTGCCGGAGGACTGTGCTGCTATCGCGGAGATGGAGCATCAGCTTTTTCCGGATGCCTGGAGTGAGAAATCTGTCCTCGAGACAGTGAATCAGCCGGGAACGATTTGTCTGACAGCTGAAAAAGCCGGCAAAACAGTGGGCTATGTACTGGCGTATACGGCGGCAGATGAAGCGGAGATCGCGCGAATCGCGGTAACAAAAGAGCTGCAGAGGCAGGGCGTGGCCCGAAAGCTTATGAATGCTCTAGAACAGAAATGTGCGGACAAGAATATTGCAAAGATTCTTCTCGATGTACGCGAAGGAAATGAGGCTGCCCGAGCTTTTTACAAATCAGAGGGGTTCCGGGTGGACGGAATCAGACAGCGGTTCTATGACAACCCGCAGGAGGATGGTATCCTTATGAGCAGGGAAACTGGAAAACAGCCCACAGAGGCGGAAGCAGTTCCCAGTAGGAATCCATCCGGAGAGTAATTATAATATAGGCGTAACAAGAATGTAACTTACTACAGAAAACATTTGCTGCACAGGAGGAGATTGTATGCGCCAGTATCAGTTAAAAGAAACAAAAGAAGTAAAAAAAATAATCTGCAATAAATGCGGCAGGGAGATTCCGGTCATTAACGGGCGGGCGGAAGAAGGTGTCTTCAGCGTAGACTGGACATGGGGGTATTTCTCTGAAAAAGACGGAGAGCGGCACAGTTTTGATCTGTGTGAATCCTGCTATGATGAACTGCTGAAGTCCTTTAAAATTCCTGCTGATATAGAGATATAATGATAGAAGATTAGACAGAGGGACAGTATGTTAGATGTATGTTTGCTTGGGTGCGGAGGCATGATGCCTCTCCCCTATCGTTATCTCACTGCGCTTATGACGCGGTTTAACGGCAGCAGCCTGCTTATCGACTGTGGCGAAGGCACGCAGGTGGCTGTGAAAGAGAAAGGCTGGAGTTTTAAGCCTATTGATGTGATCTGTTTTACTCATTATCACGGAGATCATATCAGCGGCCTGCCGGGGCTTCTTCTTACCATGGGAAACGCGGACCGGCGGGAGCCCCTTACCCTGATCGGGCCAAAAGGGCTGGAGCGAGTGGTGGGCGCTCTCCGCGTAATTGCCCCGGAGCTGCCGTTCCCCATTATTTACAGAGAGATCGAGGGGGCAGAGCAGACATTTGAAATGAACGGATATCGGCTGAAAGCATTCCGGGTCAACCATAATGTTCTCTGCTACGGATATACCCTGGAGATAGACCGGGCAGGAAAATTCGATGTGGAAAGAGCAAAAAGTCAGGGGATTCCGCAGAAATACTGGAGCCGGCTGCAGGGAGGAGAGACGATCGCGTCAGAAACAGGCCTGCTGACGCCGGATATGGTCCTGGGCCCGCCCAGAAAGGGAATCAAGCTTACTTATACAACGGATACCAGACCCACAGAATCAATCCGCAGAAACGCAAAGGATTCGGATCTGTTTATCTGTGAAGGAATGTATGGGGAAAAAGAAAAGGCGTCGAAGGCTGTGGAATATAAGCACATGACCTTTTATGAAGCGGCGGCGCTGGCGCGAGACGCCCATGTAAAAGAAATGTGGCTGACTCACTACAGTCCGTCCCTTACCCGGCCGGAACCTTATATGGACGAAGTGAAGAAGATTTTTCCACATGCAAAGGCAGGAAAGGATTCCATGTCTGTTGAACTGATGTTTGAAGATTGAGAGGCATATATTATGAAAGAAATCAGAGATATCAATGTTTTGGCCATCGAGACATCTTGTGATGAAACCGCTGCTGCTGTTGTTCACAACGGCCGAGAAGTGCTGTCGAATATTATTTATTCTCAGATCGATCTCCATAAACTTTACGGCGGGGTAGTGCCGGAGATTGCATCCCGCAAGCATATAGAGAAGATTAATCAGGTTATAGAAGGCGCTCTGCAAGAAGCAAAGGTAACGTTGGATGATATTGATGCGGTAGGTGTGACTTACGGCCCGGGACTGGTAGGCGCTCTTCTTGTGGGAGTTGCTGAGGCAAAGGCTATTGCCTATGCCCGAAATCTTCCTTTGGTAGGAGTGCATCATATAGAAGGACATATATCTGCAAACTATATTGAACATCCGGATCTGGAACCACCTTTTATCTGTCTGGTAGCATCCGGCGGCCATACCCACCTGGTTTGTGTCAGGGACTATGGGAAATATGAGATCCTGGGAAGGACCAGAGATGATGCGGCAGGAGAAGCCTATGATAAGGTGGCAAGGGCAATCGGTCTGGGATATCCCGGAGGACCGAAGATCGATCGCATTGCCAGAGAAGGCAATCCGAATGCTGTAAAGTTCCCAAAAGCTCATATAGAAGGTGCAGAGTATGATTTCAGCTTCAGCGGGTTGAAGTCCGCGGTGCTCAACTATATCAATGGCTGTAAGATGAAGGGGGAGAGCTTTGATCCAGCAGATATTGCCGCGTCTTTCCAGAAAGCTGTTGTGGAAGTACTGGTAGAAAATTCAATGAAGGCAGCAGAAGATATGGGAATGTACAAGTTCGCCATTGCAGGCGGCGTGGCGTCCAATACGGCGCTCAGAGCAGCTATGAAAGAGGCATGCGCAGAGCGTCAGATACGATTCTACCATCCTTCGCCCATATACTGTACAGATAATGCGGCTATGATTGGAGCTGCGGCGTATTACGAATTTATCGCAGGAACGAGACATGGGTGGGATCTCAATGCCGTGCCGAATCTGAAGCTGGGAGAACGCTGATCAGCGAAAGACGAGGCCGGAAGAGGGAGGCAGGATGAACAACTGCCTCTGAGCATAAAGAAATGCTCCAATTACAGAATTAGTATGGGATAAAGGAGAACGGCATGGAAAAGGAAGTCTGTACCGCAGTTGTGCTTGCCGGCGGAAGCGGAAAGCGGATGGGAACAAAAGTACATAAGCAATACTTGCTCATGGGTGGAAAACCGGTGCTTTATTATTCGTTAAAAGCGTTCCAGGATTCGGGAATGATTGATGAGATTGTTCTTGTGACCGGAAAAGGCGAAGAAGAATACTGCAGAAACGAGATTGTGGACAAATATAATCTTACAAAAGTGAAAAAAATTGTTCCCGGCGGCAACGAGCGGTATGAATCCGTCTGGAATGGCATAGAGCGGTTGCCGGACTATGGCTATATCTACATCCATGACGGTGCTCGTCCTTTTGTTGATGACGAGATTATTAGCAGGGCATATAAGTGCGTGACGGAGGAAAAAGCCTGCGCAGCAGGAATGCCCGCAAAAGATACCATCAAAGTGGTGGATGAAAACGGGACGGTGACAGATACACCTGACAGAAGCAGGCTCTGGACAGTGCAGACACCTCAGGTGTTTGACGCCGGACTGATCAGACGGGCGTACTCTATGCTGATGAAGAAAGAGAAGATTAGTGTGACAGATGATGCGATGGTAGTAGAGCAGATGCTGGAACATCCAGTGAAAATGTTCTTTGGATCATATGCAAATATCAAGATCACAACACCGGAAGACTTGAAAATTGCAGAAGTGTTTCTAAAAAAGTAAAAAAATGTATTGACAGATATTTCCTTCGTGTGGTAGAATGAAGAACGTCGCTGAGGCGGCAGAATATATTGACTTATCTTTTGATAAGAAATGGAGAGGTATCGAAGTGGTCATAACGAGGCGGTCTTGAAAACCGTTTGTCCGAAAGGGCGCGTGGGTTCGAATCCCACCCTCTCCGCTGAAACTGGTTGTCATTAGGACTGCCAGTTTTATTAATCGGTATTGCATATTTTAATATCGCGAAACACGTAAAAAGAGTTCGAAAAATGTGAAAAAAGGACTGGACATTGCGCCCTGTTTCGTGTATATTAGATAGCGGACATTTTGGAGAAGTACCCAAGCTGGCCGAAGGGGCTCCCCTGGAAAGGGAGTAGGTCGTTAGTAGCGGCGCGAGGGTTCAAATCCCTCCTTCTCCGTTTGTTTTATCTTAATCTCATCTGTGAGAATGAAGATAAAACAGAGCACATTCTGTGAGTAAAGAGTTTGAAAAGAATGTAAAAAAATAGTTAAAAAAGTTCTTGACAACGCCTTGCAGATGTGATAACCTATATAAGCTGTCGCTTGAAGCGGACCGAGAGGAACGCGGAACGGCAGAAAAGAAAAATAAAAAAGTTCTTGACAAAGCGAAAGAGATTTGATAAAATATCAAAGCTGTCGCAAAGAAAGAACGACAGGAACCTTGATAACTGAACAATAGACAACAACCCTTGAAAATTTCTTTGAAGAGAAATTTCT
>CALWLJ010000022.1 GCA_944381495.1 uncultured Mediterraneibacter sp. | reverse complement strand
CCGTTTGCAAAGTAAGGAGGGAAATTCATGGCTAAGACATCAATGAAAATCAAACAGCAGCGCAAACCGAAATTCTCTACAAGAGAGTACAGCCGCTGCAGAATCTGCGGACGTCCGCACGCGTATCTGAGAAAATATGGAATCTGCCGTATCTGCTTCCGTGAACTGGCATACAAAGGACAGATCCCTGGTGTTAAGAAAGCAAGCTGGTGACCGGAAGCACTTAATAAGTGCAAGCTGAAGGCGCCGCACGAATTTAGTGCGAGGTCGTTCTTTGAGCTTAGCGAGGTATTTTCGAGCTTAGCGAAAAGAACTTCCATAATCAATTATAGGAGGAATCTAACACATGACTATGAGTGATCCGATTGCAGATATGCTTACAAGAATCCGTAACGCAAATACTGCAAAACATGATACAGTAGATGTACCTGCATCCAAGATGAAGATTGCAATCACAAACATTCTTCTGGATGAGGGATATATTGCAAAATATGATCTTGTAGAAGACGGACATTTCCAGACTATTCATATCACACTGAAATACGGTGCTGATAAGAATGAGAAAGTTATCTCCGGTCTGAAGAGAATTTCTAAACCGGGTCTTCGTGTTTATGCAGGCACAGAAGATATCCCGAGAGTACTTGGTGGACTTGGAACAGCAATCCTTTCCACAAACAAAGGTGTAATCACAGACAAAGAAGCAAGAAAGCTCGGCGTAGGCGGAGAAGTACTCTGCTTCGTTTGGTAGGCACTGAGCACTTGGCAAAGCCAAGCGTCAGCGCCGGCTGAGCCTAGTGAGAAGGCCGTTCTTGGAGCAAAGCGACAAGAACTTCCTTGTAAAAAACCCCCGAGCACATAGAGGAAACACAGAGGAAACACCATCAGTGCTAAACTCGAAAATACCTCGTTAAGCACTGAGGTGTGCGTTCACACTAAGTTCGTAAAAACCTCACTAAGTGTTCACAGCAAGTGCTCAATGCAACTGAAAACAGAGCAGCCATCGCAGCTGCTCCGAAAATCTAAGTTAAGGAGGAACAGGTATGTCACGTATTGGAAGACTGCCGGTAGCAATCCCGGACGGAGTTACCGTTGAGGTTGCAGAAAATAATGTAGTGACTGTAAAAGGTCCGAAGGGAACTCTTTCCAGAGAACTTCCCACTGAAATGGAAATCAAAGTAGAAGGCGCAGAAGTAACTGTTACAAGACCGAACGATCTCAAGAAGATGAAATCTCTTCACGGCCTGACAAGAACTCTGATCAACAACATGGTTGTAGGTGTTACTCAGGGATACGAGAAAGTTCTTGAAGTAAACGGTGTAGGTTACAGAGCTGCTAAATCAGGAAATAAACTGACACTGAACCTTGGATACTCTCACCCGGTTGAGATGATCGATCCGGAAGGCGTTGAAACAGTTCTGGAAGGACAGAACAAGATCACAGTCAAAGGTATCGACAAAGAGAAAGTCGGACAGTATGCGGCTGAGATCAGAGACAAGAGAAGACCGGAGCCTTACAAGGGCAAGGGAATCAAATACGCTACTGAGACGATCAGACGTAAAGTTGGTAAGACTGGTAAGAAATAAATAAGGAGAGTGTGAAAATGGTTAGTAAGAAATCAAGAAGCGAAATTCGTAGAAAAAAACACATGAAATTACGCAACCGTTTCAGCGGCACTGCTGAGAGACCGCGTTTAGCTGTGTTCAGAAGCAATAATCATATGTACGCTCAGATCATCGATGACACTGTTGGAAATACTCTGGTTTCCGCTTCCACTCTTCAGAAAGATGTGAAGGCAGAGCTCGAGAAGACCAACAACGTTGAGGCAGCTGCATACCTCGGCAAAGTGATCGCTGAGAGAGCAAAAGAAAAAGGTATCACTGATGTTGTCTTTGACAGAGGCGGCTTTATATACCAGGGAAAAATCAAAGCACTGGCAGACGCAGCAAGAGAAGCTGGGCTGAATTTCTAGGGAAGGGAGAACACAGATGAAACAGGAACGTATTGATGCTAGTCAGATGGAATTATTAGAAAAAGTGGTATCAATCAAGCGTGTTACCAAGGTTGTTAAAGGTGGTCGTAACTTCAGATTCACAGCTTTAGTTGTTGTCGGCGACGGAAAAGGCCATGTTGGTGCAGGTTTGGGAAAAGCCGCTGAAATTCCGGAGGCAATCCGCAAAGGAAAAGAAGACGCAATGAAGAAGATGATCACAGTAACTCTTGATGCAAATGAGAGTATTACACATGACGTGATCGGAAAATTCGGAAGCGCTTCCGTACTGCTTAAGAACGCTCCGGATGGTACCGGTGTGATCGCCGGAGGTCCGGCACGTGCCGTGATCGAGATGGCGGGAATCAAAAACATCCGTACAAAATCACTTGGATCCAACAATAAGCAGAATGTTGTACTTGCTACGATCGAAGGTCTTAGAGATGTTAAGACACCTGAGGAAGTTGCAAGACTTCGCGGCAAATCAATTGAAGAGATCATGGGCTAATAGGACAGGGCATTCCTGCCCTGCCGCATAAGGAGGTAAGATTGAAATGGCAAATTTAAAAGTTACATTAGTAAAGTCTACAATCGGCGCCGTACCAAAACATCGCAGAACAGTTGAGGCTCTTGGTCTTAAGAAACTCAACAAAACAGTTGTACTGCCGGATAATGCAGCTACCAGAGGAATGGTACAGCAGGTTAGACATTTAGTGAAAGTTGAAGAAGAGGCATAATCAGGATAAGGAGGTAGTGTCATGGACTTATCAAACTTAAGACCGGCAGACGGTTCAAAGCAGAGTGATAATTTCAGAAGAGGCCGCGGACACGGTTCAGGAAACGGCAAGACAGCCGGCAAGGGCCACAAGGGACAGAAGGCACGTTCCGGGGCAACAAGACCTGGATTTGAAGGTGGACAGATGCCTTTATACAGGAGAATTCCGAAGAGAGGATTCACAAACAGAAACTCTAAGAGAATCGTCGGAATTAATTTAGAAGCGCTTGAGGCATTTGAGGATGGCGCAACAGTATCCGTTGAGACACTGATCGAAAGCGGAATTGTAAAGAACCCGAGAGACGGAGTTAAAATTCTTGGAAATGGAGAGTTAACTAAGAAGCTTACAGTTCAGGCAAATGCATTTAGTGCAAAGGCTGCTGAGAAGATTGAAGCACTTGGTGGAAAAGCAGAGGTGATCTAATGCTGAAGACAGTACGTAGAGCATTTCAGATAGAAGATATCAGGAACAGAATCTTTTATACTTTTGTAATGCTTATCGTTGTAAGACTTGGATCACAGCTTCCTACACCGGGAGTAGATCCGACTTTCATTCAGGAGTTCTTTGAAAACCAGACCGGTGACGCATTCAATTTTTTTGAGGCGTTCACCGGCGGTTCCTTTACTAATTTCTCAGTTTTTGCCCTGAGTATCACTCCATATATCACATCATCCATTATCATGCAGCTTCTTACGATTGCGATTCCGAAGCTGGAGGAGATGCAGAAAGAGGGCGAGGACGGAAGAAAGAAGATTGCGGCTATTACAAGATATGTGACAGTCGGTCTTGCACTCATCGAGTCCATTGCCATGGCTGTCGGATTCGGCCGTCAGGGACTTCTTGTAGATTATAATTTCGGCAGCTGTGCTGTAGTTGTATGTACACTTACAGCAGGTAGTGCTTTCCTGATGTGGATCGGAGAAAGAATTACCGAAAAGGGTGTTGGAAACGGTATCTCTATCGTTCTTCTGATCAATATCCTTTCCCGTCTCCCGGATGACTGTGTTACACTGTACAACACATTCATGAGCGGTCAGACGCTTGCCAAGGCCGGACTTGCCGGACTGATCATCCTGGCAGTCATCCTTGTTGTCGTGATCTTTGTTGTGATCCTGCAGAGTGGTGAGAGACGTATTGCTGTACAGTATTCTAAGAAAGTACAGGGTAGAAAGATGTATGGCGGACAGTCTACACATATTCCGCTGAGAGTTAATACAGCAGGTGTTATTCCTGTCATCTTCTCCTCGTCACTGATGCAGACACCGATCGTGATCGCAAGCTTTTTGGGGGCAGGAAATGGTACAGGAATCGGAAGTCAGATTCTTGCTACGTTGAATTCCAACAACTGGTGCGATCCTCAGAATCCGATTTATTCTATCGGACTTCTTATTTATATCGTGCTGACAGTATTTTTTGCATATTTCTACACCTCGATCACATTCAATCCGCTTGAGATCGCAAACAATATGAAGAAGAGCGGCGGATTTATTCCTGGTATCCGTCCGGGAAAACCGACCGTAGAATATCTGCAGAAGATTCTGAATTATATCATTTTCATCGGAGCCTGCGGCCTGATCATCGTTCAGGTGATTCCGTATTTCTTCAATGGTGTGTTTGGTGCAAACGTATCATTCGGCGGTACTTCACTCATCATTATTGTCGGAGTTGTTCTTGAGACGATCAAGAAGATCGAGTCACAGATGCTTGTGAGAAATTATACTGGATTTTTAAATAGCAAGGGAAGCGGAATGAAGAACAGTTTCCTGGGCTATTAGATCAAAACTTAGCTCGCCCTGTTTTATCCCTGAAAGGGGATAAAACCTAGCGGGTTAATCGTGTTTTCGGCAAAGTGATGCGCATCGCGCACTTTGACAATACAGATCCTATAAGGAATGGAGGACAGGACTATGAAGATTATCATGTTGGGAGCACCTGGAGCAGGCAAAGGCACACAGGCTAAGAAGATTGCGGAAAAATATGGCATCCCCCATATTTCAACCGGAGATATTTTCCGTGCGAATATCAAGAATGGTACAGAGCTGGGAAAGAAAGCCAAGACCTATATGGATCAGGGACTTCTTGTTCCGGATGAGCTTGTTGTTGACCTTGTTGTTGACAGAGTGAAACAGGATGACTGTGAAAAGGGATATGTCCTTGACGGTTTCCCGCGTACAATTCCGCAGGCTGAAGCGCTGGATAAGGCTCTTGCAGAAATGGGACAGAAAGTTGATTATGCAATTAACGTAGAGGTCCCGGATGAGAATATTGTTAACCGTATGTCCGGAAGAAGAGCATGTGTTGACTGCGGAGCTACCTATCACGTTGTTTATGCTCCGACAAAAGTCGAAGGCATTTGTGATAAATGTGGAGGAAGCCTGATCCTGAGAGATGACGACAAACCGGAGACTGTTCAGAAGAGACTGGGCGTTTATCATGAGCAGACACAGCCGCTGATTGATTATTATACAGAGTCCGGCGTCCTCAGAGAAGTAGACGGCACGGTTGATATTGATGATGTGTTTGCTGCGATCACGGACATTCTGGGAGAGTAAGACTCTATGAATCTTGAACCAGGTATGCTTGCCCAATCAAAAGCAGGACATGATGCAGGCAGGATATACGTCATAATCAGAACCGAAAATGAATATGTATATCTGGCGGACGGGAAATCGAGACCTATCCGCCTGATGAAGAAAAAGAACAGAAAGCATCTTCAGGTGATCAAAAAGATGCGTGCTGCAGATCTGGAAGATGATGCGGCAATAAGAAAAGTGATTGATAATTATACCCGGAGACGGGAGGGACTGGAGCCCGAAAATCAGGAGGATTAAGCTATGTCAAAAGCTGACGTGATTGAAATTGAAGGAGTTGTAGTAGAAAAACTTCCGAACGCGATGTTCAAAGTTGAGCTTGAGAACGGCCACATTGTTCTGGCCCATATCAGCGGAAAACTTCGCATGAATTTTATTAAGATTCTTCCGGGGGATAAGGTTACCCTGGAGATGTCCCCATATGATCTGAGCAAGGGACGTATCGTCTGGAGAGACAAATAAACAGAAAACTCCGGAAAAGCTCAGAAAAATAGAAAATAGTGGTTGACTTATAAATGCATTTGATGCTATACTATGCAATGGTCGTTTTTGGGGTGGTGTGCCCAAAAGCGCCTGTAACGTAAGCATAGCAAAGCAGGGAAGGAGGATTTGACATGAAGGTTAGATCATCAGTAAAACCAATTTGTGAAAAATGCAAGATTATTAAAAGAAAAGGAAGCATCAGAGTAATCTGTGAGAATCCGAAGCACAAACAGCGTCAAGGCTAGTTTTGTGCAATTATTTAGGCGGCTGACAGCGCGACACACCAGGCAGTGTGTAGAGCTGTTTAATATACAGTAAGGATACACCGCTCCGTACCAGGTACCGGCTGAGCGTGTGATCTGTGCATTTGAGAATGAATGTCTGTTTTTACCTATTCTTCTACAGATCTTCATTCGGATGCAGTTGTATATTGCTTAAAATACCCGGCGTTTGCATTGGCGGACTCTTTTGGATCCGTGCCGGGAAAGGGCATATATCTGTATGCCTGGGCTGGGATATCGGGAAATTCCCGGTAGGATGCAGCACCACAAGTATGAGAGCGTTCTCTATGAAGCATCCGCAGCCTCAATTTGGGACAATATGAAATTGAAAAGAAAATGGAGGAAAGACACATGGCTCGTATTGCAGGTGTAGACTTACCAAGAGACAAACGCATTGAAATCGGTCTGACTTATATCTATGGAATCGGAAGAACAAGCGCAGACCGTATTCTGGCAGAGGCAGGAGTTAATCCTGACACACGTGTAAGAGATCTTACAAGTGAAGAAGTAAAGAAGATCAGCGCTGTGATCGATGAGACACAGGTTGTAGAAGGTGATCTCAGAAGAGAGATCCAGCTGAACATCAAGAGACTGAAAGAAATCGGATGCTACCGTGGAATCCGTCACAGAAAAGGACTTCCGGTGCGTGGTCAGAAGACCAAGACTAATGCGAGAACATGCAAGGGTCCGAAGAAAACTGTAGCTAATAAGAAGAAATAAATAGGAAGAAAGTAGGTTAGTTTAAATGGCTAAGAAAGTTGCGAAAAAAGTAACAAAAAAACGTGTCAAGAAAAACGTTGAACGAGGACAAGCACACATCCAGTCATCTTTTAACAATACAATTGTTACACTGACAGATACACAGGGAAATGCTCTTTCATGGGCAAGTGCAGGCGGTCTGGGATTTAGAGGTTCAAGGAAATCTACTCCATATGCAGCACAGATGGCAGCTGAGACAGCAGCTAAGGCAGCATTAGTACATGGTCTTAAATCAGTAGATGTCTTTGTAAAAGGCCCGGGATCAGGAAGAGAGGCAGCAATCCGTGCGCTTCAGGCATGTGGTATCGACGTAGTCAGCATCAAAGACGTGACTCCGGTTCCGCACAACGGATGCCGTCCGCCGAAACGCAGAAGAGTCTAATCTCAGTGAGAATGTAATCTGGTATAAATACAAAAGTAACTAAAGCAGCGGGGAGCCGCTGATATGTATAAAATTAGGAGGATAGACATGGCAGTAAACAGAGTTCCTGTTCTTAAAAGATGCCGTTCATTAGGCATGGATCCGATTTATCTCGGAATCAATAAGAAATCTAACAGACAGCTGAAGAGATCAAACAGAAAAATGAGCGAGTATGGTCTCCAGCTCCGTGAGAAACAGAAAGCAAAATTCATCTACGGCGTTCTCGAGAAACCGTTCAGAAACTACTTCGAGAAAGCAAAACAGATGGAAGGCATGACAGGCGATAACCTGATGAGACTTCTTGAGTCCAGACTGGACAATGTAATGTTCCGTATGGGATTTGCAAGAACAAGAAAAGAAGCAAGACAGATCGTTGATCACAAGCATGTACTTGTAAACGGCAAGCAGGTGAACATCCCGTCTTATCTTGTAAAGGCCGGGGACACAATTGAAATCAAAGAGAATAAGAAAGGCTCACAGAGATACAAAGAGATTCTCGAAGTGACAGGCGGAAACATGATTCCGGACTGGCTTGACGTTGATTCCGAGAATCTGAAAGGTACAGTAAAAGAGCTTCCGACAAGAGAAGCAATTGATGTTCCTGTAGATGAGATGCTTATCGTCGAGTTGTATTCTAAGTAATATCGGCTCCAGCATCGTATCCCCTCAACATTTTTCAACCCATAAGGAGGGTCTGTGTAGTGTTTGATTTTAATAAACCGAATATTGAAATAACAGATGTTTCAGAAGATAAGAAGTATGGAAGATTTGTCGTAGAACCGCTTGAGAGAGGATATGGAACAACACTTGGAAACTCCCTGAGAAGAATTATGCTTTCTTCTCTTCCGGGAGCAGCCATCAGTTCCGTTAAGATCGACGGCGTACTGCACGAGTTCAGTTCCATCCCGGGTGTTAAGGAAGATGTGACAGAGATCATCATGAATCTGAAATCTCTGGCGATCAAAAACACATCTGAGTCTGATGAAGTGAAGACCGCGTATATCGAATTTGAGGGTGAAGGCGTAGTTACTGGTGCCGACATCCAGGCAGATTCCGATATTGAGATCGTGAATCCTGACCAGGTTATCGCTACATTAAGCGGCGGCAAGGACAGCAAGCTTTACATGGAACTTACCATTACCAAGGGAAGGGGTTATGTGAGCTCCGATAAGAATAAGACGGAAGATATGCCTATCGGTGTGATTCCGATCGATTCTATCTATACACCGGTTGAGCGTGTGAATCTGACTGTTGAGAATACCCGTGTCGGCCAGATCACGGATTATGACAAGCTTACACTGGATGTATGGACAAAGGGAACAATGCTTCCTGATGAGGCTGTAAGCCTTGCTGCGAAAGTACTCAGCGAGCATTTGAAACTCTTTATCGATCTGTCAGAGGTTGCCCAGTCAGCTGAAGTAATGATCGAAAAAGAAGACGACGAGAAAGAG
This sequence comes from uncultured Mediterraneibacter sp., assembly GCA_944381495.1. Taxonomy (GTDB): domain Bacteria; phylum Bacillota; class Clostridia; order Lachnospirales; family Lachnospiraceae; genus Mediterraneibacter. Next base: position 48,338 of record CALWLJ010000022.1, on the reverse strand, counting down.
AAAGTTCTGGAGATGAGCATCGATGAACTTGAGCTTTCCGTGCGTTCCTATAACTGTCTGAAGAGAGCTGGTATCAATACAGTGGAAGAGCTGACAAATAAGACTCCGGAAGATATGATGAAAGTCCGTAACCTTGGACGGAAGTCTCTGGAGGAGGTTCTTGCAAAACTGAAAGAGCTGAATCTCGAGCTCAGACAGGGCGAAGAATAAAAAGTGATAAATTCCTGCCGGTAAGCCCGAAGAGCGCGGCAGGGGCATTTGATTAATAAGACCGAAGAAGCATAACCAAGTGCATATAGTGGAGGAATTTGAAAATGGCAAAATATAGAAAGCTGGGCAGAACATCTGGCCAGAGAAAAGCATTATTAAGAAACCAGGTAACTGCCCTGATCAGCAATGGAAAGATCGTTACAACAGAGGCTAAGGCCAAAGAGATCCGCAAAATTGCTGAGGGACTTATCGCTATGGCTGTAAGAGAGAGAGAGAACTTCGACGAAGTTACAGTTACAGCTAAGGTTGCCCGCAAAGACAAAGACGGCAAGAGAGTAAAAGAAGTTGTAGACGGCAAGAAAGTTACTGTTTACGATGAAGTTGAGAAGAAAATCAAAAAGGATCAGCCGAGCAGACTTCACGCAAGACGTGAGATGATGAAAGTTCTCTATCCGGTAAAAGAGGTTCCGACCAAAGCTCCGGGAAGAAAGAGAGAGACAAAGAGCATCGACGTAGTTGAGAAGCTCTTCTCTGAAATCGCTCCGAAGTATGCTGACCGCAATGGTGGTTATACAAGAATCATCAAGATCGGACAGCGTAAAGGTGATGCAGCGATGATGGTTCTTATTGAACTTGTATAATCTCAGTTATATTTCAATAGAACAATCGTTATCAATTTATGATAATTGTATAAAATCACAGCTCCTTCAGTGGATTCTCTATTCTGCTGAAGGAGTTTTTGTTTATTTTGTTGTTGAAAAAGGTTGAAAATACCGGAAAAGGTATGCAAAAACATGTTCAAATACGAGGTATTTGTGCAAATATCACAAAGGATGTTAAAAAGATAACGTTAAAATATTAACAACTGCCATGTTGACAAATATTTAACGAAAGGCTTATACTAGGAGTCGGAAAGAAACAGAGTAATTCAATTACAGGAGGAATTATCAAATGGCAAAGCAAGAACAGAAAGTCGAGACAGTCGAGACACAGGCAGTTCCCGGGTTCATCGACAATGTAGAGGCTCTTGAAGCTAAGATGAAAGCGATGCGTGAGGCTCAGAAGATCTTCGCTACTTACACACAGGAGCAGGTTGACAAGATCTTCTACGAAGCAGCTATGGCAGCAAACAAAGCGCGTATCCCGCTGGCTAAGATGGCTGTGGAAGAGACACAGAGAGGTGTCATGGAAGATAAGGTCATCAAAAACCACTATGCTGCTGAGTATATTTATAACAAATATAAAAACACCAAGACATGTGGTGTGATTGAAGAAGATCCGGCTTACGGAATCAAAAAAGTTGCTGAGCCTATCGGTCTGATCGCAGCTGTTATTCCGACAACAAACCCGACTTCTACAGCAATCTTCAAGACTCTGATCTGTCTGAAGACAAGAAACGCCATCATCATCAGCCCACATCCGGCTGCAAAGAAATGTACGATCGAGGCTGCAAAAGTCGTTCTTGACGCTGCTGTAAAGGCTGGCGCACCGGAAGGCATCATCGGCTGGATCGATGCTCCGTCACTTGAGCTGACAACAACAGTTATGAGAGACTCTGACCTGATCCTTGCTACAGGTGGTCCTGGAATGGTTAAATCCGCTTATTCTTCAGGAAAACCGGCACTTGGTGTTGGACCTGGAAATACACCGGTTATCATCGACGAGACAGCTGACATCAAGCTGGCAGTTAACTCCATCATCCACTCCAAGACATTTGACAATGGTATGATCTGTGCATCTGAGCAGTCTGTAACTGTTCTGGACAGCATCTATGATGAAGTTAAGAAAGAGTTCGAGTACAGAGGATGCTACTTCCTGAAACAGGGAGAGGAACTTGATAAGGTTCGTAAGACGATCATTATCAACGGTGCACTGAACAACAAGATTCCTGGAAAATCTGCTTACGAGATCGCAAAACTGGCAGGCGTTGATGTTCCGGAAAACACAAAGATCCTGATCGGTGAGGTTGAGTCTGTAGATATCTCTGAGGAATTTGCTCATGAGAAACTTTCTCCTGTACTTGCTATGTATAGAGCAAAGACATTTGACGAGGCTCTTGAGAAAGCAGAGCGCCTTGTTGCTGACGGAGGATATGGACATACATCTTCTCTGTTCATTCATCCGGCAGAGAAAGAAAAGATCCAGAAACACTATGAGGCAATGAAGACATGCCGTGTTCTGATCAATACACCTTCTTCACAGGGTGGTATCGGTGACCTTTACAACTTCAAACTCGCTCCGTCACTGACACTTGGATGCGGTTCCTGGGGCGGAAACTCCGTATCAGAGAACGTAGGAGTAAAACATCTTCTGAATGTGAAGACAGTTGCCGAGAGGAGAGAGAATATGCTGTGGTTCAGAACACCTGAAAAAGTATACTTTAAGAAAGGCTGTATGCCGGTTGCTCTGGACGAGCTCGGAACAGTAATGCACAAGAAGAAAGCTTTCATTGTTACAGATACATTCCTTTACAAGAACGGATATGCAAAACCGATCGAGGACAAACTGGATGAGATGGGAATCCAGCACACATGCTTCTATGATGTAGCTCCGGACCCGACTCTGCAGTGCGCTAAGAAGGGTGTTGAGCAGATGAGAGACTTCGAGCCTGATACAATCATCGCTCTGGGCGGCGGTTCCGCTATGGACGCTGGTAAGATCATGTGGCTGATGTATGAGCATCCGGAAGCAAACTTCGAAGACATGGCTATGGACTTCATGGATATCCGTAAGAGAGTATTCACATTCCCGAAGATGGGTGAGAAGGCATACTTCGTAGCAATCCCGACATCTTCAGGAACAGGTTCTGAGGTTACACCGTTTGCTATCATCACAGACGCTGAGACAGGAATCAAATGGCCGATCACAGACTACGAGCTGATGCCGAACATGGCTATCGTAGATGTGGACAACGCTATGACAGCTCCGAAGGGACTGACAAGCGCATCCGGTATCGACGTTATGACACATGCTATCGAGGCTTATGTTTCCATCATGGCAACAGACTTTACAGATGGTCTTGCTATGAAGGCTGTTAAGATGGTATTTGACAACCTTCCGTCTGCATACGAGAACGGAGCAAACGATCCGAAGGCTCGTGAAGAGATGCACAATGCTTCCTGCATGGCTGGTATGGCATTCGCAAATGCATTCCTTGGTGTGAACCACTCTATGGCTCACAAACTTGGTGCTTTCCATCACCTGCCGCACGGTGTTGCAAACGCTGTTATCCTGACAGAGGTTATGAGATACAACGCTGCTGAAGTTCCGACTAAGATGGGAACATTCTCTCAGTATCAGTATCCGCATGCACTCCAGAGATATGCAGAGCTTGGACGCTTCGCAGGATGCACAGGAAAAGATGATAAAGAAGTATTCGAGAACTTCATTGCTAAACTTGAGGATCTGAAAGAGAAGATCGGAATCAAGAAGACAATTAAAGATTACGGCATCGATGAGAAATACTTCCTGGATACACTGGATGATATGTGCGAGCAGGCATTCAACGACCAGTGTACAGGAGCAAACCCGAGATATCCTCTTATCAAGGAGATCAAGGAAATCTACCTGAAATGCTACTACGGAAAATAATCGTAAGGTTAGATTCCTGCACAGACAGAAAGCGCGGCGCGTTATGCACCGCGCTTTTGTCATGTTTAAAACCGGAAAACGGATATATATTAAATTTTTGTTTCGAATGATAAAAATTTAACAATAAATAACGGAAAAAAAAGTTAGTTAAAAATTGCACAAAATTGCCCTGAAGGGGTTTTTTTTCGATTTTTTGTGTTGTATAATACAGCTATCGAAAAACAAAACAACACCTGCAAGGAGGACATCAGCTATGAAATTAGAAGAAAAAAACCTTATCGTGAAAAGATCCTATAAAGAGGTTTACAGATGTGACGACCTTATCATAAAGATCTTCAGTGAATCCCATCCAAAGTCAGATGTCTTTAACGAAGCACTGTTGACAGCACGGATTGAAGAGACAGGACTTGATATTCCGAAGGTAAAGGAAGTAACTCAGATCGATGGAAAATGGGCCATTGCTATCGAGTACAAAGAGGGTAAAACGCTTGAAGAGATGATGCAGTCCGACAGGAAGAATCTTGAGAAATATATGGAAGATTTCGTAGATCTGCAGCTTCAGGTACTCAGCAAGACTTCCCCGCTCCTGAAAGGTATGAAGGATAAATTCGCAAGACAGATCAACAGCCTGAAAGATGTGGATGCAACAACAAGGTACGAGCTTCTGACGAGACTTGAAAGTATGCCGAAACACAACAAGGTATGCCACGGAGATTTCAACCCCAGCAACGTTATTGTCGGAAAGAACGGAAAGATGACCGTTGTTGACTGGGCACATGCTACACAGGGAAATGCCAGTGCAGATGCAGCTATGACCTATCTTCTGTTTGCACTGAAAGATCAGGAAGCAGCAGATATGTATATGAATCTCTTCTGCAAGAAGAGCGATACGGCAAAACAGTACGTACAGCAGTGGCTGCCGATCGTTGCTGCAGCTCAGCTCTCCAAGAACAATGCGCTTGAGAAAGACTTCCTGATGAAGTGGATCGATGTTATTGATTATCAATAGAATGCAAAAAATGGAAGTCTGGATATAACAACAGAGGTTCCTGCCCGGAAGTAACGGGCAGGAACCTCTGTTGTTGTAGACTGTTTTGTAATTATAAAGTCTTTTATTCGATCGTTTATTAAGTTGTTCTACCATGAAGTGAAGAACAGGTTGTCTCCGATCACAATTCCGTCTCTGCTTGTAGATGGTGCATAGAGGAAATAGTAACAGTCGGCGACCTCGGCAAGACGAGAGCCGTTTATGGCGTCGTTGGCAACCTGACGGGCCAGACTGGTGGGCCCCTTCTTAAGCCTGCTATCAAGACGTCCGGTCCATACCGGTTCAAACTGTCCGGGGGCATAGATCACATCGCGGATGGAATTGCCGAACCTGGAGCTTTCAACCCGGTTCATGATGACTGTTGCGACAGCCAGCATGGAATTATAGTCGTGAACTGCTTCGCAGTCCAGAAGTGCCGCAAAAAGCGTTATTTCATCAACGGATGCGCTGATGCTGCCGCTGCCGGTTGAAACGGTTCCGCTGGTACTGCTGTTTCCGGAAGAGGAGCTTCCGGAGCTGCTGTTCTTCTGTGCCTCGGCTTCTGCCTTGGCTGCAGCCTCTCTGGCCTCCTGTTCTGCTTTTTCACGGGCGATCCGTTCCTCCTCCGCCTTCTTTGCAGCTTCAAGACGAGTATTGACATCCTGGAGATTTGTAGAGGTTTCCTTTGCTTTGGCCTGAAGTTCAGCCTGCTTGTCTGCAAGATCATCCTGAAGTTCAGACATGGAAGCCTGCTGTTCTTTCAGGGAGTTCATCTGATCTGAGATCTGCTGATGCACATCGATCAGTTCATCCAGTGCGTCACGGTCATACTGGCTCAGATTTTCGATAAAATCCGCCTTATTGAGAAAATCCGCCATATCTTCCGCAGAAAACAACATCTCAAGCAGTGTTGCATTGCCGTTTTCATACATATATTTAATGCGGGTCTTCATATCCTGGTATTGTTTCTGTTCATTTGTTTCGGACTCAGCCAGGGAGTCTTCTGTTCTGGCAATCTCGCCGTTCAGGATCTCAACCTGCATCTCTGTAGAAGAGATCTCATCGCTCAGGGACAGGATTTCCTGGTTAATGCCCTGCAGTTCATTTTCAAGGGCAGAGGTCTGGTTCTCAAGGCTCTCAATGTCGTCATCCGCATAAGCGGGAAAGACAGAGAACACAACGGCAAGAGAGCACAACAGTGCAACACCTGTCCGGCTCCATCGCTTTTTGAAGATTTCCATAATCTCGATTCCTTTCTCTGTACGCAGGCGCCAGCCATCCGCTGTCCGGTATCAACAGCATAAAAAAGCTGGCAACATGCGAATTCCTTATTGTCAGTTCTACCGGGTATCTATTATACTATAAAATGTAGAGTATGGCAAACTCTGTTACGATAAAATTATGAAAAATTTACAAATTCATTACAAATTTGTTCATTTTGACAAAAGAAAAATCGGTGTTGAGTCATATATCGGCATATTTATGATACCGGGGGAAAAAGTCTAACCCCACATAAGCCTGCGCCCTCAACATCATATTTAATACAGACCAGGAAAGGGATGGAACAATGGAACAGATAAAGATGATAGGGCTTGATCTGGACGGCACTTTGCTGACGGATAAAAAGGAAATCCTGCCTTATACGAGAGAAGTACTGAGAAAGGCGATTGACCGTGGAATTATCGTTCTTGTCGCTACAGGGCGCCCGTGGACTGGCATACCGGAGGAACTGAGGGATTTCCCGGGAATGAGATATGCGCTGACCGCCAACGGAGCACGGATCATGGACAATGATACGGGAACTGTGCTCGCGGAGAGACTCCTGTCGCCTGAGCTGGCTGCGCGGGCGCTGAAGATCTGCGGAAAATACGACGCGCTGCAGGAAGTGTATTTTGACGGACAGGGATATGCGGAAGCAGAGAAGATGAAGCACATTGAGAGATACCATAAGAATCCGAATATGTGGGAATATATGAAGAAAACCCGAATCCCAGTGGAGGATGTGGCTGAGCTTGTAGAGAAGGAAAACAGAGGTCTGGATAAGACACAGGCGCTCTTCGCGGATATGGGAGAGAGACAGCGGGCATGGGAGGAGCTGGAGAAGGTAGACGGCCTGGCCCTGGTGGGCTCTCTGAAGTATAACATTGAAATCAATGCGGCAGGTGTTAATAAGGGAACCGGACTGGTTGCTCTTGGGCGGATGCTGGGAATACGCAGAGAGGAGATCATGGCCTGTGGAGACGGCGATAATGATACAGTAATGCTCCGTGAGGTCGGTTTTGGCGTTGCCATGGCGAATGCGGAGGAACAGGTGAAAGAGGCTGCAGATTATATAACAGAGAGTAATGAAGCGGAGGGAGCGGCGAAAGCGATTGAGAAGTTTGCTCTTGAAGGGGGGAGTTTGAAATGATGGATGCGTTAAAAGTAATCATATTGGGAATCGTACAGGGAATCACAGAGTGGCTGCCGATCAGCAGTACGGGTCACCTGATCCTTGTGGAGGATCTGATCCGGCTGGGAGAGAACGACGCATTTATGAATATGTTTAATGTAGTGATCCAGTTTGGTTCGATCCTGGCTGTTATTGTGATTTATTTTCATAAGCTGAATCCATTTTCGAATAGAAAGACAGAGAAGCAGAAGATGATGACTGTTCAGCTGTGGGTAAAAGTGATCATTGGATTTCTTCCTGCAGCGGTTGTGGGATTATTGTTTAACGATCTGATCGAGGCTCATCTGAATAATTCCTATGTGGTGGCGGCAATGTTGATTCTGTACGGCGTCCTCTTTATTCTCGTGGAGAACCACAATAAAGACCGGGAGCCGAAAGTAAAGAAGCTTTCGGGACTTTCTATCCAAACCGTGCTGCTTATCGGTGTGTTCCAGATGCTGGCCATGGTGCCGGGGACGTCCCGGTCCGGCGCTACTATCGTAGGAGCGCTGATCCTGGGTGTTTCCAGACCGATTGCAACGGAGTTCACGTTCTTCCTTGCGATACCGACTATGATCGGCGCCAGCGCGCTGAAGGTATTTCATTATGGATTCAATTTTACGGCAAACCAGGCGCTGCTCCTGATCCTGGGAATGGCAGTGTCTTTTGGAGTTTCTGTAGTTGCGATTCGATTCCTGCTGCAGTATATCAGAAAGCATGACTTCAAAGTGTTCGGATATTACAGAATCGTGCTGGGAATTATTGTATTGGCGTACTTTGGAATATCGTCTCTTCTGGCATAGGGCGGTTCGGGGAGACTGCGCGGGCAGGCGTGGCTATGCTCCGGGGAAGACTGCGCCTCCGGCCGTAGGATCCGGGCGAATCTTAGAGACAGCAGAAGGAGAAAAACAAGATGAAATATGAAAGAATCCGTAAGGCCGTTTTTCGTGAACGGCCCAACCGGTTTATTGCCTATGGAGAGCTGGAAGGAAATATGGAGACGATCCATGTGAAAAATACAGGGAGATGTGCAGAACTTCTGCTCCCCGGGGCAGTGATCTATGTACAGGAGACAGACAACCCGGCCAGGAAAACGAAGTGGGATCTGATTGCAGTGGAGAAGGGAGAGCGATTGATCAATATGGATTCTCAGATCCCGAACCGGGTCGTGCAGGAGTGGATTGAAGCGGGCGGACTGGGAGATGATGTGACTCTGATCAGACCGGAGACTACTTACGGCAATTCCCGGTTTGATCTGTATGTGGAGGCAGGAGAGCGGAAGATCCTTATCGAAGTTAAAGGGGTTACCCTGGAGGAAGACGGTGTCTGCCGTTTCCCGGACGCGCCCAGCGAACGGGCGGTGAAGCATATGGAGGAACTGATCTGCGCTCACAGAGAAGGATATGAGACCTATGTGTTCTTCGTGATACAGATGGAAGGGGTGCGGTATTTTACGCCGAATGTAGATACCCACCCCGCGTTTGCCGATGCACTGAGGAAGGCGAAGGCGGGGGGCGTGAAGATACTGGCCTATGACTGCAGCGTAACGCCGGACAGCATCCGGATCCGGAATCCGGTGGATGTGGTGCTGGAGAGTCCCCGGCTGAAGGAGACGGTGGAGCCGCTGGTGGAATGGTATCGGAACAACAGACGGGATCTCCCCTGGCGGAAGAGGATGAATGCTTACCGGGTGTGGATTTCGGAGATCATGCTGCAGCAGACAAGAGTGGAGGCGGTAAAGCCGTATTATGAGAGATTCCTGCAGGAACTGCCGGATGTGAAGGCGCTGGCAGAGGTGCCGGAGGATCGTCTGCTGAAGCTGTGGGAGGGGCTGGGCTACTACAGCCGTGCCAGAAATCTGAAGGAGGCGGCAATCCAGATCATGGAGAGATACAGGGGAAAATTCCCTGAGACCTATGAGGAGATCCTGTCGCTGAAAGGGATCGGCAGCTATACGGCAGGGGCGATTACATCTTTTGTCTATCATATTCCGAAAGCCGCTGTTGACGGAAATGTGCTCCGGGTAGTGACACGGGTTCTGGCGTATTCCGGCGATATTATGAAAGCTTCTGTGAAGAAGGAAATCGAGAGACTTGTAGAGGATGTGATACCCGCGGATTGCCCCGGAGATTTTAACCAGGGGCTGATCGAGCTGGGAGCTGTGATCTGCCTGCCTAATGGAGAGCCACGGTGCGGAGAGTGTCCGGTGCAGCAGTTCTGTCTGGCGCGCAGCCGGGGAGAGCAGATGAATTATCCTGTTAAAAAGAAAGCAAAAGAGCGGCGGAAAGAAGACCGTACCGTTTTCATTTTCCGTGATGAGAATAAAGTGGCTATAAGGAAACGTGGGGCAAAAGGACTTCTGGCCGGTCTGTATGAATTCCCCAATGTAGAGGGGCATCTGACCCAGGAGGAGGCAATCCGCTATGGGAACTCTCTGGGACTTGTTCCGGTGAGGGTGAAAAGACTGGCGGACGCAAAGCATATTTTCAGCCATGTAGAGTGGAATATGATCGGATACGAGATCCTTGTGGACGAGCTGGAGAGAGAGATGAGACAGCCCGCGGGAAGCGAACGCGCAGAAGGGATCATCTTTGCGGGAAGAGAAGAAATAGAAAAAAAATACCCTGTTCCATCTGCATTTGCCGTGTATACAGAGTCTGCTCGGTTTTCTTGAAACCGGAATCGTTTTGTGCTATACTGGGGGCAGTAACGGGCCGGAAACAGGAGAGTATATTATTATGAGCGAAGAAAAAGAATTATCGAGACAGCAGCAGAAATCCAGGGAGACGAAGGAAAAGATCTTCCAAGCGGCTAAACGCATCCTGCAGAAGAAAGGATATGAAGAACTTTCAATCAAGAATATCTGCGAGGAGGCAGGAGTATCCAACGGAAGCTTTTACCATCACTTTAAGACGAAGGATGATCTGCTGTCTTATTATATAGAGGATCAGCCAACAATCAATCCGGATCTTCTGGAACTCCCGGAGAATGTACAGGGAGCGAAGGAAGGGATCATCCAGGTTTATATGAACTATGTAAAATACTGCCGGGAGCTTGGGGTGGAATTTATGTCAGGATATTATGATACGAAGAATCAGGCGCTGAATGCAGCTATCCGGACGGAGAGACCATATCCGATTGTTACGGTGCAGACCTATGTGGAGAAGGCTGTAGCAGCAGGTGTTGTCAGCCTGAGAGGCAGTATTGAGGAGTTTACGACAGATATCAGGATGATTGTTATCGGAAATGTGTTTGAGTGGTGCCTGCGCGGCGGAGATACAGATTTCGAAGGAAATATGAGCCGGTCTCTCGGCAGATATCTGGACAGTACGCTGGGGCCTGGTACAAACTGACAGAGCGGGGATGCATATGCCGGATAAATATGAATTTATAGTAAATCCGAAGTCGCGCTCCGGTATGGGAAAGCGGATCTGGGATACACTGGAACTGGAGTTGAAGAAGCGCAGAGTGGAGTATAAGGTATATCCTACAGAACGCAGAAAACATGCAGAGAAGATAGCGTCTGCTCTGACGTCTGACAACGAGAGACATCGGATCGTGGTTCTTGGAGGAGACGGTACGGTTAACGAGGTTGTAAACGGGATCCGGTTCCCTGAAAAAGTCATTCTTGGCTATATTCCCATTGGATCCAGCAATGATTTCGCCAGAGGATTGAGGATACCGTCTGATCCGTCGGAAGCCCTTGAGATCGTACTGAATCCCCGGAGAGTTATGGATATGGATATAGGAACCGTTTCCAGGCCGTGCGGGACAAGGCGTTTCGCAGTCAGTGCAGGGATTGGCTTTGACGCGGCGGTCTGTCATGAAGTAAGTGTCAGCTGGTGGAAGAAGATTTTAAACAGGATCGGACTCGGGAAGCTGAGTTATGCGGTAGTTGCCCTGGATCGGCTGAAGAAGGACCGGCCGGCAGAAATGCACATTACTCTGGACGGGGAAAGAGAGCTGGTATTCGAAAAAACATATTTTGCGGCTTTTATGAATCTCCCTTTTGAGGGAGGAGGATTCCGGTTTTGTCCGGATGCGCTGCCGGAGGATGGGCTGCTGGATATTGTGATCCTCTCCGGCGTTTCGCGGCTGAAGGCTTTGTTTCTTCTGCCTACCGCTTTGGTAGGAAAGCATGTTCTGTTTCGCGGGGTTACTATTCTGCGGTGCAGGAAAGCGGAAGCTGAGACGGACAGACCGATGCCGATCCATACGGACGGGGAACCGCTGTTTCTGAGGAACAGCATAAAAGCGGAAATACGGGAGGAAAAACTGAAAGTAATTGTCGGATAAAACCGGGAAGGAGAGATAGGATGTATCTTTTCATTCTGATCATTATCATTTGTCTGATCATATTTGTGGCCTTTCTGACAGCACCCAGGCTGTCGGGAAGAGAGAGGGTGCTTCCCTTTTTCGGCGTAAAATGGGCGCACCGGGGGCTGCATGACATGAGAAAGAATATACCGGAGAATTCAATGGCGGCTTTCCGCGCGGCAATTCGGGAAGGATGCGGGATCGAGCTGGATGTACATCTATCCAGAGACGGCAGGCTGGTTGTGTTCCATGACGATACATTTGACAGAGTATGCAATGTTTCGGGAGTGGTGGAACAGACAGACTACAGTACGATGAAAGAGTACCGTCTGAACGGGACAGACGAACGGATTCCGCTGTTTTCCGATGTGCTCCGGTGTGTGAACGGACAGGTTCCGCTCCTTATCGAAGTCAAGCTTCCGTCCGCAGATACAGAGATTTGCAGCAGGCTTGCGGAGGAACTTGCGGAATATAAAGGAAACTATATGATCCAGTCTTTTAACAGTCTGGTGCTGCGGTGGATGAAAAAACATAAAGGGGACATCCCCCGGGGACAGCTTTCTTCGAATCTTACTGCAAGTGATGATAATCCGCATTATCTTCTCCGGTTCTGCGTAAAATATTTACTGAGCAACTTCCTGGGAAGACCGGACTTTATCTCCTATAAATGGGCGGACCGGAGGAATCCGGGATTCTGGCTGAACAGGGTGGTGTTCCGGGCGCCGTCGGCGGTGTGGACGCTTCATGGAAAACAGGCGGTCCGGGAGGCACAGCGGAAGTTTGATATGTATATTTTCGAGGTGCAGTGAAAATCAAAAGAAAATCAAAAGATTTGTTAACCTTTTATGAAGGTGGTTGTTGCAGGACATTTATCGTGCTATAATCAGGGCAAATTTAAATAGGACTACTGACCGGCAGCAGTTCATTGTATGACGGCCGGCGGGAACCAAAAAGGAGCATATCAGAATATGAAGTGGAAGACGAAATTCACTGAACTGATAAAGAAATATAAACATGCATGGGTGTTTTCGTATATCCTTGTTTATATGCCGTGGTTTTTATATCTGGAAAAACACGTGACAACTCATTACTATGTGATCCAGACCAGATTGGATGAGTATATTCCGTTTATAGAATATTTTATTGTTCCCTATCTGCTCTGGTTCGTGTTTATCGCAGTGGCATTTCTGTATTTTTTCTTTACAGACGTGCCTGCGTTTTACAAGATGGCGAAGTTCATGTTCACTGGAATGACGGTATTTCTTATTATTGCCAGTATTTTTCCGAACGGACAGGACCTCAGACCGGTAGTGTTTGAGAGAGATAACATCTTTGTTGATATGGTCAGGATGCTTTACCGTGCGGATACCTGCACCAACGTATTCCCAAGCCTTCACGTATTTAATTCGCTGAGTGTATGTGTGGCGGTATATGAGAGCAAGGGGCTGAAGAAACACAGAGCTGTATGCGTTGGAGCCTATGTGCTGGCAGCGCTCATCATTATGGCGACCATGTTCCTGAAGCAGCATTCCATCCTGGATGTACTTGGAGCGTTCTTCATGGCTTATGTGATTTATCAGTTCGTTTACGCGCCGGAGAAGAAAAAGATTCCTGGATATGCGAAGCAGAAACAGACTCTGCTCAGCAATAACCAGCCGGCACAGAGATAAAATTGTTTTTAGAAAAAATAATACCCCTTTCCTGCAGATTGTTACTGTTGCCTGTTTCAAGATGTGGGAAAGGGGGTTCTTTTTATGAGAGAAAATGTGGAAAACTTCAGGCTCTGGTGTTATAATAACTCCTATATGGCGCTTTGCGCCGGTCTGAACGAGTGAATTTAGGAGGAATATAGAAATATGAAAAAAATTATGCTTACAGGCGACCGCCCGACAGGAAGACTCCATCTGGGACATTATGTGGGCTCTCTGAAACGGCGTGTAGAGCTTCAGAATACAGGGGACTTTGACGAAATATACATTATGATCGCAGATGCGCAGGCGCTGACTGATAATGCAGACAATCCGGAGAAAGTCCGTCAGAATATTATCGAAGTGGCTCTGGATTATCTTGCATGCGGACTGGATCCGGAGAAATCTACGATCCTTATCCAGTCTCAGATTCCGCAGCTCTGCGAGCTTTCGTTTTATTATATGAATCTTGTCACTGTGTCCAGACTTCAGAGAAATCCCACTGTGAAATCTGAGATCCAGATGAGAAATTTTGAGGCCAGCATACCGGTGGGATTCTTTACTTATCCGATCAGCCAGGCTGCGGATATTACAGCGTTCAAGGCTACGATCGTGCCGGTTGGAGAGGATCAGATGCCTATGCTGGAGCAGACGAAAGAGATTGTCCACAAGTTTAATTCTGTTTATGGTGAGACGCTGGTGGAGCCGAAGATCCTTCTTCCGGAAAATGAGGCCTGCATGAGGCTGCCGGGCACAGACGGCAAGGCTAAGATGAGCAAGTCTCTTGGCAACTGTATCTATCTGTCTGAAGAACCGGAAGATATTAAGAAGAAAGTATTCAGCATGTTTACAGATCCGAACCATATCCGGATCGAGGATCCGGGAAGTCTGGAGGGAAATACGGTATTTACTTACCTGGATGCTTTCTGCAAACCGGAGTATTTCCCGGAGTTCCTGCCGGAGTATGCCAGCCTGGACGAGCTGAAAGAGCACTATCAGAGAGGCGGCCTTGGGGATATGAAGGTGAAGCGCTTCCTCAATAATGTGCTTCAGGCGGAGCTGGAGCCGATCCGTAACAGGAGAAAAGAGTTCCAGAAGGATATTCCTGCTGTATATGAGATTCTGAGAAAGGGCAGTGAGAAAGCAGAAAAAGTGGCGGCCCAGACACTTCATGATGTGAAGGATGCCATGAAGATCAATTATTTCGATGATCAGGAACTGATCAGGAGTCAGGCAGAAAAGTTCGCAGACTGACCCGAAGCTAACCAATCGTGAGTGAGGCGGATGATCAATAAGAAAAAACGATAAAGAAAAATGGCCCGGTGCAGAAAGAAAATCTGCACCGGGTCTTTTTATCATCTTTCATCTTCGAGAATCAGGAGAATTACTTTTATCAGCAGGACAGCCTGGAGGGTGTTGCTTGCTATTTCCGCAAGTAACGAGCCAAGCGGACATGTTTGCATGTCCATTTGTCTCCATAGGGATTCCCCAGAACTTTACCATTGAACAATAAAAAAAAGGAGCTTCCAAAGAAACTCCTTTCCGTACGTGCGATAGAAGATTCGAACTCCCGACCTTCTGGTCCGTAGCCAGACGCTCTATCCAGCTGAGCTAATCGCACATCTTAGCTGTGTCGCTCACAGCAAAATATATTATATTCTGCTTTCCCTATTCTGTCAATAGGTTTTTGAAAAAAACTTCAAAAAAAACCTGTTGACAGATATATGAACATAGTGTACTATTTAACTACGTCACTGGTACGGATAAATGCAGTCGACAGAGGAGGGTTGATATGGAATATAACACAGGGATGCCCATTTACCTGCAGGTTATTCATGAGCTGAAGAAGAAGATGGTAAAAGGGGAATTAAAGCCGGGAGAGAAGATGCCGTCCAACAGAGACCTGGCTGTACTCTATAAAGTGAATCAGAACACTGCGGCCAGGATATACCGGGAGATGGAGACCAGAGGCTATTGTTTTACAAAGAGGGGGATCGGTACCTTTGTATCGGAGGAGGAAGAGATGTTTGAGGATCTGAAGAAAGAAATGGCGGGAGAGCTGTTGAGAAACTTTATACATGAGATGGAGGATCTTGGATATGAAAAAGATGATATCATCTCGCAGATCGAAGATTATAAGGAGGAGCAGAAATGATACTGGAATGCAGGAATCTGACGAAGACATACAGGGGGAAGAAAGCGGTGGCGGATCTGTCGCTGTCTCTGGAAAACGGGAAGATCTATGGGCTGCTGGGAGAGAACGGCAGCGGTAAGACTACATTGATGAAGATGATTGCCGGCCTGGTAAAGCCGGCGGAGGGAGAGATCCTGTATCACGGTCATCCGCTGGAATACCGTGATAAGGCACATATTGCATATATGTCTACAGAGCCTTTTTACTATGACTATATGAAGGTTTCTGATGTGGGCAGATATTATGAGGATTTCTTTGAAGATTTTGACAGAAAATATTTCCAGGATCTGATCGGGAAGTTCGGGCTTGAGGAAGGCATGAAGGCAAAAGACATGTCTACCGGTATGAGCGCCAAGCTCAAGATCGCAGCTACGCTGGCAAGAAAATCAGAGCTGTGTATGCTGGATGAGCCTCTTAATGGCGTAGATTATAAGGCAAGGGAAGAGATCATTGCGCTTATCCTGGAAGAGGCGGACGATAAGAGGACCTTTTTGCTCTCCACGCATCTGATTGATGAGATCGAGAGTTTCGTAGAGAAGGCCTTCTTTATCAAGAGCGGCGAGCTGATCAAAGGGATGGATCTGGAGGCGGAGCGGATGGCGAGCGGCCGTTCTCTGACAGATGTGTACATGGATATTATGTGACGGGAGGAACAGACAGATGGGAAAACTGATCAAATATGAATGGAGAAAACAGAGGACGACAAGGGTGGTGATCCTGATTTCACTTTTGGTCGGACTGCTTGCTTTTCTGTGGGGGATGTTGTTTAAAAATGATGTTTTTGCAGCTATGGTGCTGCTAGTGATGTTTTCGGTTTCTTTGCTGGTCCTGCTTTATACAGGGATCGAGAGCATTCTGATCTTCAACCGGGACCTGAGGACGAAGCAGAGCTATATGCTGTGGATGGTTCCCAGATCTGTATGGGAGATTGTTGGCGCGAAATTTATTTCTGCCATCCTGCAGATGCTGTTCTCTTTTGCTGTGTTTTTTGCGGCGGGATGTCTCTGCGGAGGGGCGCTGCTCTATTATTCCGACGGGATGAAGTCTGTCATTGAGATGGCCCAGATCATTGTGAAAAACTTTTTTGAAGAGGGAAATCTGATAGATATCCTCTGGTTTGTGGCAACCTTTGTAATTGCCTGGATCGAGGTCATCATGATCGGATTCCTGGCGGTGATCTTATCCAGAACCGTGCTGCTTCATTCCAAATTTGCGGGGCTGTTCTCGCTGATCCTGTTCTTTGTGATCAACTGGATCGTGGAGAGAGGGTACAGTCTGATACATGCGATCCCCCTGTTTAAGGATGCGGGAAATCTGGGTATCTGGAATATATGGGACTGTGTGTATTATCTGCTTATCAGCGCTATCTTGTTCCTGGCTACGGGCTGGCTGGCGGACAGAAAGCTCAGTGTGTAAAGGATACGGAAAATGCCGGAGCCGGCAGATTTCTAAAAAAGGACATTGGCGTTCAGTTGTCGAATGCGGCTTCTGAATGTCCAATGTCCTTCGTCTTTTTCCTTTCAGACGGAGATCTTATTTTCAAAGTCTTTCATACTTCTGGCTGTAGCGGCGAATCTGCTCCACTGCTTTAGAGTCTCTATATCCTTCTGGTCTGAAATCCTTTTGTAAAGCTTTATTGAAACCAGTCATAATGGAACTGTGTTGTCACAAAGCCCTGTTTCTGATGATTCTTGGAAAAGTGACATATTTCGGGAAAGTGTTATATTGTCTGTACCCGGGATAAAATTTACACTAAGAGACAAGAAAAAGAAAAAAGGAAGAAAGAGGATAGATATGCTGAGACATGCTTATCTGATCATTGCGCATGGAAACTGGGATCAGCTGGCCCTGCTTTTAAGTCTGCTGGATGCGCCAAACAATACAATTTATATACATATTGACAGAAAGGCTGAGGATGTTCCGCGAGAGAAGCTGGAGAGGGCTGTCACGCTGTCTCAGATTCATATTTATCAGCAGTATAAAGTATATTGGGGAAGCTACGAGCTGGTGCAGACCGAGATTTTCCTGTTTGAGAAGGCGCATCGGGAAGGATATGATTATTATCATCTTCTGTCCGGGGCTGATCTGCCGATCAAAAGTCTCGGTTATATTGAGAATTTTTTTGAAAGAAATAGAGGATATGAATTTATACATTATGATACAGACGAGAGACTGAAGAAGGACCGGGAGCTGGGGCGGCGCACCCGTCTGTATCATTTCCTGCAGAATTACAGAAGACGTTACCGGGCAAAAGCGCTGAACAGCTGTTTTACATTCGGTGAGCGGATCCTGCTTGCAGCTCAGCTGGCGGCCGGAGTGGACCGAATGAAAAAGTATCCCGGTTTCCAGATCCGGTATGGCTCTCAGTGGGTCAGTATTACTGATGAACTGGTAAGTTATATCCTGGGGCAAAAGGAGCTGATCCGCAGTGTTTTCATGTATACGAACTGTGCAGACGAGCTGTTTATCCAGTCCCTGGTCTACAATTCCAGATTCAGAAACCGGCTTTACGACCGGAAATATGATGATGATGTGCGCGGCAATATGCGGCTGATCGATATGAAGTCCAGGGGAAAGAACGGGAATCCATATACATGGAGAGATTCCGACTGGGAGGAGATCAGAGACAGCGAGTGTCTGTTTGCCAGAAAATTTGACTGGAACACAGATCAATCGATCATTGAGCGGGTCAGAGAATATGTATCAGAGTAATCGGGACAAGGGGGGAACGCAGAGAGACGTATGGATAAGATAAAACGATTTATAGAATGTCTGATTCCTGTAACGGCATGTAATCTGAAGTGCAGTTACTGTTATGTGATCCAGAGGCATAACAGAAAAGGGAGAATGGCAGAGCTGAAATATTCTCCGGAGCAGATCGGGAAAGCGCTCCATCGGGAAAGGTGGGGCGGCATCTGTTATTTCAGCATATGCGGCTCAGGGGAGACGACTCTGCAGAAGGGACTGGAGGATATTGTATATCAGATCCTGCTGCAGGGACATTATGTAAATATTACTACGAATGGCACAGTGACCGGCCGGATCAGAGCTATTCTGGACCGGGCGGCTCCGTTTGCGGAGCGGCTCCATTTTGCTTTTTCTTTTCATTATCTGGAACTGAAGCAGAGGAAGCTTGTAGATACGTTTTTTGATAATATCGAGATGGTGCGACAGGCCGGCGCTTCCTTCATGGTGCAGTTCAATCTGTGTGATGAATACATTCCATATCTGGAAGAAATGAAGGAGCTGTGTGTCCGGCGCACCGGCGCCATGCCGCAGGTCGCCGCTACCAGGAAGGAAGGGGAGGGGCTGAAGAAGATCGAACTCCTGACCTCCTGCGGTGAAGAGGAGTACAGAAGGCTGGGAGAGGAATTTGACTCTCCGCTGTTTGACTTTACAATGAAGAACTTCAATGTAAAACGAAGGGAGTTCTGCTATGCGGGGGACTGGACAGCCATACTGGATCTGTCCACCGGGATCATGCGCAGATGCTACAGCTCCTATCTGTATCAGGATATTTTTAAGGATCCGGAGGAAAAGATCCGGTTCCTGGCAATGGGCAACTGCTGCGGAAGTCCGTTCTGTATGAATTCCAGCCATTTCATGTCTCTGGGAGTGATCCCGTCTTTACAGACGCCGTCCTATGCAGAGCTGAGAGACAGGCCGGAGGCGGGATGGTACACACCCGGGATGAGAAGCTTCCTGTCCTCGAAGCTGGGGGAAAGCAGTGATGAGTACGGTCCGGCGCGGAAAAGGATCAGCAATCTTGTGGGGATAGCAGATGGTATGATCCGGAACGCATACGGGATATATAAAAAGATAAGACACAGGTAAGAACAGTAAAGGGCTGCGATGACAATGAATATCAGGCGGATATTTCCAATGGAAATGAATCTGGTCTTCCGGAATCTGGGAGATTTTCTTTTTCAGAAAAAATATGTGACAGAGAGGAACACAGAACAGAGGAGGTGCTTCTTCCTCGATGCGGCGTCCTATAATAATCTGGGGGATCAGGCAATCTCACTGGCAATGGAGTGGTTCCTGCGGGATATATTGGGCAAGGAAAATGTGACGGTGATCAACGAGTGTGACGTGTTAAAGTATATCCGGTCATTAAAAAAACAGATCCGGCCGGGGGATGTGATCGTGCTGAGCGGAGGCGGGAATATGGGAGATCTGTATCCCAGGTATGAGGCTTTACGGAGGAAGATCATCCGGACGTTTCCGGACAACAGGATTATCATTTTCCCGCAGACAATGGATTATTCTAACGATGGGTACGGGCGGAATGAGCGGAAGAGAGCCATGTGTATATATGGCCGCCATCCCCGAATTCTTGTCTGTGCAAGGGAAGAGAGAAGCTTTGGGCAGATGCAGAAGTTGTTCCGGAAAGTAATCCTTGTACCGGATATTGTATTTTATCTGTCGGGCAGGATTCCCTGTGGGGACGTACAGCCCCGGTATGACTGCGGGATCTGTATCCGGGACGACCGGGAATCTGCCCTGGATGAGGAGACAAAAGAAAGACTCCTGCAGATGTGCTCCGGAGGAGGAAAGACCCGTCTGCTGACTACGATGGCTGCGGAAGGCAGCATATGTCTGGACTTTGATCAGAGATACCGGGAAGTATCAGAGAAAATCCGGGAATTTGCCCAATGCCGGTGCATTATAACGGACCGGCTGCACGGAATGATCTTCAGTGTGATCGCCGGAGTTCCCTGTATTGCCATTGACAACCGCAATCATAAGGTGGCGGATGTGTATCATATGTGCGTGGAGCTCTGCCGGAATGTCCGTCTTATAGCAGAATGGGGACCAGATGGGATGACGGATCTGGAACAGGCTGTACGCGGGACGGAAAAGCCGGAAAGCTGCCTGACGGATACAGAGGCTCTGTACAGAAAACTGGCCAGAAGAATAAAAGGATAAAAGAAAGACGGAATAAAGAAGGACTTGTAAAGTGGAAAACAACGGAAAGCGGAAACGTACCAAGATCCTGGTGATCAACACAGTGGGATTAAACCGGAACGGGATCACACAGGTGATATTTGATTATTATTCGAGATTTGATATGGAAAACTACGACGTCTGTGTGGGATCTGGCGAGCAGGACTGTGAAAAAGTCCGGCAGATGTTCCGGAATGTGGGGATAAAGATCCGGATCCTGCCGTCAAGACGGAGGAAGACAGCGGAGTATGTGAAGGTCTTGTACCGGTTTATGGTCCGGGAAAAATACGACATTATCCATGTCCATGGAAACAGTGCGACGATGGCTATAGAGCTGACAGCGGCATGGGCGGCAGGGTGTCCCGTCCGAATCGCCCATGTACATAATTCCACCTGTGACGCCAGACGGGCAGACCGGATCATGCGTCCTCTGTTTTACCGGAGCTATACAGACGCCTATGCATGCGGACAGATGGCAGGCGAGTGGATGTATGGAAACCGGTCCTTTCAGACAGTGAAGAATGGGAGGAGTATTCAGAAATTTTCTTTTAATCCGGGGGTGCGCCGGCGGATGCGGGAGACATACGGACTCCTGCCGGAGACACTGGCGGTGGGACATGTGGGAAACTTCAATGAACAGAAAAATCATCCTTTTCTGCTTCAGGTGTTTCAGAAGGTCCGGGAGAAACAGAGGGATGCAAAGCTTTTCCTCGCCGGATATGGCCACTGTGAAGAAGAGGTGCGGGCGTTGGTGAAGAAGCTGGGACTGGACGACGGAGTCGTATTTCTGGGGATGACAGATCATATCCAGGATATGCTGCAGGCGATGGATGTGATGGTTCTGCCTTCCAGGCATGAGGGACTTCCCCTTGTCGCCGTAGAATGGCAGATGGCGGCGCTGCCCTGCGTGCTTTCCGATGTGATTACAAAAGAATGTGCTTTCACAGATCTGGTCTGTTTCCTTTCCCTTGATGACAGCTGGGAAAAGTGGGCGGATACTGTGCTGGAAATGAGGAACAGAGACCGGGCTTTGGACGCGCTGCTGACGGCTGAACTTGCGGGCAGGAGCGGCTATGATATAGAGAAAGATGCCGCATGGCTGATGGCGGAGTTTGACCGCAGGACGGGAAGATTGCCTCATTCCCTCGAGCGGCGGGCCGGGGAGACATGCTAGCATGTCCATTTGACCGATCGCCGCATTTGTGGGCGCAGAAACATTTTTCTTGGAAAAATGACATGTTTTGGGGAAATGTGATATTGTCCGTACCCGGGACGAAAATTATACTTAATCGAAGAGACCAAGATAAAAGATTCAATATCTCAGATGTCGATACCAATGGCGCCAGTATACAGGAAAAGTCCGGCGGAAAATTCTGCTTCTCATTGTGCCGGCAAGCTGCTCAAGGCAGTGAAAATTAAGCCCCCCTGTACACTGGCGCCTGGTGTTGTACATAAAAAGATCCTAAAACGAAGAAAACGGAGGCGAGGAAATGAGAAGAAAAAGTGTAAGGATCGGCGCATGCTTTCTTGCTCTGACACTGGCTGCGGGAATTGTGCCGTGGCCGGGACAGAAAATGGAGGAAGTAAAGGCGGAAACAACCGGAAATGTGGATGATCTCCTTCAGGTCAGGACAGAAGACGGAACAGGCGTGGATATGCAGCTCTATGCAAACGGCGTCTATGAGGGGAAGATTGACCTCAGCGCAGGCAGCCATACGCTGACTCTGTACCGGAATGGCCGGGACGGCGGACTGACGGACGAGGTGACAGTGTCCGATGATCAGACTGTATACGTCCGGTACCGGAACGGGGAATTGACCAATTCCGTGGACAATGCGGACCAGTATCACACTGCCGCACTGACAGGAAATTTCTGGGGACTTGAGTTCGTTGATGAGAACGGCAGCGACTATTCTATTGCAAGCTGGGATCCGGCGGATGTCAATGCAGAACTGGATTATGTGGGAGGCGGACTGTATACGAGAACATTTGAGTTCAAGGAGCTGACTGAGGATGTGACTCTGCAGGATGGCGGATACAAGGTGGCCTTCGACGACGCCTGGGACTATTCTCTGGGAAATGGAGACGGCAATATTGAGCTGACGGTTCCTGCAGGGTCCGACAGCCTGACTGTATTCGTGGATGAACTGGGCGGGCAGGTATATGACTCTGTCAGGACAGAACCTCTCGATATCTATCAGAACAGCGGCAATGTGTCGTCGCCGGCGTTTGCCACCACGGTTTCCCTGATCGGAACAGTAAGACAGAATGATGCGGATAACTGGACGGCAGACGCAAGAGGATATGAGTTTACCCAGATCTCGGATACACTTTATCTGTATCAGCAGGTATTCAATGCAGGAAGCTACGAATACAAGGCAGTGTTCAATTATGCAAACTGGTATGAATCCAACGGCGGAGGCAATAAGGCCCTGACCATTGCAGAGGACGGAACGAATGTGATATTCCTGTATGATGTAGCGTCGGATAAGCTGTATGATACATGCAATGACTATAACATCGTAGCACAGATGCTGGGATTCGCAGCAGTGCCTGTAGAGGCGGCTGTGCGGGACAATGCAAACGGAACAACGACATTTGTCATGACCGGAGAAGAGGGCGATGAGGTAAAACTGTACTATGCAGACCATGATACTCCGGATGATGTCACAGAAGTTCAGCTGACAGCAGGAACCGACAGCAATGGAAACTTCAACAGCTCGTTTGTGTCAGAAGATATTTTCTTCGGCGATGATGCTGTGGACGTGATCTACTACTATACCGTAAACGGAACCCGTGTACTTGATCCTTCCGCAGAAGAAGTGGAAGTGAGCGGAGAAACCTGGTCAAGCTACACAAGAGATGCATTTACAGGAAGACTGGTGTGCGTGCCAGGAACCTTCCCGGGACCCAGCTGGGATGCGGCGTCCAATGAGATGACATACGAAGGAAACGGCATGTACTCTTATACCTTTCAGGATGTTCCGGCGGCAAATTATGAGTACAAGATCGCCATGGGATCATGGACAGAGAACTATGGAGTAGGAGGAGCGCAGGACGGCTCCAACTACAGTCTGTCAGTTACGGAGAAAGGCGATGTTACCGTTTACTACAGCGACTTCAGTCATCTGGCGGTCACAAGCCTGGATTACATCTTTGCAGATGTGACGCTCAGCGGAACAGGCATTCCGGAAGGAACGAAGCTGACGGACAGCGGACTTACAGGGATCTACAGCGCGTCAGTGGCTCTGGCGGCAGGCACCTACTCTGATCTGAAACTGACCTGTGACGGCGAGACATTTGAGATCGATGAATTCACACTGGAAAACGACAAGACAGTAACCTTCTACTTCGATCCGGTGACAAAGATCTATTACAACAATGCATCCGATGAAGTACTGGATGAGGAAAGCATTTTCTTCGACAGCAAAGACGAAGAATACAAGGATATCTATGGTGCGGTTCCGACCAATACCGCAGTGACATTCTCTCTTGACACAGGAGACGACGCTCAGCAGGTGAAACTGGTCATCAAGGGAAAAGAGCAGCAGGTCCTTGAGATGGAGAAGACAGATGCGCCCGAGAGCGGCAAGGCAAGATGGTCGGTGACAACTCAGTTCAGCCAGCTGGGCGGATATGAGTATTACTTTGTGATCGCAGGAGAGTCCAGCGTGAAGATCTACTGTGATGATGACGGATACTACGGAACCGGTATGACAGCTGATCTGACTCAGGTGAAGCCTTATGAGATGAATGTATATGAAGAGGGATATGAGACTCCCGACTGGATGAAGAATGCAGTCGTTTATCAGATCTTCCCGGACCGTTTCTTCAACGGGGATCCATCCAATGATCAGGCACAGACCACATCCCGCGGAGCAACGGATTATGAATTTATCACTGACTGGTATACATGGCCGGAGAACCCGGATCAGGAGACGCTGAACCCGGATACATACCCGGAAAATGCATGGAGCGGAGACGGTGAGTGGAGCAACGAGATCTACGGCGGCGACCTGAAGGGAATCACTGAGAGGATTGATTACCTGAAGGCGCTGGGAGTAAACGTGATCTATCTCAACCCGGTATTCCAGTCCATCTCAAGCCACAGGTATGACGCTACAGACTATACACAGATCGATCCGATCCTTGGAACGCTGGGCGACTTCACTGAACTGGTAGAGGTGGCAGAGGCGAATGACATGCATATCGTTCTGGACGGTGTGTTCAATCATGTATCAGATGATTCAATCTACTTTGACCGGTACTACAAGTTCGTAGGACAGGATGGAAAAGTAGGGGCATATCCGTACTGGGCATATGTGTATGACTACATGGCTGAAAACGAAGGCACAGCACAGGATGAGGCGGAAGCAGCAGCCAGAGAATATTTCGGAGGCAGAGGTGTTACAGACTTTACTTATACAGAATGGTTTGTAGTCAGCCAGGATTATATGACAGATGACAACGGAGCGTATGTACAGGATACCATCGGCGAGCGCGCCGGCGAGAATGTATATTCTTATGAAGGATGGTGGGGCTATGACTCCATGCCGGTCATCGCATCTACAGACGGATCCGAATATCAGACTCCGGGCTGGGCAGATGAGATCATCGACGGAGAAGGCTGTGTGACTCAGTACTGGCTCTCACAGGGATCCAACGGCTGGAGACTTGATGTTGCAAACGAAGTTTCCGACGAGACATGGCAGAAGTTTCGTGCATCCGTAAAATCACTGGACAGCGATGCGGTGATCATCGGGGAGATCTGGGACGATGCTTCTGAATATCTTCTGGGAGACATGTATGATTCTGTTATGAACTATGTATTCCGCGATGCAGTCCTTGCCTATGCAAAGGGCGGCAGCGCACAGGATGCAGTAAATAAACTTGAAAAGCTGAGAGAGCGTTATCCGGAAGAAGCATTCTATGCGATGATGAATCTGGTAGGCTCCCACGACACGACAAGACTGCTTTCCTATCTGGACGGCATCGATGATGACCGCGCCCAGACAGACACAGAAAGCGCGTTCCCCACATACGAGACAACTTCTGATCTGGCAAAGGAACGTCAGTACCTGGTGGCGTTTATCCAGATGACATATCCGGGAGCGCCGACGATCTACTACGGCGATGAGCTGGGAATGGTCGGAGCGGATGATCCGGATGACAGACGTGCCATGGAATGGGGAAAAGGAAATCAGGAACTGACAGAATGGTATGCGACCATGGCGGAGATCCGCAGCTCTTATTCTGCACTGAGGACTGGAGACATGGAGCCGGTTGATACAGACGGGGATACGGTCATGGCCTATGTGAGAAGTGATGAGGAAGCAACGCTGTATGTAGCGGCAAACAATGATACCGAAAATGTACAGCAGGTCACATTTGCCGCTGAAGCCGGAAAAACATATACAGATCTGGTAAGCGGAGAAACTTATACAGCTGATGCAGACGGAGCGCTTACAGCAGACGTACCGGCACTGTCCGGCCTTATCCTGACAGATGAGGTGAAGGATATCGAGATTGACAGCGAGGCACTGGCTCCTGCATATGATGAATCCTATATCGTTACAGATGAGCCGGGAACGGATGAACCCGGAACAGACGTGCCTGGAACAGATGAACCTGGAACGGATGTGCCTGGAACAGATGAACCCGGAACGGACGTGCCTGGAACAGATGAACCTGGAACGGACAAGCCTGCGTCAGACAACCCGACAGCAGATAATCCAGCAGCCGGCAACGGCGGTGCTCAGTCCGGCCAGAACGGAAGCTCAGATACAGGCAATGCCGGAAAGCAGACGGTCAAGACCGGTGATTCGGCGAATATAATGCTGCCGGCAGCGGCAATGATTATTTCTGCGCTTGTGGCAGCAGGCGTTTACACGGCGGGAAGGAGATACGGAACACACAGAAGAAGATAATACAGTCTACGATAAAAGGGAAAAAGGCCGCTGAATGCGGTCTTTTCTCATGCAGAATTGAATCTGCGGAATGTGCTACATTTTTGAAAATATTGTCATTGAGAGAAATACTGCCGGGGAATATATTAAACACAAGGTCGAAAGAAGAAGGAAAACAGCAAGAGGTGAAGCGAATATGGAAAAGGCGATGAAGGTCTGCCTGGTGTGTTCCAGCGGCGGACATCTGACACATTTGTATCTTCTGAAACCGTTCTGGAAGGGGAAGGAACGGTTCTGGGTAACCTTTGACAAAGAGGATGCGAGAAGTACACTGAGCGGAGAAAAGGTGTATCCATGCTATTATCCAACGAACAGGAATATCCTGAATCTTGTGCGTAATACATTTCTTGCGGTGAAGATCCTGTTTCGGGAGCGTCCGGATCTGATCATATCAACAGGAGCGGCAGTGGCGGTGCCCTTTTTCTGGCTGGGAAAACTGATGGGATGCAGGACCATCTATATCGAAGTATTTGACCGGATCGACAGTCCTACACTCACAGGAAAGCTGGTATATCCGGTGACAGACCGGTTTATCGTGCAGTGGGAAGAAATGAAGAAAGTATACCCGAAGGCAGTGAATTTCGGAAGTTTATTTTAGGTACAGGAGGGATTGCAATGATTTTTGTAACAGTAGGGACCCATGAACAGCAGTTTGACCGTCTTGTGAAGAAGGTTGATGAGTTAAAAGGAAGGGATCTGATACGGGAGCAGGTAGTGATCCAGACCGGATTCTCCACATATGAGCCGTCTAACTGTATCTGGAAACAGTGGCTCAGCCATGATGAAATGTACCGTTATGTAAAGGATGCGAGGATTGTTGTTACACACGGCGGTCCTGCAAGCTTCCTGATGCCGGTCCAGATGGGAAAGGTGCCGGTGGTCGTTCCCAGACAGCAGGAGTGCGGAGAACATGTGAACAATCATCAGCTTACATTTGCGAAAAGTCTGAGCAGCAGGGGCGCCGGTCTGATCGTTGTAGAAGACATTGCAGATCTTGGAGACGTGCTGACGAATTATGATCGTTATGTTGAAAAGAAAAGGGATAAAAATACATATCACTCCAACAATCTTGTGTTTAACCACCGGCTGGAGGAGATGGCAGAGAGTCTGTTTGCATCATGACAGATAACAGACTGAGAATAGAGAATACGAGGAAGCGGGAAATGGAAAAAATACCCCATATTATTCATTACTGCTGGTTCGGCGGCGGGAAAATGAATCCGGAGGCACAGGCCTGCATAGAAGGCTGGAAAGAGCGGCTTCCGGATTATCATTTTATCGAGTGGAATGAAACGAATTTTCAGACGGAGCGGTTCCCTTACGCAAGAACTGCATCGGAAGCAGGAAAATATGCCTTTGTAAGTGACGTTGCCAGGATCTGGGCGCTGTATACCTGCGGCGGCGTTTATCTTGACACCGATGTGGAGGTCTGCAGAGATTTCAGCCATTGTCTGGAAGAAGACAGAGCAGTCTTCGGCTTCGAGTATGGGAACCGGCTGATGACTGCTTTTATGGCGGCGGTCCCCGGACATCCGCTGATCGGAGAGATGCTTGATTATTATGAGAAAATACCTTTTCGTCCGGATGAGGACCTGGAAAAGCAGGCGAATACGATCCTTCTGACCCGGCTGGCAAAGGAGCGGGGTCTGGTATGTGATAACAGCAGTCAGGAGCTGACAGATGGGATCCGGATCTGGCCGGAAGAGTATTTCAGCGCATACCGGCTGCGGAGCGAACAGGCGGCGAGGACGGAGAATACATATACGATCCATCATTACAGCGCCTCCTGGATGCCTGCATCCGTGCGGGTCAGGAAGAAGGTCAAACATATGATACGGGCGTGCCTGGGACAGGACATGCTGGATAAAATACTGGAAAAGAGCAGAGGATGAAACGGATATGACACAGAAACATAGACAGGATATTGAATTTGATCTGAGGAAATTACTGACGGCCATGTGGAGAAAACTGCTGTGGATCATCCTATGCGGTGTGATCGCTGCAGTGATCGTGGCAGCAGCGGAAATCTGGCTGGTGAATCCGGTATATCAGTCCACAACGAAGATGTATATCCTGTCGGAACAGATTGACATGGGGGTTGTAGTAGCGGATCTTCAGTCCAGCACAATGCTGACGAAGGATTATGCAGAACTGATCCGGAGCAGGGATGTAACAGAAAAGGTGATAGAAGATCTTGAACTGGAAGAGAGCACCGATGAACTGCTCAGCAAGATTACCATCAGTGTTCCGGCGGATACAAGGATCATTGAAATCGGCGTTACAGATACAGATCCGGAACGGGCGAAAGAAATCGTGGAAGCGGTGAGGGATACAGCTGCTGAGCATATCAGTAATGTGATCAAGTCTGATGCGGTGAGTATAGCGGAAAAGGCAAATCTCCCGCAGGATCCGGTTTCTCCGAAGATCTTCCGAGATACAGCGGCGGCCGCTATGTTTGGAGCCGCAGCGGCAGCAGTCGTCTTTATTATTCTTTTCCTCAGGGACGACAGACTTCGCACCCGGGAAGATATTGAGGACGTACTGGGAATCAGTACGCTGGGAACTGTTCCGCTGGAACGGGAGAAAAGTATACAGATAACAGGAGGACAAGGATTTGGCACAGATAAAGATAATCCGAAAGAATACGGAATATCATACAAAAGAAGCGTATCGAACGATCCGCACTAATCTCAGGCTCTGTGGAAGTGACAGAAAAGTAGTGGCAGTTACAAGCTGTCTTCCCGGAGAAGGAAAAAGCAGGGTGTCCATACAGCTTGCACAGGCTCTCAGTGAAGACGGGAGCAGAGTGATCATTATTGACGCGGATCTCAGGAAGTCGGGTATGCTGAATAATATTTCGCTCAAAGCAAAATGTCAGGGTCTGTCTGACTATCTTTCCGGACAATGTAGGGCGGAAGAGATCATATGTACAACAGATATGGAGAAGCTCGATGCCATTATAAGCGGTCCGTTCCCGCCAAATCCGACAGAATTATTCCGGACAGAGCATTTTGCAGAACTGATCAGAAAATTAAGGGAACAATATGACTATGTGCTTATTGATACCCCGCCTCTGGGATCGGTTATTGACACCGCGGTTATCGCTGAACAGTGCGACGGGATCATCTGGGTCATATCCTATGGACTGATCAGCAGGGGACTTGCTCTGGAGATAAAAAGCCAGATGGATCTCTGCAAATGTCCGGTACTCGGGGCGGTCCTGAATAAAGTTGAACTGAAAAACTCCGGATATTACGGAAGATATTATGGAAAATATTACGGAGAATATTACGGCGGTGTACAGAGTGAAGAAACCGGGGAGAAAAGGAACCGCAGGGCTAGGTCCAGACGGAGAAAAAGATAAACCGGGGAGAAAAGGCAGGGAAAGGTTTTGGCAGCCTGTGTATTATATGTTGTAATTATATTTTCAAATTGTATCGAACGGTTCATCCCGTACAGCTACTATCTGGACGAGCTGCTGTTTTTCCTGTTCCTTGGAGCGGCGGTGATCAAGGCATGCGTGTCGGAAACGGAACTGAGCGGCTGGAACAGATATGACGTGTATCTGGCTGTATCGCTTGTACTGTTTCTGCTGACCGGAGCCGCAGGGACCGTGCTCAACGGCAGAGACCTCTCGGCCGTGGCAATGGGGAAGGATATCCTTCTTGCGGCTAAGTTCTTTGCCTGTTATCTCTGCGGAAAACTCCTGTTTGTGACGGCGGACCGGGAAAGGATCCTGGAAATGATGCGAAGAGTCACCCGGGTTGCGGTAACTGCTATATTCATCTGCGGGATCATTTCTATCTTCGTCAATATCGGTATGGGAAGCGAGATCCGCTTTGGTCTGAGATCCTATCAGTTCCTGTATGCACACTATACATTTCTTGTCTATGCAGAGGTGGTCATGGCGGCTGTGCTCTGTACCGGGCAGGAAAGAAAGAACCGGTACTGTCTGGTTATGGCGTTTGCTACAATGCTTCTGACACTGCGGACCAAGGCTGTAGTCTTTTGCCTGGCGGCTGTACTTGTCCTGTTCCTGGCGAAACGATGGAAGAAGATCAGGCTGAGGTATTATTTCGCCGCAGGGGTTGTCGGACTGGCTGCCGCCTGGGGAAAGATATCTCAATATCTGTCCTGGGGATACTCCTATAACATGAGAAACGGACTGTATGTCACAGGCATGAAGCTGGCGGCGGAGTATTTCCCTCTGGGAGTTGGATTCGCAGGATTCGGATCCAATCTGTCCTATGAATATGATCCTCAGATTTATTATGATCTGGGACTTAGTACGCATCAGGGATTTGAGACGGGAAGTCCGGTGCTGTCTGATGTGTTCTGGCCCTACATTTACGGGGAGTTCGGAGTCATTGGACTGCTGTTGTTTATCGGAATGCTGGTCCTTCTCTTCTTTTCTCTGAAACAGGAGCTGGCAGACGAACCGGGGAAGCTTAAGGGAGCCAATCTGGTCTTTATCTATCTGCTGGTGGCAAGTACGGCGGAGGCAGTGTTTACGAACAGTACAGGTGTGTTCAGCGCCGTACTCCTGGCCCTGTATTTCAGAAAGAATACGGGGGAGACAGAGCGGCAGCCGGGATTATTTATGGTCCGGTTCTGAGAAATAAGACAGGGAGCGGGAAAGAAATCTCTGAGAATGACAGTGGAGAAAGAAGGATTGAAAGACATCAGCGAAGCCAGTGGAATATGGAGGGAACAGCTATGAGGCAGATCGGCATCATTACACTATATCATAATAACTGCAACTATGGAGGCGCTCTTCAGGCATACGCCCTGAATCAGGCTGTTCGGGAACTGGGATATGGATGCCGGACTATTGATTATGTGCCCACAGGAATGCCCCTGAAGGAAAAGCTGGTCAGGAAGATACGGACAGACGGACTGACAGCGGCGGCAGCTGCAGCCGTGAAGATCAGCTGTGGGAAGATTTCCGCCCGGATCGGAAAAGCAGTTGATCCGGAGGCGGCGATGGAGATACGTATCCGGGAATCCAATGTGGCTGAGTTCAGAAAGAAGAGGATCCCCCATACCGGTCCATGCACAACAGAGTATATCACCGGAGCAGCGGAAGCGTTTGACATGTTCCTGTGCGGAAGTGATCAGATATGGAATGTGGGCAGTGTGAACAGCTTTGATCCGGTCTACTGGCTGGACTTCGTGCCTGACGACAGAGGAAAAGCGTCCTATGCGGCAAGCATGCCGATGCCGGCGCTGCCGGAACAGGAGAGGTGCAGAGTGCAGGGCTGGCTTGAGCGGCTTGACTTTATCTCGGTCAGGGAAGAGCAGGGGAAGAAGCTTCTCTCGAACCTGACGGATAAGGAGATCCGGATCGTGCCGGATCCTGTGTTCCTTCCTGACGCGGCACGCTGGGAAGAGATGGCAGGGGAAAGGAAGATCCGTGAGCCCTATTTTTTCGCCTATCTTCTGGGAGATGATGAGAAGATGCGCAAAGATATTACGGAACTGGCGGAGAAGTATGGCAGGAAACTTGCCGCTGCTCCCTTCCTGACGTCCCGTCCCAGGAAATGTGACCGGGATTTCGGAGACATCCGGGTCTGCGGAGGACCTGAGGATTTCCTGAACATGATACGGCATGCGGACTGCGTGCTGACAGACTCATTCCACGCTTCCGTATTCTCAATCCTGTTCGGCACGCCTTTCTGGGCATTCCGGAGAGGAGATCCTGATGGAAAGCGGAATATGGATTCAAGGCTTACCCATCTGACAGAAGCCTTCGGAATGGCTGACCGTCTGATCAGCACAGATGATCTGGAGATGAAGATAAGGACTGCGTATCAGCCGGATCCGGAATCTGTCATGTATATAGTGGAACAGGAACGGAAGAGAGGACGGGACTATCTGAAGAAGATTCTCACATCTATGGAAGAAAAATGCCGGAAGGAGAAGGAACCCTATGAAGGTAAATCAGCTTAAGGCGGGAGTCGCGCTCAGCTATACGGGCATGGCCGTATCCAACATCATTTCACTTGTCTATACACCGGTCATGCTGCGCCTGCTGGGGCAGAGTGAATACGGTCTGTATCAGCTGGTTTATTCAGTGGTCAGTTATCTGGGACTGCTGAATTTCGGATTTAACAATGCATATTTAAGATTTTACTCCAGATACCGGGCGCAGAAGAATGAGCAGGCAGTCAGAGGCCTCAACGGAATGTTCCTGACAGCCTTCTCCGTTCTGTCACTTATTGCATTTGTCTGCGGGATATTCCTGAGCTTTCACTGTGATATCCTTTTCTCGGGAGAGGTGGAGACTTCCCAGATATCTACGGCTTCTGTACTGTGCGTACTGATGACAGTGAATCTGGCGCTGGTATTTCCCAACGGGCTGTTTGAGGCTTATGCGTCGGCACATGAACAGTATGTATTTCAGCGGATCATCAGTCTTGCCCAGTCTGTGCTCAATCCACTGCTGACTATTCCCCTCCTTCTGGCAGGATACCGGAGCGTGTCCCTGATCCTGGTGCAGACATTCCTGACAGTGTGCAAGCTGTCAGTTAATGTGTGGTACTGTACGCATAAGCTGGATATGCGCTTCTCTTTCCGGAACATGCAGCCAAAAGTAATGAAAGAGATCATGATCTTCTCCTCATATATTTTCGTCAATATGCTGGTGGATCAGATCAACTGGAACGTGGGAAAGCTGATTCTGGGGAAATTCAGGGGCACGGCTGAGGTGGCGGTTTTCGCGGTGGCCTCTCAGCTGAATCAGTATTATATCAATCTGTCAACGGCGGTCTCTTCTGTGTTCCTGCCCCGGGTGAACCGGATCGTGGCGGCGGGAAAGGAGAATATGAACCGGGAACTTACCGGGCTGTTCTGTTCCGTAGGGCGGATCCAGTTCCTGATTCTGTTCTACATCCTCGGCGGCTTCCTGATTCTTGGACGGTACTTTATCTCTGTGTGGGCGGGAGAAGGATATGAGGATGCTTATGCGGCGGCACTGCTGCTGATCTGTCCGGTGCTGATCCCTCTGATCCAGAATCTGGGGATCGAGATCCAGAGAGCGAAGAATAAGCACAAGTTCCGTTCGGTCCTGTACATATTCATAGCGGCGGGCAATCTGCTGATCAGCATTCCGCTGGCGGCTGTATTCGGTACAGTCGGGGCGGCCATGGGGACCTGTGCCAGCCTCCTGATCGGAAACGGGCTGATCATGAACCTGTATAATCACAGAAAAATAGGGCTGGATATGGTACGGTTCTGGAAGGAGGTCATAAGACTTCTCATCCCGGGGGCGGCTGCGGTGGCAGCCGGAGCTGTGCTGGGATGGTATATAGGAATACAGAGTATAACGGAGTTCCTGCTGGCGGGCGTAGGCTATACAGCGGCATACGCGCTGCTTCAGTGGAGATTTGGACTGAATGAAAAGGAGAAAGAGCTTGTGCTGGGACCAGTCGGGAAAGCGGCGGAGAAATGGAAGATCCTGAGGGCAAAGGCTCTGAGAGAACAGTAATGAAGGCATATGCAGCATATAACAGAGATAAGAAAACAAGATATGAAAGTTCATCCGGCGGAGTGTTTCCTGCTCTGGCGGAAGCTGTGCTGAAACAGCAGGGCGTCGTATTCGGCGTCCGCTTTGACGGCGATTTTCAGGCGGTCTATGACTGTGCGCAGACCATGGAGGAAGTGAGAAAATTTCAGGGGGCAAAGTATGTATTTCCATCGACGGATGGAGTTTATCTTCAGGTGAAGGCGTATCTGGAACAGGGAAGGTATGTACTCTTCACCGGGCTGCCCTGCCATACGGCGGGGCTTCTTTATTATCTGCGAGATACAGATCAGAGCACACTGTTCTGTGCAGATCTGGTCTGTCACGGAACACCGGAGCGGACAGCGTGGAATGCCTGGCTGAAGGAAGAGGAACAGCGGAGAGGCTCCATTACCGGTATACGGATGAGGGACAAGTCAAGGGGATGGACGGACTACCGGATCGCTGTCACAGACTGGTCAGGCAGTGAGCACAGAGAATACGCTTCCGATCATATTTATATGAGAGGATTTGTCGGAAGCCTTTATCTGAGAAAACCATGCTATCGCTGCCGCTTCCGGGGAATGGAGCGGAGCAGTGATCTTACTCTGGGAGATTACTGGGGTGGGGGAAGGATACATCCGGATCTGGATGATGACGGAGGTCTGTCACTGATCCTCTGCCATACGAAGAAGGGCAAGAAGCTGCTGGAGTCGGCGGCAGAGAAGCTCATATATGCGGAGACAGATCCTGAATATGCAGTCACACAGAATAAGGCTCTCGTTTGTTCTCCGGAAGAGCCGGTGGAACGGGAAGCGGTGCTGAGAGCACTGGAGAAAGGCGACGGATTCCGCAGGGCGACAGCTGCCTGGATCCGTCGAAATACTGATGGGAAGATAAGGTGGAGAATAAGAAGGATGAGAAGATTATACAAAAAGAAAATAAGATTATTGAAAAAATTATATGTTTTGTAAAAAAGTGTCGTTGTCCGTCTCATATCCGGAAAATATAATAGGTCCATTAGGAGTCCCGGATCATTTCAAAAGATATGCTTAGAACAGGAAGGAGGCTTGGCAGAGGACTATGCCGGGATCCTGATGCTCTTGTAAAGATAAGAGCAGATCCTCATAGGAGAAAGACTTAAGTGAAAGGAGAAGGGTAAAAGAGGATGGACAACTCACATAAGAAGAAAAGATTCCTGAGCAGGATACTTTCGTTTTTCCTTGCTGCTGCGCTTGTATTATCCGGCGCTCCGGCCGGCCTGCTGCCAGGCAGCCAGACACAGGATATCAGCACGGTAGAAGCAGCGCAGACTTCCTCGGCTTCTAATGCGGAGAAGTACGGTCTGGCGGAAAATATTGAAGACGGCGCCATACTTCATTGCTGGTGCTGGTCGTTTAACACGATCAGAGAAAATATGAAGGATATTGCTGAGGCTGGATTCTCTACGATCCAGACGTCGCCGGCAAATCTGTGCAACGATACGCATTCAAATATGAAGATCATGGGTAATGATACTGTAAATGGTACTGACGGATGCTGGTGGTGGCATTACCAGCCGACAGACTGGAAGATTGGCAATTATCAGTTGTCACCGCTGCCTGAAGAAGATAAAGATGACAGAGCTAAAATGGCGCAGAATGGACGGGAAGAGTTCAAAGCCATGTGTGACGAGGCAGATAAATATGGCATTAAAGTCATTGTTGATGTTATTCCGAACCATGTAACGCCGGATCTGGATGAAGTTTCACAGGATCTCTATGATGCTGTTGGAGGCAGAGATGCGCTTTTCCATGAAAATGGTTTTCGCGAGATTCAGGATTCCGGAGATTGGAGCTGGGGAAATCGTCTTGCGTGCACATCAGGAATGATGGGCGGATTGCCGGACGTTAATACAGAGAATCCAGCATTCCAGAAATATTTCTTGAATTATCTGAACGATCTGATCGAATGCGGAGCGGATGGATTCCGCTATGATACGGCAAAACATATCGCTGTTCCTTCGGATCCGAAAGATCCCAGAAGCCCCAGGAATAATTTCTGGCCGGTAGTGACCGGAAAAGAATCTGTAGACGGGGTTACATTAAAAGATGCAGACCGCATTTTCAATTACGGAGAAGTTCTTCAGGGAGATAATGTTCCGGAGACAGAGTATGCACAATATATCAGAATGACAGCTAGCAGCTACGGCTATGTACTCAGGGATGCAGTTCAGAATAAAAATTTCAGTGTCAATAACATCATGAACTGGCAGCATTCCGCTCCGGACAGTCTGGTGACATGGGTGGAATCTCATGATACATACTGTAATGAAGGAGAGTCTACAGGGCTAAGCAAAACTCAGATTCGCCTGGCCTGGGCTGTAATCGCGGCAAGAGCGGACGGGACTCCGCTGTTCTACAGCAGACCCAATAATTCTGATGGCTGGAATAACCGTTGGGGAGATAATGTCATCGGAAACAGAGGCGACAGTGAGTTCATGAGCACAGAAGTTGCGGCAGTCAATAAGTTCCGCAATGCAATGGCAGGCGAGAAGGAATATCTCCGTAACATCAATGACAGCAGCCAGATCCTTCAAATTGACCGTGGTACATCCGGAACATGTATCATCAACCTGGGCGGCGCAGTGGACATTAACACGAAAACAAATCTTAAGGACGGCACATATGAAGATCAGGTATCCGGCAGAACATTCACTGTAACAAACGGAATGATCAAAGGACATCTGGATGGAGAAAAAGTCGCTGTAATCTACAATCCGTCTGTAACAGTAGAAAGTGTAAGCGTACAGTCCAATACAGGAAACGATACATTCAGTACAGATACAATTGATGTAACTCTGAAAGCGAAGAATGTAACAGATGCACAGTACACAACATCAGAAGGAGACAGCGGCTCCTATGAAGACGGTGATGTGATCACAGTAGGAAGCACTCTCTCAGAAGGCGAGAGCGTGACAGTGACCGTAAGCGCCAAAGGCTCGGAAGGTACGGTGACCGATGAAGCCATATTTACAAAAGTCGGAAAGAATATCGCCTATATCGATCTTCCCTCCGGATGGGATGAGCCCTATATCTATGTATACAACGAGGCGGGCGCTGAGAATGCCGCATGGCCGGGTGTGAAGATGGAGAAGGTAGAAGGCGGACTGGAAGGCTACTCCAATCCTTATTACTACGAAGTGCCGGATACGATAAGTGATCCGCTTGTTATCTTCTATGGCGGCGATAACTCAAGAAGATATCCTGCCGATATGGAAGGCGGACTTCCGCTGACCGGTTCTATGATCTATACGGCAACTGGCAACTGGAATCCGATCATAATCGATCCGGTGGTGAAACCGGAGATCAGCTCGTCCTTAAAGAACGGAAGCACATTTGATGAAGAGTCGGCAGATGTGACGCTCACCCTGAAGAACGCGGCTTCCGGAACCTACAGCCTTGACGGCGGACCGGTTCAGAGCTTTGAAGACAAGGTAACTGTGACAGTTGGAAAAGGAAAGATCGCGGACAGCGATATTACACTGGAAGTGACGGCAACCGACGGCAAAGTGACAACGGAGAAGACATTTACGTTCCATAAGGAATTTAACGAAGAAACGAACGGCGGTTACATCGAATACGAGACCGGAGCAGATGCAGAAGCACAGGCTGAAGCTTCTGCCGTATCCGTTTCTTCAAAGGCAGCTTCTTCCGCGGCTATGGGCGGGAAATATGCGACCAACCCGAATGGAAATCTGGGACAGTATGCAACCATTACAGGAGCGGAGGACTTTACAGAAGATATGCTGATCGCCCAGGGTGCGGCCAACGATGATCCGAGAATATTCCGCGGCTCTCATGAGGGACCGGTCTATGACGACTATGCGCTCTACGGAGCATGGGATGATGAGAATCTTTACATCGGCTGGCAGTATGTCAATGTAACTGATGTGGTGGATCCGGCTCAGGGCTACCCGATCAGTGACAATGGCAAGCCCTACAACGGAGATATCCCGCAGATCCTTGCATTCAACCTGGGAACAGGCAATGACTGCGACGGAAGCCTGGATACAGGCGGATATGTATGGGGAATCAACGTGGGCTATGAGACGCCGATCGATGCTATGATATGCTTCTCAAGCAAGCCGGGTGTAGGTACTCCGGCGCTGTTTACAGCATCGGAAGACGGTACATTCAGCTATGACACCTGTGTCGGGCTGAAAGATGCAGGCATTTCCTACAGCTATGAAGATGGATTCTTCTGTGGAGATACTCTGACAGGTATCAAAGGAAACGGTTATGACGGATATGTGCCGTCCATGGTGGAAAGCAGTTCTTCGAACTGGGTGAACTTCCTGAATGAAGGACACAGCACAAGCCAGGATACATTCTATACAATGACTATCCCGCTGGAATCTCTTGGTATCACCAGATCTCAGCTGGAGAGCAGAGGTATCGAGGTAATGCATATATCCACATTTGGAGAAAGCGGGATCGGTTCTGTACCTATGGACATGACCATGCTCGATAATGCGACAGAGGAATACAGTGCAGATGCTTCCACTTCAGCGGAGAAGGAAGATACTGACATGATCACAGTTCCGCTGGCACAGCTTGGAGCAGAAGGAACAGGTTCTGGTTCAGGATCAGGATCCGGTACTCCTTCCAGTGGGAAGCTCAGTGTAAACTTCGGTGCAGACCTGTCCTCGCCCCAGACCGATGAGACAGACCTGACACTTGAGGCGAAGGCGACAGGCGGCGAGGGAACGCTTACATATCAGTTCCTCGTAGACGGAGAAGCAATCCAGAATTCTACAGACAGCAAGGCAGAGTGGAATACAACAGGCGGAGATCATACCATTGCCGTTGTGGTGACAGACAGTGAGGGACATCAGGTGACGGTAGAGAAGGAATACGAGATCATCGGAGAAGTGGTTCCGCCGGTGGATAAACTTACAGTTACATCCTTTACCGCGGCAAAAGTATCTCCTCAGCCTGTGGGAACAACCGTGAAGCTTACAGCAGAGGCGAAAGGCGGCGAAGGAGACCTTCAGTATCGGTTCTACCGTGAATCCTCTGACGGAAAGACAACAGTATTCTGCGACTATCAGAAATGGAATACCGCATATTGTAATCCGGCGGCGGGCACTTATACACTCTATGTAGAAGTAAAAGATTCCGCCGGAAATACGGCAACAGCGTCTATGGATTATACATGGATCGAAGAGGGCGAAGCACCGGTGATCAACAGTGTGAAGGCAAATAAGCAGTCTCCGCAGGCACAGGGCACAACCGTAATGCTTACTGTTGACGCAGAGGGTGAAGGCGACCTTCAGTACCGATTCTACCGTGTATCCGCTGACGGCACAACAACTGTATTCCGCGACTATCAGAAATGGAATACTGCATACTGCAATCCCTCAGTGCCCGGAACCTATACAGTATACGTGGATGTAAAGGATGAAAACGGCAATGTTACGACAAAATCCATAGAATATACCTGGAAAGAAGCAGGCTCACCGATCGTGATCAAGTCCTTTACTGCATCAAAGCAGTCACCTCAGGCGCTTGGATCAACTGTCCTTCTGAAGGTCAATGCAGAGGGCGGAGAGGGAAAGCTTCAGTACCGGTTCTATCGTGTTGGAAATGGAAAAACTACGGTATTCCGTGACTATTCCTCCAGCAATGAGGCATACTGCAATCCTCCGGAGTCCGGAAGTTATTTCCTGTATGTGGATGTAAAGGATGGCAGCGGCGCTGTAGAGACTTATAAGATGGTTTATGAGTGGAAGTAAGAACTGTAATGATCTGATAATGACAGTGAGGTAACAAGAACTCCAGACAACGGCAGCCGGATGATATGGATGTCACATGATGTCCGGCTGCCGTTGCCGGGAACAGATAAAAGGAGGAAAAAAATGCACAGAAAGAAAATACTGGCAGTACTTCTGGCGGCGGCAGTATTGGCGCTGCCGGGATGCAGCAGTAATACAGCAGATCAGTCAGATGATCCTTCGGCGAAGAATATTACAATCGAGGCGGATGGCAGCAGCTCGGAAAATGAAACAGATGGCAGTGAGCCTGCAGGCGAAGGATCCGGGAAAGCTGCGGACGAACAGGAGGCCGGTGCGGCCCAGGAAGCGGCAGATGAGATCGATCAGCTTCATGCGGACGGCAAAGAGACTGTACAGACGAGTGTGGAACGGGGATCCTGGGACGGGAAGATACTTGAAATGGATGAGACAGGATCCTGGGTGCGGCAGAGTTCAGAGGAAGACGGAAAAGGCGGATTTGAGGAAAGCTATATCTGCGATGCGGACGGGCGCCTGGAGTATACCTGGAGCTGCGTACCGGAGTCTGTATCCGACGGTGCGGCATTTACAGAAGACTATATTCAGAACTGCGGATGGACGGCCGCTTCCGTAACACTCAATGAAGACGTAGCGGCAGATCTGGGGATGGATGCGTATGAATATACAGCATACGAGGACGACAATGGATATAGTATGCTCCACAGAGGGGTCCTGATCGCAGATGATGATACTTATTATACGGCTGATTTCAGGATGATGGAAGGCGATATGGGACAGTACGAAACCTCGGTACAGGAGTGGCTCTCCAGCCTTTATCTGGCATGAAACGGGGCGGTTTCGGAATGAAAAATATCTTCTGCTCTGTCAGAAAGCTTTGAACGGCAGCTGACAGAGCAGAAGATATTTTCTTGAAATAGTGACATGTTTCTTGATATTTTTTCATACTAATCCGGCCTCTGATTCCCTATAATCTATACCAACGACAGATAAGATGATTAAAAAATCATAATCAGCGTAAATTGCAAAAAGGAGGCAAAAAATAATATGAAGAAGAAAATTGTATCTGTCCTTCTGGCAGGAGCGATGGCACTCAGCCTTGCGGCATGTGGTTCAGCCGGCGGCTCAGGAGATAGTGCAGGCAACGCAACAGCAGGAGCAGAGGATTCAGGAGATGTGGATTACGGCTCCGGTACGATCAAGATCTGGGTGGCTGAGCAGAGCGTGGACTTCACCAAGGAACAGGCTCAGAAGTTTATTGATGAGAATGAGGCTTATTCCGGTTATGACATCAATGTAGAGGCGGTCGGCGAAGGCGATGCAGCCAGCAATATGATCACGGATGTCGCGAGCGGTGCTGATGTTTTCGTGTTTGCACAGGACCAGATGGCACGCCTTGTTTCCGCAGGAGCTGTCAGTGAAATTATCGGAGACTATGCAGACTTTGTAACAGAGAACAACGATGAGGGATCTGTAGAAGCTTCTAAGATGGGGGATTCCATCTATGCATTCCCGGTTACATCGGATAACGGATATTTCCTCTACTATGACAAGAACGTGATCTCTGATCCGTCTACTCTGGAGGGAATCGTTGCTGACTGTGAAAAAGCAGGCAAGGGATTCTACATGGAGGTCAATAACGGATGGTATATGCCGGCATTCTTCTTCGGAGCCGGATGTACACTTACATATGACACAGATTCTGATGGAAACTTCACAGCCATTGATGCAACCTATGCTTCACAGGAAGGCGTTGAAGCGATGAAAGCAATCGTCAACCTGACAAAATCCACAGCATTCTACAATGGATCTTCTGTAAGCAATGCGACAAATGCAGCCGCAATTGTAGACGGAACATGGGATGCGTCAGCAGCGAAAGAACTGTTTGGCAACGGATATGCATGCGCGAAGCTCCCGACATTCACAGTGGACGGACAGACATATCAGATGGGCGGCTTCGGCGGATTCAAGCTTATGGGTGTGAAACCGCAGAGCGATACCGGAAAAGCTACGGTATGTCTGGAACTTGCTAAATACCTGACAAGCGCAGAGGTACAGGTAGAACGTTACAAAGCAGTCGCATGGGGACCGTCCAATCTGGAGGCACAGAAAGATGAGAGCGTACAGGCTGACGAGGCACTTTCCGCACTGAATGAGCAGCTGCAGTATACCATCCCGCAGGGACAGTATCCGCAGGGATTCTGGGATCTGTCTACATCACTGGCAGATGATATTATCGCAGGAACATATGATAATGCTTCTGACGACCAGCTGATGACTGCTCTTGAGAACTACCAGGCAACATGTGAATCATATGTGACAAAATAATTCTGCGACGGCAGGCAGCTGAGCTTAACGCGGCAGAACAAAATACTGACTCGACTTTTTCATTTTTAGAACTTCTTACTTATACACGACTGTTGCGCAGAACGCCGGAAGGCAGTCTGCGCAACAATTGATTTAAGACAAAGTTAAACTGGAGGTATTTATGAGTAAAGACAATAAATCAACCGCCAAAAAGGGAACGCCGCTCTCGGGGATCGGCAAAGGACTCCGTGAAATCGGACGGACCTTCACAGAAGGAGACTGGACGGCTAAGCTGTCTTTCGTGATCATGGGCTTCGGCCAGCTGCTCCACAGACAGTTCCTCCGGGGAATTATTTTCCTTGCGATAGAGATATTTTTCATCTATTATATGGTCACTTTTGGCGCAGTCTACATTTCAAAACTTCCCACGCTGGGAACATCGGCCACATATGTGGACAAATCCGGAAACGTACCGGTTACAATCTATGGAGACAACAGTTTTCTGATCCTGCTGTATGGAATCCTTTCTCTGTTTGTCCTGTTTGCGTTCCTGTTCCTGTGGAGGGTGAACATCCGTCAGAACAGGCAGATCTATCTGCTGAAGAAGGCCGGCAAGGCTCTGCCTACATCCAGACAGGATTTCCGGTCTCTGTTTACAGAAAATTTTGACAAAACGCTGCTGGCGCTTCCGAATATCGGGATATTTGTATTTATCGTGATACCGATCATCTTCATGATCTGCATTGCGTTTACAAACTATGACGCACAGCACCAGCCGCCCAGCAATCTGTTCGGATGGGTGGGCCTGGAGAACTTTAAAAATCTGTTAAGCATTGGAGGCTCCGGATTCGGCTCTACCTTCTTCACTGTCCTGGGATGGACGCTGGTATGGGCGTTCTTCGCCACATTCCTGAACTATTTCCTGGGTATGGGAGTGGCTATCCTGATCAACAAGAAGGGGATCAGGTTCAAGAAACTGTGGAGAACGATCCTGGTCATGACCATCGCGATCCCTCAGTTTGTATCACTGCTCTATGTGTATAAGCTGTTTGCCAACGACGGTCTGGTAAATGCTTATCTGCTGAAGTGGGGCCTGATCGATTCCTATATACCGTTCTGGTCCAATGTGGCTATCGCCCGTGTGCTGATCATCGTGATCAACCTCTGGGTAGGTATTCCGCCTACTATGCTGATGGCAACCGGTATCCTGATGAATATTCCGGAAGATCTGTATGAAAGCGCCAGGATTGACGGCGCCAATGCATTCCAGATGTTCCGCAGCATCACGCTTCCCTATATGCTGTTCGTGACAGGACCGTATCTTCTGACAGCATTTACCGGAAATCTGAACAACTTCAACGTCATATTCCTGCTGACCCAGGGAAATCCGTTGTCTATGGATCTGGCAGGAGGAGCAGGTTATACGGACCTTCTGATCACCTGGCTGTACAAGCTGACTGTCAATGACACGAACTACCGTATGGCAGCCGTGATCGGTATTATGGTATTTGCAGTAACGGCAGTCATATCGCTTGTAGTTTACCGGCTGCTGCCTTCTGTAAGAGACGAGGAGGGATTCCAATAATGGCTAATAAGAATAAAGAAAAGAAAACCGCATCCAGGAGCAGAAACAGAAAAATCGGAAATGCCATTACCTATGCGATACTAATCATCATCAGTATTATATGGCTGTTTCCCTTTGTAGGACTTGTGCTCCAGAGTTTCCGTTCCTATGCGTCAGAGTACGGCGGCATGGTAGCATACCTGATGCCCAAGGAATTCTCTCTGGACAACTACACTTATCTTTTCAGCGGAGACTGCTCCTTTGTAAGATGGTATCTGAATACGCTGATCGTTGCGGTATGCGCAGCAATTTTTAATACATTTATGGTGCTGAGCGTAGCCTATGCGCTGTCCAGACTGAGATTCAGGGGAAGAACATTATTAATGCAGTTCTGGCTGATCCTTGGCATGTTCCCGGGCTTCCTGACGATGATCTGTATGTACTTCCTTCTGCAGCAGTTCGGACTGACTCAGGCAGGCGCGATCCCCGGTCTGGTGCTGGTAACGGTGGCAAGTTCCGGTATGGGTTACTATGTGGCGAAGGGCTTCCTGGATACCATGCCAAAGGCGCTGGACGAATCCGCGCGGCTTGACGGA
This sequence comes from uncultured Mediterraneibacter sp., assembly GCA_944381495.1. Classification (GTDB taxonomy): domain Bacteria; phylum Bacillota; class Clostridia; order Lachnospirales; family Lachnospiraceae; genus Mediterraneibacter. The sequence continues at coordinate 4,208 of CALWLJ010000022.1, read as the reverse complement.
GCATCCAACGCCCGCATCGCGGTCACGATCATCCTTCCGCTGGCCAAGCCGATTATCATCTATACGGCACTGACTGCATTCATGGCTCCGTGGTGTGACTATGTATTCGCATCCTATGTGGCGTTCGGCTACAGCAAGAGCTATAACGTAGCGGTTGCACTGCAGCGCTGGGTATGGACAAACGATTATCAGGGCTACTTTACAAGATTCTGTGCCGGCGGCGTACTGGTAGCGATACCGGTAACGATACTGTTCCTCTGCCTGCAGAAATACTATGTAGAAGGTGTTACAGGCGGCGCCGTGAAGGGCTGATATACGAAGAAATACAAAACGTTACAGGACATGATCTCAGTCCTTCCCTGTCCTGAAGCAGGATAAAAACAGAAGAAAATCACATAAAAATGCACGTTATACAGAAACAGCCGGCCGGCGTATACAGGCCGGCTGTTTCTCTCAGAATCTTTGGAAAATGCTATAAATCTGCGATTTGTTTTATGTGCTTTGCTGCTTTATTACATTAGAATAATATCATCGAAATGATAGAAAGAGGATAGAAGCCGGTAAAGGCGCAGCATAGTAAAGGATGGGTGAGAGGAATGTATACAGTGCTTATAGCAGATGATGAGAGGATTGAACGCAAGGGAATCCGCAGTCTCATTGAGAAAAAGGATCCTGACTGCCGGATACTGGAAGCGACCAACGGAAAGGAGGCGGCGGCTCTGATGGGAGCAGAGGATATCGATATCCTGCTGACAGATATCAGGATGCCCTTCTTGTCGGGACTGGATCTTGCGAAACAGGCGGCGGAGGATAAGAGAGAGATGCAGACTATTCTCCTCAGCGGATTTCAGGATTTCGACTATGCCAGGACTGCGATCGAATACGGCGTGAAGGATTATATCCTGAAACCTGTTGATCCCTGCGAGTTCAACCGGGCGTATGAAAGCGCCCAGCAGTGTCTCCGGAAAAGAGAGGAAGCAATGAAGAGCAGAGAAAAAACATCAAAAGCATTGAGCAGATATTTTATGAGCCGTTACATAATGGAAAGTAAACCATCCGTTCTGTCGGAAGCGGAGGGCCACGTAGATTTTGCCATATGGGAAAAGATCCATTACATCTGCCTGATCGAAGGAACAGACGATTTCTTCGAGGAATCAGAGGAACAGTTCAGGAACGTACTTAACGATTACTTTCTGGAAAAGGTAACCTACCTGAATCTGAATACAAACCAGGCACTTCTGCTGTTCCTGGAAGAGCCGAAGAACCTGCTCAGAGAAGCAGAGGGATTCTCTCACAGACTGTATATGGACTTCTGCATGGAATTCTGGATCGCGGTCAGCGGCAGGATGGAATCCTATAAAGAACTGCCCAGAGTATACCGGAAACTGGACAGCCTGATGGAAGAGAAATTCTACCAGACCGGAAGAAAAGTGTTCTGCGAGAACCCGGAAGATCCCGGCGACAAGGCGATAAACGAAGGACAGCTGCTGGGTATGCTGGAGCGGGATATCCGTAACCGGGACGTGTATCATCTGGAGGAACATTTCCATAGGGTGGTAAAAAAATACAGCACCAGCAATCAGTTCCCGACCATGTACGTGAAGTTCGTCTTCTCCAATCTTGTAAAAGCCATGTGGGAGTCGACAGCAATGATGCAGACGGAAAGACTGGAAAAAGTAGTGGATGAGATGTACGCCTGTCAGAGCATTGCCGGGATCACAGAGATCACGGAAAAGCAGATGGCGAAATACATGCAGTTCATTGCCGAGGATAAAGGAAGCCTGAAGTACAAGACAGAACTTACAAAAGAGTATGTCAGGAGTCATTACGGAGAAGATATTAATCTGGACGTGCTGGCCAGAAGGCTCTATCTGTCTGCCGGTTATCTGAGCATGATCTTCAAGAAAGAAACAGGCGAGAACCTGAATCAGTACATCAAGAACATCCGTCTGGAAAAGTCAGCGGAGCTCCTGAAAAGCACAGATAAGTCGATCAGTGAGATCGGATGTGATGTAGGGTTTAAAAACATGTCGTATTTCTGTAAATGCTTCCGGCAGCAGTATGGGATCACTCCGGATACATATCGCAAACAGGCTGCTTTATCATGATGCAGTGATAAAATTCTTTGGATATTAACATATTTCTATAAATTTTTATGTTAAAAAAAATCTCATAAGAAAGTAAAATCTGCTTGAAAAGACAGAAAAAGAACATAAGCATAATACCCGTCGAAGTGATCTTCGGCGGGTAAACAGCGCATCAGTGGAGTAAAGCGGGAAAGGAAAAAAGGTCGGCAGGAATTATGAAAAAGAAAGTATGGAGTATATTACTGACGGCAGCGGTGCTACTGTCAGTTGCAGATCTGCCGCTGGAGGCGGGAGCAGCCGGAAATCCCGGCGCTTCCGGATCTGGAGTTCAGATCTCAGTAAAGCAGAATGACAATGAGAAGACAGAACAGGGAACCGTCCGTACTGCTCATGTCAGTGCGATAAACAGTGGAACAGAAGACAGTGTGCTTCGCGTATATCTTCAGACAGAAGACGGCACAAGTCCAGATACGGATGTAGAAGTGATCAATCTGTACAGTGATGAAGGTGAATTTACAGGCGCCTCGGACATAGAAGAAAGTACACTGAAGGATACATTAAAAGAAGCACTGACATTGTCTGACGGAAACGCGGCGGCTTTGGAAGCAGAGTGGAAACAGACAAAGGACAGAAGCGGTACAGTAACGGAGAGATTCCTGGAGGCAGCGCTTCCGGCGGGAGCGGCAGCATCTTTCGACATGCAGCTTATGTACCGCACGGATGAAGAAAACTACACAAAAACAACCCTGGTAAAGGCAAAAGCATTTGTGGATGATCAGGATGTGACCCAGGCTTCCGAGGATGAAGATGAGGACAGTGAAGCAGAGTTTGTGTGGGAAGCGGAAGCTGATGCGGCGGAGAGTGAGGCCGGGGAAGATAGTTCAAATATAGCATTGTACAGCAGAGCGATCGCCAGGTCAAACGCAGATACACTGATTATCTATTTTACTCCAAGTGATGAGTGGATAAATAATGGCTATACTTTTCAGGTACAGCTGAAAACACAAAGTGAAAAGGATAACTGGACCGGATTAAGAGATCTCACGGACAGCGGCGAGACAGTAAATGGGAAAAAAGTATATTTTGCAGAATTTACAGTTGGAGAGAACGGCGATGAATCAAAAGATCTTCCTTATGGAGGAACGGCTCAAGTACAATTTCAATACTTTCAAAATGGTAGTTATAAAGGTGAATTAAACCCGATTTCCAGTTGGATTTCAGCTTCAGATCTGAATGGGAAATATTTTGATGCGAATAATCCGAGTGACGGATTTGTGGAATTTAATCCGGATGAGACCAGCTGCGCAGGTACGAAACTTGGCTTTATCGATATGACTCAGAGTCTTCCGGAAGATTCTGTTACAGTTGAATTTTTTACAGACAGCAATTATTCGAGCGGATCAACGAAAGTGAACGGGGAGTTCTATGTGCCGGATGATTATAACGGAACAGAAGAATATACAAAAGTCAGGCTGAATGTAAATGGGGCCCAGACAGAGCAGTTTTCTCTGGATGAACTCATTAAAAGCGGAACTACATATTACTGTTATGGAGAAACAGAACTTTCAAACGGCAGCTTGATCAGTGGATGGCAAACTCCGGTATCCGGCAGTGATTCCATTGCGGGACGGACTCTATATTTTTCTTCACGTGATTTCAGCTTTAATGACAAAATACATATTGGCGGCAAGGAGGAAACTCTGTCTGAGAGATATGAGGGAAGTGTAAACACACTTTTCTATACAATTCCAGATGATTTAGAAGCAACTCAGGATACGATCATTACAATTGTACATGAAAACAAAACATATCATTTCCTGTGGAAGGATTTCGCAAAAAATAAAGTTACGGTGTCGGGTAATGTGGCGGAAGTATCTGATGTACAGTCGGTAGAAAGAACAGTTTATTTTGACGCAACGCTTTCGAAACTGTATTACGGGATATCCAAAACAGGTGCAGACGGTAAAGCTGATACATCCGAGACGCCAAACGGCAAAGAGTCAGGCAGTGCAATACCGGCTAAAGAAGGCGGAGACGTATACTTCTGGATGAGAAAAGACCAGAATGACAGCGGACAGAAAGGCACCATGACGAAAGTAAACGATAACCTTTATAAATGCA
>CALWLJ010000021.1 GCA_944381495.1 uncultured Mediterraneibacter sp. | reverse complement strand
GACAAGACAATTATACATATCTGTTTCTTATCAAAGAAGAATTTTTCCCATAGACACAGAAAATTTTACGCCCTCGCTTGGGTAGAAATGAGCGCAAAACCTGCAGCTATTGTTGATGAAATGAATCTGTAAATTAATATTTACATTACCCCTGTATCATCCTCCGTATGTACAAAAGAAGGACTTATCATGTCTCCATGAGTAAGTCCTTCTCTACAAGTAGACGATATTCTACGCTTTTGCAAGCACCCCGTCGCCTACGGAAGTTAAACATACAAGTTCATGATATTCTTGCCGTCATGACCGACGAGCATTTCTGCTCATTTATATTATACGCAAAAAAAGATAATTAGCAACAACAATAATCATAATTTTTTATAGGTATCATTAAGCTACCTCTTCAGATTTTCAAGAAGATCAGGATTATTGGCAATAAGCGCTCCAATCGTCTTGCAATGGTTCAGTTCCGCGCAATCACCGCATGTTGTCACTTCCTTTTTCAAAGCGCATTGCCGAATGCCGCAAAGGCTGTCGCAGTATACCGTTTTTGCCCCGTCAACACGGCATCCTTCACAATTGATATGTTCAGGCAGAATAGGCGCCTGATTTAACTCAGCCCACAGTTTAGCGGTTTTTTCGCGCAAATCCTGATCATTATTGATTGTCGCGAGATAGGCGTCGCACTTTTCGCAGTCAAGTCCGCAATAAGCTATCATATCTTTCATAGCTATGTACCTCCTACTGATTTTTAACTTATATTTATCCTATCGCTCAATACTCAGAATAATCCCGTATCTTTTTGACAATACCGACATAATCATGGGCTGTCCCGCTGAAGCTTTCCGGATTGATTGGGTGATGGATATTGTAAAGAATCCCTGTTTCTCCCGTCCTTCCAAGATCATTTTCATCCATATGTCTTTCATCAATATGGACATTGACGATTTCAAGGCATACCAGAACATAGTCGTCACCCTCAGCAATTTCTTTCTCCCACTTGTAGCGGCACTCCAGGTTCATAAAGCACTCCTCGATCAGCGGAGCATTCACCATTTCCGCTCTAACCGGAGTCAGACCGGAGGTCTTGATCTCATCTGTCTCATAGCCGTTATTTTTACAGGTTGACATGCACTTATCATACAAATCGGCAGACATAAAATTAATGACAGCTTCTCCTGTTTCATGAAGTGTTTTATATAAATGTCCGTATTTGCTGACAGCGGAAACAATTGCAAAGTAGCCGTTTTTCCCGCCTGTAAATGTTGTCCAGGACTGCATGCAGGCATTAGACTGTCCGTTACTTTTATATGAAGTTATTATGTAGAGCGAAGAAGGGACACCGACCACGAACTCCATCCAATTAAACCCATACATCTCCATGTGATTCATCGATTCAGGCAACATGCTGTACTGCTTTTTCATTTTTACCTCCGTTTACCAAGATTTTTCGAACTAAATTCTTTTTTTATCCCGAAGGGCTTTTATTTTTCTCCATTGTACCATTCGATCATTTCCCTGTCATTTCTTTTTTATATAAGAATAGAATATCATCCGTCTCATCTTCATGGAAGTCGGCTATTTCCCCGTTTTTTTCCTATTTTTGTACTCTGTGTAAGTCACAGCTTGTATCCCTCGTTTAGATAAGCAGAATTTTGAAAAAAATATTTTCGAGAAACCAAAAAATCTCCGATTTCTAAATCAAAATTAAATCCTTCTATGGGAAAGCCACTCCGTTTCTGTTGACGGAAAGCCCATTGCCCTTACCCATACGGAATACGGTCTTCTGGAACTGTTTATGCTCCACCCTGGCCGGGTATTTACAAGGGACAATCTGCTCAATGAAGTGTGGGGCTATGACTTCGTTGGGGAAGAAAAAACCGTCAATATTCATATTATGAACCTGCGGAGGAAGCTGGACACGGATTGGATTGAAACGATCAGAGGGGTGGGGTATCGACTTGGTAAAGAGAATTAGGAACTGTTTAAGTGCAAAAGTCTTTCTGTGGATTGCCGGTCTTCTTGTTCTTTGCAGTTTGCTGATTTATGGTATTGTTATGATTATTTTCCCTAAGAGCTATTCAACGGTAATATCAACACAATTCGTCGATGAAATGGACCGCTTTGTAGAAATGCTTGCGGGAACAAATTATGAAGATGCGCCTGAAATCATAGAGCAGTTTTGTCAGAATAATCAGGCAATGGTCGTCCTGACGGATAAAGGGGAAAACGTTCCCTATGGATCAATCCCTGAAGGGAGCATTGAAGAAGGTAAAACATTAACTTATACCGCCACTACAACTTTCAAGGATCAAAATGAGGAATACCCTATTACGGTTGTTGCATTTTCTCCCACTGGGCGAGAGCTAACATCTCTTTTTCTAAAACTCTTTCCAATAATATTATTACTGATTTTCCTGATTTCTTTTGTCGGAGCAATTCTATGCAGCAGAATTATGGTCAAACCTATATTGGAGATCAGTAGAATTTCAAAGCGGATGGCTCATCTGGATATGACCTGGGACTGCAGGGTAAACCGTACCGATGAGCTGGGCGTTCTGGCAAACAGTCTGAACACGATGGCAAAGCGATTGGACACTGCCATGAAAGAGCTGAAAAGCACCAATGAACAACTGCGGAAGAATATGGAGCATATCACCGAGCTTTCCCGCCAGCGCCGAAATTTCTTTGCGGCTGCCTCTCATGAGCTGAAAACACCCATTACTATCTTAAAAGGGCAGATTGAAAGCATGATCCTGGGAATCGGGAAATATAAGGACACAGGAAAAATGCTGCCGGAAACCCTTAAAGAAGTGGAAAACATGGAACGGCTGGTAAAAGAAATCCTTGCGATTTCTAAAATCGAGATGGATGGTCTGGCCGGAAAAGCAGAGCCGGTGTCGCTGACGGACACTATTACAAAAGTCACCGAAACGCTCCTCCCGCTGGCCCAGGAGCGACAGATCGCACTTCATTCTCAACTTGCCGGGGATGTCTCGGTATCCGGTAATGTCTCTCTGTTGGAAAAGGCCATTCATAATATCCTGAGCAATGCGATCCGACACTCACCGGAGGGGGCAGACGTTCTTCTCCACCTTACGCCTTCTGTTCTGACCATAACCAATACCGATACTTCCATCCCGGAGGATGATCTGCCCGTTCTGTTCACACCTTTTTACCGGGTGGAAAAATCCCAGAACAAGTCTACTGGCGGCAGCGGTCTGGGTCTGTATCTGGTCAAGACCATTTTGGAGCTGCATGGATTCCGGTATCGGGTGGAAAATACAGAGACGGGTGTGGTCTTTGCGGTGGAGTTTTGATATAATTTGCTTAGCGACAAATTGAAAATTGTAGAGGGAAAGCATGGATACACAAATTTTCTGGAATGTTATTGGAGAATACAATGTGCAAACACTGATAATTCAAATAGGCTTATTCATATTTCTAATTTCAGCCATTGTAGTATCTTACATGCATAAAATAAACTGGTCAGCTAAATTTGCATTGGGAATTGCAAACTTATTTATAGGTTTTGGCTTTTTTGCACTATATGGAACAGAACCTATTCAGAAGTATTTTGCTTTGCCGTTATACTCGCTTTGTGGAGTTCTGTTCTTATATGAAAGCTGGCACAGCAGAAACGATGTTCTCCAGAAACCTAATATGTTGCAAGCGGCATTGTTAGCACTTTATCTGCTATATCCTTTTGTTTCCGTACTATTAGGTAATTCATTTCCACAAATGGTTACATATATTATGCCTTGCCCCGTAGTCAGTTTAAGTATAACTGTTTATGCAGGATATAAAAATAAAAACAAATTGCTTCTTGCCCTTTTAGCACTTTGGGGGTTGACTGGTATAAAATCAGTATTTTTTAATGCTTATGAAGACTTGATTCTTTTAATTTGTGGACTATATGGTGCAGTATTGCTTTTTTATGAAATAAAAGCGTCTAAAACGAAATGAATAAAGCCTAATTTGTCCGTCAGCTTTTTACCTGCTATCCTCAAAAAACTAAATCAAAATTAAATTAAGTCCAAGCGAAAAATAAACCGTCCTTTTGTATGATGGAATCACATCAAGCGAAAGGACGGTGTTTTTTATGGGTGTTTGCAGGCGGGCCGCCCTTTATCTGGCCCGCAAAAAGGGAAAAGCTATTCTTCTTTTCCTGATCTTCTTTTTGGTATCTACCCTTTTGCTGACCTGCTTTTCCATTTTGAATGGTACAGGGCAGGCAGCCAGAAATTTACGTTCCAACATCGGTGCCGCTTTTTATATCCGGCCTTATGCTCAATTGACTTTGGAGGATGGCGTTCTCAGTGAAGGGGCAACACCTGTGATCTCCCAGCAGAGCATTGACCAGGTGATCGACGCTGCCCAGGGGCAAGTGAAGGCCTATAACACGGAGCATTATGGCTATGCCAGGAGCGAACAGCTTCACTTCCTGCCGGGTGCCGGTGACAATGAGGCCAGCAACATGGGACAGGTAACTGCCGTGCGGGATTCCGGGCTTACGGATGTGTTTCTGAATGAGGAATGTACCCTGCTTGCTGGCCGCCATATCCGGACAGAGGATGAGAATAAAATCCTCATCAGCGCAGAGTTGGCAGCGGAAAATAACCTTGAAGTTGGCGATGTGATTTCTCTTACCCACGCCGGTTTAGACCAGCAAGATGGGAAATATATTGACACAATCCCGGAAAAGACGGCCTTTGCCAAGGTAGAGATTGTGGGCATTTTCCAGTGTAATAGAGCTGCCGACAGTGCGGATTCTCCTACCGCCGGGAAAGCGGCAAATCATATTTATTCCGACAGCCATCTGCTGGTAAATTTACAGGAACAGCATGAGGGCATTTATAAGGGCGAGATTGCCTTTTACATTACCGATCCTTTGGAACTGGATACACTTCTGGAGCGTGTGAAAGTCATCGACTCCATAGATTGGGACAACCATATCCTCCGAGAGAACGATTTTCAGTACAAGCAGATTGCCGGACAGCTGGATGATCTTCAAAACCTGGCTGTGGCGCTGATAGTCATTGCCTCTGTTTTCAGCATTGTAATTCTAATGCTGATCCTGGTGATGCGGATACGAGGGCGTATCCACGAAGCGGGGATTTACCTCTCGGCGGGGAAATCCAAAACGGAGATCATCTGTCAGTTTACTTTAGAGGCATGGATACTCCTGTTTGCTGGCTTTCTGCCTGCTTTTCTGCTGTGGCTGATCTGTTCTGATACAGTGAACGGATTTCTGTTCGGCGCTTTAATCCAGGGGACGGGTACAGCGGCATTGCAGACCGGCGGCAGCACACCGAATTACCTGCAGCCGGATCTGCTTCACTCCGGTATCCTGTTTGCCGGGGAATTAGTGGCTGTCCTGCTGACGGTACTGGCAGCAAGCAGCATGATCCTCCGGCTAAAGCCAAAAGAAATTTTAACAAGAATGAGTTAAGGAGACGTTTGACATGAACTTTTTTAGAAGGGCAATCCGCTATCGCTGGCGGCAGAAAATAAGAAGTATCATCCTGCTGCTGGTCTTCACACTGCTGTCTTCTGCGGCGCTGACCGCCTTATCCGTAGGCCACGCCACAGAGGAAGGGACAGCAGATGTTAAGAAAACAATTGGGGCTTCTATCCGTATTGAGATTGACAGCGGCAACCAGAACAACTATGGACCCGGAGCAGAAAATGCCAATGGGATGAGCTATCAATATAACGGCGACTACATCACCCAAGATGTGATAGATGCAATTTCCAAAGTAGAAGGAGTTGCTTCTTATAGTGCAGAAAGCGAAGGCGGCTATTACGGGGCGGCTGTGGATTTCGATTATTTTCCAGGCGCTTTCAACGTGGACGTTTCCGGGCATGGACAGCTGGTGCCCTATACGGTAACAATGAACTCTGGACTGAGCATTAAATTCCTAAACGGCACTTACGCCCTGGAAGAAGGGCGTCATATCACTCCGAAAGATTCTTTTGCGGTGCTGATTTCCCAGGAACTGGCAGAAAAAAATCACCTTTCTGTAGAAGATACCATCACTCTGTACAGCTTGGATACCCAACGGGAAGATGTCTTTGAAATCGTGGGCATTTACAGCGGTACAGAAGGTATGGCAAAAGACGCTATGATGGCGGACGGAATCGCGGCTAATCAAGGATATATTGATATGAACAGCTATCAGAGAATGTGGAATGAAACTACTTTGGAGCTGGGCTCTCTGGATGTCTATGTGGTCTCTGCGGAAAATGTCCAGGATGTTTTGGAAACCATTCAAAATCTGCCGGAGATCAAAGACAAGACATTCACCTATTCCACGAATACAGAAAATTTTGATCTGATTTCCAATCCGCTTACCTCACTCCAAACACTGATGGATACAGCAGTCATTGTAATTGCTGTTACAGGCGCAGCGATCATTGTACTTTTGCTGGTTCTCTGGACGCGGAGCTGGAAGAAAGAAGCTGGTATCTTAATAGCAGTAGGCCGAAGCAAAGTGGAAATCGTGCTGCAATTCCTGACGGAAAATATTCTGGTTGCAATTCCCGCAGTAGCCGCTTCCCTTGGTCTGACTGCTTTACTGGCTGAAAAAGTTGGCGCTTATCTTGTAAGCCAAACTGACAGCGATATTACCGGACTAAATGTAACGATCCATTCTGCGGATATTGCAGCGGTTTATGGTATTGGTGCGCTGATCCTGATTTTGGCGGTATTTCTGGCAGCGGTCACAGTGGTTCGGTTGAAACCAAGAATAATTCTTTCTGAAATGGATTAAGGAGGAAATATTATGAGTATATTAGAGTTCTCTGATTTGAAATATAGCTATGAAGGAAAACAAAATGTCTTACGAGGTATTAGCGGCAAAATGGAGCAAGGAAAGCTATACGCAATCCTTGGGCCCTCTGGCTGCGGGAAAACCACCTTACTCTCTTTGCTGGGAGGTTTGGATAGCCCTGACAGCGGAAGGATTCTGTTTGATGGGATCGACATTGCCGCCTCTGGGTTGGCGGATCATCGGCGCAACCATGTCTCCTTCATCTTCCAGGCGTATAATCTGATCGACTACCTGACTCCTGCGGAAAATGTGTCGCTGACCTCTAAGCTGCCTCCGCTGCCTATCCTGGAGTGCCTGGGCCTGACAAAAGAAGAAGCAAAGCGAAATGTGCTGAAGCTCTCCGGCGGCCAGCAGCAGCGTGTGGCCATCGCCCGCGCTCTGGCAAGCGAGGCACCGATTATCCTTGCCGATGAGCCTACTGGCAATCTGGACGAGGACACCGCTCGGGACATCACGGAAATTCTCAAAGAGAGCGCACATGGGATGAATAAGTGTGTAGTAGTTGTTACCCACTCCAATGAACTGGCAAAGCAGGCCGATGTGGTGTTACGGTTGAAGAAGGGCAAATTAAGTATGTAGAAAAGCAGAAAATCCTCATAAATCTAAAACAAGACGAGTGCTTGCCAAAATGAGCCGTCTGCCTTGTGCAGATCGGCCCATTATTGTCTGAGGATGAAATTTCCCCGACAAGATAAATTTTAGGATTATAACGTTGCAATACTAAACTTCTCAGGATACTGATCCATGAACTTTTCAAAAAATCTAAATCTTCGGCAGAAGCTATCTCTATATACATTTCCGTACCATAATGTTCGCTCCAGATATCATACAAGTCATTTTTGACAGACGGAAAGCTGAATGCTATACTTCATTACATAATACGACACGCGAAAGGAGTCCCTAAAATGATTCTATGCATAGCATCCGCTCCGTGCAAGGTCTGAGGACGCTGCATGGAGAGGTCAGGCGGCAGCGGGCTGTTATAATGCCTTCCGCTGCCTAGAGGGTCGTCAGTATGACCCAGTCCTCAGACTTTGCTTCTTGATACCCGTATCTTTCCTGCGGGATATTTGACAGAATATCAAACGATCAAAGGAGCAAAGTATTACAATGAAAAATTCAATAAAAGAGTTAAAAACATTTCTCATTCTTTGGAGTACCCAGTCGTTATCTCAGCTTGGAAGCTCCATGACAGGTTTTGCACTGACCCTGTGGCTTTATCAGGAAACAGGTTCCGCGCTTCAGACAGCGCTTCTATCCATCTGTTCCTATGCGCCCTATGTAATGATGAGTATCTTTGCAGGCGCGTTCAGTGACCGGTGGGATAAGAAGAAGATCATGCTTGTATGCGATACTTTTGCTGCATTCTGTACAGTAGTGACTCTGTTCCTTCTGAAGACAGATCAGTTGCAGCCCATGCATATGTATCTGCTGAATGCCGTCAATGGATTGATGAACACGGTCCAGCAGCCTGCCAGCGACGTAGCGATGACCATGATCACTCCTGAGAAATACTATCAGAAGACAAGCGGGCTGCGTTCCCTTTCCAATTCGCTGATCACAATCTTAAATCCCGTGCTTGCCACGGCGGTATTTTCTTTTTCAGGAATGGATGCTGTCATTTATATTGACCTGCTGACCTTTACCGCTGCATTTCTGGCACTGCTTTTCGGAGTAAAGATCTCTGCGCCGGAAAAAGGAGCTTCAGCCAAAAACGAACCTTTTCTTCAAACGGTAACCTCAGGACTTGATTATCTGCGGAACAACAGGCTGATCCTTACGCTGATCCTGTTCCTGGCAGGTATCAACTTTGTGGCATCCGCCTTTGACGCAGTGCTTCCTGCCCTGATCCTGCCCAGAGACAACGGCGGGGAAGCGGTACTTGGAATGGTCAGCAGCTGCTCGGGAATCGCCACTCTTGCAGGCAGCCTGATTGCTGTACTGATGCCGGCGCCCCGCAGCCGGATCCGGGTAATCTATCTGACCATGCTTTTTTCTCTGGGAACAGAGAATTTTATACTGGCATTTTCCGATTCCCCCGTCTTATGGTGTCTGGCTCAGATGATCGGCTGGCTGCTGGTACCAATAATGAACGCCAATCTGGACGTAGTCCTGCGGAGTTCCATTCCTGTGGAAATGCAAGGCCGGGTCTATTCCTGCAGAAATACTCTGCAGTTTTTCACGATTCCTATCGGACTGTTCACAGGCGGAACAATGGTGGATATGGTATGCGAGCCATTGATGGCGTCAACTCCGTCTGACAGCATGCTGGTCTGTCTGTTCGGTACAGGGAAAGGTTCCGGAGCAGCGCTCATGATGTTCTTTCTGGGTATTACAGGCGTTACCGTCTGCCTGGTGTTTGGACAGATTCTTAGAAAATACATAGATACGGATAGATCCTGAAGCAAACCATTTTCTAAAACGCCTTAGGATTTAATCCTTGAAACAATACTGCCGCAGCTGGATATTGCACCAGACTGCGGCAGTCAGATAAATCTTTACTTATCCCTTCTCAGATCACGGGTGTTCGAATCCCGCAAAGGAGAGTTCGCATCCTTTTCCCACCCGGCTGAAAATGTTGACAATGCGGGTCATGACATCCGGATATTTCTCTTTCTCCGTAGTCACCAGAATCTTTGAATTGTCTTCCACAAACTCTGCCTTCTCTACATCGTCGATCTCCAGAGTCTCTTTTAAGATTTCTTCCGCCATCTCCTCTGTAATCTTCTTTGACAACCGATAGTAACGTCCCATTCCACAGACCTTCTTTCTTTGAGTCAGATAATTAGCAGCTACTAACTTCCACTAATATTATAGTCCTGAATATTACCTGTGTCAAAGAATTTTCCATCCTGTCCGTTCTTATTTTCTTCTTCCTGTCTTTTTCTTCGATGCCGGCTTCTTCTGCTTTCCAGGCCGGGACATTTTCAAGATCAGTACTGTTATAAGTATCACGAAAATCATGCCCGCAGCGGCCAGAAGCAGACTGGGCTGAGCCGTGGCTCCGTTGTATTCTTCCATATCGAATCCGGCAAGGATCAGCGCCGCGGAAAATGGATAGGCGCTGAGCAGGACTCCGCTCTTGAAGAACAGCATACTGTAACCCAGAAAGAAGGTCAGGATCGCTCCTCCCAGATAGGCTCCCCGGATCTGTCCAAAGATCAGGATCATGGGCATACACACCAGATACGTGGTGAGCACCGCCCATACCAGCTGCAGTCCACAGCCCAGCACCGTCCCCACGCTAAGCCCCGGCAGTCCTGCTATGACTCCTGTCAACACGGTCACGCCCACACTGTACAGACCGAACAGAACGGCCAGAATGGCTGTAACGATCAGCTTTGCCCCCAGAAGCCGGGACAGAGAGACCGGAACTGTGAGCAGATTTTTCATCGTATCATTTGCCGCCTCCCGGTCGATCAGCCAGCCCCCGATCATGACCAGGGATATGGGGATGAATATCTGGGTATTGCCCCAGATCACATTTGCAAACAGATGCGCCATATCATAGTTCGGATCCCGAAGATCCGGACGGATCACCAGCTGGGTTCCGTACTGCACTACCGGGCACAGCGCCACCGCAACGATCCCTACCAGAAGGATCTGGCATCTCCGCATCTTCAACCATTCACTTTTTACAATACTCCACATAAAACTGCCTCCCTTCTAGTCTCTCTTCCTGCCATATGCCCATGCGATCAGCGTTGTAAAAATAACTGCTTCCGTCAGCACCACTCCAAAGGCCTGCACTCCACTGACAAAATACGGACTGATCCGCTCCAGCAGAGCTGCCATCTCCCGGCTGGGGCTGCTGTTGTCATAGAACTGGAAGATCCAGCGGAAGGACAACGGTCCGGGAAGGAGGGTCCCCGGATTGAGACCGAATAGCTGAGTCAGGAACAGGTCATTTGTAGACAGGGTGTAATTGATCACTGTGTAAAAAAATGTAATGATCACCGAAATAATGTAACTCCTGTTCAGAAATACCACCAGCAGGACACAAGGGAGAGCTCCGGCCCACATCATCACTCCTTCTCCAAGACCCACGAAGAAAAGCGGAAGGAATCCCACCGGCTCCCAGCCCTGCAGCAGCAGGATCACCAGAGAAAGAAGACCGCCTACCGCCATGAACAGGACAGAGAAGATCAACAGTATCAGAAGCTTTGCCACTGCCAGGGACGCCCGGCTCACCGGAACACAGAGCAGATTTTTCAATGTATCATTGTCCTGTTCCTCAAACAGCAGATTGGCCGCCAGCACGACTGTCACGGGCATGAGCAGCATATAAGCGCTCAGCTGGAACAGACTGGACATCATTCCCTGCACCGCATCTACACTGTTATCCGCCTGAGACAGAAAAAGGGCGTATGCCAGCGGGATCAGGACTGAGACAGCTGAAGAAGCGAAAAACAGCGGCTTTCTCTTCAACTTCATGAACTCACATGTGATCAGCCTAAGCAATTCCCTCACCTCCCGTGATCCGTTTGAAATAATCTTCTAGTGTATCTTCGCAGAGATGAGCTTCCCTTACTCCGATTCCTGCTTCTACGAACGCCTGATTGATCTTCTCCACCGGCTGGCTCGTGTCATAGAGATACAGGTTGCCGGCGTCCTCCAGTTGAAACTGTCTGCACCGGAAGCGAGATGCCAGGATCTCTCCTGCCTTCTGGGCATTGGTCACGCCAAAATGAATGAACCGGGCATTTTTCTTCTCCAGTTCTTCCATACTCTCCTCTTCCAGTAGCCTTCCATGATCAATGATGCCGATATCATCCGCCAGCAGAGAGATTTCGGAAAGGATATGGCTGGAGATCAGGATCGTCTTTCCTCTGGAATCGCACAGCTCTCTTATAAAATCCCTGACTTCGGCAATCCCGATGGGATCCAGTCCATTTGTTGGTTCATCCAGGATCAGCAGCTCCGGATCGTGCATGACAGCCAGAGCAATGGCAAGCCTCTGCTTCATTCCAAGGGAATACTGGGAGAACCGCTTTTTGTCTTTATAGGGCAGATTTACAAGCTCCAGCGCATTTTTGATCCGTGCAGGATCTTTCAGCCCTCTCAGGGACGCGAAGATCCGCAGGTTCTCCGTGCCGGTCAGATTGGGATAAAAGCCCGGTGACTCGATCATGCTGCCGGTGCGGGGCAGGATCTCCTTCTCATTTTCCCGGATATTTTTCCCGAAGATCCGGATCATGCCGGAGGTGGGAGCCGTCAGGCCCAGCAACATACGCATGGTGGTGGTCTTTCCAGCGCCGTTGCGCCCCAGAAGGCCATAGATCCTCCCCCGTCTCACGTGGATATCCACCTGGGAAACACTGACCTGCTCCCCGTACTTCTTTGTCAGATTGTGTGTTTCGATCATATAGTCTCTCATAGAATACCTCCTTCTTTTTATCAAAGCGGATACAGATATACGGATGAACAGCCCTTAAAGCCGCCAGATAAGCCGTATATTCCGTCACTCCATCCGCTCCGGTTACTAAAAGGATAGCACCGTCTCCTTGAGATAACTTTGAGCCAACTCTGAATTTACTCTGAAATTTGATCCGGAGAATAGCAGATGAGAAGATTTGGGAGTATAATAATTGCGCAAGGCGCAATCCAGACCGATTTCATCGGTCTGCCCGGCTTTGCCGGGATTATACCGGCAATCCACGGCTTGAAAAGTAAATGCTGCTACGCGGCGCTTCCTTTTCTGCGCGCGTGGTATAATTGCAGAATATAAGACAAATCAGGGAGGGTTATATGAGTCAGTTGAATCCGACTACACTTTTACATAAGAAAATACTGATCGCGGATGACGAGACGGATCTGCTGGAGATGCTCTGCTCGGTCTTTTTCCGGGCCGGTTATACAGATGTCCTGACCGCCTCCTCCGGCGAAGAGACGCTGAAACTTTGGAGGGAGGAACATCCGGACCTGATCATCCTGGATGTGATGATGCCCCGGACGGACGGTTTCACTGTGCTGAAGGAGATCCGGAGGACAAGCCGGGTGCCGGTACTTATGCTGACCGCCAGAGGGGAAGCGGAGGACCGGTTCACCGGGTTCGAGAACGGCGCCGACGACTATCTGATCAAGCCCTTTCTCCCGAAAGAGCTGCTTTTCCGGGTACAGGCTCTCCTGAAACGTGCCTATCCGGAGCCGGAGCGGAAAGTATATCTGGCTGCCTCTATGGTTGATCTGGAGAAAGCGGAAGTATGGAAAGACGGGGAATGTACCGGACTGACCGCAAAGGAGCTTCAGCTTTTTGAAAAACTCTATGAGAATGCAGGCAGGATCGTCACCACAGGAACGCTGTGCAGTGCCATATGCGGCGAATTCTGGCAGGGCTACGAAAGTACACTGTCCACTCATATCCGCCATCTTCGGGAAAAAATCGAAGAGAATCCGTCGAAGCCGGTTTCCCTGATCACGGTCAAAGGGCTTGGATACCGGCTGTTCACAGAGGAGGATGGAAAATGAACCAGATCGAACGTTTCTTCCGGCGTTATATCCTGTCAACCGCAGGCATACTGATCCTGTTTTTCTTTGTCAATGTCCTGCTGCTCATCGCATTTTTAACAATGACTGATCTATACAATAATACGAACAGCAAGGCTTTTTCGATTGAAGAATTTGCCGAACATCTTTCATATGAAAACGGAACCTGGAATGCTGACGCCCAGGCTATGGATATGCTGGAGAGCAAAAATGCCTGGGCCATGATCCTTGACGACAGCGGTCAGGTAATCTGGGAGGAATGTCTTCCGGAAGATCTGCCCCGCAGCTACACTGTATCAGATGTGGCGGTCTTCAGCAAATGGTATCTGGATGATCATCCGGTCAGAGTATGGACCATCGACGGCGGACTTCTTGTCACCGGATTTCCGCCGGGAACACTGGTAAAACAGAACTTCAGCCTGGATATCTCCTATGTCTGGGTCCTTCTCTTCTCTACGGCAGCCGTATTTTTTATCAATCTCTTCCTGATGCTCTATCTCTTCCTGCGCAATGCCCGTCGGGTGGAAAAGGCCATGAAGCCTATCCTCAACGGGATCCGGGATCTTTCCGCCGGGAAGCCGGTCGGGCTTCCGGAAAACGGTGAGCTGGCCGAAATCAACGCCAGTCTGAACCACGCCGGAAAATACATGCTGGAAAAAGACAACACCCGGGCGGAATGGATCCGCGGCATCTCCCACGACATCCGGACTCCTCTGTCCATGATCCTGGGCTATGCCAGTGAAATCGAAGATACGGAAGATCTGCCCTCTCAGGTCAGACATCAGGCGGGGATCATCCGGAAACAGAGCGAAAAGCTGAAGCAAATGGTAGCCGATCTGAATCTCACCACACGGTTGGAATACTCCATGCAGCCTCTTCATCCGGAGCAGATCGATCCTGTGGAACTGGCCCGGCAGGTTATCACTGACTATCTGAACAGCAGACAGACTGACGGATTCTCCTTCGGGTTTTCAGAAGATAATACCGGAGATAACTTTTTTCTGACAGGCGACCGTACTCTCCTTGTCAGAATGCTTGGTAACCTGATTCAGAACAGCATTACTCACAATCCGGAAGGATGCCATATTGAAATCTCTGTGGGAGTTCAAAAAGAAAGAAATACGAAAAAATTCGATGCCAGGTGCGTTGTTTTTACTGTTTCAGATGATGGAAAGGGAATGGATGAGACGCAGATGGGCAGGCTGAACCGCCCGGAAAAGTCCGGATCCATAGCGTCAGATACAAGAGAACACGGGCTGGGGCTGAAGATCGTGCGGCAGATCACAGAAGCACATCACGGCAGCATTTACTACTCTGCTGCGGATCCACATGGTCTTACAGTGACTGTCACTCTGCCTTGTCAGGCAAAGTGATCAGATGATAAGCGGCACAATATAGACTCAAGCCTCGCTGAATTTTTATTGAGATCAACGAGGCTTGAACTTTTCTTTATCTCCGGTCGCTCCGTATAAAAGGAGCCTCCACCTTCTGCTCGGTCAGGATTCCGTACTTTTCCGGTCTCCGGTAGGCATTGCCGTGGACTTCGGTTTCCCGGTAGATCCGAAGCTGGTCCAGATCCAGCTCTGCCAGGCAGATCTCTTCCGCGCCTCCAGCCTGCAGGATACAGGTATCACGGGATCCTTCCAGATCAGGAAGATAGGCCACTCCGTCAAACACACTGGAACCGCCGCTGCAGTCAGGAACCGTATCCGGATAGTTGCAGGTGGCAACAGCAAGCATGTTTTCAAATGCCCTGGCACGCAGCTGGGAGAGACGGTTGATCTCCATCGGACAGGCATTGGGGACCAGGATCAGCTCCGCTCCTTTGAGCATCAGGATCCTGGCACTCTCCGGAAACTCCCGGTCATAACAGATCATGGCGCCTACTTTTACCTCTCCCTTTGCTGTATCAAGCACGGTCACACAGAACTCCTCGCCGGGAGTCAGAGCTCTCTCCGCGCCAAAATCGCAGGTGTGTACTTTAGCGTAAGTAAACTTTCTCTCCCCGTGTCGGTCAAACAGGACAAGCGTGTTGCGCAGGGCTTCCCCCTTCCTCTCCAGCAGAGTGATCCCGACCGCCATCTCAAGCTCTCCTGCCAGCTTCCCGAAGGCCCGGACAAAGTCTCCGTCAGCCGGGATTCCGTCCTCTCTCCACTGTTCAAATGGTCTGTCACAGATATCATATCCATTGCTCCACATCTCAGGAAACAGGGCGATGTCGGCTCCCATCTTTTTAGCGGCTCTGCAGCTTTCGATCCCCTTTTTTAGATTGCCGGGCAGCGTACCGGAAGGGGCAATCTGCAGAAGAGCAATCTTTAATGAATTCATGTTACCGTACCTCTCTAATCATTTCTTGTATCTTTCAATAACACATTCATGGCTTTTCGTTTTTTTATTGTAACAGATCCCCACCAGAAGAAGATTATCCATATACTCTTCCAGTGCTCCTGCATAGTTTTTCTCTTTGATTTGGTCGACTGCCCCCTTTGCAGACTGATTCCATTTCAGTTCAACCAAAAGAGCTGTTAAGCAGACGGTCGGAGGATTTCAATGCTTCTGAAATTCCGTTCCATCCACTGTATTCTACAGAATTTTTGAACTCATCTGCAACTTCCTGATTCGGTATATATACCTCTTTTTTATCAGAATCGTACGCCAGATACCCAAGATGGATCAGCAGCGTAAGGACATCATCTCTGCTGTTTATATTCAGCATATCATTTTGGAAGGTCCTTGTATTGATCTTAAACCGCAGGCCGCTCAGCATGGAAACGATTGCTTCCTGCAAACCGTCTAAATTCATATCAATATAATATTTCAGTGACTCATATGTCTCTGTTTCTGTCCAGTAATCTCCAAATTCTCCTGACTTCACCGCCTGTATGATAGAATTCGGGCTATATATCGAATGTACACGGCTGAAAGAATATCCATCATACCACTGCTTTGCTTCTTGAAAGTCCAGCCCATATTCCCGGCACAGTGTTCTCACCTCATTTTCAGTGAAACCAACATATTCTGCAAGAATCTGCGGTTGTATCATCGTATACTCCTGAAAGTCTGTCAGTGCTGACTGAGTTCCATACTTTTTTATCGGAAGTATGCCTGTCATATATGCAGCTTCTATCATTTTATCGGTAAGGCTGCTTTTAAACAGTCCGCGTAATAACTGCAGATATTCTTTCTGCAGTTCTATATTGTCTTTTGCCTCCCTGAAAAGCGCATCCCATTCATCAATAATGATAATAAATCTGCATCCTGCTGAATCACTAATATCGCTCAAAGCAACTGGAAGAGACCGCTCTTCTTTGGTCTGCGATGGAAAAGCTTCCTGTAATTCTTTGATAACATCCCTCTGCAAATACTTAACAGTATCTGCAATACTCTCTGCCGTAGATATGAACCAAGTTATGTCCAAGTATATTACATTATACTGATTCAGATAAGTATGAAAATCTTTAGATTCCGCTATCTTTAGAAAGTCAGCTTATCTTTTGTCCCTAACGTACTATTTATATATTCGATCAACATAGATTTGTCCACATATAATCCTTTGCGGATCGACTGAAATCCTGCGTTTCCTATGTTTAAATATCTGCTCAATTCTACTGCCACTTTCCCTTCTTCTTTAAGATTTTCTCACTGCCGATATATCTCTCAATACTTCTATTATATCCAATATATCACACAAATTTATTCTTTACAACAATACCACGAAAGGCTTGAACTGCCCTATTATACTTTTTCTAACTATTTTTATATATTTCCAATGGCTCCTACATCTTTTTCAGAAAGATAGAGAAAGTGCTCCCGCTCTCATCGGATATAACTTTAATATATCCCTTCTGTTTATTGATGATATCACGGGTAAGATACAGTCCTATCCCAACGCCGTCAATACCCGCTGACTGCTTGCCCCGGTAAAATCTGCCGAAGACTTTGGCCTGCTCTTCTTCCGGAATGCCAATTCCGTTGTCCGAGATATCGAGCCGGAGATAAGATGGATATTCCGAGATCTGCAGTCTGACAGTTCCGCCGACGGGTGTGTATTTCACGGCATTATCAAGAACATTGGTGATTGCTTCAGCAGTCCAGTTAAAGTCAAGTACGGCTTCAAACCTCTGTTCGCAATCAAAGTAAATCGTAATACTCTTACTCTTTGCTTTAGCGTAGACTGTTTTGATTGCCTGCAGGACCATATCATTTAGACTGTTCTTTTCCGGTTTCAGGCGGATGATGCCACTCTCCAGGCGGGACATTTTGATCAGACTGTTTGTCAGGAAAGTCAGCTTTTCAAGCGCCATCTGCAGCGTAGCCACATATTCGGCGCGTTCCTCATCGGACAGATCTGTATCATCCAGCAGCTGCGCAAAGGTATTAGCTGCCGCCACAGGTGTTTTGATCTGGTGTGAAATGTCCGAGATCAGCGTCTTGATCTGCTCCTTTTCCCGAGCCAGCATTTTATTCTGTGACGTTAATATGTTGCGGAGCTTCAGAAGCTGATGCTGCAGTCGGGCGGTCAGCGTGTCCTCCTCTTCCGGGAAAATATACTTTTCCTGTTGCTCCGTCAACGCCTCGATGAGCAGTGTGATCTTTTCCAGCAGGTCGTCGTTGTAACGGTTATGCAGAAAATCCAGCAGGAACAGACAGCCATACAAGAATATTACTGCTGAAACAGCTGCAACCATAAGGTCCGGGTTGCATCCCGCAAGGATCACAATAACAAGAAACAGAGCTGCCGCAGCAGCTCCCGTGACCAAAATTACTTTTCTGTATATTTCAAAATGCTTCATCATCACTCTCCCAGTCATTCTCCAAAAGTATAGCCCATACCAAACACAGTAACAATATATTCCTGTTTTTCGTCATTCAGCTTCTGGCGAAGCCGCTTGATATTTACGCGCACTGTATTGTCGTCAACAAAGTTCCCGTCTACGTCCCAAAGCTGTTCCAGGATCATTGCTTTTGTCACCACTCTTCCTTTATTCTCCATCAGATAACAGAGCATCCTGTATTCTGTTGCAGTCAGATGAACTTCACGGCCCTTTACCAAAACTGTACATTTATCTGTATCTATTTCCAGATCTCTGTATCTGATACGGGAATTTCCTCCCCCTGTCCGCTTTAAGACTGCCAGCACTTTCTTCCTCAGGACTTCAAGAGGGAATGGCTTGGAAATGTAATCATCGCAGCCCGCCGAAAAACCAGACAGCATATCTTCCTCTGTATCGTTGGCGGTCAGAAACAATACCGGCGCCTCAGAACTCTCACGTATTCTCCGGCAGAATTCCAGACCGCTGCCGTCGGGCAGGTTAATATCGAGCAGGAACAGATCATACTTTTGATCCTGATATCTCTTCATAGCTTCCAGATACCCATAAACTGCCGTAACAGTATGTTCATCCTTTTCAAGAGCAATGGAAATCCCCCTGCTCAGGATCCTGTCGTCTTCCAGTAAAAAGATATCCGCCATAACCGCAGATCACACCTCCTTTCCTACATTCTACCCTCCATATGCAGACCTGCAGGGAAAGACACAGCAATGCTCTGTCCGTCCCCGCATATTTTTCCAGTTTTTTCAGTTTTCAAAATCATGCAGCCGTTCAATGACCGTTTAACAAAATTGAGCAGGCCCAGGACAATGAGCAGGATTGCCGCTCCGTTTCCCAGCAGATTGACCGAATAAAACATCTGGTCAAATTCTTCCAGTTTTCCGACCGTACTGTTATACTCCCACTCTGATGTTGTCAATGTGCCGTTGACTGCCTGCAGTTCCCTGTCGATCCACTCTAGCTGACTCATATCTTTAATATCTACACCAATGCCGGATATAACCGCCTCTTTCGTTAATCGCTCCATGCCCGCTTCACTGACAAAGATAATATCCGGAACGATCTCGATATTCCTGCGCCGGTCTATCCCTTCAGAAAGGCTGTCAGAATAATCATCAAAGCTGAACGCTCCGCTGATCAGAAAATCAGTCGCCTTGCCGTCCCTGCTGTCTGCAGTCAGAGTCAGTGTCTTCCCCACCAATGCGGCATTTGGCGCAAACTGCTCGTTATCCTTTCCCACAATGGCTGTCTCTCCGCGCAGAAAGGCATCGATATCAATAGGCATGTCATGTCTTTGATTATATTCTTCCAGAGCATTTTCATCAACAAGAGTTGTAACATAACAGCCATATTCACCGGCGTCAGCATAGTCTCTTAACTCGGCAACCGTCTCTTCATAAGACTTTCCTTTCGCCAGATATGAGCTGTCCTCATATTTGATCCGCATAAACTCATCCAATGCGGATCGGTCAAAGTCAATACCGGCCCAGACCGTTTTTTCTACCGTTACACTTTCAACGCCGTCTATCTTCTCGATCTGTTGCACAAAATGTCCGTCAAACTGAGGCACTTCCTTATTATCCTGCTCTGCCTGTGTGAATTGAGTATCCGTATATTCAAAGTTATAGTCAAAATATTCTTTAATAAAGTTTTCCCCTTTGATACTGCCGACGACTCCATTCACACCCAGGATGATCGTAATTCCCATAAACAGAGACATAAATACAAGAACCGCCCGCTTCTTATCACGGAAAACATTATAGAACGCCATCACATGCAGTCTGCCGCCGTTGGTGGAATTTCTGCTTTTCCTTTTCCCGGAAGTGAAATTATGGTATCTCAGAGCCTCTACCGGGGAAATTTTTGCCGCCTTTTTCGCAGGAGTATTGCACGCGATCCAGACCGTTGCAGCGGAAAAAATAACGGACAGGACATAAATGGACGGATGGAAAAAGATCTCGGCGTCCATAGCCGATCTTCCCTGTTCAAATCCTTCATTCAAGAACAGCGGAACAAGTCCCAAAGACACCGCTGCAGCCGACAGGATACCGGCAGGGATGCCAATACAGGCAAACGTTACTGCCTGGCTTTTTACAAGTGTTTTGATCTGAGCCTGCGTCGTCCCCAGCGTTTTCATCAGGCCATAAAAACGGGTATCCTTTGAAATAGAGATATACATCACATTATAGATCAGCAGATACCCGCTGCATATGATAAACAACACAAGTAAGATGACCATCATGATCACCGACCAATTGGAAGAACTCATAGAAACCGCGCCGCTGAAAGACTGCCCTTCATTTAGCGGCACATCGTCCTGGATCCGCCAGAAATCATCCGGCATTTTATCCAGGGACAGGGACAGAACTCCATCCTCCTGCATGGTATATCCTGCATTTTTACAATACTCTTCAGATAAAAATCCCATTCCCGCGCCTGTATAAGAATGGAACCATCCGCTTAAAGTAAATGTTTTTTCCTGCCGGCCCGTCTTGTCATAATAAGACAGTGGGATTTCCATATCCGGCGCCGGAGTTTCAATTCCAAGCTGAGAAAGAGCGTCCTCTGACAGCATGATCTCATTTTCACTTACGGGATAATGCCCATTTACCTTGCTGATTGCTTCCCGAAAGTGCTTTTCCCATTCTGTTGTATCGTAATACTGAAGCGCAATAGATAACTCACGACCCTCGTCATTCTTCCCGGCAACCGAGCCGACCATATATTGTATGCCAATGATGTCCACATAATCCAGCGCCCTGATCTGCTGTTCCTGCTCAGCGGCCGGCCGGGCGAGTGAAACATCAGCGCAGGTGCCCGCAGTACGCACCTGCATCAGCTCCATATTTTCCATATAGTTAATGCCCAGACTGAAAACTGTGGTGATCATAAAAGTGGTGAGAATGATGGCAAAAACCATAAACAGATTACGGGTACGGTTTGCTTTCATCATTCCTTTTTTCACTCGCCTGATTGCTTTTTTATTCCGGTTAGCGTGCAAACTGAACACCTCCCGCGACAACTTTGCCGTCCTCAATGCGGATCGTACGGTCTGCCATCTGAGCGATCTCTTCGTTATGTGTAATCATGATCGTAGTCTGATGAAACTGCCTGCTGACAGAACGCATCAGCAGAATAACATCCATACTGGTTTTTGAATCAAGATTTCCCGTGGGCTCGTCAGCAAGGATAATAGCAGGCTTTGTAGCCAATGCACGGGCGATCGCCACCCTCTGCTGCTGTCCGCCGGACAGATGATCCGGCATGTTTTTCAATTTTTTCTCCAGACCAAGCGTATGGATGATCTCTCGTATAAATTCCGTATCCGCCCTTCCTCCGTCGATTTCAATAGGATATACGATATTTTCATATACATTGAGGACAGGAAGCAGATTGTAATTCTGAAAGACAAATCCGATATTTCTGCGGCGGAAAATCGTCAGCTCTTCGTCTTTCATTTTCAGGATTTCTTTTCCACGGATGGTCACGCTTCCCGATGTAGGGCGGTCCAATCCTCCGATCATATTGAGCAGCGTGGATTTGCCGCTGCCTGAAGTGCCGACGACGGCGACAAATTCTCCCTCGTCTACGGAAATGGATACCCCGTCCAAAGCATGGACTTCATTTTCTCCATTTCCATATATCTTCCGCAGATCTTTTGTCTCAAGTACTGCCATAGTGAAAACCTCCAAATCTGTTATGTGCTCTTAGTATATCAGGCACTTCTTACGATCTTATTACAGCGGATGCAGAAATCAGCATTTATCAAAAGAATCTTCTTTCAGAAAGTATCTTCTGAAAAATTTTCTTCAAAGGGGTTGCAAAATACCGGTACAGGGTATATATTAATAAGCGGAAAGGCAAATACCCCCACGGGGTTTATGAAAGGAGCATAGATTTGGAAGAGAAAAAAGAATGTACAGGTTGTAAACACAGGACCAAGGAACGTTCTGAAAAAGAACGGAAGGATATGCTGAATCGCTTAAGCCGGATCGAAGGCCAGGTAAGAGGGATTCGAAAGATGGTTGAGAATGACGTATACTGTCCGGATATCCTGATTCAGGTCTCTGCTATCTCTGCCGCTCTTAACAGCTTCAATAAAGTGTTGTTGGCTGAGCATCTCCACACCTGTGTGGTAGATGATATTAAAAAGGGCCGGGAAGATGAGGCCATTGATGAACTTGTCAAAGTCCTTCAGAAACTTATGAAATAATTGGTTGAAACTTATTTTTTACCAGGAGGAATGTAACGTGAAACAATATGATGTAACAGGTATGAGCTGTGCGGCATGCAGCAACCGGATTGAAAAAGCCGTCTCCAAAGTGCCGGGAGTTACTTCCTGCTCCGTCAGCCTGCTGACGAATTCTATGGGAGTGGAAGGCACTGCTTCTCCTGATGCTGTAATTGCTGCTGTTGAAAAAGCCGGGTATGGAGCCTCGGAAAAAGGAGCCCATGGAAATCAGGCCCGCGGCAAGGGAGTTTCTATGGCTGCAGAGGAAGAATCCCTGAAAGATAAGGAAACACCGCAGATGAAGCGCAGACTGATTGCCTCTCTGTGTTTCTGGATCCCGCTGATGTATATTTCCATGGGACACATGATGTGGAACTGGCCGCTTCCATCTGTCCTGGCTGAGAACCACATGGCCATTGGACTGGTAGAACTTTTACTGACAACGATCATCATGGTGATCAACCAGAAATTCTTTGTCAGCGGCTTTACCAGCCTGATCCACGGGGGACCGAACATGGATACTCTGGTAGCTCTGGGTGCCGGAGCCTCCTATATATACAGTCTGTATGGTCTGTTCGCCATGTCCGCTGCCCTGACTCGCGGCGACGCGGCAGGAGCCATGTCCTATATGCATGAGTTCTACTTTGAATCGGCCGGAACGATCCTGACGCTGATCACAATAGGAAAACTTTTGGAGGCAATTTCAAAAGGACGTACGACAGACGCCCTGAAAGGACTGATGAAGCTGGCACCGAAGACAGCAACAGTCATCCGAAACGGGAAAGAAGAAGTCGTATCCGTAGATCAGGTGCGCAAAGGCGATATCTTTGTTGTAAAACCAGGTGAAAATATTCCGGTTGACGGAGTTGTGGTAGAAGGAACGAGTGCAGTCAACGAATCTGCGCTGACCGGCGAGAGTATCCCGGTGGATAAAAATGCAGGCGACGCTGTATCAGCTGCAACTTTAAACCAATCCGGTTATCTGCGCTGCGAGGCATCCCGCGTAGGTGAAGATACAACACTGTCCCAGATCATCCAGATGGTCAGCAACGCGGCTGCCACCAAGGCTCCTATCGCAAAGATCGCGGACAAGGTGTCCGGCATCTTCGTCCCGGCGGTAATCGGGATCGCTGTCGTCACCCTGATCGTATGGCTGTTGGCCGGCGAGGCAATCGGATTCTCACTGTCAAGAGCAATCTCTGTACTGGTGATCAGCTGTCCCTGTGCCCTCGGACTTGCCACACCAGTGGCGATCATGGTGGGCAACGGTATGGGTGCGAAGAACGGGATTCTGTTCAAGACAGCTGTCTCTCTGGAGGAGACAGGAAGAACACAGATTGTCGCACTGGATAAGACCGGAACCATCACCAGCGGAGAGCCCAAAGTAACGGATATGATCCCTGCTGAGGGAGTCTCAGAACAGGAACTTTTAAGCTATGCTTACGCGCTGGAACAGAAAAGCGAGCATCCCCTTGCACATGCTATCGTTGTAAAGGCACAGGAAAACGCTTCCCTGCAGAAATATGATGCAGATGAATTCCAGGCGGTTCCGGGCAATGGTCTTTCCGGAAAAGTAAACGGCTCCATGGTCTGGGGCGGTAACATGAAATTCATCAGCCAGAGTACCGGGCTTTCGGAAGAGATAAAGAAAACAGCCGACCATCTTGCAGAAGAAGGAAAGACTCCTCTGTTTTTTGCCAGAGACGGCAGACTGATCGGCATCATCGCAGTGGCGGATGTGGTGAAGGAAGACAGTCCTGAGGCTATCAGAGAGCTTCGGAACATGGGTATCCACGTAGTCATGCTCACCGGAGACAACGAGCGTACCGCAAAGGCTATTGGAGCTCAGGCCGGTGTAGATGAAGTGATCGCAGGAGTGCTGCCTGACGGAAAAGAGAGCGTGATCCGTTCCCTGAAGAAGAAAGGAAAAGTCGCCATGGTAGGCGATGGCATAAACGATGCCCCGGCTCTTACAAGAGCAGATATGGGCATCGCCATCGGAGCTGGCACAGATATCGCCATCGACGCCGCAGACGTTGTCCTTATGAAGAGCAGGCTGACCGATGTGGCAGCTGCAATCCGTTTAAGCCGGGCAACCCTGCGCAATATCCACGAGAATCTGTTCTGGGCATTCATCTATAACGTCATCGGTATCCCGCTGGCTGCCGGCGTATGGTATCCGATCTTCGGATGGCTGTTAAATCCAATGTTCGGAGCTGCGGCCATGAGCCTTTCCAGCTTCTGCGTGGTAAGTAATGCATTGCGTCTTAACTGGTTCAAAATGTATGACACCAGTAAAGATAAAAAAATCAAAACAAAGAAAAATAACAAGGAGGACAAAACTATGACAAAAACAATAAGTATTGAAGGTATGATGTGCGGACACTGTGAGGCGACTGTAAAGAAGGCACTTGAAGCTCTCAAAGGAGTGGAAAATGCAGAAGTCAGCCATACAGCAGGTACAGCAGTGGTAACCCTGGATGCTGACGTCAGCGATGATGAACTCAAAAAAGCAGTAGAGGATCAGGATTACAAGGTTACAAAAATAGCATAAATCAACTGATTCATAACAGACAGACAAGACATTTGGAACAGGTCAGATATGCAGGCTGGTCACAGCCGGCTGCTGGCCTGTTCAATTTTCAGGAATGGTGCCGTACTTTGTGTCACAGTTTTGTATTTAGTAGACATCTTTATATTTCTGTGATAGACTATCTTAAAATTCGTTTATGAGGAAAGAAAAAATGGAGATTAAGCAAGCTACGATGTATGATTTTGAGGAAATAATGTCCTTTTACAATGTAATGTGTGAAGTCCTTGGAGAAAAGGATTTCCTGCCTGATGGAGATAAAGGCGGATTTCCCTCTCAAGACATGGTAAAAGACGCTATTTACAGCGGTTCCCAGTTTGTAGGCATAGAAAATAATAAAATTGTTGCCGCCTACTTTATGAACCATGATTGTGACAACGCTTATCATACCGTCCAATGGCATATTGACGCGGCAGAAAATGAAGTGGTAATTCTCCACGCTCTGCGCGTTTTACCGGATTACGGCGGTCGCGGATACTCAAAACAACTTGTAAAGCACGCAATTCAGACCGCAAAAAGCTGGGGACAAAAAGCGATACGTCTGGACTGTATTGTAGGAAACGATGTGCCAATGAAAGTATATACATCTTTTGGCTTTGAATATGTGGATACGGTAGCCATTACTTATGCTGATATAGGTGTTCCCATGCAATTTAAACTTTATGAACTTCTTTTATAAAAAACTGGCTCCTGTCAGACAATCCATTTGACAGAAGCCAGTTTGCCTATTCTCAGCGGTCCATAGAAATAAGATGCCGTAGCACCGCCATCGATCAGGAAATCCATTCTGCATAATAGGCAGTCTTTTGATGGCGGCTCTGCATTACTCTGCGGTTTCCGTAAAGCTGTTACATTCTACAACTGCCACAAAATATTTTATCTGTCGTAAAAGCAAAGAACCACCAGCCTTTCATATGCCCGTTTTTTTATCTGTGACCTCCGAAAACCTGTGACATAGTCATATGTTCAAGAGCGTCATCAATCTGCGCCACTTCCTCTTGGGTCAGTTCAATCTCTGCCGCGCCCAGATTTTCCTTCAGTCTTGATAACTTTCTCGACCCGGGTATCGGTACGATATATGGCCGCTTTGCCAGCATCCACGCAAGAGAGATCTGCGCCGGCGTCGCGTCTTTCTCCTTTGCCTTGGTCTGGATCAGATCCAGCAGATCCGCATTCTGTTCCACCCCTTCTTTCGTAAACTGGGGCATACTGCTCCTGAAATGATTCTGTGTATTACATCATCTTTCTGACCCAGGCTTCTACTTTGCTACGAGATTCTGCCGCTTCAGCCCCATGTATAGAAAGCCCTTTTTCGACTGTAGCCCCTTTACAGATTTTCTTTAAATCACGTTCACTACTTCCCAGTCCGCTTCCTTCATTGGTACAGAAAGGAATAATCCTTTTACCTGTCAGATCATAATGCTCCAGGAAAGTATACATAGCCATCGGCATACTTCCCCACCAATTTGGGTAAGCGATAATCAGATTTTTATAGTTATTAAGGTTATCGCAAAACTTCTTCAGTTCTGGCCTTGCGCCCTCCCGAAGTTCCTTTTTTGCCTCATCGATACATTCATAATAATCATCTGGATAAGCCTTTACAGTTTCTACCTGAAATAAATCTCCGCCGGTAATGTCTGCGATCATCTCTGCAACAATTTCTGTATTTCCTTTGGAAAGATTTTTAATACTGCCATTCCAGTAGTTCTCGCCTTTGCGGGAATAATATACGATCAATGTTTTGCTCATTGTAACTTCCTCCTTTTTTCTTTCTGATTAATATTTTAAATAATTTCACAAAATCAGCAATTCTGTTTTCCTATCAAGTTTATAAGTAAAACTTATCTGAAAAACAGACACATGTATTGTGGGTTGTCTATTGTCATAGACAGCAAAAGAGCAAAAGGGCAGGCCGTAAAGACCCACCCTTTAAATCACTGTTTTGAATGTATCATTCTTATTCATCCAGAGAGACGATCTCATACTCCCGGTTTCCCAGTCCGTGCTGTGCCGCCGCCTCTACTGTATGGATGCCATGTCGGGAATCCATACGCTCGATCAGCGCTTTCTTTCCCGAATCAGGTGAATTCACTACTGCGTCATAGCACGCCTGGTCCACTGCAAGTTGAACAGTTCCGCAGACTCTGTGGTCACTCCCGCGGTATGGATATCCTTCCTTTCACCTCTGTTCCAAGGGCATTGTAGATTTTTATCAGGCTTTCCGGCGTGATCTCTTTTGTAAAATATACTTTAGCCTTTTCCATTGCTTGTATCCGCCTTTCTATCATTATAATTCAGTACGTAAGCAGTCCCTGTTTATTTCTTCGTCGGGAAACTGCTGCCGGCCTCGAATTTCTCCGCCACATCTTTCAGATAATCCGTGATCGGAAGATGCTGCGGACAGGCTTTCTCGCATTGTTTACATCCGATGCAGTCGCTTGCTTTTCCATGTTTCAGACTGATATTGTTGTAATAGACCGCCTGACTGGAGAAGCTTCCTGTCGTTCTGGAAATGCTGTTATAAAGTGCAAAATACTGCGGGATTGCAATCTGTTTCGGGCATCCGTGTGTACAGTAGGAACATGCGGTACAGGGAATCGGCGTATTCTTTTCAATAATCTTTCTCACCTGATCGATGATCGCCAGTTCTTCCTCCGTAATCGGTTTAAAATCTTTAAATGTAGCCGTGTTGTCCATCACCTGTTCCATGGAATTCATACCGGACAGAACACGCACGACGCCTTCCTGGCTCGCCGCAAACCGGAAGGCCCAGGAAGCTGCAGAAGCGTCAGGATTGTAATCCTTCATCAGTTTCAGCGCCTCATCCGGAAGATTTACCAGCGTACCGCCCTTGCACGGTTCCATGACAAATACCGGCTTTTTGTATTTATTCGCTATTTCGAGACAACGGCGGGACTGTACATTTGGCTGCTCCCAGTCCACATAGTTGATCTGGAGCTGTATAAAATCAAAAATATCTCCATATTTTCCAAGGATCTCATCCAGAAGCTCCGGCATATCGTGGAAAGACATTCCCAGATATTTTATTTTCCCTTCCTCTTTTTTCTTTGCGGCAAAGCCAAAGGCATCATATTTCTGACATTTATCATAGACATTAGTACCCATGTTGTGGAGCAGATAATAATCGAAATAGTCCACCCCGCAGTGCTCCAGCTGTTCATTGAAGATGCGCTCCATGTCTTCCGCATCTTTAAAGTCACGCAGCGGAAGTTTTGTAGCAAGCTCAAAGCTGTCTCTCGGATGGCGCTCCACCAGGGCTTTTTTGACCGCCTCCTCACAGTGATATCCGTGATAAGTGTATGCCGCGTCAAAATAAGTAAATCCCTGATCCATGTATGTATCAAAAAGTTTCTCGATCAACGGGTAGTCGAAAGACGCCGGATCATCCGCATTTGTAACAGGCAGTCTCATACATCCGTAACCAAACTGATATTTTTCCATTTTTCTCATCCTTTCTGCTCTTTCTGTTTGTTTTACTATCTTATATTTTACATCACTGTCAGAAATCAACAATTCCGATTTCGAATCATTATCATTCGTTTTACTTATCCGAAATCAAAATAAATATGATTTATACAATCGCCGGAAATGCTAAAAGGAGAGAACCGTCACGTTCTCTCCAGACCTTTTATCTTATCTGCCAAGTTTGTCGTATTCCACATCAGATACAGCTTGCAGCCACTCTGCTGAACATCCTTCCGCCGGAATCTCCACTGCAAGGTGTGCAAACCAGCTGTCAGCCGTCTGCCTTTATGGTGGATATGCCAATTGTTCCGTCCTCCCCTTTTCCTGACTACTAAATAAGCTTAGTTATAATTTCCACTGTTGAATCTATACCGTAATAAGAGCTGCAGATACAAAAATCATAATTTTCGGCCATTCCCCACGTCTTACCAGTTATACTTTTATAATAGTTACTTCGATTTCTGTCATTTTTGTTGATCATCTTTACGGCCTCAGTTTCTGTAACACCATATTTTTTCTTAATTCTTGCAATCTTTTTCTTTTCATCAGCCGTAATAAAAAAGGAAATCCGGTTTTCATTCTCTTTTAACATATAGTCAGCACATCTGCCTACAATGATACACGGCCCTTTTTCCGCCAGGCTTGTTATTGTTGAAAAATATGCCTGTTCAATTCTTATAGCCACAGGCTGTTCCAGCGGACTGTTCTCCGATCCTTTATTGTAATTATCTTTTTCACAGCTTACGCCTCCTTTGCCTTCAGCAGCTTCATCTCATATATAATAATGATTGCCGCCAATATAAATGCCAATGCATCTGCCGCCGGCCCGGCCCAAAGTACTCCATCTACTCCTAAAATCATGGGAAGCAGCATAGCCAGCGGAATCAGAAAAACAATTTGTCTCGACAAAGACAATATCAGGGCCTTTACAGGCTTTTCAATCTGCTGCACAAAGATACTTGCCACTGTCTGTCATCTAAAAAAGCATGATTCCTTCCCGAACCATGCTTTTTCAAATTCAACGATTCAATTATAGTCCCAGTTTCTCACTTCTGTTGTCACAAGTTCCACATCTGAGATTTATTTCAGTCCCTTTGTCAGTGGGATCAGACACAGCAGCAACATAATACCCACAATTCCAACTATGATTCCGATAATCATATTGCTCCATACCATTGTCAGACACATTCCAACTCCAAGAACAAGTGCTCCGATGATTCCCAGCAGGACAGTTCCTATCATTTTTCCAGACAGTTTGATCGGACTCTTATTCTCCATCTTTCTCCATACAAGAACCATGATCAGCAGCACCACCGCACCGATCACCCCCAGCACGATTCCCTGGTTAAAAGCATTCCATTCCGGGATCAGCGCCATACACATTCCAAGCGCAAACAGGATCGCTCCGATCGTCCCTAAGATCATTGCCACAAAATTACTCTTCTTCATGATGATTATCTCTCCTTCTTTTTCCTCTTATTTCATTTTTGTTCTGGCTGCTTCTCTAGCTCTCTGTTCTTCCGCCAGCCTTGCCTTTGCTTCCTCTACAGTTTCCCCGTCCTTTGTCAGGAATTCATCGACAAAAGAATCGGATATTTTTGTAAAGCCACTGACAGCGCCTTCTTCGATTTTTTTATAGCTGCCGACAACTGTGTCTTCTATCTTTTTATAACCTCCGACAACCTTCTCTGCAATTTTTTCATTTGCTTTTACAAGTTTAGATTTTGCCATAATTGTTACCTCCTTTCCCTTTGACGTAAACATACTTTAATATTTGTTTTTTTTAATTTTGTTTAAAAAACGTTTCTGTTTTATTAATTTGAAACGATTCCTGTTCCCGCTAATAAAATCAACTGTTCATGCAAAATCAAGGCAGACGCTGCAACTGTTGTCACAGCAATGGAGCTGCCCCGCCATTTATTCTTTGGCAGGACAGCTCCTCTTTCGTCCGTTTATTTTCCGGTATTCCGTTTATTCTTTAATGTCTCCATCTTCCCATACATGAGGATCGGCGCCGCTATGCATATCAGGAACACACATCCCAGGACAAGGGCCATCTCCGCCACAGGAAAATGATATACAAAATAAGGGATCCGCTGCTTCATCAGGATTCCTGTTCCCCGTATTATCCCGCTCCCTACAGTTATTGTCAGAGCAGCAATGATCAGACTGTAGAACATTCCCTCACAGACCAGCATCCCCCGGATCTGTCTTCCGGTCATGCCGATGCATTCCATTACCTCCAGTTCTTTCCTTCTTACAGCAAGTCCGGTCATTGTCACATTCATATAATTGACCAGGCCCATCATCACCAGAAGCAGACAGAGCGCGCCCATGACCAGCCTTCCCGAAAGGATCGAGTCCTGCTCTGCGCGAAGTGTGTCAGAGCGTGACGTCAGCGACAGCCCCTCCACATCTTCGATATATCCGTTCTGCACCATGGTATCCTGTTCCCGGTTGTAATCCGAGACCATACGGGTCAGAGCCGCCTGTATCCGGGGCTCATACTCATCTTCTACCTCCAATTCCACCGCAAAGATCTGTTCTGTCAGCTCCAGTTTCCGGAACCCTTCTTCACTGACAAGGAAATAAAGAATACCGGGTCCCATGGCTGTAGTAACAAACTTCGGCAGGTCCTTCTTCGTCTGATCCAGATATCCGGAAAAGATCATTTCCCTGGGATCTTGTCCATCCAGATCCATAAGTGTCAGCTTCTTCCCCACATCCTGCCTGCCTTTCTCCGTCTGGATCTGGGAGAGAACACCATAATGCAGGATCAGCGCTCCTTCGCCGGCTCTGACCTGTTCCACATCAATATACTGCCTCATCTCATGCTCACCGGCGTAACGCTCCAGTTCATCAAGCCATTCCTCGCTCATGGCCTGTACGACAAAAGTCCTGTTCCCTGCCGCGCCTCCCATTTCATCTTTTATCACCCGGAGGGCATCCTGATTCAGAGAGATCCTGCCGTAGCCTCCTTCTGCTCTTCTGCTCTCTGTCACTCCCTGAAGAGCTGTGATCCGCTCCGCCATATCCGCCGGGAAAAAGGTGCGGTCTTCCGGATACCCTTCCACTGCCATGGCATTCATGTTAGAGGATACTTTAAATGCAGCCTGCTGCATGATCTTGTTTCTCCGGTCAGTTCCTGCCGAGATCATGACCGCGCTGAGGGACAACGTGATTCCCAGTACAACTGATACTACTGTAATGAAAAACCGTTTCCGGAACCGAAAAAGATTTTTCCACGCCATCCGTGGAATCTCCGGCCTGCTTTTTCCGTTGCTTTCCTGCCGCTCCCGGCCGGTCTGTTTCCGGCCAGTCGGCTTTCGATCAGCCTGCTGCCGCCAGGTCTGCAGACACTTTTCTTTTTTAACATCTCCAAAACCTTGTTTTCTCCTCCGGCGTTTCATCCTGACCCCCGTATATCTGACCGCCTCTGCAGGATTCATCCGCAGGGCGCGTCGCAAAGCACACAGGGCACTGAGAAATGTAACCGCTGCTCCAAATACAACCGCGCCGAGGAGCAGCACGGGACGGAAGGCGATCATTGCCGAAGCACTTCCCATCCCTGTCAGATACATACCGGAAAGAAGTCTGGGGATCACACTAACTGTGAGAACAACACCTGCCGCGGCGCCGGTCAGACAGCCATAGAAGACCGTCCCGGCTGTCTGTCTCAGAACAATACTCCTGAGCTGTCTGTCGGTAGTTCCTAACGTCATCAGCATCCCATACTGGCGGATATCTCTGTTTAGAGAAATGTATATCACATTATAGAGAAGCAGCCATGCCGCCGCCAGGA
This sequence comes from uncultured Mediterraneibacter sp., assembly GCA_944381495.1. Lineage (GTDB taxonomy): Bacteria > Bacillota > Clostridia > Lachnospirales > Lachnospiraceae > Mediterraneibacter. The sequence goes on along the minus strand of CALWLJ010000021.1, from coordinate 29,389 downwards.
TCACCAGCCCAATCAGGACCGCATAGTCTACTCCGCCGGTAAGCTCGTAGACTGCCTGCCAGGTCATAGGGTTGCCTCCGGTGAACTGCTGGCTGTCATCTCTCATTGTCACATCCCGGTACAGCATAGCTTCGATCTCTTCCTCCTGGATACTGTCATTCTGCCGGATCAGCAGCATTCCGTTATCTTCTGCCGCGGTCCGGACCTGCTCAGGCAGACTGCTCAAATAGTTCTGGGAGAAATACCCTTCCGGAAGAGAAGCCGCGGGATCCACATATTCCGTATAATATCCGGACAGCCGGAAGGTTTCCCGGATCAGCTCACCATCGATCAGAGTCATTTCAACAGGGATTTCCATATCAATATCCGGGTCTGTGATCCCTATTTTTTCCAGCGCTCTCATGGGAAGCATAATCTCATCCTCCGCCTCCGGATATCTCCCCTGGATATCAGAATAAGCCGGAGCCTGCATCTGACTCCAGGCAGTCTCATCCAGCACCTGACCGGAGTACTCCCCAGCATATCCTATGACAACAGACAGTCCCGCCGCCCGGATATACGGAAGAGAACATATCTGTTCCTTCTGTTCCTTCGTCGGACGTTCCAGGACCGTACAGGCAGCGGTCCCGGCGCTGCGCATATACAACAGACAGTCCGTGGATATCTTCCCCACGGCGATGCTGAACACACAGAATAGAGCCATGACGGTAAATGCCACCGCACCAGTCAGGATGCGGTTTCTTCTTTTGTCTGCCCGGTACATGGTATCCGCCAGCATCCGGATTACTCCGCTGTTATTATTCCTCATCGCTGTCACCTTACCTTTCCGTCCTCGATGCGGATCATCCGGTCCGCCATCTGGGCGATCTCTTCATTGTGGGTGACGACTACAATAGTCTGGTGAAATGCAGCTGCGCTTGCCTTAAGCAGCCCGATCACCTCCAGCCCTGTCCTGGAATCCAGACTGCCGGAAGGCTCATCGGCCAGGATGACCGCCGGTTTCACAGCCAGAGCCCTGGCAATAGCCGCCCGCTGCTGTTGTCCACCCGAGAGCATTTCCGGGAGACAGTCCAGTTTGTCTCTCAGCTTCAGTGTATCGGTGATCCTGTCCAGAAAGGGAAAATCCAACCCCAGCCCGTCTAGCTTCAGCGGAAGTGTAATATTCTCCCTCACACTGAGGACAGGGATCAGATTATAGTTCTGAAAGACAAATCCAATATTTCTCCTGCGAAATACCGTCCGCTCATCCCTCTTCATCCCGGACAGCCGCTTTCCCCGGACGATCACTTCCCCCTCTGTGGGCACATCCAGGCCTCCCAGCATATGAAGCAGCGTTGTCTTCCCGGAGCCGGAGCTTCCGATGACAGCTACAAATTCGCCTTCCTCCACAGAGACAGAGACTCCGTCGAGAGCGCGCACTTCGCCCGACGGAGTCTGATAGATCTTTCTGATGTTTTCTGTTCTCAATACTTCCATATGGTACCCCCTGTTCTGATCTTACAGCTTTCAAGGTCACGGAGCTTTTGCTTGTCTGAAATCCATGAACCTCTGCCTTTTGTTATCAGCATATCAGGGAATACTTACAAACTACTTACATTTCCGGAAGCCAGATTCCGGCGGACAGCCCCGGCTCCAGACGTTTCAGCTTCATAAATCCGCCATGGCGCATAACGATCTCCCTGGCAAGATAGAGTCCCAGCCCGAATCCCTGGCTTCCCGTCGCCCGATTTCCTCTGTAGAATCTCCGGAATACGAGACTTTCCTCTCCCTCATCGATACCGATTCCCTGATCTCTCACCTCGATCCGGACAAACATCTCATTCTTTTCCGCTGTAACGACGATCTCACTCTGCTCCGGAGAGTATTTCACACTGTTGTCCAGCAGGTTGTACACAGCCTCACCCAGCCAGCGGGGATCGTGGCTTACTTCCAGCTCTTCATCCATTTCCAGGCGGACTGTAATATTCTTCTCCTCTGCCGCTGCTCTTACCTGAAGGATACAGGCCAGGATGGTCTCCTGCAGTTTTCCGGTTACTTTTCGGATCTGGATGATCCCGTTCTCCAGCCGTGCCATTCGGATGAACCCTTCTGTCAGGAATCGGATCCGCTCCTCCGATTCCTGGATCGCCTGTATACAGAACTCCTGATCTTTCGCATCCCCTGCCCCATTTTGCAGAAGGGTGAGATAGCTCTCCATATTTGCCAGGGGCGTTCGAAGCTGATGTGCCGTATCTGCGATCAGCCCCCTGATCTCTTCCCGTTCCTTTTGAAGAGCCTGCTCCTGTCCGCGCATCTTGTCACCAAGGCGCTGGATCTGATTTTTCACCTTGGATGGGAGCGTATCGTCGTTCAGCCCCTCAAGCCCCGGATCGCTCCCGTTAATCAGACTTTCCAGAGCCTCAGACAGCTCCTCCATCTCTCTTCTTCTCTGAAACATATTTCCTGTACAACTCCTGCATCTCACTCTGCAGATCTGTCTCTCTGCATATCTATTCCCCGAATGTATATCCCAGCCCGAACACATTTCTGATATAGATCGGGTCAGCCGGATCCGGCTCGACCTTCTTTTTCAGCCGGTTCAGGGTTACATTCACTGTATTTTCCTCTACAAACGCACCGTCCGCATCCCACACCTGCTCCAGTATCATCCGCTTTGTCACGACCTTGCCTTTATTCCTGGCAAGCAGCTCAAGCATGGAATATTCCCGCGGAGTTAGACGTACTTCTCTTCCATCACAGAAGACGGCCTTCCTGTCCGGATCGATGGCCAGTCCACGATAGATGATCCTGTTCTCTTCTCCGCCGGTCCTGCGGAGGATCGCTTCCACGTGCTTGAGCAGGACAGTCATGGGAAAAGGTTTTACAAGATAGTCGTCGGCTCCCAGGTCGAATGCCTCCAGCATATCCCGCTCCTCATCCCTGGCGGTCAGGAACAGCACGGGAATCCGGCTGTACTCTCCCGCCCTGCGGCAGATTTCCGTTCCCTTCCCATCAGGCAGGCCGATATCAATGATCATCAGATCCGGATCCTCATAGATCAGCCGGATGCCGTCCTGAAGCGTATATCCCCGCAGCACACGATACCCTGCCCCGGAGAGCATCCGGGACAGGGCCTCATTGAGCAGTCTGTCATCTTCTACGATTGCGATTGTCTTCATATATGCCACCTCAGCTGTCTTTCTTTCTGCTCTTCCGTATGATCATCCCGATGCCCATCCCGATCAGGGAGATCATAGCGCCCGCCGGGATCATCCCCAGCTCCGGAATGTTGACCTTATCAAATGCCGCCATATTTGCCGCGCCGAAAGTGGCGTATTCTGAAAGCATATACATGATTCCAAAGGCAATGAAAGAAAGCCATTTCCACTCTCCCATATAATCATTTTTGCCGATTAGAAGAGACACCACAAAGGTCGTGACCGGGAGCAGGATCCACAAATACACCAGACTGTATCCCATAGCATCAGATCCACTGCCCAAAAACCAGAACGCGATGATGGCGGCCGCCCAGATCACGAGATAAACTACGGCGAGGATAACGCCTCCCAGCCTCCTCCTGCTCTTTACTGTATTGGTACTTTCCTCAAGGTAATCCAGATAATCTGACATAGGCTCTTCCTCCTTCAACAGATGGTCAAGACTGATATCATAAAGCTCACTCATCCGGACAACACTGACAATATCCGGGTAAGTCTTTCCGTTCTCCCAGTTGGAGATCGTCTGTCGGCTGACCCCAAGGGACTCTGCGGTCTGTTCCTGAGTTAATCCGACCGTGGTACGCGCGTTTTTGATCTTGTTTCCTATATCCATCAGCCCTGCCCTCCTCTTTTTCTGAATCATATACCAGAAGATTCCTTTTGTCTATCAAATTCCTTTTACACGTGTAGAAAATTCTCTGTAAAAATTCTTTTACAATGCCTAGATCAACCCTTTTGCCCAAAGTAAAACAGAGCAGAGGAAAAGTCAATAACCGATCATGGTATTTCTTTCCCACCTGCCCTACCGTCACAGTTTTAACGTTTTTAGTTTGTTTATCGTATCATACATGATTGAAAGACATTTCTCAAATTCCTTTTCAGTGACCACGGAAAAATCGTCCCCAGGATAACGCGCATCAAAATAAAAATCCGTAAGATATGCAAGTCCTATGGTATCAAGATCAAGATCAGGATATTGCTCATTCAGCCTGGAAGCGATTCTCTTCATATTATGCTTTCTGAGCAGATCGGTAACATCCTCATTCGTCAGAAGCCTGTCCAGATATCCTTTCAGATATTTTTCAGCCACCTGCTGACACTGCACTGCGAGCTGATTATAGAATCGGCTTCCGGTCTTCAGCACGGATTCCAGATATTCAAGATCGTTCTGTGCAATGTCCAAATAACTATTTTTGATCATTCTTTCACCTCCAATATCAATTTTTTATCCCGATTCAATTCCCTGTCAAAAGCTGAATTTTCTACGCGGGTTTCTTCGTTTTTGTATACGACATCCGTCCTTACGCCTTCCCTCTTCTCATCCAGTGTCCAGCGAATGTCCGCCACCAGAGTACGGTCCTTTATTTTCTTCTCTGTAACGATCAGAAGATCGATATCACTGGTACTGCGCACTTCTCCGCGGGCACAGCTGCCGAAAAGATAAATACTTTTCAGTCCGGGGATACATTTCGCCAGAATGTATCCCAGATCATATTCTATCTTTTGCACAAAACGCTCCGGAAGCGCAGAATATATATCGCGATAGATCTTCACATTCTCTGAACTCTCCATCCGTGACCTTCCTTTCAAATATGCTTTTGACGCTGAATCAACTATAACATATGACAGATTTTTTCTCAATATACATGAATGTATAGTTCTCAACGCACCGGAATATAAACCTGAACTCTTCCGCCGCCCTCCTTCCCCGTATTTCCGAGCCGGATCTTCCCGCCGTTTTTCTCCAGAAGAGTACGAGCGATATACAGCCCCATCCCATAGTGTCCGTTCCGGCTGCGGCTCTGGTCCGCCTGGTAGAACTGCTCCGTCCCATGCCGCAGCGCCTCCTCCGGGAATCCGGGCCCGCTGTCCGTAACGGTGATCCGCAGCCATTCCTGCTCTTCCAGTTGTTTTTCCGCTTCTTCGTTGCGTTCATCATCGATCCCTGATATGATCTCACCGGAGATAGACAGAGTCCCGCCGGCAGGGCTGTAATCTGCTCCATTGGAGACGATATTGCCCAGAGCCCGCATCAACTCTTCAAAACTGCCTTTTGTTCCCTGTATCATCCGCTCTTTGGCAGGAGCGGAAAATTCAGTATTAATTTCCCGGATCCTGGCGAGGGATTCTGTCCTTTCTCTCAGTTCCTTCAGGAACTCACCGGTTGTTCTCTCTTCTTTCTCTGTTTCCTGTCCTCTCTTCCCCTTAGTCATCAATGTCTCCCGCATCACTGCCAGATACCGCTCCATTTCCGCCGCATTATCCAGGATTTCTTGATCCAGCTCCCGGACCTCTTCCATACTGCATGTCTCCTGCATCAGCTCGGCATTTCCCCGGATAATGGTCAGAGGAGTCTTGATATCATGGGCCAGAGCCGCAGCCTGCTCCTCCTTCTGCCGCCTGGATTCCCACTGGTCTTTCAGCGACTTCTGGAGAGCCTCTTTCATCAGATAGATGGAGGACAGGACCTCATCCACTTCCCGGATATCTGAGTGCTCCCGTTCAAAGTTCAGATCCTCACGCCCCACCTTTTCCGCAATCTTCGAGAGAATGTCCAGGCGCTTCTTAAGATACCTGCCGAAACTTCTGGCAAACAGGATCAGACCGGCCAGGAACAGCACAGCCAGGATGCCCAGCAAAATGAATTCCGCATTAGGGAACAGTTTTCTCAGCAGAGGGCTGGAGAATTTGGCCACCATCTGATACCGGACCACAGCGGTACTTCCATCTTCTTTTTGTATAGTCCGGTAGAAATAATTGTAGAACTCTCCTGTTCTTCCGTCCTGGATCCTATTCCAGATTTCGTCTCTCTCACTTTTTCCGAAGCTGCCGTAAAGGAATCTGCCCTTCGCATCGTAAACGCCGAAAGCACAGGTATCAGGAAGCAGATCCTCCTCATTTCCTTCTCCTGTGCGGATGTCCTCTGACACTGCTTCGATCCGGCTCTGTTCGTAGGTAGGAAGCCGGATAATTCCCATATTCACCAGAAGAGTATAGAGGAGCAGAAGCCCTGCTACCAGAAGGACCCCGAAAGCGCAGAAAGAGAGCAGATATCGGATAAAGATAATATATAATCCTCTCTTCTTTTTTCCCCTTTTTCTTTCCTTTTTCCTCATGCTTTCCATTTGTAGCCGATCCCCCATACTGTTTCGATGGGCGCAAGCCCTATTTTCCGAAACTTTGCTCTGATATTCTTCACATGCTCCGTGATAGCGGAGTCGTCGCTTTCCCCGTCATATCCGAAGACTCTCTCATAGATCTGCTCCCGGGAGAATACCTGGCCGTGATGAAGAGCCAGGTATTCGCAGATCTCATACTCTCCCGCTGTAACAGGGACTGTATCTGCTCCATATTCGATCCTTTTTTCCTGAAGATAAAACCGGACCTCTCCCACTGTAACCGCATGTTTCTTCTCCCGCTTTTCCCTCCGGATATGGGCCTGCACCCGGGCGCGCAGTTCTCCGATCCCGAAGGGTTTGCGGATATAGTCGTCGGCTCCCAGACCGAAGCCTTTCATGAGATCTTCCTCAGAAGTCTTCGCCGTGAGGAACAGGACCGGACAGTCGATCCGGTCTCTCAGCTTCCCCAGCAGTGTAAATCCGTCGATTCCGGGCATCATCACATCCAAGATGATCAGATCATACAGATCAGGATTCACAGTTCCGTCCAGCAGCTTCCCGGGATCAGAGACCGTATCCACTGCATTTCCTTCTCTTTCCAGCGCCCTCTTCAGTACTCTCAGGATTCCCTCCTCATCATCCACGGCAAGTATTCTCGCTCCCACTATTCCTGTACTCTCCTTCCCTCATAGCCTGTAAACCAGAGAAATATCAATCCCGCAATTATCACACTGGCAGCCAGACAGAACCACAGCTCCCCCCTTACAGACAGAGAGAGCACCTGTCCGCTGCTCCTGCCTGTATATAATAACAGATAGCTGGCAAACCTTCCGCTCCACGCCCATGGGAACCACATCCAGATACCGTCTCCCAGCCCGGTAAGCATCAGGCAGGCCAGAAGGGTCCCTGCGATACCTGTTCCTATAGAAACAGTCTTTCCGAAACACAGGGCCAGCATAAGGTGCATCAGATAGACAACCGTCTGCCCCAGCCAGATGGCGAGCGCAGCCTCCAGATACACCGCCATACTGTAAACATCCCCTTCCGGATAAAAATAATAGACAACTGCAAATCCCATGACCGCGATCAGACATGCCGCCAGACCGGCCCCCAGCAGCACCAGCCATTTGGACAGCAGCGCCTGGAACTTCCTTCCGGGCAGCAGGAAAAAGTTCTGGTATCCGCAGTCCGCCTCCATCTCTTCCGACATGCCGCATATGAGACCGCACAGGAAAGGCCAGACAGAGGATACTACCTGCAGATACCCCAGGACTTTTCCCGCGCTGTCCCACCGGGAGAAACTGTAATAAACAAGGAACACTGCCGCTCCTGCCGCCGGCAGGATCAGATGGATCTTCAGAAGAGTGGTATGCCTCATCCTCAGAGCCTCGCTTTTTATCAGACAGACAAAGCTTCTCATACGGTCAGCGCCCCCTTTCTCTTATACCAGATCCTGGATATGGCCCACAAGACACCAAACCAGACTATCGTCACCAGGATCCCCGGCAGGATGGAAGACGGATCTGTGATACCTGGAAAATAGGTCTCGCTTCCCGGCACAGCAGGCATACAGTTTGGCAGGATGCCGACCACCGCTGTCATCAGCCGCGGTAAGACTGCCCAGGGATTCAGCAGCCAGTATGACGTCACCGCCATTACGGTTCCCGTTGTATTCAGGATCATATTGATGATCAGCGCAGGAAACAGTCCCCACTTCTGATCCAGCCACAGACAAAATGGAACCTGCCAGAGAATGGTCACAGTCATTACCGCTGCTGCCGCTGCCGTCTGTGCCGGACTGATCTCCATCACCTGATCCATCCAGAATTGCGGGACCAGGTATCTTCCCAGTGCCAGATTTCCTGCAGCAGCCACAAGATTGGCCAGCGCCAGGACACGGATACCGGCCAGAATCTTGCTGTCCCAGATGCTGCCCATATCTATTGGCATGGCAAGGACAGCCCTGTTCTTCATCTTTCGATCTTTTTCTCCTGCCAGACAGGTGAACAGCGTCACCGTCCCGGGCAGCATCAGCGTATACCACCAGTTGAAAGCAGAATTAATCCCGAAGTTTTGAGATATTCCATAAGCAAGGAGCAGGGTCAGGACCGGCATAAGGATCCACAATTTTCCCGTGATGGTATGCCTGTATTTGAGATTCTCTCCGCGGTATATTTTCAGAAGTGTTCCTATCATGCCAGAGCGCCTCCTCTCCTGCTTTTCTCCACTACTTTCATGAAAAGCTCCTCCAGATGGCCCTGCTCAGGCATACCGCCCTGATACCCCAGGATACCGCCGGACAAGATGCCGATGTGGTCTGCCATCTGCTCCACCTCGCTGAGGATATGGCTGGAGACCAGCACCGTGATCCCTCTCTGAGGAAAGCTTCGGATCAACTCTCTTAACTCTTGTATTCCAAAGGGATCCAGTCCGTTGGTAGGCTCATCCAGTACAAGAAAATGAGGATGCCCGATCAGTGCGGCCGCGATCCCCAGTCTCTGCTTCATTCCCAGAGAGAACTGTCCTGCACGCTTCTTGCCCGTATCCGGCAGCCCGGCAATATCCAGCGCCTCACTTATTTTGGACTGAGGAAGCCCGAGGGCTGTTGTCCGCACCAGCAGATTCTCTCTTGCAGTCAGATTCCCGTAGATGGGCGGCGTCTCGATCAGAGCCCCTGTATCTTTCAGACACTCCCTCGTCCACGGTTTTCCATGAAAATATATTTCTCCCGAATCCGGCCTCATCATACCCGTAATGATCTTCAGCAAGGTAGACTTTCCCGCCCCGTTCGGTCCCAGCAGTCCGTACACACTTCCCTCCGGGATCCGCAGGGACACACGGTCCAACGCCCGTTCATCATGTCCCCGGAAGGTTTTTACCAGTAATCTCGTCTCTAAAATCATATCTCCCATATTCTGTATCCTCCTTTTCATCAGCAGAAAAGCATTCTCTTTCCGCTGCAATACAGAGTATAGGAAACAAATATAAGGATTTTATAAGGGAATCCGATTTTCTGCAGCTTCCGCCGCAACCTCTTTCAGAAATCTAAGAAGATCCGGCAGATCAAATACTTTCAATTCATTCACCGCTTCCTCCGGAACACCCCTGTATCCATCCAGCTCCTCCAGCACCTTTCTGATATTCCCGAAATCCACCTCTTCGATCCCGGGATTCTCCGCTTCCGCCAGAGTCTCCGGCAGATGATAATGCCCGCAGAGCCATGTGTTCATCTTCGTATAATCCCCATAATAATATTCTTCGGACAGATATCGTTCCACAGCCAGCTTCTCTCCCGTCTTCTTCAGACGAACATATGCAATCTCTTCTCTTATCTCAGTGATCCTATTATTTCTGTCATAAAACTCCGCCACCCTCGGAATATATTCCTCGAAAAACTTCTTATCAATATACAGATGAAAATAATATCCTCTGCATGCAGGCTCATCCATGATCGCCCCATACTTCTCACGAAACAAATCCAGATGCGGCCATATCATCATCCGGTCCCCATACTTTGGATCCCGGAAATGAGACTGCGACTTATCAGCAACCGCATCCGGCATCAGATTCCCCACGAAGAAATCATTCCGCGCCTTCTCACTCCTCCACAGCAGATCCCCATCCTGTAGACAATTCAAATACATCACCCCAGCCGTAAGATGCAGTATATACCCCGGCATACCATCTCACTCCTCTTCTATATTTCTTATCTCTGATGATAAAGCATTCCATTATTTCCAGCCTTATCATAAATCTGATCAGCCTATTCCCTCCGCAGTATATCACGAATCCCCCTCTTTTGCCACGGCTTCTCCCTTCACGCTTCCTCTTTTCCAGCCGTCCCGGCACTGCCCTTTCAGCCGTGTCCCACTCCTCAGCCGTTCCGGCGCCGCCTTTCAGCCCCATCTCCCGGTCCCCAGCTCCTGCACAGCGGCCCCCCGGAGATATCTGAAATGGACATTCCTGTTGACTCCCCCGTTCAAACAGCGTTATAATTATACTGTTTGCACGTTACGAGAAGAAAAAGAGGGAGGTATGAACATGCCGATTCGAGTACAGAACGATCTTCCGGTAAAGGAGATACTGGAGCAGGAAAATATCTTTGTGATGGACGAATATCGTGCCGCCCATCAGGATATCCGTCCGATCAGCATCGGACTGCTCAATCTGATGCCGCTGAAGGAGGATACGGAGCTGCAGATTCTCCGTTCCCTGTCCAATACACCTCTGCAGGTGGACGTGACATTTGTCCGGATGACCAGCCATGTGTCCAAAAACACATCTACCAGCCATATTTACAAATTTTATGAAGCCTTTGAAGATATTAAGAATCAGAAATTTGACGGATTCATCATCACAGGCGCTCCTGTAGAACAGATGCCTTTCGAAGAGGTAGACTACTGGGATGAACTGGTACAGATCATGGAGTGGACAAAGACCAATGTAACTTCGACTCTCCACCTGTGCTGGGGCGCTCAGGCAGGAATCTATTATCATTATGGTATCGATAAGGTACAGCTTCCGAAAAAGCTGTCCGGGCTTTATCTGCATCATGTTAGAAACAGGAAGATCCCGCTGGTGCGCGGTTTTGATGATTTATTCCTGGCGCCTCATTCCAGACATACAGAGGTTCCCCAGGATCTGTTGGAAAAGGATGACAGGATCACCATACTGGCTGATTCTGAAGAAGCCGGCGTATTTCTCTGCATGGCACAGGGAGGACGCCAGATTTTTGTCATGGGACATCCTGAGTATGACCGGATGACACTTGATTCCGAATATAAGCGGGATATGGGCAAAGGACTGAATCCGGATATCCCGGTCAATTATTATCCGGACAATGATCCGACAAAACGGCCCAACCTGACCTGGCGCTCTCATGCCAATAATCTTTATACCAACTGGCTGAATTATTATGTATATCAGGTGACCCCATATGATCTGTACGGAACACCGTTTTAAATTTCTATTTTTCAAGGTTTTCCGGGGTTGATCAAAAAAGCCAGAAGTTTTTCAAGAACAGATATAGGAAAAAACAGAGTCCAGTAACGGGCTCTGTTTTTTCCTCCGGAATCTCATTCCGTCAGGCTTATATTCTGCGATTCTTGCCTGAAATCCGGGCTCATTCTCCCGGAAACATGGCATAATCCAGATTTATCAGATCTTCCTCTGAGATTCTGTAAACATTGTCATCTTTCGAGATATGTATGGTAAAATCCTGGGCGTCCCCATAAGTCGGCTCTACAATGCACTGCTGGATGATATCATACATACTCTGATATACCAGCTCATTAATCTCGTCATCTGACGGCATCTCTTTCATAGATGATGCCATTTCCTCTACCGCTGACATCAGTCTTCCTTCCAGATCATTAAATCCGGTAAACGGCTCATAGGAAACTGTTACGGCAAACCCTTCCCCGTCTTCTTCTGCGCCGGTCACCTCATATTCTGCAAGTGCAAGCAGATCCGGGGCCAGCGAGCGGTACTTTTCTGTCAGTTCATCCGATATTCCCAGCTCTTCGACGCCGATTCCTGTCATCACATTGTCGATATTCTGCTGATACATCTCCTCCGCCTCTTCCTGGGTCGAGTCTGTCAGTTCCACATACTTCTCAAAATCAGCCTTATAACTTGCGTCCAGAGCGGACTGAACATAAGCCACTGCATCCTCCGGCTCATATTTTGCCGCACAGGCTCCCAGTCCAAACGCACATACCACTGTCATCAGAACAGCTGTCAGTTTCTTTGCTCTCATAAGCATTTCCTCCGATTTTCTTCGCAAAATTTCACAGAATTTTCACATATTTCTATCATATAGTATATGTGACAGAATGGCAATGAATTTTGACAAAAAATGAGGAGGACAGAAACATAACGCCTCTGTTCTCCTCCTGTTCAAAATGCTTATTCAGAGTGCCTACGAGCACTTAAAGGTTGCACATTCCGTACCGCTGCAGTCGCATGCGTCTCCGCCTTCTACACTGATCTTGCCTGCATGACAGGCGCAGTTGTCATTGTACATACATTCCCTGGCCTTGCAGTCTACCTGAGCCGTATCAGAAGCATTTCCGGATGACATGGACATACTGTTACTGTATGAATTCGTATATCCTCCCTCTTTACGTTCCTGGAAACTGTCACAGCATGTCTCCTGGGCATTTTTTGCGCTCTCTCCTCCTACCTGGATTTTGTCAAGAGCACAGAGATACTGGTTATTGTGCACACATGTCTGCACCGTACATTTTAATTCCGGCATAATAATTACCTCCTCTTTCTGCAGATTCAGCATTATTATGTCCCCAGGCAGAAAAATTATACTTTTGTTTTTTTATTTTTTAATGAATGACCGGCAAAGGCGATCAATGCAAAGAATTCCCTCACCATATAGTTCAGAAGAAACACCGGATTTACAGACGCGGGAAGAAGTTCCACATCCGAATAACCTTCGCTGCGTGCGATCAGCGAAGCCCGATATAGATGAAATCCATTTGTAACAATAAGGACACTGCTGTCCTTCCGCTGCAGATATTTCCTGCTGAATTTCAGATTCTCCCTGGTTGATGCGGACTGATCCTCCTTTATGATCCGCTCCGCCTCAATCCCGTGTTTTTCCAGCCATCCTGCCATTGCCTCTGCTTCTGAGACATCTTCGCCAGGTCCTTTTCCTCCCGAGACGATCACCTTCGATTCCGGAAACCGCAGCAGATATGTTTCAGCGGCTTTCAGCCTTCTCCACAGAGACTCAGTGATCCGGGTACCTCTTACCTGTGCTCCCAGCACAATCACATAATCACAGCGTCTGTCTGTTTTTTCGAACATTTCTTTTGAAATTCTTGCTTCCACGGCAAGAAAAAAGATCCAAATCACACAGACGAGTGCGCATACGGCCCTGCCTCGCAGAAAAGGAAACGGCGCACATCCGCAGATCAGATGTGCGCCGCCCGCGATCAGCCAGAATCCTGCAAATGTAACTTTCAGTCTCCTGGAATACACTACCAGAATCAGATAATACAGGATACATAACACTCCGACGATCAGATAATATGTTTTCATTTACGCATTTCTTCCGCAGCAGAATTTATATTTCTTTCCGCTTCCGCACGGACAGGGATCATTTCTTCCGATCTTCTTGCCCTTCCGGATCGTGCCGGATGCCTTCTGCTCACGATACAGACGTTTTCTTGTCTCTTCGTCAAAGATCTTTTCCCACTGGGGAAGGCCATACAGCCATTCTGCCTTTGCATCAACCATATTCTTGTAGAGCTTCTCCTTGTCAAAGGCCAGGCTGACCTCTGTATCCTCAGCCATCGTCTCAATCGGATTCGACACCTTAAGGCTGTCATTGATTCCGTCAAGGAAACCTACCATTGTAAGTACATCCTGTCCGTATTTGTCGGCCAGCTCTTTTACCGTTCCCTTTACTTCCGTATCCGGATCGCTGAGAAGCTGTTCATATATTCCTTTTTCAATATTAAAATATCTTCCCCAGAATTTTTCGAGCTGATCTTTTGACAGAGTTCTGTCATACGCCATATCGCGCCACTGATCCAATAAACATTTTTCACTCATTACATAATGCTCCTTTGTCCTTAATTGTTACAGTGAACTGAATCTTTCATTCAACCGACATATATTATATACCAATTTCTGTTTGCCGTAAACCATTATTTCGGGTATAATAGGAACACCCGGGACGTATCTTTATGTCTGTCCTACAGGAGATACTGTCTCTGCAACAACTTATCGAAGGAGGAATCATTCATGCAATTAATAAAACGTATCCTGGCCGTCGCCGGAGTCATTTTTCTCATCTGTATGTATGCAAGTACACTTGTATTTGCTCTTATGGGGTCAGCTCAGTCAACGAATCTGCTCATGGCTTCTGTAATTGCCACAGTTATTGTGCCTGTCCTGCTTTACGCCTTTACTCTTGTGACCCGTCTTCTGAAGGATCACAATCTTGATTCTGATGACAGATCTTTCAATGGCCATGATGATTCTTCAGACAAATAGCAGCTCTGCCAGCTTCAGGGCTGCTGCCGACTTTTCTTCCTGCATCTGTTGTCCCCTATTTTTCTCTCTGCTTATCGCTTGTCTTCTCCTCAGGTATTCTTCCATCGTTATAATGTCAACTGTCTCACGAATGTCTTTCTGACGCATAAAAATACCTCCTTTTTTTAATCCCAGCTTTATATTCTATGATCGCTGATGCAAAAATATTACTTATTTTCATCTGAAAGTCTGATTCATTTTCAGCTCCTCCAGAAAAAGAGAAAAGCAGAGATATCCTGCACCCCATCGTGCAAAATATCTCTGCTTTATTTTTACATAAGATTCTGATTCAGAAGATTATCGATAAACAAAATCTGTTTATGAACGGCTGCGGTAGATGATATCGTCTCTTCCCGGTCCGTTGCTGATCATAGTGATCGGATATCCGATCTCTTTCTCGATAAATTCAATATAATTCCGGCAATTTTCCGGAAGATCTTCATATTTTTTGATTCCCCGTATATCACATTTCCATCCCGGAAGTGTCTTCAGCACCGGTTTTGCCTTCTCAAGAAGATGAGTAACCGGGAAATCTGTCGTAACCTTTCCGTCAATCTCATATCCCACACATACCGGGATCTCGTCCAGGTAGCCAAGCACATCCAGAACCGTGAAAGCGACATCTGTTGTTCCCTGCATTCTGCAGCCATATTTTGAAGCGACACAGTCAAACCAGCCCATACGTCTCGGACGTCCGGTCGTAGCTCCGTATTCTCCGCCGTCTCCGCCGCGTCTTCTCAGTTCATCTGCCTCTTCACCGAAGATCTCGCTAACGAATGCGCCTGCTCCAACCGCACTGGAATAGGCCTTGCAGACTGTGATGATCTGCTTGATCTCATAGGGCGGAATACCTGCTCCGATCGCGCCATATGCCGCAAGCGTAGAAGAAGATGTCACCATAGGATAAATGCCATGATCCGGATCCTTCAGAGAACCAAGCTGGCCTTCCAGAAGAATCCTCTTGCCTTCCTTCAGTGCGTTATGAAGATAGAGAGATACATCACATACATACGGCTCTACCATCTTCTTATACTCCATAAGCTCTTCAAATATATCATCAGGATTCAGAAGCGGCTTGTGGTACAGATATTCCAGCAGTACATTTTTCTGCTCAGCAACACGTGCAGTCTTCTCTCTGAGGAGATCCTCATCAAAAAGTTCGCTCACCTGAAAACCGATCTTGGCATATTTATCAGAATAAAACGGTGCAATACCGGATTTTGTGGAGCCGAATGATTTTCCTCCCAGCCTTTCTTCCTCATATGCATCCAGATTCTTATGATAGGACATAACCATCTGAGCACGGTCAGATACAAGAATCTTCGGCATCGGTACACCCTGATCCACAATAGACTGTATCTCACTGAAAAGTCTCGGAACATCCAGCGCAACTCCATTTCCGATCACGCTGGTCGTATGGCTGTAAAATACTCCGGACGGCAGGGTATGCAGCGCAAATTTACCATAATCATTCACGATCGTGTGGCCTGCATTCGCCCCACCCTGAAAACGGACAATGATATCGGACTCTTTTCCGAGCATATCGGTAATCTTGCCCTTTCCTTCATCGCCCCAGTTTGCACCAACTACTGCTTTTACCATTTCAAACCCTCCTGCGTACTGTGTTTGTCATTATCAGCGGGCGATTCTGTCACGAACCGCCTTAAGAATTATACTATAAATTTAAAAAGATGTAAAATACTATTTATTATTTAGTTGTAATTAACGGGAAAAAGTATTACAATAATAGGCAATTCGGGATGTCCCCTTTGACCCTCGGGGATCATCATCTTACTGAAAGGAGACAGAAAATTGAAGAAATTTCTAAAATGGTTCGGTGTCTTAGCCGCTGTTGGGACAGCAATCGGGATAGCAGCCGCATTTTTCTTAAAGAACAGCTCCGACAGCCAGGACGTGGACGGCTCTGAATTCACAGAAGATGAAGATTTTGATCTGGACGCGGATCTTCAGCCCGCTGAAAGAGAGTATGTTTCCCTGCATAAATCCGGCGAAACGGAGACTGCTGATGCAGGGGAGGAAGACAATTCCGCCGAAAAGGATACGGCTGAAGGATCAGACAGTGCTGAAACAACAAAAGAATAATGAAGAAAATGAGGAACAGAGATCATGTTCCTCATTTTTATTATATGCTTTTTATATTTTCCTTCATAAAAAGATCTTCTAATCTTCTTTTCTATTGCCATGCTTCCATAAGCAGATGTACCGCATCCGCAATCTTCGTCTCGCTCATATTGGCATATCCAAGAAGGATCACCGGTCCGGCCCCGTCCTCCTTTTTCTCTCCTACATAATAGCCTGACAGACCATATACTCGGACGCCTTTCTTTCCTGCGCTTTCAATCAGATCTTCCTCTGTACGGCCAGGCGGAAAATGAAGCAGCAGATGTACTCCTGCGTTTTCTCCTGATATTTCAAACTGTCCTCCTGATTCCCGAAGGCATCTGAGAAGAGTATCATGTCTGGATCTGTACAGCGCTCTCGTCTTGTTCAGATGTCTCTCATAATAGCCTTCTCCAATAAAGCGCTGAAGGATCAACTGATCTACCCTGGATACGGTAGAACTCAGGAAACTGCATTTTTCCCGGTATATGCGGAGTATCTTCTCCGGAAGTACAATATAACTCATACGGATCGCAGGAGCAATCGATTTGGAGAAGGTTCCTGTATAAATAACATTTCCTTTGCTGTCATAGCCCTGAAGCGCCGGAATCGGTTTACCCTTATATCGGAACTCACTGTCATAATCATCTTCGATGATATATCTTCCTTCCCTTTCCTCCGCCCATTTCAGCAGCTCCATACGCCTTTTCATGGGCATAACAGTTCCCAGTGGATACTGATGGGAAGGCATGACAAAAGCAATGTCCGCCCCGGAGGCGCGCAATCCGTCAACACTCATTCCCTTCCGGTCCATATCTACCGTACACAACTTATATGACAGCCGCTCAAACAGGCGGAAAGCCTGACGGTATGTTGGATTCTCAACAGCGATCTTATGACTGCTTCCGATAATCGTTGTCAGCAGCATGAGTATATAATCATTTCCAGCTCCAACGATCAGCTGCTCCGGACGGCAGTTTACTCCTCTGGCCTGATATAGATAATTGGCGATCGCACTGCGCAGCCCGTACTCTCCCTGGGGATCTCCCAGCCGGAAAAGCTCCGTGCGGTCATCTGTCAGACACTCCCGCGACAGCTTTCTCCATGTGTTATAGGGAAAACTCTTCAGGTCAACTCCGCTGGGCGAAAAGTCATATCTGTATTTTGGCGCTTCGCTCTGCTTCTTCTTTTCTTCCCGCTCACTGCTCCTGCTTATCTGATACAGCCCTTCAATCTCGGCAACAAAAAAACCTCTGTATGGCTGAGCTTCCACATATCCTTCGGAAAGAAGCTGCTCATAGGCAAGCTCAACTGTACTACGGCTGACTTCCAGATGACGGCTCAGCGCTCTGGTAGAGGGAAGTCTCTCTCCGCTTTTCAGCCGCCCGCTCTGGATCTCCTGCCTGATATAATCATATATCTGTTCATATAACGGGGTCTTTGACCCCGTCTGCAGATTAATTGTTAGTTCCATTTTTCGGAAGTTTGAATGAGCTCTTAAGGGATACGATCCGGTTAAATACCGGCTTATCCGTTGTTGAATCCTTGGCATCCACACAGAAATATCCGTTTCTTACGAACTGGAAACTGTCATATGCCTTAACATCCTCAAGCGCTGGTTCTACCACTGCATCCGGAATCACTGTCAGCGAATTCGGATTCAGGTTCAGTGAGCCGTCTTCCTTGTTGTAAACACCCTTCTCCTCATCAATCAGGTTTTCATAGAGACGTACTTCCGCCTTCTTTGCAAAGGGCGCCGGAACCCAGTGAATGGTACCCTTTACCTTCCTTCCGGTAAATCCGCTTCCTGCCTTTGTCTCCGGGTCATAGGTACAGTGTACCGTAGTAATCTTCCCGTTCTCATCTTTCTCAAATCCGACACATTTCACAAAATATGCGTGCATCAGCCGGACTTCATTTCCCGGGAACAGACGGAAATACTTCTTCGGCGGTTCCTCCATGAAATCATCTCTCTCGATATAAAGCTCGCGGCAGAAAGGAATCTTTCTGGAACCGAGTTCTTCATTTTCAAGATTATTGGCAGCATCCAGATATTCCACCTGATCTTCCGGATAATTATCGATTACCAGACGGATCGGGTCAAGCACAGCCATCATTCTGGATTTCTTCATCTTGAGATCCTCGCGGATGCAATACTCCAGCATAGCATAATCCACAGAACTCTGAGCCTTAGAAACACCGCACATGTCGACAAACATCTTGATCGATTCGGGAGTAAATCCTCTTCTCCTCAGCGCTGCGATAGAGACAAGTCTGGGATCGTCCCATCCATCCACAATTCCATCCTCAACCAGCTTCTTAATATAACGCTTTCCAGTTACCACATTCGTCAGATACAGCTTCGCAAACTCGATCTGTCTGGGCGGATTCTCAAACTCACACTCTCTGACTACCCAGTCATACAGCGGTCTGTGATCTTCAAATTCCAGCGTACAGATTGAATGAGTGATTCCTTCGATCGCATCCTCGATCGGATGTGCAAAATCATACATGGGATAGATGCACCATTTGTCTCCAGTATTGTGATGAGTCATGTGAGCGACTCTGTACAGGATCGGATCTCTCATATTGATATTCGGCGATGCCATATCGATCTTGGCCCGAAGGACTTTTTCGCCATCCTTATATTTCCCGTCCTTCATCGCCTGGAACAGCTCCAGGTTTTCCTCTACGGAACGATTTCTGTAGGGGCTTTCCTTTCCCGGTTCTGTAAGTGTTCCACGGTACTCGCGCATCTCTTCCGGAGAGAGGTCACATACAAAGGCTTTGCCCTTTTTGATCAGCTTAACAGCACACTCATACATCTGATCAAAATAGTCTGATGCAAAATAGAGGTGATCTCCCCAGTCAGCACCCAGCCAGAGGATATCTTCCTTAATGGAATCTACAAACTCCATCTTCTCCTTTGTTGGATTGGTATCATCGAATCTCATATGAAATGTACCGCCGTACTTCTGCGCAAGACCGTAATTTAACAGAATGGACTTGGCATGTCCGATATGAAGATATCCATTCGGTTCAGGCGGGAAACGCGTACACACATGATCATACACACCTTCAGCCAGATCTTTATCAATTTCCTGCTCTATAAAATTCTTTGAAACATTCTCGTTCTCCATAATATCCTCCTTCATCAAGCAATACTGTCCCATTCAGGCATTTTATTCATGTATCTTACCATAAAAAAACTTTCTCTACAAGAGTCGGTGAACGAAAACGTTGCCGTGTCTTATAGTCTGCTCTTCAGGATTGTTATGGCCTGAGCGATGATCGCGGCATGATCTGCAGCGATTTGTCCCTGCTCGAGTACATGAAACGATTTTTCCTTTATAAGGCCTTTTCGTTCCCGGTGTTCTACGGATGCCTGGACAGTAATATCCTGCTCTGCATTTTCGAAATTCAGCCGGTATGTCCGGATAACACTGTCTGACTCTTCGTGTTCTTCTTCTGTCTCCATCCTTACATCGAACCAGGCGGCGTCTGCAGCATCGTCTCCTGCTTTTACGGTAACTGCACTTTCTTCGGTCAGCGCCATGTAGGCAGTAGTGATTATTCTTGCCCGGGGATCTCTCCTGACCTCCCCGTAGCATGCAAACTGTTCCACCGCAAGTCCCCGGACTCCAGTCTCTTCTTCCAGTTCTCTCCTTGCAGTCTGGTCAATATCTTCCTGCAGTTCTGCGAATCCCCCCGGCAGGGCCCAGAATCCGATGCTCGGATGATTGCTCCGCTTTACAAGAAGCAATTTCAGCCCTGTGAGGGACTGATCTAACTTTTCCTTATAAGAGAAAACAACTGTGTCGGTTGTACAGCTGGGATTTTTATATTTGTAAGGATCATATGATTCGAGGAATTCTTCCAGAGTCTGCCCTGCGGCATTCCTTTCTCCCGTCCCGTAAAACGAACTGATATCATCAAAAAAAGCTGGCATGATCATTCTCCTTTCAAATCTGTCTCATTTTTCCTTTGCTTAAAAAATTTCTCCACACGTAAGAGAAGTTCTAAACAACTGATCCAGGATGCAGGATCCATCTTCATGTCACATTCACCTTGATCACAGTCCAGCATTCCCGTAAGCGATTCGTGTGAAGCCCGCCAGTCACGCTCAAGCACGGGAAGGAAGTCATCAATATCTCCTTCTCCGGCATAAATAAATATTTCGATATTATTCTTCATAGTATCGAAATGTCGATAAAAATGCGGCAGGCTGCCACATATCTCCTGCTCTGTCAGCTCAGTAAGCTGTGCAAGCTCATCTCTCAGTTTATTCAGTTCCTCTCTCCATGTCCTCATATGCATCTCCTTTACTGACTGCCGGGGACAAACACCACATGGCTAAGAGTATAACATAATCTTTTACATTGTGTGTAAAAATGTACACAAATGAAGCATTTTTCTCTTGACAATGCCGCAAGCGATAGTGTATATTATATTTTGCGCACGGAGCGTGTGCGGTAAGCTGACTTGGCGCAGTCGGTAGCGCGTCGCCTTGGTAAGGCGGAGGTCGGGGGTTCAAGTCCCCTAGTCAGCTTTTATTTTTTGCCCTGCTGTACGATTCTCACGGATCTGTTCAGCAGGGCACTTTTCATTTTACAACGTATCAGAATCAAGAAGTATCGTAAAGGGCCCGTCGTTGATCAGGCTGACCTCCATCTCTGCGCCAAATCTACCGGTCTGTACCGAGGGGACGGTTTCTCTGCATTTCCGGATTATGTATTCATAGAGCGCATTGGCCTTATCCGGTGCTCCTGCCTCGATGAAGCTGGGGCGGTTTCCCTTTTTACAGTTTGCATACAGCGTAAACTGTGAGACAAGGAGCAGCTCTCCGCCTACACTTTCCAGAGAAAGGTTGGTCTTCCCTTCTTCATCTTCAAAAATCCGCAGGCCTGTCATTTTCCGTATCATTTTGTCCGCGGTTTCCTCTGTGTCCTTATCAGAAACACCGATCAGAACAAGGAATCCTTTTCCAATCTCTCCCACTATATCTCCATCGATCCGGACGGAAGCCTCTTTCACTCTCTGGATCACAAATCTCATAATCACACTCTCCTCTTCTTTTTCTCTCCGATCCTCAGCTGGATCATGGTGATCGCCAGTACAAAAAGTGGAATGCTCTGAAGAATAAACATCATCAGAACCGGTTCCGACAAAAATCTGTTCTCCAGATCGACCAGCACGGTACCGAACAGATTAAAACAGAAATGCATGAACATCGGCGCGGCAAGACTGTTATATCTGATCGCCAGATAACCTAGTACGATTCCGAGAATTGCAGCATATACGCCCTGTACAAGGTTTCCATGATACACGCCGAAAAGAACCGCCTGGATAACAATCGAAAGAATCAGCCCGATTCCAGCACGCCTGAGGTAGTTCAAAATGAGTCCTCTGAAAACAATTTCTTCCACAAGAGGCGGCAGGATCAGCGTTGCAAAGTACCACATTACAGAATATTCACTCAGCCCCGAACTCTCCACCATGGATTCATAATTTTCAAATGCCTGCGGTGCAACAGCCGCGACTACAGCTACAATCAGTGATGTGGCATGCTCAAGAGCGAACGCAAGAAGCGCGATCCATCCAAAACATACCGGCGTAATACGTTTCGTACTTTCCTCTGTATAAACTTTTATCCCTACAGGAGCGACAAAAGCGAAATAGTACCATAACAACGCCATGACAAGCGCAACCATATAAACAAGAAAAGAATACAGGTTCAAATTATCCATTAGAAGATTGTATATCATATCAGTTCCATCTGGTCCCAGAAGAAACGCTCCGCCCACAGCAGATGCAGCCGAAATCAGAAAGGAGCTTCCATACATAACCAGAAGAACTGCCCCGAAAGCAAGCAAGGCCAGCAGGATGTTCCCGATTCGTCTTTTTGTCATAGTTTTTTCCTTTCATTTTGTATCTTTACTTTGTTTTCAGTCATTCTGTCAATCTCTCTGCTTCAGCATCTTTTCTGCCTTTCCCCGGATTCTCTGAAGGGCATTGTCGATAGACTTTGGACTCTTCCCCAACAGCTCAGCAATTGTTCTGTAGTCCGTTCCCATCAGATGAAGATAGAGTACGTGATTCTCCAGTGAGCTCAGCTTTCCCTTCAACTGTTCAATAAATGCTTCCGTATATTCTCTGCTGAAGTAGAGAGTCTCTGGATTTGTTTCTCTGTCCGGCTCAATTGTATCGATCAAAGGCATATTTTTCCCGTCCCCGTCATCATCGCTTTCTTCATATAAAGATATATAGGAATTAAGAGGCATATGCTTCTTCCGCTTAGAAGCTTCGATTGCGGAATACATCTGCCGCGATACACAAAGCTCTGCAAAACTTGCAAAAGAACTGCCCTGAGACACATCATAATCCCGGACTGCTTTGATCAATCCGATCATTCCTTCCTGGATCAGATCTTCATTCTCGCCGCCAAGAAGAAACACCGCTCGTGCCTTCCTTCTTACCATGGATTTATATTTAACCATAATATAATCCATGACCTGGCGATCCCCTGCTCTCAGCTCCTGTATCAGCTGTTCATCTGTCATTCTCTCATACTTTGACATTTTACATTTTCACTCTTTCTGGGAACAAACTTTTTTTAATCCGTGTGCTGTGCCTTAAAGGTTTTATTTCGTCTGACCAGATGCAATTCTCTGCCGGACCACTTCATAGGCCAGGACTCCGGCAGCTACAGAAGCGTTCAGGGAGTTGATTTCCCCTTTCATGGGAATTCCTGCCACCAGATCACAGTTTTCTTTGACCAGTCTGCTCACACCTTCCCCTTCGCTGCCGATGACCAGGCAGACAGGTCCTGTCAGATTCAGTCTGTACATGGATTCTCCATCCATATCAGCACATACAAACCAGAGCCCCCGTTTCTTCAGATCTTCCATTGTGCGGACCAGATTCGTCACCTTTGCCACCGGAGTATAGTTCAATGCCCCCGCTGAAGTTTTTGCTACAGTTGCCGTCAGACCGACAGCTCTCCTCTTCGGGATAATGACTCCATGTGCTCCGGCAATATTGGCTGTCCGGATGATCGCGCCAAGATTATGGGGATCTTCAATATTATCGAGAAGGATCAGGAACGGATCCTCTCCTCTCTCAGCCGCCAGGTTAAGCATATCTTCAATATCTGAATAGTCATAAGCTGCCGCATATGCAATAACCCCCTGATGTCTTCCGGTTTCAGACAGCTGATCCAGTCTTTCCCTGGGAACAAAATTCAGGATTGAATCATGCTTCTTTGCCTCACGGACAATAGTCCTTACCGGGCCGTCCTGGCATCCGTCGAGTACAAAAACCTTATCGATCGTTCTGCCTGAACGAAATGCCTCCAGAACAGCATTCCGTCCTTCTATAACAAGTGTATGCTCTTTTCTTTTTTCTTCGTTTCCGCCGTTTTTGTTTTCCTGCATCCTTTTTTCCTTTCCGTTCTTATGTATTTCTTATTGATCCTTTTCCGTTTGTTCCTGTTTTTTCATACTCTGCAGACCAATGTTTACAAGCTCGATCAGCCTCTGATATTCTCCTTTCAGATAAAGGTAGCCAATCAGAGCTTCAAACCCGGTCGCTCTGCGGTAATCTGTAATGGATTGATTTTTTGCAGGGGATACACTTCTGGCATTTCTTCCTCGTCTGTAAACAGCATGTTCCTCCGCTGTCAGGCATTCCTGCATGGCACGCATCATAAATGACTGAGACGAGGCCTGGACATAATGGCTCGTCTCCTCATGCATCTTATGGACCTGCCGGTTTCCCTTCCCCACTACCATTGTCTTAATGATCAGATCAAAAATGCAGTCTCCGATATAGGCCAGGACCAGGGGTGAACAGGAAGCCGCATCGATTTCCTTCACCCCAGGCATTTCACGAAGATAATGTTCAAATCCAAAATCTAGGCTCTTTTCCATTTTACTCCTTCTCGCGTATCCTCAAGGATAATTCCTCTTGCAAGAAGCTCATCTCTAATCTGATCCGCTCTTGCAAAGTTTTTCTCTTTTCTTGCCGCCTGACGTTCCTGAATCAGCGCTTCAATATCTTCATCAAGGATTTCTTTTTCCCTGTCCACGATGATTCCCAGCACATCTGTCAGTTTGTGCAGCCGGTCAGAAAGACGTTCCAGATACTCTTTTGAACTGTTTTCATCAGCAGTTGTATTGATATATTTCACCAGTTCGAAAACGGCTGAAACAGCATCCGCTGTATTAAAGTCATCATCCATAGCGCGCTCAAAACTGTCCGTAAACTCCTGAGCTTTCTCAGCTTTTGCCTTTTCATCCTCTGTCATTTTATCTGTCTGAGCCTTCTCTGACAGATACTTCAGATTTTCCGCTGCCGTAACAATCCTTTCCAGTCCGCTCTTCGCAGATTCCATTAGCTCGGCGCTGAAATTCAGCGGACTCCTGTAATGCGCGCTGAGCATAAAGAAACGGAGTACCTGAAGATCATATTTCTCACTGATCTCACGGACTGTGAAGAAGTTTCCCAATGACTTGGACATTTTGCGGTTATCAATATTCAGGAATCCGTTGTGCATCCAGTATCTGGCAAATGGCTTTCCGTTGGCAGCTTCGCTCTGCGCGATCTCATTTTCATGATGAGGGAAGATCAGATCTTCTCCCCCTGCATGAATGTCTATCTGCTCGCCAAGATATTTCTTGGACATTTCCGAGCATTCAATATGCCATCCGGGGCGTCCTTCTCCCCACGGTGAAGGCCATGCAGGTTCTCCTTCCTTTTTCGGTTTCCAAAGGACAAAATCCAGCGGATCTTCCTTTTCATCCTCTCCCGTCACGAGAAGCGATCTGCCGCCTGACTGAAGATCATCCAGATTCTTGTGGGAAAGCTTCCCGTAATCTGCAAATTTCCTGGTGCGGTAGTAAACCGTTCCGTTCTTTTCATAGGCAAATCCCTTTTCGATCAGTGTTTTGATCATCTCGATCATTCCGGGAATTTCTTCAGTTGCCAGAGGATTTTTTGTGGCAGGCTCAATGTTCATCCCCTCCATATCCTTTTTGCACTCTGCAATATAACGTTTGGAGATTTCATCCGCCGTTACTCCCTCTTCATTTGCCTTCTTGATGATCTTATCATCTACATCTGTAAAGTTGGAAACAAAATTTACATCATATCCTTTATATTCAAAATATCTCCTAACTGTATCGAATACGATCATCGGGCGTGCGTTTCCAATATGGATAAAATTATAGACAGTAGGACCGCACACATACATTTTCACTTTTCCCTCTTCAAGGGGTGTAAATTCTTCTTTCTGTTTTGACATTGTATTGTAAATCTTCATAATTGCTCCTTTCTGCAAGACGATTAATATTCGGCTGTCTCTTCCTCTTTTTTATTTGTACTGTTCATGTCATCGGATCCGGACTCAACTTTTTTCACTTCTTCCAGAAGTCTGCTCAGCTCACCGTGCAGCCGGATGTTCTCCTGCTGAAGCTCACGGATATCGTTGAGCACAGGGTCAGGCAAATGCACCTGATCCATATCCAACCTGGGCACTCTCTTGTTATCCATCTTAACGATACGCCCCGGAACACCGACTACAGTACAGTTGGGGGGCACTTCTTCGAGTACCACAGATCCTGCACCTATCTTGGAATTCTCACCGATAGTAAAAGATCCGAGAATCTTCGCGCCGGCACTTACCATAACATTATCTTCCAGTGTGGGATGACGCTTCCCCTGTTCCTTTCCCGTACCTCCGAGGGTCACTCCCTGATAGAGAGTCACATTGTCCCCGATAATTGTAGTCTCACCGATGATCACACCGCTTCCATGATCAATAAACAGTCCTTTGCCGATCGTAGCTCCCGGATGTATTTCAATCCCTGTTTTACGGGCTCCTCTCTGTGAGATCCACCGCGCCAGAAAATAGTGCTTTTTCAGATACAGCTTATGTGCCAGCCTGTATCGGAGGATCACCCGGAAACTCGGATACAGAAACACTTCCATATTGGATTTGATAGCCGGATCTCTTTCCCGGATCACCTGGATCTCCTCTTTAATATAAGATATAATTCCCATTTTTTCCACTCCTAAACTTACACAACTTCATTCAAGAACACCCGTTTCAGCTTCCGGATCTTACTCAGTTCGCACTCAAGTCTATCCGAAATAATAACTCCGTCAGAGCATTTCAGTTCTTTCAAAGTCTTTCTTCCAAACAGAAGCTCTGTAAGCTCCGCTACAGGGATCACACCATCGGAATCTTCTGTTTCCCTGATCCGGATGTCTTCTTCTCCTTCCGGGCTTTCCAAACGCCATATTCTGCTGTTTCCGGTAAGAATCGGATCAATCACAGCAATCGAACAATCCAGCGAAGCTTCTTTATCTGCTTTCAAGGCGCTGAACAGAGCCGGAAGGCATACAATTCTTGCCATAATACAAGGCTTCCTAACACATTCTCTATATATGGCAGTCTCCTCAGGATGTTCTGCAGACGCCAGGAAAGAAGGCTGCATTTCAGACATACATCCATAGACTTTGATCACAGCTTTTTTATCACCAGAAAGTTTTCTCACTTCATCTGCAAAGATCTTCCCGTATCCTTCCAGATAAAGCGGTTCACGTATCTCAAGTCCATCCTCCCCGGCCCATGCAAACATTCCCACAATCTGTTCGCCCTTAAAAAGGAGACGCACACCGCCCTGTTCGCTCTGCTGTTCCAGGATCATGGTCCGATAATAATCAGCGTCCCTCACTGTACACACCTGCCACCTGTCTGCAAAATTGCAGTTAAAAAAGGAGGCCATATTTTCAGCATCCCAGAGAGCGGCATCTCCTACCCGTACACAGTCCCGGATATGTATCTCCTCTGAATGACGCCCTCCTTTATCTTCGACATCTGCCTCTGTCTCCGGCAGACTGGATTCCACATCCTGTTCTGATGAAAGAACTGAAATTTCCCCGATTTTCTGACTGTAAACAAACCGGAAATCATACGGAGTATAAATTGCTTCTGCTGCAGGCATTAGAAAGGTAAAAGGGATTTTTTCCTCATACATATCTTTCAGCGCTCTTCGCAGAATATTCCCCATATATCCCCGGCCCCGGTATTTTTTTCGAGTGGCAACCGCAATAATATAGTACGAAGCATAAGCGTGTCGTTCAATAGCTATCTGATACGGATTGAGCTGGAGCATAGCCTGGATATCATCGTCTTCTTCTACTACATAGATACTGTTATCCTTCGTCTTGATAAAATAGTAATAATCCAGAAATGCTGGTGTATCTTCCGCGAAAACTTCCTCCCAGAGCCGTCTCGTCTTTCCATGCTCATCCTGATCCAGTTTCCGGAGAATCATGATTCTTCTTCACCCCCGGCAATCTTCCGGCAGCAGGCGTTACATCCTGAAGCGGAGCCTTCTCCTGTCACATCAGCACTGCTGTAATTCATATACTTCTCAATAAGGCAGACCGCCTGTGCGGAAATCCCCTCGCCTGTTCCTGTAAATCCGAGGCCTTCCTCTGTAGTTGCTTTTACATTTACCTGATTGACTTCGATGTGGAGAGCTTCGGCAATATTCTCCCGCATCTGATCTATATAAGGTCGCATCTTCGGTCTCTGAGCTATAATCGTTCCGTCAATATTTTCAATAATATATCCATTCTCATCCAGAAGCTGTCCCACATGCTTAAGAAGCTGTATACTTGAAATTCCTTTATATTGCGGATCTGTATCTGGAAAATGCTTTCCGATATCTCCCAGGGCAGCTGCCCCAAGGAGGGCATCCATCACCGCATGAAGCAGTACGTCTGCATCGGAATGTCCAAGAAGGCCCTTCTCAAATGGGATTTCAACGCCTCCGATTATCAGTTTTCTGTCTTCCGTCAGTCTGTGAACATCATATCCAAATCCAACTCTCATTTTATGCCTCCTGCCATTATTTCACCCGGAAACTCTCTCTATTTTCCATCGTTCATTTTTTCGTTGCCCGTTTCCTGCTCTGGGCTGTCATCTTCACTGCCTGATTCCATATTTTTGTCCGAATCTTCTTTCTCATCTTCAGGCGGCAGTTTATCCGCCATATCGGCCGGTTCTTTTTCTTCGGTTTCTTCACCAACCACCGGCATTGGAACAGGAATCTTTTCCTGCTTCTTATCTTCGTCTATATCATAAAGTGTCTGAGCTGCCATCTGTCGTATTTCTGCTGCAGGCATCTCCTCTGTAGCATCGGAGACTGCATGTGATCTTTTCTTCAGATGAATTCTCGTCAATTTTCCGGTCACACTATTCCATATTCCTGCCACTGTTTTTCCGACAGCCGTTTTCCAGAATCTTCCACTGTCAGATTGCCGATCTTTATTTTTTATATTAAAGACTTTCATCAGAAAATATACAGCGTAGCTGATGCCGATCACCGCACATACAGCTCCCACAACAGAAAGGAAAATCATATTGCTGGGCTTCTGCTGCTGCATCAGCACAAACAGACTGACACCAATAAAAACAAGATACCCGCCCAATATGACTTTCAATATATAGATACTCTTTTTTTTCATGCAGTTTATCCTCCGTAGGTGTTCCTGGATGATATTCTATCATAAAAGGTCGACACGTGCATTAAAATCTTTTTCAATAATCTTTCCGACACTTATCTTTCCAACATAATACAAATTCACAGAAAAAACTCCACAGAAAAATGAAAATCTCCCGATACAGTAAAACCTCCCGCAATACTGCGAGAGGTTTTCGAGTAGCGGAAACTGGATTTGAACCAGCGACACCACGGGTATGAACCGTGTGCTCTAGCCAACTGAGCTATTCCGCCATATTTGGTTTTACATGGGGCCTACAGGGCTCGAACCTGTGACCCTCTGCTTGTAAGGCAGATGCTCTCCCAGCTGAGCTAAGACCCCAAA
>CALWLJ010000020.1 GCA_944381495.1 uncultured Mediterraneibacter sp. | reverse complement strand
AAAGAGAATGGAACAGAAGTGAGATTATCCGTATTTTATCAGGGCAGTTAAAGTAATCCAGACGAATTGTTCCAAAATGATACCGAAACACGACCATAATTGCTGTCCTGTGTGCGGACACCGGCAGGACAGCGGAAAGGAGGAATGTCTGTGCCGAGAATGAGCAAGAAAAGAAAACAGGAATTGGCCTTTTTTCTCAATGAAAGAGGCCGGGTTGCGCACAATCTGACCTGCAGGAAATGCACCGGCGACTGCAAGCAGAGTTTCCGGACGGAGATTGTATGCTGCCCCTGCTATGAATCCAAGCGGAGCCGGCGGCGGAAGATCAGACAGGAACAGGCAAATGGATGTGGAGAATAATTTTCAGACAGAGTACATGACAGATCAGACACGGCTCCCGGCGTTTCTTCCCTATCCCCGGTTCCTGCTGGATATGGATCTGACTCAGACCGCCAGAGTCCTGTACGCTCTGCTGCTGGACAGGTCCACGCTTTCCAGAAAGAACGGATGGAAGGACAGGGAGGAGCATATTTATCTGATCTATACGATCGCAGATCTGGCAAAGGATCTGGGGAAGAGCCATATGACGATCAAAAAGGCGTTGAATGAATTGATGGATGCCGGACTTCTGGAAAAAAGAAAGCAGGGATTTTCAAAGCCGAATCTGCTGTTTGTCAGGCTCCCGGCAGAGGAGCGGGACAGCGGTCTGACAGAGGCAGGGAAAGTATCCCATGGAGAGAAAGAAAAAGATACCTGTGAGGGAAAGGAAAGTGTCCTTATGAGGGATAGAAAAGTAGCCCCTAACCAACTGAGTAATAACCAACTGACAGAAAGCCAGAAAAATGGAGAGAGAGAAACACGCTCCGCCTATGGAAAATATCAGAATGTGTTTCTCTCCGAAACAGAATATGAGGAATTGAAGCAGAAGATCCGGGAACCGGACAGGCTGATCGAAGAACTTTCCGGTTATATGCGTTCCACCGGGAAACATTATGCCGATCATGCAGCTACATTGCAGAGGTGGGCAGAACGGTCATCGCCGGTAAAAAACATTCCGGATTATACCTGCAGTGAGGAGGACAGCCTGTGAACGAGATGATAGAAGAAACAGTAAAGAACATGATGCGGCCGGGAGAAAGAACCGAAGAGGATTACATCGGTGAAGATGGACTCCTGTATTGTGGCAAATGCCATGAACCGAAGGAAGCTTATTTTGATCCGGGAAAAGATATGCTGTTCGGGATGAAAAAGCATCCCCGGGAATGTGAGTGCCGTAGGAAAAAGAGAAAAGAGGAGGAGCAGTACCGGGAACAACAGCGCCATGAAACCGCTGTGAGAGAATTAAAGAGCCGTTGCTTTTCTGAGAGAGCCATGCAGGAATGGACCTTTGAGAAGGATAAAGGGATTTCAAAAAATACAGAGACCGCCAGGTTCTATGTGAAGCATTGGGAGAGAATGAAAGAAGAAAACATCGGTTATCTTTTCTGGGGAGCGGTCGGGACCGGGAAAAGCTATCTGGCAGGCTGTATTGCAAATGCCCTGCTGGAACAGGAAATCCCCGTCCGCATGACCAACTTTGCTGAGGTGCTCAATGACTTGTCCGCGAACTTTTCAGACAAGAACGAGTACATAAAAAATTTATGCAGATTTCCGCTGCTGATCCTGGATGATTTCGGCATGGAGAGAGGGACGGAGTACGGACTGGAACAGATCTATGCGGTGATCGACAGCAGATACCGCAGCGGGAAGCCGTTGATCGTGACCACGAACCTGACTCTGCACGATTTGACGCATCCGCAGGATACGGCACATGCAAGGATTTATGACCGGCTGCAGGAAATGTGCGTCCCGGTGCAATTTAAAGGGGAGAGTTTCCGAAAACTGACAGCCAGAGAAAAGCTGGCTCGGATGAAAGAAAATCTGAAGGAGGAGGTGAGTAGATGAGACAGACAAAAGAAAGAGAGAGCAGCTGCCGCCTGGCAGTGGATATTGAAGGGCTGGCCGCCATGCTTTCCTGCGGACAGATGACGGCAAGGAAGATCGGGGAAGATTCCGGAGCCCGGATCACCATCGGACGCCGGGTATTGTACTCGGTCCGGAAGGTGGAAAAATATCTGGAAGCGATAGCGGGATAGAGGAATCCTGATGTGCATGGAGATGGTTTTGTGATATACTTTCTTTAAGCAGGACAAGACCATTCTCTGAGGCAGGGAGGTGTGAAGATACAGAGAGGAATGGTTTTGTGGCAAGAAAAGATAATAGAGGAAGAAATCTGAGGACCGGGGAATCCCAGCGCAAGGACGGCCTCTATATGTACCGGTACAAGGATGAACGGACCGGCAGACGGCTGGCTGTTTATTCCCCGGATCTGGCCGAACTGAGGAAAAAAGAAAAAGAGATTGAGAAAGATCAGGACGAAGGGATCCTGACCGATACCCAGTTCAAGAGCATGACGCTCAATGAGCTGTTTGACATTTATCTGGAAACAAGGAAGCTGGCGGAAAGCACCCGCGCCAATTACAGAAGGATGTGGAACAGTCTTGTGAAGAATGAGCTCGGTCAGATGAAAGTGGTGCAGGTGAGACCATCCCATGTACGGCTGTTTTATTCCCGGCTGAGTAAAGAAAAATACGCCCACAGTACCATCAAGTTTCTCCATAATATGATCTTCCCCAGCTTTGAGGTGGCCGTAGATGATGATATCATCCGGAAGAATCCGGCAAAAAGAGCTTTGGGAGATTATGGAGAGCCGGAAAAGAAACGCACCGCCCTGTCCTTTGACCAGCAGAAAAATCTGTTGAATTTTGTGAAGAACAGCGAGGCATTTCAGAATTATCTGCCTATGCTGCAGGTGATGATCGGAACGGGGCTCCGATGCGGAGAATTGATCGGACTGACCTGGAAGGATGTGGATCTGAAGACCAGGACCGTATCCGTAAACCATCAGCTGATCTATAAGAACTATGGGGACGGATGCAGTTTTCATGTGACTATGCCGAAGACGGAGGCCGGGATCCGGGAGATCCCCATGAGCAGAATGGTGGCGAGAGCCTTTGAGGTCCAGAGACGGCTGAATTTTCAGGCCGGGATTCCAAGAGATGTAGAGATCGAAGGGCTGTCCGATTTCGTGTTCATGAGCAGGAGCGGGCGTCCCATGATGCCTGCCTCCGTGAATTTTATCCTGCGGGATATTGTGAAGGCGTATAACAAAGAGGAAAATGAGCGGGCGAAGCGGGAGAGGAGAAAGCCGGAAGAGCTGCCGACCATTACCGCCCACATCCTCAGACATACCGCCTGTACCCGGATGGCGGAGACTGATCTGGATATGAAGGTCGTTCAGTATGTGATGGGACATGCCAATATCAGTGTCACGATGGAAGTTTACAACCATATCACAGACCGGTCCAGGATTGAAAAAGAGATTGCGAAGCTGGATGCCGTGCAGGTGATGTGATGGCTCAGATTTCTTTAAGAATGATTACAGAACTGCTCGCCATGGAGCTTATGAACTACGTTCATTCGGTCGCGGCTCTCGCCGTATAGGTCCAAAACCGGAGCTGCCTTTATGTGAGCAAGCTCCCGAGAGGCCCCGCCATGCACTTCGCGAACAAGTTCGCTCAGTCGCGGCTGTCGCCGTATAGGTCCAAAACCGGAGTTGCCTTTATGTGAGCAAGCTCCCAAAAGGCACCCCGATTTCGTCCCTGCATGGCTCATAGTTTTCGCGCAAAATGGTGTAGAAATGGTGTAAATTTGGTGTAGTAAGTCATTTTTGGAGCAGATTAAAAAATGGGAGACCTCGAAAAAGCCCGTAAATTCAAGCTTTTTCAGGTGTCTCAAAAAAAATATTAAAAAAATTAGCACTCACCTCTTGACAGTGCTAACAAATAAGTGCTATAGTACAACTAGAACAAAGGAAGAGGAACAAAAAGGAATGAGATATAAAGTTCCGAAGCTGTTCCAAAGTTCCGGTTCCCTGAAACCAACATCCGAGATCATATCAAGGGTGCTGATAAGGCTGTGTAAGCAGCCCATAGATTATTTCAGAGATTCAAACAATGGAAGGAGAAATGACTTATGTTGATGCCTAGTATTTTTGGAGAGAACTTATTTGATGATGATTGGATGGATTTCCCGTTTGACAGAGATTTCTGGGGAAAGAAGAATCCACTGTATGGTAAAAATGCAAAGAACATGATGAAGACAGATATCCGTGAGCATGATACGGGATATGAACTTGATATCGATCTGCCGGGATTCAAGAAAGATGAAATTAACGTGGAGCTTGAGAATGGCTATCTTACCATTTCAGCTGCCAAAGGTCTTGACAAAGACGAGCAGGATAAGAAAGGCAAATACATCCGCAGAGAGCGTTATTCAGGCGCTATGCAGAGAAGCTTCTATGTTGGCGATGATATTACCCATGAAGATATCAAAGCGAAATTTGAGGATGGTATCCTGAAGCTGAGTATTCCGAAAAAGGATGCGCAGGCTGTGGAGACGAAGAAGACCATTTCCATTGAGGGATGATCACAGGCAGAAAGATAAGATTCCTATGTGAGGGTTAATATATAGATTTATTCAGGCGGCTTCTGAAAAACAGAGGCCGTCTTTTTTTGATTTTTTTCCTTGCAGAAACCTCTTCCATCTTACGGTATATCTGCTATAATGGTGGCGGTATGTAAGATGGGGGATAATCAAGATGAAGAAAACAAATGATTACGGCAAGGATCCGATTCCCGTCCTTGTCTTAAAAACATCCGTTCCTTTTATGTTGGCTCAGCTTGTTAATGTGCTGTACAGTATTGTGGACCGGATCTATGTGGGAAATATTCCGGTGATCGGAGCGGATTCGCTGGCAGGAGCGGGAGTGTGTGCTCCGATCATTACATTACTGTCATCCTTTGGGACGCTGGTGGGGATCGGCGGCTCTGTGCTGTTTTCCGTAAGGCTGGGAGCAGGAGATGAGAAAATGGCGCGCCGGATCCTGGCGAACAGTTTTTCTTTGCTGCTGATCTTGTCTGCGGCGCTGACGGTTGCTTTTCTGCTGACAAAAGATCAGCTGTTGAACTGGTTTGGAGCCAGTGAGGTGACGTTCCCATATGCGGATACTTATCTGACGATTTATACGCTGGGGACATTTTTTGCGCTGTTATCCATGGGAATGAACTATTTCATTACTGCTCAGGGATATCCGGGGCTGGGGATGATGACAACGCTGATCGGAGCTGTTGTGAACATTGTGCTGGATCCGGTATTTATCTTCTTGTTCCATATGAACATCGCAGGGGCGGCTGTGGCTACTGTGATCGCGCAGATGTCTTCCTGTGTATTTGTGCTCGCCACGCTGCGGACGAAGAAGATGAGGATACCGCTGGGGATTGTCAAGCCGGAGGCAGATATAGGGAAGCGGATCGTGAAGATCGGATTTTCACCATTTCTGATCCTGGCTACAGACAGCGTGATCATTATTGCCATGAATGCCGTACTGCAGCACTATGGAGGAAAGGAATACGGAGATACTCTGATTACGGCGGTCACTATTGTTCAGAGTTATATGTTGCTGATCACTTCGCCTATGCTTGGGATCACAGGTGGTTCCCAGCCGCTGATCAGCTATAATTACGGGGCAAACCGTCCGGACAGGATCCGCGGGACAATCTTCTGGGCGCTGATGCTCTGCCTGTGTTTTACCACTCTGATGTTTGTGCTTTCCAGAACAGCTGCCCATATCTTTGTAAGGATATTTACCGACAATGCAGAATATACGGGGCTGGCAATATGGGGAATCCGGGCATTCACTCTGATGATCATCCCGCTCAGCTTTCAGTATGTGTTTGTAGACGGGCTGACTGCCCTGGGAATGACGAGGACGTCTCTTACTCTGTCGCTGATCAGGAAGACGCTTTACCTTGGCGCGACCTGCGTGCTGCCGCTGCTGGCTGCGGCTGAGTCGGCATTCTATGCGGAGCCGCTGGCGGACGGGTGCGCGGCGGTTTTGAGCTGTGTTGTCTTTTCCTGTATATACAGGAAATATCTGAAAGGCGAAGGCAGGCTGTCTGAGATACGGATCTGAGGCGGAGAAAGCGTTATCGTGTGAAACAGGAGGAAGGCCTCAAAAAAGACTGCGGAACTGGAAAAGAATGACAGAGGCAAATTGACACCTGGGATCCGGGAATATTATAATAATAGCTGTGAATAAGTAATAGTTCAGCCTGCATCATGTGGAAAACAGCTGTATGGCTGAACTGTTATGTGAATAATTCTTGGGGAGGTTTGCCTGAATCCCTGTGTGAGGGAATCGGGAACAGACATGGTATATGGATAAAGAGAGATATAGTAAATTTGAAAAACTGATCGAAGCATTTGACGAGGGATGCTCCCTGACGATCGAGTATGACAGTCTGCTGCATGACTATAACGGGGTTGTGCTTTTTCAGGCGGAGTCACAGGTGATACATATCATCGGTGACAGAGAAGGGATCACTGCTGCGGAGATCGCACACATTCTGAAGAAAACGCCCAGCGCCTGCAGTCAGCTGATACGGAGACTGCGGGAAAAGGGCTGGGTGGACCAGCGGAGAAATAGGGAGAACAACCGGGAGTACAACCTCTATCTGACAGAAGAGGGAACAGAAATATACAAGAAGCATGACGCATTTGAGAAGGCATGTTATCTGCGTACATTCCATGGACTTGACGGATTTTCCATGAGAGATTTGGACACTTATATTGCCATACAGGAACAGCTCAACCGCACGTTTATGCTGGATGTTAAAGAGAGTAGAGAAGTTTGAAGAAGAGACAGAAAGGAAGATAGATGATACAATCCTCCTGTTCTGTCTCTTTTTTTGGCAAAAAAGTAAAATTCTTATTGGATTATCGGAATAAATTATGCAAAGTGCGTTGACAATATAGTTATCTGATGCTATAGTTAAGATGCTTAACAGTTAAGCATATAAAAAATATGCAGCAACTCATAAAATGAATGTAAAGTAAAGGAAAAGCTGCGGGAGTCTGCAGTCCAACAGGAGGATTCATTTATGAACACAAAAGAATTTACAGAACGTTATTATGTAGACCGGAGAGGAACCTGGTGTTACAAATGGGACAGTCCGGAAGAGCAGGGGAAAGAGCATGTGATTTCCATGTCAGTGGCGGATATGGATTTTAAAGTTCCTGAAGCTGTGACAGAGGCAATGATCCGCCGCGTAGAACATGGAGCCTTTGGATATACGATCACTCCGGATCCCTATCTGGAGGCGTTTATCACCTGGGAAAAGGAACGTCATCAGGTGGAGATCGAGAAGGAGTGGATCCGTTTCTCACCGGGAATCGTGACGGGAATCTACTGGTGTATCCAGGCGTTTACTCAGCCGGGAGATGCGGTCATCATCAACACGCCGGTTTATTATCCTTTCCATGAAGCGATCCTTGATCTGAAGAGAAAGCTGGTAAGGAGCGAGCTCGTTCCCACTGAGGGCAGATATACGGTAGATTTCGAAGATTTCGAGAGAAAAATCGTGGACGAGGATGTTAAGATGTTTATTCTCTGCTCTCCCCATAATCCTGTGGGAAGAGTGTGGGAAGAAAAGGAACTGGAACAGCTCTTTGACATATGCGGCAGACATGGCGTTATGATCATAGCTGATGAGATCCATCAGGATTTTGTATACAGCGGCCATACTCACATCAGTTCCCTGAATGTGGAAAACGGGAAATATAAGGACAATGTCATTCTGATGGCGTCTGCTTCCAAGACCTTCAATCTGGCCGGATTGAAGAACTCTTTTGTGGTGATCCCTTCAGAAGAGAAGCGGAAAGTTTTTGACGCCTATGAAGTGTCTCCCCATGTAGATACAGCCTGCCTGATGAGCTATGTGGCTGTGGAAGCGGCATACAGATGCGGGGCCGACTGGCTGGAGGATCTGCTGAAGGTCATCTGGGAGAATTATGAATATGCGAAGAATACGTTCGAAAAGGAACTTCCGGAGTCGATCGTCACGCCGCTGGAGGGAACGTATCTCTTCTGGGTGGATCTGGGAGCCTATGTATCTGCGGACGAGATCGTGGATATGGTCCAGGAGAAGGCCCAGGTAGTCCCGGACTTTGGAAATGTCTTTTCGGATAATTGCGGAACATTTATCCGTCTGAACCTTGCCACATCAATGGAAAACGTGGAAAAAGCAGTGAATGCGGTGATCATGCAGATCCGTGAAAGGGGGCTGAAATAAATGGCAGAAGTAACCACAAAAAATTTGAAACGTGTTCTGGGGAAAAAGGACCTGGCATTTATCGCCATCGGGCAGGTGATCGGGGCCGGGATCTTCTCCATGCTGCCGACGGCGATCGGACTGACCGGAAGAGCTGCCAGCCTGGCGTTTATCATGGCTTCGATCCTTACGCTTCTTGTTATCACACCAAGATTTTTTGTTATGGGCACGATCCGTATGAGAGGCGGAAATTATACCTATGTCTCTCTGTTCGGAGGACAGAAGATCGGAGGAGCTTATCTGATCGTACATATTCTGATGAATATTGCTATCAGTATGTACGGGCTTTCTGTGGCACAGTATCTCTGTTCTGCCATTGACGGTCTGAACGTTACTGTGGTGGGTGTCATTGTACTGACGGTAATGTATGTGATCAACCTTGTAGGAGTAAAAAGTGCGGCAAGGGTACAGGGAGTCCTGGTTGTCTGCCTTCTGCTTGCCATCGCAGTGTTCTGTGCGTTTGGTATTATCCGGGTGGATCCCGCGGCCTATCTGAATCCGGATGGATTTTTCCAGAATGGGGCAATGAGCTTTCTTAGTGCGGCGGCGCTCCTTACCTTTGCAACCAGCGGTGCGCAGACTATCGTCAATTTCAGCGCTGAGGCGAAGAATCCCACAAAGGATATGCCTCCGGTGATCATCGGAGTTACAGTGGGCGTTGCTCTTGTGTATGCCTTTATGGCAGTTGTGGCAAGTGGAGTTCTCCCGGTAGAACTTGTGGGCGGAAAGCCTCTGACTCTTGTTGCCGCTGAGATCCTGCCCGGACCGCTCTATGCATTCTTTATCGTAGGCGGAGCTGTGTTTGCTATCCTGACTACGCTGAACTCTCAGTTCGGCTGGGCTACAAAACCGCTGCTTCAGGGATGTGCGGACGGCTGGTTCCCGAAATGGCTTGGGGCGGTCAATGACCGGTTCAAGACGCCACATGTACTGCTTACCCTGTTTTATCTGGTAGGCGTTATCCCGCTGATCTTTGGTATTGATATGGACACACTTTCCGGAACATCCGTATTTTCATCTTCTGTAGTCGATATCATGCTTGCGGCATGCCTGTTCCGGCTGCCCAAGATCATTCCGGAAGAATGGAAGAAGTCAAAATGGCATGTAAGTGACACAGCCCTTAAGGTATGGACTGTGATCGGAGTACTGGCGGCTGGGTTCTCGGCTTATATGAGTCTTTATACTCTGGAGCCGTTAGAGATGGCAGCAAATATCGTAGTGGTAGTAATCGCCCTTGCGTTTGGATTCCTTGTAGATAAATTCGGGCATGTGAACGCGGAGATCAGCTACGAATCAGAATAAAATTGTGATAAAATAAAAATGTTTCAGGAGGAATAAAGATGAAGGTAATTGAGACAAATAATGCACCGGCGGCAGTAGGCCCCTATTCTCAGGGAATGGAGACTGGAAATATTGTATTTACATCCGGACAGCTCCCGGCGGACCCGGCTACAGGAAACATGCCGGAGACGATTGAAGCACAGGCTGAACAGAGCTGCAGGAATGTGGGCGCAGTTCTTGAGGCGGCAGGCAGTGACTTTACAAAGGTGGTCAAGACAACATGTTTTCTGGCTGATATCAGTGACTTCGGGGCGTTCAATGCGGTGTATGAAAAGTATTTTGTGTCAAAACCGGCGAGAAGCTGCTTCGCTGTGAAAGACCTTCCGAAGGGCGCTCTCTGTGAGATTGAAGCCATAGCAGAAAAATAAATCAGAAAAGAGGGAGAACATGCAGTACGATTTTACCAGTATCCTCGACAGAAGAGGAAAAGACGCTATTGCGGTGGACGCGCCGGAGCGGGACGACTGCTTTGGAGCAGACTATTTTTCAAAAGCGAAACTGAAACCGGGATTCGACCGGATCCCCATGTGGGTGGCGGATATGAACTTTCCCACCGTGCCGACCATTCCGGAGGCCATTATTGAGAGGGCGAAGCATCCGGCATACGGATATTTCGCTCCCAGGGATGAGTACTACAGTGAGATCATCCGGTGGCAGGAGACGAGGAACGGAGTTACAGGTCTGAAGAAAGAGAATATCGGTTATGAGAACGGTGTTCTGGGAGGAGTGGTGAGTGCGCTGAATGTCCTCTGCTCGAAGGGGGATTCTGTACTGCTCCATTCTCCCACTTATATCGGATTTACCGGAGCACTTTCCAACAATGGCTATAACATGGTGCTCAGTCCTCTGGTGCTTGATGAGGAAGGAATCTGGCGGATGGACCTGGAGGATATGGAGAAAAAGATCGTGGAGAACAACATCCATGCGGCAATCCTCTGCTCGCCTCACAATCCTACCGGCAGAGTCTGGGAGAGAGAAGAGCTGGAGAAGATGATGGAGCTTTACCGGAAATATGACGTCTATGTGGTCTCCGATGAGATATGGTCCGATCTGATCCTGACGGGGCATAAACATATCCCGGCTCAGAGCATTTCCGAGGACGCAAGGCAGAGAACAGTAGCCCTCTATGCCCCGTCCAAGACATTCAATCTGGCAGGGTTGATCGGCAGTTATCATATCATATATAATAAATGGCTGAAGGATCGGATTGATAAGGAGTCATCCCTTCCTCATTACAATGACATGAACGTGCTGTCCATGTACGCTCTCATCGGCGCCTATAAGCCGGAGGGATATGAGTGGACGGATCAGCTCTGTCAGGTGCTTACGGGAAATATCGACTATGCCTGTGATTTCATCCGTGAACATTTCCAGGGGGTAAAGGTAGTAAAGCCCCAGGGAACGTATATGCTCCTTCTGGACTGCGAAGAGTGGTGCAGGGAAAACGGGAAGACCATTGATGAGCTCCAGATCGCCGGCCTTGAGGTAGGCGTACTCTGGCAGGACGGAAGGCCCTTCCACAGTCCTTACGGAATCCGGATGAATCTGGCGCTCCCGCTGTCCAGAGTAAAGGAAGCATTTGACCGTCTGGACAAATATGTATTCCATAAGTGATGCTCAATAGAGTGAAGAGGAACAAGAGAAGAGAGGCTGCGGCTGTACAGTATTTTCACTGAATTGCCGCAGCCTTTTGACTGCAGTGTGAACTGTAATGCCTTTTGTGCGACGACTTTTATTCCCGCGAGCAACGAGCCAAGCGGACATGTTTCCATGTTCTTTTGAATGCAGCTCGGAAGAAGAATTTCCCGGGTTCCCAAGTCGGGATATATCATGTATAATTTCAGATTAGAAACGCGAATAAAGATCAGTTCCTGAAGGGAGGAGAAAAGAGGATGAATAACAGAAAATGGGGAAACTATCTGTTTATCGCCGCAGCTGCGTTCCTGACTTTTACTGCAGGAGGATGCGCGTCAGAGCCGGCGGCGGAGGAGAAACCGAAGACGGAGGCTGCAGAGGTTGAGACCGTGGCTATGTATGTCCCATACGGTGAGGAGAACGGGTATATCATGGTGGATCAGGATACAGGGGCGGTATTCACCGTGACGATGCCGGAGGAGATCTATGATGCAGAGGGCAATTCCATCAGTCAGGAAGATCTGGAGAAAGGAAATATCCTGAGGATTATGGGAGACGGAATCATGCTGGAGAGTTATCCGGGGCAGTATCCCGGTGTGGAGAGCATTCAGGTAGAAGCAGAGGGAAATCCGTCAGACGCGGATCAGTATCAGGCAATCGTGGATGAAATTTATCAGGAGCCGGACCCCTCAGAAGTTCCTTTCATGAATGTGGAGTATACGACCTCACTGGCACAGGTGACTGCGTCCGCCACAACGGGCGGATATGAGTGGTCTTATGAGGAGAAAAACGGAGAGACACGGTCTGAGATCGCGGATACCGCTCATATCACAGCGTGGACGGAAATCAATGAGATTAATATAGAAGAGCCGACCGATGTGACGCTGTTTTTTTCAAAAGCCCCGGAAAAAGTGACGGTTCTGCGCTGGCCGGACAATATGGAGGGAGCTGACGCAGAAAGTTCTGATGGAGAAAATGTGGAGACTGCGCCTGAGGATGAACAGGGACAGTTTACGATAGAGAGAGTGGAGCTGGGATACCGTTATCTTATACATGCAGAATGGGAAAACGGTTATGTGGAATATGGCTTCCGTACGGCGTCCTGATTCGGGAGACCTTTAGAGAGGGGCGGAGTGATCATCAATCGGGTGATCATTCCGCCCCTGCTGATTATATTGTCTGTTACTCCGGTATATTTTTTATATCCTCTTTATCCGAGTCTCCTTCCCGCTATTATGTTTACTCATATCCGTCATCACTCTTTCCGAATGAAGAAGCGTCCGCATTGCCTGATAAGTCTCTACATTAACATTTTCAAAATGACATATGCTGTCCCCCGTCCGGAAAATCACTGTCCGCTCACCGCTGCATCTTTTCAATCTGTCTCTGGATCAGCAGCCCTACCGCATCCGACAGATTTTCAATCCGCTCGATCCGAGTGAAATCATCTCCGTAAATCTTCCTTGCGGCCTCTGCAGCGCCGTCTTCTCCGTTGAGGACGGCCATTACCCGGACGCCGTCTTTCCTCAGCTGCCGTACTTCTGCGGCGGTATCCTCGATCCCGGCTTCTCCGGAGTAGTCTCTGCCGGTGAGACGGCCGTCTGTCCTGTCAGGCGGGATCCGCCGGTCATCGTTGGGGCTGGCGTCGGTCAGAATGATGAGGATCCGGTTCCCGGCGGGGGAGTGTTCCATGAGATGGGAAGCGCCCCGGAGAGCCAGCCCGTCCCGGTTCCATCCGGCGGCGAAGTAGTCGAAGATATTTTCTGCCTTTTCTTTTCCGTCGTATCCGCAGAACAGCCTCATGACGGTATGCCCCCGGAGACTCAGGAAGGAGTAGATCTGTGCGGGGATACGGCACAGGCGGAGACTTTCTGCGATCACATAGCCCTGGGCGGCGATGGTTTCCTGACTCTGGAGCCGGGAGGCGGATGCGTCCAGCATGATATCGACGGAGAAGTCCGGCTGTTCCTCTTCATATGTATCGCTGAAGATCCGGTCGTCATTCAGGTACAGTGCCCTCCACACCCGGGATGGCATGAGGCGTCCGGAGCGGGCGGGTACCTTCAGGGGCTGAGGGTAGACAAGAAGGGCATTTTCTATCTGGCGGGCAAGGCGGGTGATGCTGTTCCGGTAGATCCGCCGGCGGTTCCTGAAGCGTTCCAGATTCTTATCCCGCTGAGCTTCCGCGTCCCGCAGTGTCTTCCGGATCAGCGGATCGGAAGCGGGAGCGCCATGTCTGCCGTCGGTAAAGTAGATATGGCAGCCTAGATGCCGGTCTGTGCAGAGCGTTTCGTCGATTTCGGCGGCGGTTTCCCGGTCAAAGAGGGGAAGCCCGAAGCAGTTCTCGATGTAGAGCCGGTCTCTTTCCTCCTGAGCGGCTGAAATGGGCCTGAGATCTTTTCCCTTTCGTGCAGTGACAGCCCCTCCGGTGGAAGAGGAGCCGAAACGGAGATCCTCCGAGCGGGTGAACCGGACCGGAAGTGCTTTCCGGGTCATATTTCCAAGAACCCGGCGCAGCCGGGACAGGGGCAGGCGTCCGGAGACTCCGTCAAAATGAAAATATCTCCGGAAGATGTCCAGCGTCCGGTTCCTGATATCCCTGGCGTCCATGTCTCCGCCGTAGTTCAGCTCTTGGAAAAGACGTTTCTCCCAGGGATTTTTCAGACCTGCCGGCCGGCCAAGGACTGTGCGCCAGCGGGCCTCCTGGAGCGCGTAGACCAGGCTGTTCTGAGCCATCCACTGCTGCCGGGAACGGGTGAGCTGCTGGGCGAAAAAGCTTTCTGCACAGGCGGCGCGCATTTCCGCCAGTACAGGACGGCAGGCAGATTCCCGGGCAAAGGCGCAGCTCTCCAGTCCGATCCAGAGGAGCCCGTCAAAGGTCTCCTTCAGGAGCGCGCCGTCAATAATATCGTACAGTTGACGCAGGATATCCTGATCATACCATTTGTGTACATATCCGATGATAGAATTTAGATAAAAATCCGGGCTGCCGTCTTGAAGGAAAGCCATGAATTCCGGTTCAAAGCCATATTCTCCGGCGGCGGTCCAGATCATGTTCAGCGCCCGTCTGCGGGCGGAGGAAGTATTGTCAGAGTGTGCCATGTTTTTTGTCCTGTTTCTGTGAAAGTAGTTTATTTCTGTAAGTGGCGTGGGCCTGTCAGCAGTCAGCCTGTTGATGAGAAAGGCAGATTACAAATCAAATACGGAGTGCCGGTCAGCCTTTTTCGATATCCGGGATGCTATGATATCACGGACCAGCGACTGCTCATAGGTGTCAAATGTCTTGTTTGTGATCCCCATATCCAGAGCAAGCAGCGGGGAGAGCCCTCTGCGCATCAGGCGGATGGAGTCCAGCAGTCCTCTCAGATCCAGCACACGGGCCGTCAGTTCTCCGCTTTTGCATTTCTTTCCGATATCTGTAAACAGACCCGCAAACTGCTGAGTATATTCCTTTTTCATAGCAGGAAATTCCCGGCGGAGGAGCTTTACCAGATTTTCTTCCGTGATCTCCGGCATATGGATCACCATGAAACGGGAAGCCAGCGCCTCATTCAGTTCTCTTGTCCCCGCATATCCGTAGTTCATGGTGGCAATAAACCTTGCCGCGCCGTGGACCTGGATGCTGTCATATCCGGGAACATTGATGACCCGGCGGAAGTCCAGGACAGAATGGAGCACGGCCAGCGCTTCGTTGCGGGCCATGTTAA
This sequence comes from uncultured Mediterraneibacter sp., assembly GCA_944381495.1. Lineage (GTDB taxonomy): Bacteria > Bacillota > Clostridia > Lachnospirales > Lachnospiraceae > Mediterraneibacter. Next base: position 47,018 of record CALWLJ010000020.1, on the reverse strand, counting down.
TCTCATCCAGGATGCAGAATCCGCCCCGGGCAGCAGACTCATATACCGGGCCGGGACGGAAGACAACCTGCCTGTCCCGGAATGTATCTGCTCCGATCATGAAAGACGCGTCCATATTAATATGAAAAGAGACATTGTAAGACGGCCTGCCGAAGAGAGCGGCCAGATTCTCCGCCAGCACGTTTTTGCCCGTGGCCTTGGATCCGGCCAGCAGCAGATTCTCTCCGCAGAGCAGCGCTGACAGAGCCTGCTCCCAGACCTCTCTGCCGTAGTATACATATCGCGGATGAGCTCCGGAAGAGGAGGCCTCCTCCGGCGGAAACTGCCGACGGAAGTCCTCGATTCCCTTCAGAAGTTCCGGGTCGATCTGTTCGTCCTTTAAAAAATCAAGCATGGAAATACACCTCGTCTATTTATAATGAGTCAGATTTTTGTTCTGAAATATCAGCCACTATTATTTTAGCAATGTAATGGATGAAATACAATGGCCGTATCCTGAGACACGTTTGAACATGAAAAAAATAACAGCTGTACTGCATATCATACATTACAGCTGCTATTTTTATATGTTCACAGGTTTATTTTCTGACAGTTCCGGTCAGTCTTCGAATTCCAGATATGCGCCTTTCATCGGTGAGGCCGCGTGTTCGCTGAACATCCGAAGGACTCCGCGTTTATATCTCAGTTCCCGGCGCCTCCAGTTTTTCCGCCGTTCGGCAAGAATGGCATCGACTTCCTCCGGTGATTTTTGCTCGCCGTCAGTTCCAACGATATCGAGACGGCGTTCATGGATATTGATATAGATCAAATCGCCTTCTTCTACGAGAGCAATCGGTCCGCCTTCCGCCGCTTCCGGACTGCAGTGCCCGATCACCGGACCGGTGGACGCGCCGGAGAATCTGCCGTCAGTGATCAATGCGATGCTTCTTCCCAGCTCCGCGTCAGAGCTGATGGCTTCCGATGTGTAAAACATTTCCGGCATGCCGCTTCCTTTCGGCCCTTCATAGCGTATCAGAACGGCATCTCCCTTCTGGACCCGGTGATGCAGAACGGCATCCAGACATTCTTCTTCGCTGTCAAAGGGCCGGGCGCAAAGCGTCGCCTCAAACATTTCTTCCGGGCATGCGGTGTGCTTGATCACGGCGCCCTCGGGAGCCAGATTTCCTTTCAGGATGGCGATACTGCCTTCCGTACCGATCGCTTTTTCATAAGGCCGTATGATATCTTCTTTCGTCAGGTTTAGGCCGTATTTCCTGTTTGCCTCATCCAGCCAGGTCTGACATTTTTCATAAAAACCGTTTTTCTGCAGTTCTTCCAGATTTTCTCCAAGAGTTTTGCCTGTTACTGTCATCACATCCAGGTGGAGCATAGCTTTGATCTCCTCCATAATAGCCGGCACTCCTCCTGCATAGTAGAAGAATTCCGCGGGCCATCTGCCTGCCGGACGCAGGTCAAGAAGATAATGGGCTCCCCGGTGCAGTCTGTCAAACGTCTCCCCGGTGATCTCGATGCCGTATTCATGAGCCAGAGCGGGAAGGTGAAGGAGAGCGTTGGTGCTGCCTGAAATAGCAGCGTGTACCAGGATCGCATTCTCGAAACTCTTTTCTGTAACGATGTCCGAAGGTTTCAGTCCTGCCAGCGCCAGGCGTACTGCCTGACGTCCGGCGCGGTATGCATACTCCTGAAGATCCGGGCTTTCTGCAGGGAGCAGCGCACTCCCGGGAAGCGCCAGCCCAAGCGATTCCGCCATGATCTGCATGGTTGAAGCAGTGCCGATAAAGCTGCATGCGCCGCAGCTTGGGCATGCATTGCATTTCGCCCATTCAAAGGTCTTCTCATCAATTTCCCCGCGTTCGTAGCGGGCGCTGTACATTCCCAGCTGCTCCAGTGTCAGAAGATCCGGCCCTGCGTTCATTGTTCCGCCCGGCACCATCAGAGATGGGACGTTCACTCTTGCCATTCCCATCAGTGTGCCGGGCATGCCTTTGTCACAGCTTGAAAGATAGACGCCGCCGTCAAAAGGCGTGGCATTTTCATGGATTTCTATCATATCTGCAATGATCTCCCGGCTTACAAGACTGTAATTGATTCCGTCTGTGCCCTGGCTTTCGCCGTCGCAGATATCGGTGCAGAAATACCGGGCTCCAAAACCGCCCTCTTCTTCAACGCCGCGCCGAACCTGTTCTACAAGTGTGTCCAGATGTCCGCTCCCCGGATGGCTGTCGCCGAACGTACTTTCTATCAGGATCTGCGGCTTGTCCAGGTCCTCCTTTTTCCATCCGGTTCCTATGCGGAGCGGATCAAGCTCCGGTGCAAGTTTCCTCATTTTTTGACTGATTAATTCCACGAGCATTCCCCCTGATTTCTTTATTCCCGCGAGCGACGGGCCAAGCGGACATGCATGTCCATTTGGCGGCTGCCGCGAGGATGGAATACCACGATGCCTGCATCGAGGTATTTGACTATACGATGTTGGGGGGGCAAAAGGTATTTTGCCCCCGATGCTGCTGCGGACTGCTCCGCATTTCATGATTTTGTCTCTACGCTTTGCTCCGGTCAGCGCCGGGCATTATTATATTAGACGATACCGATCATGGTAAGGATGACCAGAACGATAAATGCCACGATACCTCCGAGAGCATTTGTAGTGGTAAAGAACTTCAGGCCCTGTTTTGCGTCAAATCCGTACAGGGATGAGAAGATCCAGAAACCACTGTTATTGACATGCCATCCAACCATGGAACCGCATCCGATCGCAAGTGAAGTCACTACCGGATCCAGTCCAAGCACTGACATGAGTCCGCCCATGAGTCCGGCTGCTGTCATAGCTGCTGTTGTCATAGAACCGCAGACGGTCATCAGGATCGCGCCCATGATAAACGGAACAAGAAGTGCCGGGAAGCTGCTGCCGGCTATCATTTCACCGATTGTCTGGATCGCCTCGTTTTCACGAAGGATGCCTCCCATAGCTCCGCCCATTGCAGTGATCAGAAGGGCTCCGATGGCGATCTTCAGCGCCCGCTCAACCCAGTTGTTCAGCACGATTTCTGACCAGCCGCTCTTATCTGTAAGTTCACATCCGTTTCCGTCTTTGTTTGCCTTGTCGACAACTTTCTTCTTCCGTCCGAATACCATAAGCCCTACGGCGACGATTCCGGCGAACAGAGCGAGAACGGTGTTCCCGATGATATCAAAGAAGCTGTACATCATTGTGCCTTCTTCGCAGAACAGCTTGCCGATAGATCCGATGGCGATCATTACCGCCGGCAGGAGCAGCGGTGTGAAAGCAGCTAAGGCATTGGGAACATTGTCTTCTTTTATCAGGAGCGCATCTACATTGTCCGAATCTTCTACTGCTTCCACATTTTCTGTGTACTGAGGAAGCGGAGGGATATATTCGCATTTTGCATATACCGGACGAAGTCCGAGATATACGACTGCAAAGGAGATGATCGAACAAATCAGGCCGACGATTATGACGGTTCCCACGTCTGCGCCAAGGAGTACGGATACCGCGAGGATTCCGGGGGTTGGCGGAACCAGTCCGTGTGTCAGAGTCAGCCCGAGATTTACAAAGGGCGCTACCTGCTGCATTCCCATCTTTTTACGTTTCGCAAGTATTGCGGAAATCGGAGCGTTAAGAATGATAGCAATATCGCCGAAAACCGGGATACTCATGATAAATCCGGTCAGTGACGGCGCCAGTTCCAGGCATTTGCCTTTAAACAGCCGGATGAAATAATTTACCATACTGGTAGCGGCGCCGGTGTCATTGATTCCTGAGGCGATGACTGCTCCAAAAATTATCATAACGCCGATGGAACCTAATGTCGAGCCGAAATACTCCGTAATGGAAGAAAATGTATCTACGATTCCTTTCCCAGATGCAAGACCGCAGAATGTTGCAGTCAGAAACAGCACCATAACAGGGTGCATTTTGAATTTTAAAGTCAGTATCGTCAGAATGACAATGGCGATAACCAGCATGATCACAAATTGTAACGGTGTCATTTTTGTCCCTCTCTTTCTTTGTAGTCGTTTACAGGCAGCCGTTCTTTTTCAGCGCTTCATAAGTGGTCCTGTAAGCGTTCTCTATCACCCATTCCGGGGTTTTTGTCCAGTATTCCGGGCGGAAAGTCTCTACGGAAACCATACCGTTGTATCCGCATTCTTTCAGTTTCTTTAAGAAGGAATCTGTGTCCACGGCTCCGCTTCCCGGAAAACATCGTTTGTCCTGTCCCATTTCCTCCTCCGGAACTTCATCTCCGCTCATCAGGTGGACGGCAAAGATCTTTTCCGGCTGGACTTGGGCAAGAGCAGAAAAATCATTGCATTGCCCGCAAAGATAGATATTGTACGAGTCAAATACAAAGCCTACATTATCTTCGTTTACCGCGCGTACGATACGGTCTGCGGCTTCCACTGTGCGGACGCAGCTTTTCTTCAGCCCTACCAGTTCAAAACAAAGGTTCATGCCATAGGGGCGCGCCAGGCTCGAAAGCTTTTTCAGAATGCGTATGCAGTCGGCTTCGGCGGCTTTGACATCTCCCAGGAAGATTCCTGACGGATCCAGAGGGGGCACTATGATCACATACTGGCTTCCGATCGCATGGCCTGCCTCGCATGCCAGAAGAAAATCCTGCATGATCGGGTCGTCTGGCTTATCTTTTCCCTCTTTGAGAAAGTCCTGATACAGATACACGGCATTTATTGCGTGGGGTTTCAGACGGCTTTGTGCAAAGAAGCGGCTCAGCTCATCGAGTGTTCCTGTCTCCAGATATTTCCTCAGCATATCCAGGCGGATCTCTATATAGTCGAACCCGGCTTTCTCGCACAGCGTAAGATCTGTAAACAGATCCGAGCAATCTTTTCCGCATGCTTCGTTATATGATGTGTACATCGTTTTCCTCCTTGTCATTCAAGCGGGAACTTTACAGGCATTCCGCTGGCTGTGCTGCGGTAGATCGCCGTAAATAATTCCACGGTTTTTCTTCCGTCACGCGCGTCTACAAGAGGTTTGGAGCCGCTTTCCACTGCGTTCAGGAAATCTTTGATCTGCTCTCTGTGATAATAGTACATGGAATCAATACTGTTGAAGAAATCACAGTCTTCTTTTTTCCAGCGATCCAGTTTTTCTGTTTCCCCGGGTACAGTCCACAGATCATTGTACGGGGGCTCTGTAATACTTGACATGCCTGCGATGAACATTGCGCCGCCGTCTGTCTGGACTCCTACGCCTGCGCCGTTTTCCCCGAAAATATGCACCTTCCCGTAAAGAGCCGGATTCTGGCTGTTGCTGACTACAATATTTCCAACCCCGCCGTTTTTAAACTTGACGACTGCAACTGCAGTATCTTCCACCTCGATATAGGGATGGTTCAGATTTTTCCATACGCCGTAAACTTCGTCCACGTCGCCCATGTACCAGAGAAGCAGGTCCAGCTGATGGGGCGCCTGATTCACCAGTACGCCGCCGCCTTCTCCTTTCCATGTTCCCCTCCAGGCGTCGCTCTGATAATATGCCTCATCCCGCCAGCCAAGCATGGTCACCATTCCGAGTACCGGCCGGCCGATCTTTCCGTCGCGGATCGCTTCATGGATCCTCATGCAGGGCCGGTAAAAGCGGCGCTGGACCATTGTGCCGATTGTCACATTGTTTGCATCGCCGGCAGCGATAATGCGGTCGCAGTCGGCAAGACTTGACGCCAGAGGTTTCTCGATCAGTACATTGCAGCCGTTCTCTGCCGCAGCTACCGCCGGGTCCGCATGAAGCGGATGTGGGGTACATACACTGACAACATCCAGTTGTTCTGTTTTTACCATCTCCGTAACATCTGTATACGCTTTTACATGATAGGTTTCTGCAAAAGCTTTTGCACGTTCCGGATCTGCGTCACACACGGCTGTAAAAATACTGTTTTCCAGACCCTGGTATGCCTTTGCGTGGAAATCGCCTACTTTTCCACAGCCGATGATTCCCGTTTTTAAGCTCATCTTTCTTCTTCCTTTCTGTATTATATTGTCATACTTTTTGGGGTTAAACTTAATATATCATCGCAAAGTTGTCATATCAAGTTGTCTCATATCCGTTCTACTTTTTGCTAATAAAACCCTTTTTTCATAGTTTAAGAGGAGAATTATTTGGTGAAAATGTATAATTTTGATTTGAATTTTGAAAAATATTGTTAATAAAAAGAAAAATTTGTCTGACTAATTTTTACATAAAAAAAACAGCGGATTATCTGCCGGGTTTTTCATGCAAAGGATCCGGATCTTATCCGCTGTTTTCGCCTATTTGTTTTTGTCCCGGATCTCTTTTATGAGCCCCCGGTTATAGGCAATATGCATTGTCATCGCCGCTCTTGCTCCGATGGGATCGTGTTCGGCGATCGCCTCAGCTATGGCGCGGTGTGTGGTGATTGTCTCGGCGGTCAGCTGTCTGTGCGTAATATTGACAAACATCAGAACGGCTGTCTCAATGATGGCAATCAGCTGCTCGATCACTTTGTTTTTGCTGCAGAGAGCGATATGCGTGTGGAAATCAATATCCGACTGGATATAATATTCTCCGTTCTGTATCCGTTTCTCTGTGTCATCACATTTTTCCAGCAGAACTCTGATCTCTTCATCTGTGGCGTTATACGCAGCAAGCTCTGCAATTCCCGGTTCCAGGATCATGCGCAGATCGACAAGATCCATGGCCAGCGATACTTTATCCTCCGCGTTGCGCAGGTTCAGAGGGTCGAGATCGGAAGGCACAAGGTTGCGCACATATGTGCCGGACCCGCGTCTTGTTTCCAGAATGCCCCGGGAGACAAGGAGCTTCACGGCTTCCCTTACTGTACTTCTGCCCACGCCGAACTGCTCTGCCAGTTTGAATTCGTTTGGCAGGCGGTCTCCTGACTTCAGTTCTTCCTGTGATATGTATTCATAGATTTGTTCTTCAACCTGTTCCGCAAGCAGTGTCTGGCGGATCCCTGTAAAGTTTTCTGCCATTTCGGCGCACCCTTTCCTTTTGTATTGATTAATAGTATACAGGCTGATCTGAAAACATTCAAGCGTGCAGCGGCTTCTGATATTGGAAGAGGCAGGTCTTGATTATTTTCTGTTACAGTTGCAGGACCCGGTGAAACTCTTTATAATGAAGATGTTCTCCGGACGATCAGGACATAGCCTTTTTGTATCATCCGGGGAATACAGACAGAACAGAAATACAGATTGCTGTATTAAAAGATAAATACACAGAGATAAATGAATCTGATGGAAGAAAGTGGGAAAAATAATGATAAAAGTAATCGCAAGCGATATGGACGGTACGCTTCTGAACAGTGAACACAAAGTGGCGCCGGAGACGATTGCCGTTGTAAAGGAAGCCTGTGATGCAGGAATCCGTTTTATGATCGCTACGGGCCGGAATTTCCCCGGAGCCATGACAGAGCTGGAAGAGTGCGGATTTGTCTGCGACTACATCGTAGGGAGCGGTGCGGAAGTGCGGGATCCAGAGAAGAGAGTCGTGCAGACTACGGCGGTAAGTCCGGAACTGTGCAGGGACATATATAGTCAGCTGCAGGATTTCCCTGTATCTGTTATATTTACCACAGACGGGGTTGACTACCGGGTGGGAACGCCGGAAGAGGTGGAGGAGAGTCTGATCCGCCAGATACAGGAATTTCATATGAATCTTTGCCGGGATCAGATCGTTGAGACGTCTCTTTATAAAAGCCTGAAGGAGAAGACAATGGTCGTGCCGGATCTGGATGCGCTGGAACGGGACGGCGTGCCGGTGTACAAGCTGTTTTTATTCAGCGATGATCTGGAAATGCTGGACAAGATCCGCCGGCGTCTTGAGAAAAATCCGGAGATTGCAATTGCCTCATCCTTTATATCTAATCTGGAGATTACCGATGTAAAGGCACAGAAGGGACCGGTACTGAAGAAATATATCGAATCCCTTGGATACACTATGGATGAAGTAATGGTGTTTGGAGACAGCCTGAACGATCTTTCCATGCTGTCCATGGATTTCGGAGCAACTGTAGCTGTGGAGAATGCGGTGCCGGAGGTGAAACGGGCGGCGAAATATATAACAAAGTCAAATGACGAAAACGGCGTTGCATATGCAATCCGTGAACTGCTGCGTTATCAGAAGAAAGAAGGATGATGACATGGGGCATACCTATGTGATGTCGGATATACATGGAATGGGAAGCCTGTTGGAAGAGATGCTGGATAAGATCGCATTTTCCCGGTCGGATCATCTGTATATCCTGGGAGATATGATCGACCGGGGGACAGAGCCTGTGAAGGTGCTGGACCTTGTTATGTCTTCCCGGAATATCACTGCACTCAGGGGAAATCATGAGGATTCCTTCGTGGACTGGTATGAGAACGAGGCGGATAAGAGGAAGAACAGGTATTACTATAATACATGGGATATCCTGACAGACAGTCTGAAGACCATGGAGAAACTGCCGGATTATGTGAATTTTATGAGGCGGCTTCCTTTGTATAAAAAGCTGAAGCTGGACGGGAACTGTTATCTGATGGCTCATGCGTCTACAGAAGGGGTCCTGCAGATATGGAAGCGAAAAGACCTGTTCCTGTGGGATTCATCCATGGTGGACAGAGGACGGGGCATTCCCGGATATATTTCTGTCGTAGGCCATGTGCCTACCCTGATCATTAAGGGCGCTCCCGGAAATCCGGCCGCCATATGGCACGCTCCCGACGGCAGGCTCATCGATGTAGACTGCGGGGCTGCTTTTGGTCTTATGGGGGGACGGCTGGGATGCCTCTGTCTGGATACCGGACAGGAATATTACGTACAGGACAAGGAGAGATAGATTGAAAATATATTACAGAGTCAGTGACAAGGGCGTGGAAATCGTCCGCTGCTTCGGCACGGATCCGGTCATCGTGCTCCCGGAAATGATAGAGGGGAAACCGGTGGTCCGGGCAGCGGCCTACACATTCTCCGCCCGGAAGTCGAAGGAAGAGGACGATGTATGCGTCTTCGAGACGGAAGACCACGGTCTGTTCCGGGAGCAGGAGCGGCTGCTTGCCGGAGAAGATGTGGAGAGGGTAGATTTCCCGGATACGATGGAGGAAATCGGGAACTATATTTTCTACGGCTGCAGGAACCTGCGGCAGATATCCTTTTCCGACCGGCTGATGGGCGTGGGCAGCGGAGCATTTACCGGATGCCGTTCGCTGCGCCGTCTGGAGGTCCGTCTGACACAGGGGGAGAGATCCTGTGTGAAGGAGATACTTGGAGATCTGTGGCAGAGGATTGACGTCCGGTTTCTCCGGGCAGATTCCGGTGCAGAAACATTGGAAAATTTCCCGGCGGAAGTGAGAATGGTATTTCCGGAGCACTATGAGGAGGCAGTAGAGAATACACCTGCCCGGATCCTGTTTACACAGCATCACGGTTCCGGCAACAATTACCGGCAGTGCTTTTATAATAAAGAAGTAGATTACAGGAAATATGACGAATTGTTTTACGTGGCCCGGGTCCATGACCAGGTGGATGTACTGTGCGATCTGGTCTTTTCCCGGCTCATGTATCCGTACCGTCTGGAAAAGGATGGGGAAACGGCCTATGAGGACTACGTCAGAGACAGTGAGAAGGAAGTGGCAGAGTACCTGACGGACCGGGAAGATCTGGAAGCTCTGCGTCAGATATCTGCCCGGGGGATGTGGCAGGAAAAAGATCTTGACCAGGCTGCAGACTATGCTGCCAGAACGAAGAAGAGCGAAATCCTTGCCTTCCTTATGGAGGAAAAGCACAGGCTGTTCCCGGTGCGGAAGAAGAAGTTCGAACTGTGAGGAAAATATGACAGAGATACAGAACAGATCAAAGCATTATACTGATAATAAGCGATTTGTGAAAGGCGGATTCCCGGAAGGTGATTCCGTGAAGAGCGGATCCGGGAGTGAGGATTCCCGGGACAGGGAAGCTGCCCGGATCCTGGACAGTATCGGCAGACAGATCCTGCGCACTGCGAGGGATGAGCTGTACTTTTCCATGCGTTTTCTGGATGTGGCGCTCAGCAGTCTGGGATATGAGATGGAACCTGAGATCTCTCCGGCCGGAACAGACGGGCGGAATATTTATTTCCACCCCCGGCAGCTGGGAGGACTGTACAAGGAGAACCGGATCCTGGTGAACCGGCTGTACCTGCATATGGTGCTCCACTGCATTTTCCGTCATATAACGAAACGGACAGATGACCTGCGGTACTGGAACTTAAGCTGCGATATCGCGGCGGAGCATATCATCGACGGATGCGACCTGCGGCCGGTCCGCTTCTCCAGAAGCCTGCTGCGCCGGGAGACCTACCGGAAACTGGAGGCGGAGAAACACGTACTGAACGCGGAGCGGGTGTTCCGGATCTTAAAAGGATGGGATCTGGCAGAGAAGGAACTGGCAGCTTTGGAGGAAGAGTTCCGGGTAGATGACCACCGTTACTGGGAGGACCAGGATCCGAAACGGAAGCCGGATCCTGACAGGAACCGGAAATGGCAGGAGATCAGTGAGAAGATGGAGACAGACATGGAGACCTTTTCCAAAGAGGCTGCGGAGCATGACGGGGACCTGCTGGGAGAACTGAAGGTGGAGAATCGGGAGAGGTACGACTACCGGGAATTCCTGAGGAAGTTTTCCGTGATCCACGAGGAAATGCAGGTTGATCCGGATACCTTTGACTATGGATTCTACAGCTATGGACTGTCCCTGTACGGCAATATGCCGCTGATCGAGCCTCAGGAGACGAGAGAGGTGCGGAAGATCGCGGAGTTTGTGATCGTGATCGACACGTCCATGTCCTGTTCCGGAGAGTTGGTCCGCCGGTTTCTGGAGGAGACATACAGTGTGCTCCAGGAGAGGGAGAGCTATTTCAGAAAGATAAATGTACACATGATCCAGTGTGATGAAAAGGTTCACTCGGATGTGAAGATTACTTCCGGGGAGGAACTGAAGAAATATATGGAACATTTTCAGCTGTACGGACAGGGAGGGACAGACTTCCGTCCGGCCTTTGCTTATGTGGAACAGCTCCGGCAGAAAGGAGAGTTTGACGATCTGAAGGGGCTGATCTATTTTACAGACGGGTATGGGATCTATCCGGAACGGATGCCCGGATACCGGACTGCATTTGTATTCTTTGAGGATGATTACAGGGATGTGGATGTGCCTGCCTGGGCCATCCGGCTGATCCTGAGAGAGGAAGATATACAGAAAGGAGAAAACATTTGGATATCAAGCGAGCAAAACAGGAGATAAAGGATACCGTTGAGGCATATCTTATGAAGGATGACCTGGGAGAATACAGGATCCCGGCCATCCGGCAGCGGCCGGTGCTGCTCATGGGCCCTCCGGGTATCGGCAAGACCCAGATCATGGAGCAGATCGCGAAGGAGATGAAGATTGGTCTTGTGGCTTATACCATTACCCACCACACTAGACAGAGCGCTGTGGGTCTGCCCTTTATCCGGGAAAAGGAATATGGCGGCAGCACTTATTCTGTGACAGAATATACCATGAGTGAGATCATTGCGTCCGTATATGAGAAGATGGAGAAGACCGGCGTGAAGGAGGGAATCCTCTTCATTGACGAGATCAACTGCGTGTCCGAGACGCTGGCGCCAACTATGCTCCAGTTCCTGCAGAACAAGACTTTCGGCAATCAGAAGGTGCCCCGGGGATGGATCATCGTGGCGGCAGGCAATCCGCCGGAGTACAACAAATCGGTCCGCGAGTTCGACGTGGTCACTCTGGACCGTGTAAGAGAGATCGACGTGGAGGCGGATTTCCCGGTGTGGAAAGAGTATGCCTACCTGCAGGAGATACACCCCGCCGTCATTTCCTATCTGGAACTGCGGAAGGGAAACTTCTACCGGATCGAGACAACAGTGGACGGCAAGGCATTTGTGACTGCCCGGGGATGGGAAGATCTCTCAGAACTGATCCGTGTCTACGAGGCTCTTGGCAAGACTGTGGACCGGGATGTGGTGTACCAGTTTATCCGGCAGCGTTCCGTGGCGAAGGATTTTGCAAATTATCTGGAGCTCTATTACAAATACAAGAAGGACTACAGCGTGGAGGATATCCTGAACGGAAAATGGGACGAGGCTACGCTGAAAAAGATCCGTGCGGCTGCCTTTGACGAACACCTGAGTATTGTCAGCCTGATCAACGGCAGACTGGATGAGATGTTCGTTCAGAGCTGCCGTGCGGAGGAATACATTTCCCGGCTGTATGAATATCTGATCTATTACCGGGACAACAAGGCTGTCATGATGCTGGATGATGTAAGGCTCATGGCAGAAAAGGATCTGGAGGAACAGAGAAAGGCGGAAAGCCTGACCCGGGAGCAGGAACAGATCCTGATCCGGACAGCAGAGACACTTGGCAGGTTCACCTCGGAGCTGAAAGGTGAGATGTTCCTTGGAGATGCGGCTTTCGATGAAGTGAAGGCCATGTTCGACCGGGAAAATGCCGCCCGGGAACAGATCACGGATCATACGGGCGAGATGCTGGAAAACGCGTTCCGCTTCCTGGAGGATGCATTCGGAGAGAGCCAGGAAATGGTGGCATTCGTCACAGAGCTGAACGCCAATTACTACAGCACGAAGTTTATCCGGGAAAATGGAAGCGAGATGTATTACAGATATAACAAGGGACTGCTGTTTGACGAGAGGCAGCAGGAGATCGTCAGACAGATGGACGAAGTGGAAGATATACTGAACCGGGGGATAAAATGATCAGAGTTGCGGTCACGGAAGACGAGAAGGAATACAGGGATAAACTGAAGGAATATCTGGAGCGTTACGGGAAGGAAAAGGGCTATACAAACTATGTTGAATATAGCGATTGTAGAGGATGAGAAGTCCTGTTCGGATATCATAAAGAAATATATAGACAGATTTCAGGATATATACGGTGAATCCTTTCGATGCAGTGTGTTTTCCAACGGCTTGGAATTTATCGATGAATATCGTCCGGTCTACGATATTATTTTTATGGATATCAAGATGCCCCTTATGGATGGAATGGAAACAGCTCGTAGGCTAAGAGAGGCGGATACGGAGACTGCGCTGATATTTGTTACAAATATGGCCAGATATGCGATACAGGGGTATGAGGTTCAGGCTCTTGATTTTATTCTGAAACCGGTAAAATATGACGAGTTTGAGATGAAGCTGAAAAAGGCTGTCAAATATTGCCTTGGACACCGGGATGACATGATAGCGATTGAAGCAAAGGATATGATCTGTCGTATATCTGTAAGAGAGATTATGTATGTGGAAGTGATGGATCATTCCCTGCTGTATCATACGCCGGATCGGATTTATGAGTCGTATGGACAACTGAAAGCGCTGGAGGATAAACTAATCCCATATCATTTCGCCAGATGTGGGAAGAGCTATCTGGTCAATCTGAAATATGTTTCAGAAGTAACGGCAGGAAGCATACTGGTGGGAAATGATAAGATACCGTTAAGTCGCAGAAAACGGAAAGAGTTTCTTCAGGCGCTGGCAGATTATATGGGAGGTGGATTCTGATGATACAGCTGGAAACATTTCGTTTTTTCTGCAATTACTATCACATAGAACTTATATTTGCGGAGTTGTTGCTCTGCCGCCGTCTCAGATGGAGAAAAAAGCATATTATTGTGACAGGTCTGCTCTGGATATTATATCTTGTGATTCCGTATATTGTGACAGACGGGATTATTTCGCTGGAAATTCCGCTGAGGAACGGCAGTTATGTCATGGGATTCCTTTCCATGCTTCTTCTCTCGGGAATTGGTCTGTGGATTACATTTGAATTTCATTCACTGAAGGAACTGGTATTTTATGTGCTGGCAGCGAGCATACTGCAGCATATGGTCTACAGTATTTCTATGATGACTGCTGTTTTATTTCATATAGAAGAGACGTGGATGAGCCAGGTGGCGGAAGTTTTTATTATGATCATCTTGTATGTCAGCTTTTCTTTTTTTCTGGATAGGAGGATGCAAAAAGGGGATGATATCGGTGTGAAGAATAACCTTCTGATCATTTTTACATCTTTTTCTGTTTTTGTTATCTATATCTTCAGCTTCTGGACAAGAGAGTATGAACAGCCGTCAGCGGGAAGGTTTGCCTTTGAAAGTTTCTGCGGTGGTCTGCTGCTTCTGCTCCTGTTCGGAATGTTTGAGAAGAGTAAACTGGAAAAACAAAATGAGATCATGCAGCAGATTATGTCCCTTGAGGAAGAGCAGCATAAGATGTCCATGGAGAATATTGAAATGATCAACCAGAAGTGTCATGATTTAAAACATCAGATAGCTGCACTGCGATATTTGGATAATGCAAAGGAGCAGGAGAAGATCATTAGGGATATTGAACATTCGATCATGATCTATGATATGTCTGTCAAAACGGGTAATGATGCGCTTGATATTGTACTGGCGGAAAAGAGTATCTACTGTGAGAGATGCCATATCAGGTTCAGCTGTATAGCAGATGGAGAGAAACTGGGCTTTATGTCAGATACGGATATCTACTCTCTTTTCGGAAATGCTTTTGATAATGCAATTGAGAGTTTGTGCCAGGTAGAAAATCCGGAAAAGAGGATTATAGGGGTACATATTTTCTGCAAAGGAAATTACCTGGTTGTACACATTGAAAATTACTGCAGTCATCCGGTGGTTTTTGAAAATGGACTGCCGTTAACGACAAAAGAGAATCGAAGTTATCATGGGTATGGCACAAGAAGTATTCGTTTCCTTGTCGAAAAGTACGGAGGAACAGTTTCTATGAGTGCGGAAAATGATATCTTTCAGCTGAATATTCTTTTCCCGATGGAAAAAGTAGCAGGGCGGAGACCGCTTGCGAGATAGAAACGACCGCTTGCGTAAAATAATGATGATTTTGTGAAATATATGATAAACTTCTCTTTGAAAGGTGTGAAAAATATAAGCTTTTCACAATACGGATATGGGTTTCGCAAGAAAGGAGATGTAAAAATGCGGGATCTGGGGAAAATTAAAGGAGGATGTTTATGAAATTTACAAGAAGATCAGCGAGAGTCTGGCATGGACTGACAACAGCAGGATGCTGTCTTCTGACGGTCATGCTGGGAGGAACGGCAGTTGCAGGAACGCTGGAAACCAGGATTAATTCAATGCTTGGAACACGTTCTTCCAAAGTAGTTACTGTTCAGTCAGGCGAAGAGGAAGATACCACGTATTTTAAATCAGAATTTGAAACTGCACAGGAGTTAGTAGATTACCGTGAAGATCTGAACCGCAGGATAGAGGCGGAAGGAAGTGTACTTCTGAAGAACGAAAATTCAGCTCTTCCGCTGGGATCAGATGTGAATGTTACTATGTTTGGACTGGGAAGCGTAAGTCCGGTTTACTGCGGATCGAGCGGTGGCGGTGTAATCAAAAATACAGATCAGATTGTACCAATAGCCAAGGCATTTGATGAGTCGGGGATCCATCTGAATGAAACGGTGAGAGATTGGTATAAGACGACAGCGATACCGGAATATTGCATGATTACTTCTACAGGAAATGACGGAACGACAACAACCAGAGGACCGTGGGACAATGAAGGTGTAGAACTGGCAGCAAGATCTACAGGTGCGCTTGAGCCGGATGCGTCAGACGCTTTCGAATCGTTCCGCGGAAGTTATTCTGATTATTCAGACGCTGCAATTGTAATGTTGTGTCGCCTGGAAGGAGAAGGAAGTGACCTTCCGGATGGGTGTCTTGCGCTTACAGATGAAGAACGTGCGCTGATTAAAGAAGCAGAAGACAATTTTGAAAAAGTTATTGTTCTGTTGAATGGATCACCGGCAATGGAAATAGATGAGCTGAAGGAGGATCCTCAGGTAGATGCGATCCTCTGGATCGGGGAGCCTGGCACACATGGCTTTTATGGTGTGGCTGATGTGCTGACAGGAGCAGTGAACGCTTCCGGACATCTCCCAGATACATATGCGGCCAATTCCATGTCTTCTCCGGCTTTCCAGAATTCAGGAGACTTCACATTTGCAAATGCAGAGTCGGCCGGACTGGACAATTACGGAAGCTACTATCTGGTACAGGCGGAAGGAATCTATCTGGGATACAGATATTACGAGACCAGATATGAAGATTGCGTGCTTGGTACAGGAAATGCAGGATCTGATGCAGGAACATTTGCCAGCACAGCGGGATGGAATTACAGTGAAGAAGTATCTTATGGATTTGGGTATGGACTGTCATATACGACATTTGAACAGAAACTTGACAGCGTGACAGTAGATGAGGACAGTCAGACTGTAACGGCGACCGTAACGGTGACTAATACCGGAGATACGGCAGGAAAAGATGCTGTTCAGGTATATGCACAGAGTCCGTATACAGATTATGACAAGGAGAACCAGATTGAAAAATCATCTGTACAACTTCTTGGATTTGATAAAACGGATACACTTGAGCCAGGAGAGTCAGAAACAGTAGAAGTGTCAATGGATCTGAAATATCTGGCAAGTTATGATTATGTAAATGCAAAAACATATATCATGGACAGCGGAGACTATTATTTTGCCATTGGAAATGGAGCACATGACGCTCTCAACAATATTCTGGCGGCCAAGGGAATGACCACAGCAAACGGCATGGACTACGATGGAAAAGCTGATCTGGCTTACAAATGGAACAAATCAGATATGGATACGACTTCCTATTCGTTGGGATATGACGGAGTAACAAAGATTACCAATCAGTTGGATGACGCGGATTATAATTACTGGAAACCAGGAACTGTTACTTATCTATCCAGAAGTGACTGGAGCGGAACATGGTCAGATGCCTATGAGGGACTTGAGGCAACCGAGGATATGCTCCCGTGGCTGACAGAAGAACAGTATGAACCGGGCAGCAGTGATACATCCGATGTTGTAACAGGCTCAAAAGAGACTCAGTACAGTCTTATTACTTTGCGAGGCGCTGATTATGATGATGAGACGTGGGACAGCCTTCTTAACCAGATGACGCTAGATGAGATGGCGCAGCTTGTAACAGATGCATGTGAGCATACTGTTACGGTAGATTCTATCAGCTATGGCGGAAGCCTTGACAAGGATGGTCCTATCGGATATGACGCGAAGTTCAGTACCAATGCCGAAGATGTTTATCATATTACAGAAAATGACCCGGCATATATCCAGAATTATAATTTCGCTACAATGAATACGGAACCGGTTCTTGCGGCAACCTTCAATCCGGATCTGGCAGAGGAACGCGGAAAAGTAAATGGAGAAGATTCGCTCTGGTCCGGATATACAGAAAACTGGGCGCCTGGAGTAAACCTTCACAGAACGCCTTACTCCGGACGTAATTATGAGTATTTTTCAGAAGATCCGATGCTGTCAAATATCATGGGAACCATCATTTGTTCAACAAGCCAGAAATATGGAAACATTGCGGCACCGAAACATTTTGCCTTCAACGATCAGGAGACGCACAGACAGGGCGTGGCTACATTTGTAAATGAGCAGGCAGCCCGCGAACTACAGCTTCGGGCATTCGAAGGAACCTTTATTCCGGATGAAGGCGGTGCAATGGGAACAATGACCGCATTTAACCGGATTGGCGTGAAACATGTCACATATTCAGAAGAGCTTCTTACAAACATACTTCGTGGAGAGTGGGGATTCGAGGGCTATAATATTACAGACTTTGCATTCAAAGAGCTTATGTATCCTTATGCTTCTATGGTGGCAGGAACAAACGCCTTTGATAATATGATTAGTGATTTCAGCGCAATCAATGCAGATACACTAGCGAAGGACGTGAAACTTCTGGAAGCAGTTAGAGAGTCCTGCCACAGGATCCTGTATACATATGTAAACAGTAATGCCATGAATGGGGTTTCTTCCAATTCACAGGTAGTCAGCGTGACTCCGTGGTGGAAGACGGCATTATATACAGCGGATGCGGTAATCGCGGTTCTGGCACTTGCCGGTCTCATCATGTACGTTATATCTTTTCGGAAAACAGAAACAGGAAGAGAAAGGAAGGTGAAATAATATGAACGGTTTTTTACAGAAGCAGGCTGGTGGGTTTTATGTATCAGCGTTATCGGTTATTCTGGCTGTGGCATCTATGATTTCATACGCAGTTCTGGCCACTGATGGAGAAAAAACTCCATTCATGGTTTATGTGCTGACAGTGGCGGCTGTTGTTATTACAATTGTTGTTCTTGCATGGAATCAGACGCAGCCCGGACGGAAATATTATAATACCTCTTCTTTCTTTGCAGCGTTGCTCTATGCGGTCAGCCTGGTAGTCTTCTTTATGGGAAGAATGGAATGGATCGGCGGCCTTGCAGCACATAACGCAAACTTTGCTCCCATGCATATGTCATTTTACGTTACAGTCGCATTATATGTTGTAACAATGCTGCTCAGTATTATCGGTTCTTTTATGAAAGTCGTGAAAGAACAGGGATAAATGTGAGCTCAAAAAATAAATATTAATGTATGCAGCAGCCGCACGGTGAAGTTAAGTCGTCACCGCGCGGCTGCCTTAGTATTGTACTCTTATATCTGAGTACCCAGGCGGGAAAGCACGGAGCTTTCCTGGCGGCACTTTTCAGACGGATTCCAATAGCCAGCCTTAACGGAGCTGTATTGTCACGAAGACCCGTAGCAGAGCGCCGGCACTTAAGCCGTGTCCTTTGCGGCTTTACGTGTCCGCTGCGCTATGCTCCGAGCGCGAGCGTGGTCGCCGGGGCAATACAGCTCCGTTATGGCGGACATTGAGAACAAGTGAACAGGAACTTCCCGCCGGACATCCGAGACACGGGAACATTCTGAGCTTTTTTTTTGTACGGGATTATGCTAGAATGAGAGGGCAGAAAACATAGTTCTGATTGAAAAGAGGTTTTGAACATGGATGTAAGAAAAATGAGGAATGAAGCGCTGGGACAGCGGGTTGTAAAGGCCCTGGAGTCCCGCAATATGGAAGCGTACTATACGGATACAAAAGAGGAAGCTCTGAAAAAAGCCCTGGAGCTGATCCCCAAGGGGAGCACCATCAACATGGGCGGTTCTGCTTCCGTACACGAGATCGGACTGACAGACGCCGTCAGCACAGACGAGTATGTTTTTTACGACAGAGATCAGGCGAAGACTCCGGAGGAGAAGAACGAGATCGCGCTGAAGGCATTTACCTGCGACTGGTTCCTGGGCAGCGCCAACGCCATCAGCGAGGACGGTGTGATCGTGAACATCGACGGAAATGCGAATCGTGTCGCTGCCTACGCTTTCGGCCCGAAGAACGTGCTTCTCATTGTCGGCATGAACAAGGTGGTTAAGACAGAGGAAGATGCCATGCACCGGGCGAGAAATGAAGCCGCGCCTATCAATAATCAGAGATTCGGCGGCAACAACCCATGTGTGAAAAATGGAAGCTGTTTTGACTGCAAGAGTGCGGACTGTATCTGCTGCCAGATCATGATCACCAGATTCAGCCGGATACCAAAGAGATTTAAGGTCATTCTCGTAGGAGAAGATCTGGGATTTTAGAGAGGATTTGTCATAATGGACAGAGAAGAATGGAAAAGCGCAGACCGGAAGACGGCGGCGCGCAGAGCACAGCAGAAAAAGCGCCGCCGGACTTCCTCAGCGGAGAGGGATACAAGGGAAACGGAGAAGAAAAGGAAAAGCAGCAGCCGTTCCGGGGAAAGGCGTAAGTCCCGCCCGGACGATGAGATGGAAATGCGTTCCGGAAACGACAGGAAGGCTGCCGGACGTTCTGCCGGAAACAGAACGGGGAAGGGAAAGAGTACCGGAAAAGGTACAGGCAGGAGCGCAGAAAACAAAAAGAAGAAAAGAAAAGCGTTTGATGCAGTGTCTACAACGATCCTGATCGTAGCGGTGTGTGTATTTGTATTTTCCCTGTATCAGCTTGTAATGATGCTGGTGCCTTATTATACCGGCAGCAAGGAATACGATAAGATCCAGGATGTGGCTATCACAGCAGATGAAGACGGGTCCGGGTTCCACGTTGATTTTGATACATTGCTGGAGATGAATCCGGATACCGTGGCGTGGATCCGGTTTGATGAGCCGTCCAGCATCAGCTACCCGGTGGTCAAGAGTGCGGATAATAATGAGTATCTGACGAAATCTTTTTCAGAAAACGATAATAAACTAGGAACCATATTTGTGGATATGAACTGCAGCTCGGACTTCTCAGACAGGAATACGCTGATCTACGGACATAACCTGAGACTGACAGGCAGGATGTTCTCCCAGCTGCTGGAATATGAAGACGAGTCGTTCTACAAAGAACATCCGTATTTCTATATTTATACTCCGGATGGAAAGGTTCGTACATATACGATCTTCGCGGCGTCTGTAGTACAGGATACATCAGATAACTACACGATTTCATATGATACAGATGCGGATTATGAATCTTATCTGGAGCTGTGCCGGAATTCCTCTCTTTATGATACAGGCGTAGAGGTAAATGCTCAGTCACAGATCGTAAGCCTTTCTACCTGTACCAACGGAGCGGACACGGAGCGGTTCCTCCTCCAGGGCGTGCTGACAGCGGTAGACTGACAGGAGGAAAGAAGGCTCCGGATCCCGGCAGCGGAGAAAAGGAGGCAACATGGCGGACAGATTTGATATCGGCGATATTATAACAATGAAGAAACCCCATCCCTGCGGCAGCAAAGATTGGGAAGTCCTCCGGGTAGGAGCAGACTTCCGGCTGAAATGTATGGGATGCGGCCACCAGATCATGGTGCCGAGGAAACTGGTGGAAAAAAATACGAGGCAAATTAAGAAAAAAACTTGAATTTCAGAGAACTTTATGGTATTATGAATAACCGTGACATACTTCTGGATTCGTTCCGGAAATGATCAAAATTCCTTGTTCCCGGACTGATACCGGGGGCCAGAGACCATAAGGAGGTGCAGAACACATGAATAAGTATGAATTAGCTGTTGTTGTGAGCGCAAAACTCGAAGACGAAGCGAGAGCGGACGTAATCGAGAAAGTTAAGGCACTTGTTACACGTTTCGGCGGCAACGTGACAGACGTAGACGAGTGGGGAAAGAGAAGATTCGCTTACGAGATTCAGAAAATGAAAGAAGGATATTACTACTTCATTCACTTCGAGGCTGACAGTACAGTTCCTGGAGAAGTGGAACAGCGTATCCGCATTATGGACAACGTACTCAGATATTTATGCGTGAAACAGGAAGCATAAGCGGAAAGAGGTATATATGAATAAAGCTATATTAGTAGGACGTTTGACAAGAGATCCGGAAGTAAGGTATTCCCAGGGAGACAACGCTACAGCAGTTGCAAGATATACACTTGCTGTGGACAGAAGATTCAAGAGGGACGGAGAGCCGACAGCGGATTTTATCCCCTGCGTAGTGTTCGGACGTTCCGCTGAGTTTGCGGAGAAGTATTTCCGTCAGGGAATGCGGGTTTCCATTTCCGGCCGTATCCAGACCGGAAGCTACACGAACAGAGATGGTGTAAAGGTTTATACCACCGAAGTGATCGTTGAGGAACAGGAATTCGCGGAGAGCAGAGCTGAGAGCGAGGCAAACAGATCCTCCTACCAGCGTCAGGCAGCTCCGGCGCCGTCACCCAGCGTTGACGCAGGCGACGGATTTATGAATATCCCGGATGGCATTGATGAGGAGTTACCGTTTAACTAAGTCCTATAGCGCTTCATTTTGAAGAAAGGAGAAACCATCATGGCTTACGAGAAGGGAAGCAAACCAGAAGGCGGCTTCAAGAGAAGAGGCCCGGCACGCAGAAGAAAAAAAGTGTGCGTATTCTGTGGAAAAGAAAATAACGAAATTGATTACAAGGACGTTGCAAAGCTGAAGAAGTATATTTCCGAGAGAGGAAAGATCCTTCCGAGAAGAATCACAGGAAACTGTGCAAAACATCAGAGAGCTCTTACAGTAGCAATCAAGAGAGCAAGACACATCGCTCTGATGCCGTACGTTCAGGACTAATCAGGATTATAAAGAACACGAAGGCTGATTTTCAGGTGAGAACCTGGGGATCAGCCTTTTTCAGACGCTAAATCCGGCAGGCGTATATCAGATGTGGGATGACTCCCGCCTCTACAGGCGGTGAGTGACAAATCAGTATCAGTGGCGGGTGTCAATCCCCCATCTGATATACGCTCCGCGAGGATGCGCAGGGATTCGGAGATGTATTATGTCAGCTAAAGCTGACCCGAATCCCGCGCCAAGACTCGCAAGCGAGTCTTGAATGTTGCCCGTGCAGGCAGAGTATAGTATTACTGAAAATGATATAAAAACTCTATTGTAATGATAGAGTTTTTTGTTAATATATAGACAAAAGCATTATTTTCTGACAAAATAGAAACCGGAAAGACACGACTAAAAAATCAGGACTAAAGGGAAATAATCAGGACAGTAAAAGGCAGGTAGTCTATATGGAAAAGCTCAGTATAGGAAAGATGGCGCAGATGAATCAGACAAGCATACAGGCGCTGCGTCTTTACGACAAGATGGGAATCCTCTGCCCGGCAGAGGTAAATGAAGAGACCGGATACCGGTACTACGATGTGAAGCAGAGTGCAGTTCTGGATATGATCCACTATATGCAGTCCACCGGCATGACGCTGAAAGAAATTAAAAATGTGTTCGAGAAAAAGGATCTGGCAGTCCTGAATCAGGCGCTTCATCAGCATCTGGAGGATGTGGACAGGCAGATCCGGGAACTGACCCAGCAGAAGAAAGCGGTTCGGAGGATGATGGACAGCTATGACAGATATCTGAAGTCGCCGGCGGACGGGACGATCACTGTAGAGTATATCGGAGAGCGGAAGATCTACTCCCGCCGGACGACCGTTAATTTCTATGAGCATGGGATCGAGGCCTATGAAAATATCCTGAAAAATCTGAAGAAAGAGATGGTGGGACAGGGAGTATCCCAGTACTATTACTATAATGCCGGAACTACGGTGGCCAGAGAGGATTTCGTTGAAGGAAAATGCGTCTCAGACAAGATATTTGTCTTTGTGGATCAGGAGTGCGGCAGCACTCATCTTCAGACATTGCCTGCGAATATGTATGCCTGTATATACTGCGATGATTTTGACAAGGAGCAAGGCTATATCGCACAGCTGAGATCATTTACAGAGGAGAACGGCCTCCGGATTATGGGGGATTACATCTGCGAAGTGCTGACAGAGCTTCCCTTTACAGACTCGGGGAAGCGGGAAATGTTTCTTCGGTTGCAGGTGCCGGTTTATTTCCGAAAACATGGGGAAAAGTGAGAAAAAAGATCGTTCAAAAATAAAAAAACAGATAATATATACCTTGACTCTATAATTGCAGCATGCTTTATGATAAAAGCATATCGGAAAACATGATTCCATACGCTGTGTAACGTATGGAAAAACAGCAAGGAGGCATGCGGTTATGGAAAAAGAAAAGATCAGAGTCGTGCAGTATGGATGTGGAAAAATGTCGAAATACACGCTTCGCTACCTGTACGAGAACGGTGCGGAGATTGTTGGTGCAATCGATGTGAATCCGGCGGTCGTAGGTATGGACGTAGGAGATTATGCCGGACTGGGGATGAAGACTGGAGTGATTATTTCTGATAATGCAGATGAAGTGCTGGATAACTGCGACGCAGATGTGGCGGTTGTAACATTGTTCAGCTTCGTGGAAGACTGCTTCAAGATGTTCGAGGACTGCGTGAAGAGGGGAATCAATGTGATCACTACCTGTGAGGAGGCAATCTATCCCTGGACAACCAATTCGAAAGCCACAAATTATCTCGATAAACTGGCGAAGGAAAACGGATGCACCATCGCAGGAAGCGGTATGCAGGATATTTTCTGGATCAACATGGTCGCACAGGTTGCGGCAGGATGCCACAAGATCACGAAGATCGAGGGAGCTGTAAGCTATAATGTGGAAGACTACGGCCTGGCTCTGGCGAAAGCTCACGGCGCCGGATTTACACCGGAGCAGTTCGAGGCAGAGGTGGCGCATCCGGAGGAGATCGTTCCATCTTATGTATGGAACTCCAACGAGTCGCTGGCAAATAAACTGGGTCTGAGTGTGAAGTCAAGCACCCAGAAATGTGTTCCGTATTTCTATGACACAGATCTCTACTCAGAGACTCTGGGGGAGACGATCCCCAAGGGCAACTGTATCGGCATGAGCGCTGTGGTTACGACAGAGACCAATCAGGGGATTATCCTTGAGACACAGTGTATCGGCAAAGTTTACGGGCCGGATGACGGAGATATGTGTGACTGGAAGATCATCGGCGAGCCGGATACAGAATTCCATGTAGTGAAGCCGGCTACTGTGGAGCATACATGTGCGACCATTGTGAACCGGATTCCCAGCCTTCTCAGGGCACCGGCGGGATATGTGACAGTAGATAAACTGGAGCCGGTAGAGTATATGGCTTATCCGATGCAGCTGTATCTGGACTGATAAAAGAGAGTAGATGATATTGGTGGGCGCTGAATGAGAAGCGCCCACTATTTTTTACAAAATTATTGACATATGTTCATAATGGAGTATACTGAAATCAGAGCTTCAGTTGCGAAAGCTGACTGACGACAGAAAGGAGGATCATATTGTGGCGAGACCTCAGAAAAGGAGATGTATCTGTTCCGTTCCGGAGGTTACCGGATTCCAGCCCCTGGGGTGCAGGCAGAATGGGTCTGTGAACCTTACATATGACGAATATGAAGTCATCCGCCTTCTGGATCATCTTCAGATGAACCAGGAAGAGTGTGCCAGACGAATGGATATTTCCCGTCCTACTGTGACCCGGATCTATAATGAAGCCCGGCGGAAGATGGCGGATATGCTGGTGAATGGAAGAGAGCTGACCATCGGAGGCGGTGACGTGACCGTCTGCAGGGAGATGAAGCCGGAATGTGCCGGAGAACCCCACTGCTGTCACAGGAGATCCGGACTGTCGGGAGGCTGGAGAGAGACGGAAACGCAGATGGAGCATTTGGATACTCAGGAAGGAGAGGCAGTAAGATGAAAGTATTGATCATTGGCGGCGTGGCAGCCGGAACGAAGACGGCCGCAAAGCTGAAAAGAGAAGACAGAAGCGCAGAAGTAACAGTTATCACAAAGGATCAGGATATTTCTTATGCGGGATGCGGACTTCCCTATTATGTAGGAGGGCTGATCCAGGGCAGAGATGAGCTGATCGTCAACACGCCGCAGAAGTATTCCGGTCTGACCGGTGTGGAAGTGCGGACCGGCAAAGAGGCAGTGGCACTGGATCCGGCAAAGAAAGAAGTTACGGTGAAAGACGTGC
Source organism: uncultured Mediterraneibacter sp. (assembly GCA_944381495.1). GTDB lineage: Bacteria > Bacillota > Clostridia > Lachnospirales > Lachnospiraceae > Mediterraneibacter. Next base: position 21,660 of record CALWLJ010000020.1, on the reverse strand, counting down.
TCACAGGCAATCAGGAAGTCTGTCCTTATGACAAACTGGTGATCGCCGTAGGTGCATCCGCATCAGAGCTCCCCATTCCTGGAAAGGATCTGGCAGGCGTGTTCAAGATGCGTACACCGGACGATGCGGATGCGATCCGTACATATATTGATGAAAAAGGCGTGAAGAGGGCAGTTGTCATCGGCGCCGGCTTTATCGGGCTGGAGGCAGCAGAGAATCTGAAGGCAAAAGGAGTCAATGTGACAGTGATAGATTTCGCCGCTCAGATCCTGCCCAATATCCTGGATCCGGAGATGGCAGCCTATGCGAAGAAGCACCTGATGAATGCAGGCATCCGTGTGATCACAGGCACCAGCGCCCAGGAAATCCTTGGAACAGATCAGGTGACCGGTGTGAAGACTTCTGCCGGCACCCTTCCCTGTGAGATGCTGATCATGGCTGCAGGAATCCGTCCGAACACAGATTTCCTGAAGGATACGGGAATTGAGATGTTCAAGGGAACGATCCTGGTGGACAATACGATGAAGACCAGTCTGGATGACATTTATGCCGCAGGTGACTGCGTTATGGTGACAAACCGGATCACGGGAGAGCGTCAGTGGTCGCCAATGGGCTCCTCCGCAAATATGGAAGGTCGTACTCTTGCCCAGGTGCTGACCGGTACCCAGAAAACCTATCCGGGCGTGCTGGGAACAGGCGTGGTGAAGCTGCCCGGGCTGAATATCGGCCGTACCGGACTGACAGAGGCTCAGGCGAAGGCTGCCGGATACGATGTGGAGACGGTGCTCGTTCCCACGGACGACAAGGCACACTATTATCCGGACGCAGCATTTTTCATCACAAAACTGATCGCGGACAAGAAGACGAGGAAGCTGCTGGGAGCCCAGGTATTCGGGCCGGGAGCAGTGGACAAGATGATCGACATCGCGGTGATGGGCATCAATATGGGAGCTGTTCTGGAAGACTTTGAGAATGCGGACTTCGCCTATGCGCCGCCCTTCTCCACAGCGATCCATCCCTTTGTTCAGGCGGTCTATGTGCTGATGAACAAGATGGACGGCAGCCTGGTCAGCATGACTCCGGCAGAGTACGCGGCAGGAGCGGCAGAGGGCTATACAGTTGTAGACGTTGCTCCGGAGCCGAATATCCGGGGAGCACATTTCGTTAACCTGGCATCTGTAAATGGCAAGGTCGAAGGACTGGATAAGGAGGAGAAGATCCTGCTTGTATGCGCAAGAGGAAAACGGGCTTATTTCCTGCAGAACCGGATGCGCTATTACGGATATAAGAATACAGTCGTTCTGGAAGGCGCTACCTTCTTCAACGATGTAAAGGTGAAAAATACAGACGCGGCTGTCTCCAAAGAGGAGGAGACAAGAGTGAAAGCTCTCGGCTTCCTGAAAGATAAGAGGACTCCGGATAAATTCAACGGACGGATCATTACAAGAAACGGCAAGATTACCGCAGAGGAGGCCCGCGTTATCGCGGAAGCTTCAGAGAAGTTCGGAAGCGGTGAAGTAACCATGACCTCTCGTCTGACTATGGAGATACAGGGCGTTCCATTTGATAACATTGAACCCCTCCGTGAATATCTGGCGCAGTACGGCCTGGAGACCGGCGGAACCGGATCCAAGGTGCGTCCGGTTGTATCCTGTAAGGGAACCACATGTCAGTACGGACTGATCGATACCTTTGCTCTCTCAGAAGAGATCCATGAGAGATTCTACCACGGATACCGGGAAGTGAAGCTGCCTCATAAGTTCAAGATTGCGGTAGGCGGATGCCCCAACAACTGCGTGAAGCCGGATCTGAACGACCTGGGCATCATCGGCCAGAGAGTGCCCCAGATCGATCTGGAGAAATGCCGCGGCTGCAAGGTTTGCCAGGTAGAGAACAATTGCCCCATCAAGGTGGCGAAACTGGTGGATGGCAAGATCACCATCAACGACAGCGACTGCAACCACTGCGGACGCTGCGTAGGAAAATGCCCGTTCCATGCTGTAGAGAACTACAGCAACGGATACCGCATCTACATCGGCGGACGCTGGGGCAAGAAAGTGGCACAGGGCAGATATCTGGACAAGGTATTTACAGATAAAGAAGAAGTACTTAATATCGTAGAGAAAGCCATCCTCCTCTTCCGTGAGCAGGGTATCACAGGCGAGCGCTTCGCAGACACCGTAGCACGGCTTGGATTCGAAAACGTACAGGAGCAGCTGCTCTCGGATGATCTTCTGGCAAGAAAAGAAGAGAATATCAAGGCCCAGAAGCATCTCGTCGGCGGAGCAACGTGCTAACGCAGAAAATTTAATATTGTGTATCTTCAGGTGACAATTTATCCGCGGCAGGTTTTGCCGCGGATAAATTTATTTCATGTGTATATACAGCTGATCCGGGGCAGAGTATAATGATCTTAAACACAAGAACGTAGAGGGCGGTTAATGCCGGTCCCGGCTGCGAAGAGTATAGTTAAAATTCTCATGTTTGCTTTGGAACACAGAAATTCGGCGCGATGGTGAAATCGGAAGGGGGATAAGCCATGATCCGGAAAAGAAAGATTCTGTTACTGCTTTTCTTCGTTTTATTTCTGTCAGGCTCAGGGATGTATACAGGATGCGTAGAGGTGAATGCGGCGGATATCAGTCTTGCCGATACGGACTTTTATGATCCGGAGGAGTACGAGCAGGTGATGAAAGCGGTGAGGAAAGAAGAAGAGTATGAGTTGTTTCCTGCCTACTATTATGATTATTCTACCGCCTATAAAATGTATCGGCTGAAGAATCCGGACTTCCTCGACAGTCTGGAACGGGAATCCGACATAGAGTCCCTGCTTTCGGATGAATATGCGTGGATCCTGGCAGGCAAGTTGGGGAATACAACCCGGATCGCCAAAAAGGATGGGGAATGGACGGTTCTCGGCTACAGCAGTGCTTCACCGGAAGGCGAAGAGTCGGATTTTAGCGGACTGACAAACGGTCAGGCATATGCTGTCTCAGAAGTGTATGATATTATGTCGGAGAACTTTCCCGACAGGGAAAATGGACTTGCAGGGATACTCAATGGCGGAAGCATAAGTTCAGCACTGGGATTACCGAGACATATGCATGTTGTGATTGGTATTATTTTGGCTGGCATAGGGGGGGTAACGGCCATAAATCCCTCGGCCGTTTATCGGATCAGCGAAAATTTGAAAGGGAATACTGCAAATGGACTGTCAAAGTTGGAGAAGGTTCGTATGAGGATAAGGGGGTGTGCTTTTATACTGGTTGGTCTGGTAAGTATTATTTTTCTGTAAAAAGGAGAATGAGTGAATGGAGATAAGCATCCTGTGAAGAGAGAACTTTATTTTCTGGATACTTGCATTCGGGGATCAGAAAGGAGATTTTTATGAAATTAAGAACGATAAAAACAACAGCTATTACTTTTATACTTTTAGGACTGGCAGTAATGGCATTAGTACTTGTTGTGAGTGAATCATTTCAGGGTATAGTAGCAATAAGTGGTCTGATCATAGTAGTTATAGGATGGCTTATTCTTCTATTCTTTTGGAAATGCCCCTATTGTCATACTCATTTGCCATTTGCCGGGTCGTTAGGAATGAAAGTTTGTCCTTATTGCGGAAATGATTTAGAATTATAATGATAATTCTGCAGCCTTTTTAATGTGTTTATGATTTGGATTATAATCACAGAATCCGGTTGTGAAAATAAAAAGAATCGTCTATACTTTTTATAAAAGTACAGGCGATTCTTTTTTTGGAGCGATAAGCCCGGCAAGCGGCTGCAGTGCTTGCACGAGCAGAAAGGTGAAGAAAATGGCAAGAACAGTGGCAATCGGGCATCAGGATTATGAGACGGTCCGTGTAAATAACTATTTTTATATTGACAAGACGGATTTTATCCGGGAGTGGTGGGACTCGGGGGATATTGTGACGCTGATCACCCGCCCGCGGCGTTTTGGGAAAACCTTGAATATGAGCATGACGGAGAAGTTCTTTTCCGTCGATTATGCCGGGCGGAGCGATCTCTTTGAAGGCATGAAGATATGGGAAGAGGAGAGGTTCCGTGAGCTCCAGGGAAGATATCCGGTGATATTTCTGACATTCGCAGGGGTTAAGGATAATAATTATCTTTCGGCAAGGGAAAATATCTGCCGGATCATCGAAGAGATTTATAACAGATTTGATTTCCTCACACAAGGAGAACTGCTCAATGAGAAGGAAAAGAGATACTACAGTGAAGTGACGGCCCGTATGGATGACAGCACGGCAGCCGTGTCTCTCCGCAATATATCGGATTATCTGTACCGGTATTATGGAGAGAAGGTCATTATCCTTCTTGACGAGTACGACACGCCCATGCAGGAGGCTTATGTGAACGGGTACTGGGAGCAGCTGGTATCCTTTACCAGAAGTCTGTTCAACTATACGTTCAAGACGAATCCTTATCTGGAACGGGCGCTTATGACGGGAATCACAAGAGTAAGCAAGGAGTCGATCTTTTCCGATCTGAATAACCTGAAGGTGGTAACTTCAACAACAGAAATGTATGAAACCGGTTTTGGATTTACGGAAGAAGAAGTTTTTGACGCACTGGATGAATTTGGTTTGGAGGATAAGCGGGGAGAAGTAAAATCCTGGTATGATGGATTTGTTTTCGGAAGGCAGAAGGATATTTATAATCCATGGTCGATCATTAATTTCCTCGATGAAAGGGAAACGGCTCCGTACTGGGCGAATACAAGCAGCAACAGCCTTGTAGGGAAACTGATCCGGGAGAGTTCCGGAAGGATCAAGGATGATTTCCGGAGCCTGCTGGAAGGCGGGAATATAGTGACAGAGATCGATGAGCAGATCGTGTATCATCAGCTGGATCTGGATGAACGGGCTATCTGGAGCCTTCTGCTTGCCAGCGGATATCTTAAGGTAAAGGACAGAGAGGTTTGCCAGTCCGGGTATGAGGAATGGAGACAAATCTATACCCTGGAGCTGACGAACTTCGAAGTGAAAGTGATGTTCCGGCATATGGTGAGGGACTGGTTCTCTTCCGCGGCATCCAGTTACAATGAGTTTATCCGTGCTCTGCTTATGGGGGATGTGGACGCTATGAATGAGTATATGAACCGGGTTGCCCGGGGAACATTCAGCTATTTTGATACGACAAAGGATGCGGAGCACACGGAACCGGAGAAATTTTACCATGGTTTTGTTCTTGGCCTTATGGTGGATCTGTCAGATCGATACCGTCTTACATCAAACAGAGAGAGCGGTTTCGGGCGCTATGATGTGATGCTTATTCCCCGCAGAGAAGGAATAGATGGGATTATTATGGAGTTCAAAGTATTTAATCCCCGGCGGGAAAAGGATCTGGAAGAGACGGCCCAAAACGCTCTGAATCAGATCCGGGAGAAGGATTACGCCAGGGAACTGATCGAGAACGGCGTGCCGGAAGAAAGAATCCGGGCATATGGTTTTGCATTCCGGGGGAAGGAAGTATTGATAGCGGACAGCCGTATTTTCTACCAATAAAGAGTAGTGGAATAATAGAAAAAAAGGTGGTATAATAACTCCATTGCAGGAAAATGGTTTATATCTTTGAAGTGCCTTAATGAGGTTACAAAGTGAGGTAGCAGAATATGAAGAAGAAAAACAAGATGCGCTTAAAGGGCCAGCTGAGGATGTATATGCACTGGCCCCTTATCATGACGGTTCTTCTTGTGGCGATGAATATCTGGATGTATATGACAGATAAGAAAGCCGGCCTGATGATGTCTTTTTTCATCCTGGTCTATTTCGCCATTGCTGCGGGCCTGTACTTCTATAACCGCTCTCTTATCCTGGCCGATCTGATCCAGTTTTCGGTGCAGTACAAGGGGATCGAGAACCTTCTTCTGAAGGAGCTGACCGTTCCCTATGCGATCACACTGGAGGACGGACGGATCCTGTGGAAGAACGATGCATTTGCAGCTCTGATGGAAGGTCAGAAGAAGGATGTCTATATCACCAAGATGATCCCTGAACTCCATCCGGGCATGTTCCCGAAGGATGATATGGAGAACGTAGAGCTGGAAGTCAGGTACCGGGACCGTGACTATCAGGCGGAACTCCGGAGAGTTTCCCTGGAAGGGTTCAGCGAGAAGGAGGAATTGCTCCAGATCCCCGAGGAGCAGGAGTATTTTGTCGCTGTCTGCATGAAGGACGTGACAGAGCTCAACGCTTACATCCGTGAGAATGAAGAACAGCGGATGATCGCCGGTCTGATCTATATCGACAATTACGATGAGGTTATGGAGAGTGTGGAAGAGGTGCGTCAGTCTCTTCTGGTGGCTCTGATCGACAGGAAGATCAACAAGTATATCGGCGACGTGGACGGTATCGTTAAGAAGATGGAGAAGGATAAGTATTTCGTGGTGATCCGCAAGGAGAGCTACAAGAAGATCAAGGAAGATAAGTTCTCCATTCTGGAAGAAGTCAAGCAGGTCAATATCGGAAATGCCCGTTCGGCTACACTGAGTATCGGTCTTGGACTGAACACGGCAACCTACGCCCTCAGTTATCAGTATGCCCGTGTGGCCATCGACCTTGCCCTTGCGAGAGGCGGCGACCAGGCCGTGATCAAAGACTGCCACGGTATTACTTATTTCGGAGGCAAGAAGGAACAGACAGCCAAGAATACACGGGTGAAAGCACGTGTAAAGGCGGAAGCGCTCCGGGAGTTTATCGTGACAAAGGATCAGGTCATTGTTATGGGCCACAAGATCGCGGATCCGGATTCCTTTGGAGCCTGCATGGGCATTTACCGGGCTGTGGTCAGCCTGGAGAAGAAGGCACACATTGTGATCAACGAGGTGACAGGGTCTGTACGTCCGCTTTATGATGAGATTGCAGAGAGTCCGGCATATGAAGATGATATTTTCCTCACTTCGGAGCAGGCGCTGGATTATATTAATGACAATACCATGGTGATCGTGGTGGATACCAACAAGCCTCAGATGACGGAGTGTCCGGAGCTGCTGAAGCGCTCGAAGATGATCGCCGTGCTGGATCATCACAGACAGAGCAGTAATGTGATCGAGAATGCGGTGCTGTCCTATGTGGAGCCGTACTCATCTTCTACCTGTGAGATGGTGGCGGAAGTGCTCCAGTATATCGTAGATGATGTGAAGTTCCCATCTGTAGAGGCAGACTGCCTGTATGCAGGCATTATGATCGATACGAGAAACTTTATGAACCGGACCGGCGTGCGGACCTTTGAGGCGGCAGCATTTTTGAGAAGATGCGGAGCTGATATTACCCGTGTGCGCAAGATGTTCCGGGATGACATGGGATCCTACCGGGCGAAGGCGGAGGCAGTCCGTAACGCGGAAGTATACCGGAAGGAATTCGCCATTGCGGTGTGCCCCAGCGATATAGAGAGCCCCACGGTCCTTGCGGCTCAGGCGGCCAACGAGCTGCTTGATATCAGCGGGATTAAGGCGTCGTTTGTGCTTACCGTATATGAAGGAAAGATTTATCTGAGCGCCCGTTCGATTGATGAGGTAAATGTTCAGATCATTGCTGAGAAGCTGGGCGGAGGCGGTCATATCAATTCCGCCGGGGCACAGTTTGACCACACCAATGTGGATGAGGCCATCAAGGCGCTGAAAGAGACCATAGACAAAATGATTGAAGAAGGAGATATTTGATTTATGAAGGTTATTTTATTACAGGATGTGAAATCTCTTGGAAAGAAGGGAGAGATCGTCAACGTAAACGACGGATATGCGAGAAACTTTATCCTGCCAAAGAAGATGGGAGTGGAAGCTACAGGGAAGAACCTGAACGACCTGAAGCTTCAGAAGAACAATGAGAAGAAAGTGGCTCAGGAGCATCTGGATGCAGCAAAGGAACTGGCCGGAAAACTGGGCGAAGGCAAAGTAGAGCTGGCTATCAAGGTTGGCGAGGGCGGACGGACCTTCGGTTCTGTGTCCAGCAAGGAGATCGCCGCAGCGGTGAAGGAGCAGATGGGGCTGGATGTGGATAAGAAAAAGATCCAGCTGAAGGAGGCCATCAAGTCTCTCGGCACCCATATTGTAAATGTAAAGCTTCATCCGGAGGTTACAGCCGAACTGAAAGTGGTTGTTAAGGAAGAAGCGTAGAGATTTGTTTTAAGAGAGATAATAAGGAGATATTTTCTCTATGGATATGGAAGCTGTATTAAAAAGAGTTCCGCCTCACAGTATTGAGGCGGAACAGGCGGTCCTGGGGGCCATGCTGATGAACAAAGAGGCGATCATGGTGGCATCGGAGATGCTGATCGGCGAGGATTTCTATCAGACGGCCTACGGGATCCTTTTTGACTCTATCGTCGAACTGTTTCACGAAGGCAAACCGGTAGATCTGATCACTCTGCAGGAGCACCTGAAGGAAAAGGATGTGCCGCCGGAGGTCAGCAGCCTGGAGTTCGCCAGGGAACTTCTGGTGGGGACCCAGACATCGGCAAATATCAAGTATTATGCTGAGATCGTTAAGGAAAAGTCCACGCTCCGCAGGCTGATCCGGATCAATGAGGACATTGCCAATACGTGCTATCAGGAGAATCAGCCCCTGGAGGAGATCCTCAATCGGACGGAGAAGCAGATATTTGAGCTTGTAGAACGGGGCAATACCCAGGAGTTTACTCCTATCCGTCAGGTCGTGCTCAATGCTTTGGATGTAATTGAGAAGGCATCTAAGACAAAGGGAACCGTCACCGGGATTCCCACTGGCTTTATTGATCTGGATTATAAGCTGTCCGGCCTTCAGCGTTCGGATCTGATCCTGATTGCGGCCCGTCCTTCTATGGGAAAGACGGCCTTCGTGCTGAATATTGCCCAGCATGTTGCCTTTCGTCAGAATCTGGCGGTTGCTATCTTCAGTCTTGAGATGTCAAAGGAGCAGCTGGTGAACCGTCTGTTCTCCCTTGAGTCCCATGTGGACGCCCAGATTCTGAGGACGGGAAATCTGTCGGATACCGACTGGGAAAAACTGATCGAAGGCGCGGGAACGATTGGAAATTCCCGTATGATCATTGATGATACATCGGGTATCTCCATTGCGGAGATGAGATCCAAGTGCAGGAAGTACAAGCTGGAGCTTGGGCTGGATCTGATCATCATCGACTACCTGCAGCTGATGAGCGGCAGCGGCGGCCGGAAGAATGAGAGCCGTCAGCAGGAAATTTCCGAGATTTCCAGGTCTCTGAAAGGTCTTGCCAGGGAGCTGAATGTGCCTGTCATCGCCCTGTCACAGCTCAGCCGTGCAGTAGAGCAGAGAACAGATAAGCGCCCCATGCTTTCCGACCTCCGTGAGTCCGGAGCCATCGAGCAGGACGCCGACGTATGTATGTTTATTTACAGGGATGATTATTACAATCCGGATACTGAGGATAAGAATATCGCGGAAATCATTATCGCAAAACAGAGAAACGGCCCCATCGGAACCGTCAGGCTTGCCTGGATGCCGCAGTATACCCGTTTCGGAAACGAACTGCGGCAGCAGGATATGTAAGCAATTGTATAGACAAGATCATAGATCATATAACAATTCGTATGAATCAGATAAAGCAGATCACATGAAGGATCATGTGAAGATCTTCCGGAGCTTCAGAATAGGATTCCCTTTTACCGTCTCCCGGCGGTTTGCCTGCTGTTGACGGATCAGGGCGTCCAGTTTCCGGAAATGTTCTTCCTGCTGGCGGTCTTTCGCCTGCAGAAGATAATCGATTTCATGTATGACATCAGCAGTCACAGCATTGCTGATGTCTTTTTTAAGTACTTCATTGTTGTTTGCTACGGCTTCTGATACTACGTCGCTGATCAGGGCGCGTACCTGATCAAGCTGCCGCAGCGGGATTACTACTTCAGTCGGGGAATCTGCGGCTTTTCCGGCGGGGGATGCGGCAGACATGGAAGACAGGGCGGATCCCGGAGAATCAGGAGCTGCAGATGCAGCAGAGGCTGCGGTTGTATCTTGGGCAGCCCCCGTTTCAGAAACTGCCTGTGCCTCTGCTTCTTTCAGTTTCAGACGGGTACGTTTTAGTTCAGGAATGAGAGGTTTCAGATCCTTAAGAAGCATTCCTTCATCTTTCAGTTTCTTAATACAGCGGAAAAGCTGGATGTCATCTCTGGTATAATATCGGTGTCCCATCTCTGTGCGGCCGATGGTCAGTCCAAGTTCCTCTTCCCAGTATCTGAGAACATGAGATTCAACAGAAACCTGCTTGGCTGCCTCAGAGATCATAAATCTGACTTCACCCATTAATTTTTATACCTCCTCCTGGTCTTAACCTGTTCACATTATAGCACAGCATGTCCGCCAACAGCCTATCAATCGTTCGTCAAAATAATACAAAAAACAGAGATGCCGTCTCCCAATGGGGAAACGGCACCTCTGTTTTCGAACATTTTATAAACCGTGTTATTACTCAGCTGAGATAGCACCTGTCGGGCAGGCAGCCTCACATGCGCCGCAGTCGATGCAAGCGTCAGCGTCGATCTCATATTTGCCATCGCCTTCGGAGATAGCGCCTACTGGACATTCGCCCTCGCATGTACCACAGCTTACGCATTCATCACTAATTACATGTGCCATAGTATGTATCCTCCTTCTCATGATTTCCGAAAGCAGTACTTCCGCTTTTCGTTATCCCTATTTTAATACAACAGACATAAATATACAAGGGATTTTCATGTTCTAAATTTAATACCATATCCGGAGGGAGATATAGCGTGATTCTGGATGAATAAGGGGAAAATTGTGAAAATACTGAGAAAATTAAGAAAAAATTACTTCCTTTTTCGGATGATTGGTGTATGATATCTTTTATGTGGGGTTTTGGGGAGAACTCCGGGCAGGTCTGAGGCGGTATGCCGGGGTCTGTCAATGCATGGAAATATATGAAAAATATGGAAAACTGTGCTGTGTTGTGCAGCAGATTGGAGACTGTATTATGAAAAAGAAAATGTTAACTGTAATATCAGCCGGCCTGTGTGCGGCGGTGGGACTGTGTGGCTGCAGTTCAAATGAGAACGAGGATCCGTTTACGGGAGATGTGGCGGAAGAGCTGCCTTACCAGGCAAAGCTGAATGCGATCAATCCGTCGGCTTACAGCAGTGTGGAAGGACTGAACCTGGAGCCGGGGACTTATATTTCGGTTCTTGGCAAGGAAGAGGACAGCCCATACTGGAATCAGATCAGAGCAGGTGTACAGCAGGCGGCGGATGATCTGAATGAGATGCTGGATTACAGTGGAGACGACAGTATCAAGGTGCTTTTTAATGCGCCCTCAAGCGGAGAGGATATTGACGAGCAGGTGAATATCCTGGACGAAGAACTTGCCAGATATCCGGATGTGATCGCTATTGCAAGTGTGGATGAGAATGCCTCTGCAGTTCAGTTTGATCTGGCTACGGAAAATGGCATTCCGATCGTGGCTTTTGATTCAGATAATACTTATCAGGGAATCCAGTGCATCTGTATTACTGACAATACTGCTGCAGCGGCAGAAGGCGCGCAGAAGCTGTGCGAGGCGACAGGGGGGGCAGGAGAAGTTGCGCTGATCGTACATGATTCTGTCTCTGGAAATGCGAAAGAGCGGGCGCAGGCCTTTACATCAGAAATATCAGAGAATTATCCGCAGATAAATGTGGTGGAAACCATCTATATGGATCAGCTGGACAGCCTGAAAGAGCAGGCAGCGGCGGAGCAGCTGGAGATCACACCGGAACAGCTGGAGGCAGCAAGGGCGGCTGTGGCGGCTGAGTCTCAGGATCCGGCCAATGCAGCGGATGGAGATGGCGGTACGTCGCCTGACAGCTCTGACAGCGGCGATGCAGGAGCTGGAGAAGAGGGCGGAGAAGAGACGGATACTGCAGACAATGCAAACGAGATCATGGATCAGGTGAACAGTGCAGCCCAGGCGATGAGTGACGAGGATGCGGTAGCCTACTGTCTCGGAAAACACCCGGATCTGAAAGGATGCTTCGGAACGAATGAGGATGCGGTACAGCTTTCGGTGGCAGCACTTGAGAATGCGGAAATGATCGAAAATGTACAGGTCATGGGATTCGATGCAGGAAGCAGTCAGATCGATGATCTGGAAAATGGCGCTATAGACGGCCTGATCGTGCAGAATCCTTTTGGAATGGGATATGCGACTGTAGTGGCAGCAGCCCGTACTGTGCTGGAAAGCGGTAATGAGGCAGTAGTAGACACGGGGTATATATGGGTAGACCAGGAGAATATGGAAGAAGAGTCTATACAGGCCATGCTGTATGAATAAGAATCGAAGAAGCATAAAAAAGAACGGATCCGGTCAGTTTTTCTGGCCGGATCCGTTCTGTGCTTTGCTCAGAGAAAAGATGAATTCTGTACCAACGCCCTCTGTGCTTATGAGATTGATATGTTCATCATGGGCCTGAATGATCTCCTTTACAATGGCAAGGCCAAGACCCGTTCCCTTCTTGTCCTTGCCCCGGGAAAGGTCAGATTTATAGAAACGCTCCCAGACTTTATTCTGTTCTTTCCGCGGGATCCCGATGCCCTGGTCCTTCACGGAGACGAAGATCTTATCATTTCTTTCCACCACTTCAACTGTAATGGAAGATTCATTATCACTGAACTTGATCGCATTATCCAGCAGGTTATAGAGCACCTGCTGGATTTTCCTTTTGTCTGCTGATACACCTACTGTACCGGGAAGCAGAAGAAGTTCGATCGATATATGTTTCGGTGTACATACAGCTTCAAAAGATTCCGCCGTTGTCTTGATGACTTCCTGGATATCAAAGACAGATTTATCCAGCATGAGCTCTTTTGTATCGAATTCATTCAGCGTGAGCAGATCCCTGGTCAGGTCTGTCAGGCGTTCTGTCTCAAAGAGGATAATATTGAGATATTTCCCGTAAAGTTCCTGGGGAATCGTGCCGTCCGCCATGGCTTCCACGTATCCTTTTATAGATGTGAGCGGAGAGCGGAAATCATGAGAGACATTTGCCACGATCTTCTTCTGATAATCGTCCATGTCTTTTAGCTGTACCGCCATGTAATTGAGAGATGCCGACAAATATCCCATCTCATCATGAGCGGTGACAGGAATCTCGTAGCCCAGGTTTCCCAGGGCATACTGTCTTGCGGCTTCTGAGATCTGCCGGAGAGGACGATATACGAAGAAATGAAAACCGATCATAAAGATAAAGGACAGAACGAAAATAACGATCAGTGTGATATAGATAGATCTCATAACAAAGTCAGTGCGCTCATCAATATTACTTACAGGACAGTGGATCAGCAGATAACCGCGGGTGGAAAATCCCTGTGTTACAGGAGCCATGACTGTGATGACTTCTTCGTTAAAATATCCGTGATAGTCGCCGGTAATATACTGGCTGCCGCCGATCTCCGCCGGGTTGAAGGAATCGATCGCCGGGGGGGAGGATGTTCCTTCAAGGTTGGATGCGGTGATCAGAGTTCCGTCATCTGACACAAACCAGAGAGACGAGTCCAGATACAGCCGCATGGCAGCCAGCTGTGCCTGGACCGCCTGGATGGAGGAGTCTTCGGAGAAGTAGGAAGGCAGGTAATCGCTGGCGATCAACGATGCCTCTCTGTAAAGTGTCCGGGAGAGATCCTCCTCCAGACGGTCAGATACCAGCTGGGTCGTAAGTGTAGCTGTAGTGAAGAGGCAGAGGAATCCGAAGATCACATATAATGCAATGAATTTCAGATGAAGAATACTTTTCATAAACCAGCTGCTCCTCTTTATTTTGTCTCAAATTTATATCCGATTCCCCATACGGTGCTCAGCTTCCAGTGTGGATGATCCTTGATCTTCTCGCGGAGCCGCTTGATGTGTACGTCTACGGTCCGGGTGTCGCCGATATATTCATATCCCCAGATCCGGTCGAGAAGCTGTTCCCTTGTAAATACCTGGTTGGGAGAGGAGGCAAGACAATATAAAAGCTCCAGTTCCTTGGGCGGCATCTCCACATTTTTGCCGTCGCACATGACAGAGTAGTTAGTCAGGTTGATCGTAAGGTCTTCGAACTCTGCGCATTTCGCCTTTTCCGCCGGTTCCTCTTCATGTCTGGCAGGCTGGTAACGCCGCAGTACTGCGCGGACCCGGGCGACCATCTCTTTGGAGTCAAAGGGTTTCATAATGTAGTCATCTGCGCCCAGCTCCAGTCCCAGTACCTTATCAAATACCTCGCCCTTCGCTGAGAGCATGATGATAGGAGTGGAGGATTTTGCCCGGATCTCACGGCAGACCTGATAGCCGTCGATGCCCGGGAGCATCAGATCCAGCAGGATCAGGCTGGGTCGGTAGGTGTCGAAGGCGGACAGCGCATCTTCTCCGTTGTATACGATTTTTGTGTCGAAGCACTCTTTGGTAAGATAGAGTGAAATAAGTTCTGCAATGTTTTCATCGTCGTCGACAATAAGAATTTTCTGTTTTACGGCCATAGTAATGTCCTCCTTTATGACGCCGGAGCGGAAGGAATCCGCTCCGTATTTGATTATCCCAGTTCTACAATGGTGACGCCTGCATCGCCTTCTCCGAATTCGCCGAGCCGGTAGGACTTGACATGCTTCTGGCGGCGCAGATATTCATGGATTCCTTTCCGGAGCGCGCCGGTTCCTTTTCCATGTACAACCCGCACGGTATTCAGATGGGAGAGCATGGCGTCGTCCAGATATTTGTCCAGCTCCATTACGGCTTCGTCCACTGTTTTTCCGAGAAGGTTGATCTCCGGACTGACAGTCAGAGATTTGCCCATCTTGATCTTCCCTTTGGAGGTGCGGTTCAGCTTCTTCGGCGTGTATGGCGAAGGCTCTTCGATGATCTCCAGGTCGGAAATATTGACCTGGGAACGGAGAATACCCATCTGTACAGTCACATTCCCCCTGGAATCCGGTTTGGAAGCGATGGTTCCGGTCAGGTTCATGCTGAGGACTTTCACGGATTCGCCCAGCCTGAAGTCGGAAGGCTTGTAAGCCTTCTTCTGTTTCTCAACCTTCAGAGAAGAAGCGGCAGCCGTATCATTGATCTTCTTACGGAGACGCTCCCGCTCTTTCTCCATCTCTGCCGCTGATATATTTTCCTTTCCGAATTTCCGGAAATTCTTAATGGTCTCGTCTGCCACTTCCTTGGCATCCCGCAGGATCGCGTTGGCTTTCTCATTGGCTTCGCGGATGATGCGGTCTCTCTGCTCGTTCAGCTTATCCTGCTGCTGTTTCGCACGGGAGCGGAGGGCCTCGGCCTCACGACGGTAGGCGGCAATCTCTTCCTGCTCTTTCTCTATGGTCTTCTTGCTGGCCTCCAGATCGCTGAGCAGATCCTCGAATGATATATCCTGCTCGCTCAGCCTGCGCCGGGCGTCCTCGATGATGAAGTCCGGAAGTCCCAGCTTCCCGGAGATGGCAAAAGCATTACTCTTGCCGGGAATACCGATCAGGAGACGGTAGGTAGGACGCAGACTCTCAACGTCAAACTCACAGCATGCATTTTCCACGCCATCTGTAGTGAGCGCGTAGACCTTCAGCTCGCTGTAGTGTGTCGTCGCCATGGTACGGATCCCTCTTCCGTGGAGATAGGACAGGATGGCAATTGCCAGCGCCGCTCCCTCTGTAGGGTCTGTACCTGCACCCAGCTCATCAAACAGGACAAGGGAGTGCTCGTCTACCTTTTTCAGGAAGGAGACAATGTTCGTCATATGAGAGGAGAAGGTACTCAGACTCTGTTCGATGCTCTGTTCGTCTCCGATATCCGCATATACCTGGCGGAACACAGACAGCTCCGAACGGTCCCCGGCAGGAATGTGAAGACCTGCCTGTCCCATCAGAGTGAACAGCCCCACTGTTTTCAGAGATACGGTCTTGCCTCCGGTGTTCGGTCCGGTAATAATAAGCAGAGTAAAATCCTCTCCCAGAGATACGGTGATCGGCACTACCTTCTTCGCATCCAGAAGCGGATGACGGCCTTCCCGGATACGGATACGTCCATCTGTATTGAATACCGGACGGCTGGCCTGCATGGAGAGTGCAAGAGCTCCCCGGGCAAAGATGAAATCCAGGTCAGTCATTGCTCTGTAGTCTGCCCGGATCTCCTCGATATACTGTCCGGCCTGTTCGCTCAGATCAGCCAGTATGACCTGGATCTCTTCCTGTTCCTTCGCATAGAGTTCCTTCAGGTCGTTATTCAGCTTTACGACAGCCATAGGCTCGATAAAAAGCGTAGATCCTGTGGAAGACTGGTCATGGATCAGTCCCTGGACCTGACCTCTGTACTCCGCCTTGACCGGCAGGCAGTAACGGTCGCCCCTCATGGTGATGATGGGATCCTGGAGATAATTGCGCAAAGATCCGTTTACCAGTCCGGTCAGTGTAGAATGCACCTTATCATTAATGCCGCCGATGCTGCGGCGGATGTGCTTCAGCGTGCCGCTTGCGTCGTCGCTGATCTCATCCTCGGAGATGATGCAGCGGTCGATCTCATTTGCCAGAGGCGTCAGAGGCTCCAGCTGATCGAAATACGGATCCAGACAGTCACCGGAGTCCTCCTGTGTGTCATGTCTGCCGTAAGACTTGACTCTTGCCGTGTTGGCAAGGAGACGGCTGATCCGGAGCAGTTCTGTAATGCTCAGGGCGCCGCCGATCTCCAGACGCTTCATGGACTCTTCGACAGGTGCCGCGTCCCCGAAGGAAATGCGGCCCTTCCGCACGATCCGGGTGAAAGCGGCGGCTGTCTGCTCCTGATATGTGTTGATCTTGTCTATATCAGTCATCGGCTTCAGCCGGCGGCAGAGCTGTCTGCCACGGAAGGAGGAAGCTTCCTCCTCAAGAAGCGCAATGATCTTGTCAAATTCCAGTTTCGTTAAAGTTTTCTGATTCATAATACCCCTTAAATCTGCGGCCGCAGGAATACACGGCGGCCTGTAAAATGTAATTCATGTCTCATTTTACTCCATTCTCCCGGTAAAGAAAAGGCTTTTTCTACTTAAGGTACATTTTAAAAGAACTCGTTCATGTTCGGACACTGAGAACAAGAGGACCGGAACTTTGCCGTTTCTCTTATTGAACAATCGGGGCGAATCGGTTATACTAATATGCGAAGGAGAATAAAGCCTATGCCGAACCATAAAGATCAGAATCCGGGACCGGATCAGGGCCCCGATGAAGAGTATTCTTTTCTGCAGGAGACGATAAAGCCGAAACCCATAAGCAGGGAAAAACTTTTAAAGGAATTTGTTAGGATCGCCATATACGGAGTGATCCTGGGAGTTTTTGCCTGCCTTGCTTTTTTTGCGCTTAAACCATGGGCAGAGCACATTTTCCGGGGAGAACCGGAGACAGTTACCATCCCGGAGGATAAAGAACCATCGGATGAGGATCAGCAGACGGAGACACAGCCGGTGGAGGAGCAGGTCCTGGATTCTCAGGATTATGAGACTCTTATGTCAAGTATGTACAGTCTTGCACGGGAAGCGGGAAAAGGTATTGTATCCGTCAGCCGCACATCCGGCGAGGAGGACTGGGAAGCGGAGGCCACAGGAATCCGGGCGTCAGTAACAGGTATTATTACTGCCGATAACGGCCAGGAGCTTCTTATCCTTGCAGACTGTTCTGTGTGTAGTCGTGCGGACAGCTGGACCGTGACATTTGCCGATGATTCTGTCTATACCGCAACATTGAAAAAGCAGGACAGGAATATCGGACTGGCAGTTTTCAGTGTACCAAGGAGCAGCATCTCTTCCTCAACATGGTCAGCAATCAAGGTTGCAGTACTGGGCAACTCCAATCTGGTCAAGCGGGGAGACCCGGTTATCGCCCTGGGCAATATGTTTGGTTATGCCGGGGGATACGGATACGGAGTCGTCAGTTCCGGAGAGTACAAGGATACATTCTATGACGGAGAGTGCAGCGTGATCGCCACAGATGTGGCGGCAGCAGATGGCGGGACAAGCGTTCTGTTTAACATGGAGGGCGAGGTGATCGGTATTGCGGTGCCGTCTATATGGGAAGGCAGGAGCATGGCCACGGTCAATGCCTATGGCATCTCAGGATTGAAATCAGTAATAGAGCTGCTGGCTAATGGTGACAGCGTTCCTTATATAGGGGTTTCGGGAACTTCCGTAACTACTGCGATTCAGGAAGAACAGGGGATGCCCGCCGGAATATATGTGACAGATGTGGAGACGGATTCACCGGCTATGTCCGCCGGAATACAGATCGGGGATGTGATCTGTAAAGTGGATGGTGAGGATGTGACCAGTGTGGTTACATATCAGAGAGCGCTGCTGGAAACAGAAGCGGGAAGCCAGATTACCATTGGAGCCAGACGTCTTGGGGCAGACGGGTATGTGGACGTAGAGTTTACGGTTACAGTCGGAAGTAAAGAATAATCTGGCTGAACTGTGCCGCAGAAAATTGGCGCGGCAGCGGCATATGGGAATGAAATAGAGAGGAATTATTTTAAATGAGATATATCAATGGACTTCATGAAGGTGAGACAATAAGAAATGTGTATCTGTGCAAGGGAAAAAGATCTGCGGAGACGAGAAACGGAAAGCCTTACGATAACCTGATCCTGCAGGATAAAACAGGGACCCTGGACGGAAAAGTGTGGGATCCCAATTCCCAGGGAATCGCGGATTATGATGAGAAGGATTTCATAGAGGTGTTCGGAGATGTGATCAGCTACAATGGCAATCTGCAGCTGAACATCCGTCAGATCCGCAAAGCCCAGGAGGGAGAGTACAACCCGGCAGATTACATGCCTACCACGGAGAAAAGTGTAGAAGGAATGTATGAGGAACTGACAGCATACATTCGCCAGATATCCAACCCATATCTGAAGCAGCTCCTGGAATATTATTTTGTAAAAGACGGAGAATTTATAAAGATATTCAAGGGACATTCAGCGGCGAAGACGGTCCATCACGGATTCTCCGGCGGCCTGCTTGAGCACACACTGAGCGTTCTCCATATGTGCGAATACTTTGCAGGCGCTTATCCTATCCTGAACAGAGATCTGCTCTTTGCCGCGGCAATCTGTCATGATATCGGCAAGATACGGGAGCTATCTTCATTCCCGGACAACGACTATACAGATGAAGGCCAGCTGATCGGACATATCGTGATCGGAGTGGAGATGATCGATGAGGCACTCCGGACGATACCGGATTTCCCGCCGAAACTGGCAAATGAGCTGAAGCACTGTATCGTGGCCCATCACGGAGAGCTGGAGTACGGTTCGCCCAAGAAGCCGGCTCTGGCAGAGGCTCTGGCGCTGAACCTGGCGGACAATGCAGATGCCAAAATGCAGACACTGACAGAGATATTTAAGGGAAAAACAGGAACAGATTGGCTTGGATATAACAGATTGTTTGAGTCTAATCTGAGGAGAACATCGGGGGCGTAACGCATCGGGGTTACGTCCCCGACTGCGTGATGGGACAGGATACGAGAGGCTTTTGTATTTTAAGAGAAGATCGCATATAATAAGATTTTTATAAGAGAAGATTTTTATAAGAGAAGATTTTTGTAAGAGAAGTTTATGCGAGTGAAGTTTTTTGTGAGAGAAGGACCTTGTCAGATGAAGGAGTATGAGAAGAGGAGCAGGCTATGCAGAAAAATGAAACTGTTGTGATGGAGATCACAGATATCGGGGTGAACGGGGAAGGAATCGGAAAGGCAGGCGGCTATACGCTGTTTATCAAAGATGCAGTGATCGGCGATCTCGTGGAAGCGAAGATCATGAAGGCAAAGAAAAATTACGGCTATGCCAGGCTGATGAAGGTCATACGTCCTTCGGCAGACCGGGTAGAGCCCCGATGCCCCTTTGCAAGAAAATGCGGCGGCTGCCAGATCCAGGAAATGTCCTATGAGAAGCAGCTGGAATTCAAGGAGAAAAAGGTCAGGAACAACCTGGAGCGGATCGGCGGATTTGCCCCGGAACTTCTTGACCGGGTGACAGAGCCGGTCGTGGGTATGGAAAATCCTTTTGGTTACAGGAATAAGGCCCAGTTTCCCTTTGGCCGGGACAAGGAAGGCAACCCTCTGACCGGATTCTATGCAGGCAGGACGCACGATATCATCGCCAATACAGACTGTGCGCTTGGAGTAGGAGTGAACAAGGAGATACTGGAGATCATCCTGGACTTTATGCGCAGGTTTGATGTGAAGGCTTATGACGAGAAGACCGGGACAGGTGTGATACGGCATGCCCTCCTGCGCTATGGATTCAGGACCGGCGAGATCATGGTCTGTCTCGTGGTAAATGGGACAGTCCTTCCTCACGGAGAGGAACTTGTCCGGGAACTGAGAAAGATCAAAGGGATGACAAGCATTACAATAAGCCCCAACACCCGCAGGGATAATGTGATCATGGGAGACACATATGAGATCCTCTGGGGACAGGGATACATCACGGATCTGATTGGAGATATCCGTTTCCGGATCTCGCCCCTTTCCTTTTATCAGGTTAATCCGGTCCAGACGGAGAAACTGTACCGCCAGGCTCTGGAATACGCGAACCTCAAAGGCGGAGAGACAGTATGGGATCTGTACTGCGGCATAGGGACGATCTCTCTTTTCCTGGCACAGAAAGCGGGAAAAGTCTACGGTGTAGAGATCGTGCCCCAGGCTATCGAAGACGCACGGACCAACGCCGAGATAAACGGGATTACTAATGCAGAGTTCTTCGTGGGAAAGGCAGAGGAAGTACTGCCGGCATTCTACGAACAGAACAGCGGTGAGGAACAGGGGGAAAATGCGTCCGGAGTACATCCGGATGTGATCGTGGTGGATCCGCCCCGGAAGGGCTGCGATGAGAAGCTTCTGGAAACAATCGTCAGGATGGCTCCTGAGAAGGTGGTGTATGTCAGCTGCGATCCGGCAACGCTTGCAAGAGACCTGAAGGTGCTGTGCGGAGAGGGGTATGAGCTGGAGAAGGTGAGGGCGTTTGATCAGTTTGGGATGACAGTGCATGTGGAGACGGTTGTACTGCTTTCCCACAAAAAACCTGACAGCACAATCAGCGTAAAAGTGGAGTTTGGCGAGGGAGAGGGCAAAGTACCACTTGATAATATCGCTAAAAGAGCCGAGGCGTACAAGCCGAAAGAGCGAGTTACCTACAAAATGATAAAGGAATACATAGAAGCGAAATATGGCTTCAAGGTACATACCGCTTATATAGCAGAGGTAAAGAGAAGTTTGGGCTTGCCAATGTATGATGCCCCTAATGCGGTAGAAGAATTGAAACAGCCGAGAAAACATCCGACAGCAGAGAAAGTGGAGGCAATTAAAGATGCTTTAAAGCATTTTGAAGTCATTTAGAACAAGGGCGTATCATTAGAGATAGTGATACGCTTATTTTTTTACCAAGATTGCACATTTGAGCTGCTTTGCATTCCTACATATAATGAGAGTGAAGAAACGGAGGTGGCTCGTATGAGAGAACAGAAATTCCACATTTATCTGGATAGCCACGAAAGGACAATCCTGCTACATAGCCTTGTGGAACTGAAAAATCAGCTCCTTGCGCAAGGCAGATATGCGGACTGCGTTGACGAACTGATTTTTAAGGTTACGGGCGCACCGCTGAAAAAACTCAAAGTACAACACGATTGCGGGAGGGTATGATG